>JAKFER010000090.1:0-16842 GCA_036675565.1 Chitinophagaceae bacterium
CCGCCCAATTTCCTGCCAATGACGAATTGGTGTAAAAACTTCCAAAGTATTTTGTCATGCTGTTGGGCAGTACCAGTATAGCAGGCTGGATATAACCTGCTTTAATAGCTGAATCCATCAGGTTTTTGAATCCAATCCATTCCATCATTTCTTTGTCTTGTACAGCAAAGCCATGTAAAAAATAAATGACCGGGTATCGATTTTTTGATTTGTCATAACCGGGTGGCAGATAAATAGAAAGACCCCTGTTGGCATCTTCCCCGCCTTTATTGTTTTCAATAGAAGGGGCAAGGAATTTTTTATATTCTACTTTGCTTGTGTCCTGGCTAAAACAGTAGCAGGAAATAAAAAATGTAAGCAGAAAAATGATTTGTTTTTTTATATTAAACATAATTTGATTTTTACCAGTAACCGCTGCCGATTTAATTTTCTATTTTCAATAACTTAAAAAGTTTCAAAATCCCTCCTGCATGCCTTCTTTTATCACAAACCTTCTGAAATAGATTGTATGGTTTTTATCATTTAATTTCTTTTCACGGTCTTCTCTCAGTTCTTCAGGCGTAAATTGTGTAACATAGCATGGCATCATTTCCAAAGCTTTAATCTCCTGTTCCTGTGTATAGGTGACCGTTATATTAAAATATGCTTCATTTACGTAACCCAGGTTAAACAGTTCTCCCTGTACTTTTGACCAGGCCAAATAATACAAAGGATATTTATCTACCCATCCTTCCCGCAACAGCAGTTCTGTTACCGCAGCACCTGTAACAATATGTTCGGCATGATGGGTATCACCATCGGGTCCGAAGGTGATAATGAAATCAGGATCGATCGTTGCTATTTTTTCTTTCAGTAAAGCAAGCAGTTTTTTATGTTCCCCAAAATATTTACCTACACCAATCCTGGTATCTAAGCGATCAATGCCCAGGAAAATAGGCTCTTCTATTCCCATCACTTTACAGGCACATCTTGTTTCTTGTTTTCTCAGGTTACCCAAAGAATCACCTGCAGGAATTTTTGTAACTCTCGTTCCATCGTTTCCATCGGTAGCAATAATGAGTTGTACTTTATAACCAAGCTGCGCATATTTCACCAAAACTTCTCCAATTGCAGATTCATCATCTGGATGCGGGAAAATGGCCAGTAAGGTTTTTTGTTTTTGCTGACACTTACTCATTTGGGGAACAAGTATTGCCGTAAAAAACAAAAAGAAAGCCGGAAGAAAAATCTTATGCATATTTAATGATTATTGCTGGTGATTTTATTGAAAATATGTATCGATCAAATGGTCAAACTTGCACGATCGGACTTAGAAATAATTGGCAATCTTTTTCCATAGGTCAGTTGACGCCACACCCACTCCAATGGACCAAATTGAAAATATTTGAACCACCAGTTACTGTAAATAAGTTGAAGCATATACACAGCCAATGCAATAGACATTACATTAACCAATCCTATAGTGGCACCCCATCCAAGACCCATGCCATAGAAGATGAAAATCCCCAATACCGATTGCATAATATAGTTGGTCAGTGCCATTCTGCCAACCGGTGCAAAAACCAATAACTTTTTTTGCCAGGATGGTTTTATAAAAAGCAGGCAAATAGAAGTTATATAAAATAAACTTAAGGGTATAACACTCAATGCATAAAAAAGCGTATCCAGTAAACCCACCACATCAGGAATACGATATGGATCATTTTGCAGGTAAGCATGCACGATAGTAGCTGGCAACCCGAGCAACAGGCTTCTATTTCTTACCTTTTTTAAAAAAGGCCTGTTTTCTTCAAGGTTTGCATAAATCATTTTTCTTCCAACGTACAAGCCTAAAAGAAACATCGCAAAAACTTTTGGAAGCCTGTTGGTACCCAGTAACATATCCCAGCGAAAGAAGAAACCACTTTTATTCCATTCCAATACATCACCAAAAGATTTATGCAGAACCAACCAATTTGTATAATTATTTTCGGTGATTCCACTGTTTTCTGAAATTGAAAAAGCCAGTTGTCTGAAAATTAATGCTAGGTCCCATCGACCACCTGAGATTACTCTTACCAGATCAAAAAATAAAGGAGAAAGAATCAATATGCCACTCAAAATAAGCATAGATCTGTCTTTCATATTTCGAAAAAGCGGTAGCAACAATCCTAATAATGCATACAATACAAGAATATCTCCGTCCCATAAAATCAAAGCATGGGCAAGGCCGATCAATAATAAAATAATGATCCTCCGGTAAAAGACAGATAAACTATGCTTTCCGGATCTTTTAATTTTTTGCAGAATAATAGAAAAGCCTATTCCGAATAGCAATGAAAACAAAGAATAAAATTTTCCTTCAATAAAAGCTGCCTGGAAATATTTTAACGCTGTATCAATATTGGCTTTTGGCATGGCTGCCTGCGTTTGAGGCGCCTGAAAAACATACATCGCAAATACAGGATAATTAGCTATGCATATTCCCAGCAATGCAATACCCCGTAATACATCAAGGATTTCTGCCCTCTCCTTTTGAATTACGGGTGAAATATAATTATGCATGATGTGGGTTTTGGTTTTAGTTCGAATCCTGTATAATTTAAGTTCTTTTTAAAATAACGCTATTTGATTTTAACGGCTTCTATAACAGGTCCTTCACGTAGAATATTGAGGGCACTTACTTTTCCATTTGCATCTTTTACAAACTGCATTTTATAATCCCTGTCTTTTCTAAAAAAAGTATCCTGGCTTTCGAGCAATAGCTGGTGCTTTTCCTGCCCGGCACCCTCCGCAAATAATTTACCATCGTTCATCACAACTTGCAAAGTATCCCTTGTATTAAACTTATACTGCCCAGTATATTGTTTTAATACATTTTCCTCCACTTTAATTTCGACTGGTGGCTTCTCAATCATTCCATGAAGAATATGACGAATTGATTTTATTTGGCCATTTGCAGCGCCGGCATTGGCCAGGAGTATAATTGTTTTATTGGTTTCAGGATATCTTTCAATCCAGGATGCATAGCCAGGCCATCCACCGGAATGGAAATAAGTTTTTCCAAATTCTTTGGAATCTTTTAGCAACCACCCGAAACCATATTCCGTGTTTTTGCCGTTGTTCAACAAGCCAGGCGAAAAAGCTTCTTCCATCATTTTTTTTGGTACTAATTTCTCAGTGTATAAAGCTTGCTCCCATTTCAACAAATCGGTTGTTGTGGAATTGGTAATACCATCTCCAAAAACCCCATCCAGGAAATACACCATCTTACCAACTTCAGCAGAACTATCGGCCATGATGTATCCCAGGCTATCATCTTTTACATACCCATATGCATAATTATCTATACTTCGATTTTCTAATCGCTTATGATATACCAGCGTTCGGTTCATACCCAATGGTTGGTAAATATGCTGCGCCATAAAATCTTTAAAAGATTGCCCGGAAACTTTTTCAATTATACTTCCCAGCAAAGCGTAACCGGTATTACTGTATTCCCATTTTTCACCGGGTGCAAACAGAATGACCGGTTTTCTGTCAGCAAGCAATGCAATCATGTCTTTATTAGTCATGATTTTTGTACTGTCCCAGTATGTAAAAGCCAGGTCCATATAATCCGGTAACCCTGAAGTATGATGCAGTAAATGCCTGATCGTAATATTATGATAAGGCAGTTCCGGAAAGAAATACCGGAGGCTATCCTCATAATTTAATTTGCCATTCTTTTTCAAAATCATGATGCCCATGGCTGTAAACTGTTTGCCCACCGATCCCAACTCAAATATGGATTCGCTGTTCAGTGCTTGGCCTTTTTCCCTGAATGCAAGTCCATAACTTTTTTGAAAAATAGGTTTTCCGTTTTCTGCAATGAGGACATTTCCAGAGAACTTATCTTCTTTATGAAGGTTGGTAAAAAGGCTATCGAATGTTGCCGCACGGCCCTGTGCCTGCAATTTGGATACAGTCCAAAACAATAAAATGGAAATAAATAAGAATCGCATATTTTGTAGTTTACATTTTCAGCAGATAAGCTCTTTTTTGAAAAATTTTTATTTATAAACTATACCCCATTTTTTATTCAGCCTTTCATATTCACCTGGCGTTTTGGGTTGCCAGGGTGTACCCACCGGGGAACCAAACTCTCTGAAATACCCTTCGAAGCCTGCAGGTGAATAACTAAAAACCATAATGAGTTTTTCTTTGCCAACATTACGCATGGCATGCCATACATTTTTAGGAACAAAAGCTACGCTTCCTTGTTTCACATGCACTTCTTTATCGCCAATAGTTAAAATGCCTTCACCCGTATGCAGAAATATTAATTCATCTTCATTCAAATGTTTATGAACAGGAATGCCTTCGTCGGGTTCAATTTCTTCGGAACAAAAACTCATTGATGTATTACCCTGTATGTCTTTGGCTATTTTTAGTGTAAGTGGGGAATTTCTCATGCCCATCCAATAAGTTTCACCTTCATCTGAATGCATAATCACAGGTTGACTATCACCGCTGCCATTTACTACCTGTTCAAAAGGTAGCAGTATGCCAAAGCCGGCGCTTGCGCAGGTATTTAAAAATTGTTTACGTGATTGAGTCATGGTGTAAAAATTAAATTGAAACAAAACTTTATTATTTATAATCTGCAATAACTTTTTCTATATCCTTCAATACAAAATCAATTTCACCTTTTATCTCCGCTATACAAGCAGGCGGATTTATTTTTTGTGGTTTGCTTAAAAAATCATCTACCATTGTATAAACACAGGGATTAAAATGCATTACTGCATGTGAAGCCTGTGGAATAACCAGATGTGTGGATTGGGTAAGCGAAGCTTTTGCAATGGCACCAAATAATGGAGGTGTTGCCGGATCAAAACCTCCTGATAAAATCAAAGCAGGTATATCGCTTTTTACAGCCTCAAAAATTGCAGGATCGGGTTGTTCTGGTCTGAATGCATCGCACAAAGCGATATTGAAGCCCATGTTAAACGATTTTAATTCAGGATAAGTTTTTGCCAGCGAATCCTGTAATGCCTTTGGATCTTTGATCCTGTTTTCATAACAAAGAACAGCCCATTGCTGTGCTGCATGGAAACTTCCAAACGATTCGTTAGAATTAATTAGTTTCCATTTTGGCAGCACTGCATAATTTCCTTTTGCAACTTCCTGAACAAGCAATGGCACCATGCGCACCATTTTTGATTTAACCAATGCATTATAAACCGACCAGGCAAACTGATCGCCATAATAATTGATACCATCAATTTTCAACGGTTGTTTATTCAAGCTGTCAATGGCTTTTGCAAAATCTTTTCTAAACGAAGGGAATTGGCCGGCGGTGACTGGATTTTCCAGTAATTTTTTTTGCAGGTACTTAAATGCAGTATTAACAGGACGAACAAAATCAAGCCAGGGAACATTAGGCGGAAACGGTGAATCCAGCACCAGGCTTTGTATTGCTGCAGGAAAATTTTTTACATAGCTTAAACCAATAAACGTTCCATAGGAAACACCGTAAACATTCCAGGTGTCAATTTTAAGGGCTTTCCTGATTTCATCCGCATCAGCTGCCATTTGCATTGAGGTGAATGAACCTAAACTAATGCCTGTAGCGGGCAAAGCATTTCTGCATTTCAAATATTCCTGTACTTCTCTTTCGATCCATTGTTCGTAGGTTGGATTTGATCTTCCGAATTGCATCAACGTATCGAGCTCATTTTTGCAAAGTGCGGGTTCAGAAAAGCCTGTACCGCGGTAATCAAAGAAAATGATATTCCTGTTTTGCCGCAAATGTTGCCATGCAGGGGCATTCAAATATTTAGGAAGATTGCCGAGAGTTGATATTCCCGGTCCGCCATGAAGATATAGCAATGGAATATTACCGGGCTGATGATCAGATTTAACAACGGCAACCGCCATACGAAAAACGGAATCACCAGGATTTAAGATATCTCGTTGCACGGGAATTAAATAACATTCCACACGGTTTGAATCAGCCCATTTATCATCAAGTCCGATTTTTAAGCAGGGACAGGAAAAATCTTTTCCTTTGGGAATTTCAGCACCATTACTAAACAGAAATAAGATAGAACAAACAACCAGGTTAAACACCTTTTTTAAAAATGACATTTCACAATTCCGGACTTGTGAATGTAAATATGAAGGCGAGCAATACATGATACGTTTGTTTGATTGGAATAATTATTTTTTTTAATCCTTTGCCAATTTTCTAATGGCATTGATCACAGTTTCCGGTTTTTCATACTGGATAGCATGCCCTGCATCAACAATCTGATAATGCATATTAGGTCTTGTTTTTGCCCACTTTACCAATTCATCGATCCATATTTGTTTGGATGGCCTTTCTGTATCTTTCCAGCCTTTGAAACTACCAGCGATTAGCAGCTCAATTTTCCCTTTGTATTTTTCATCAGATAAATTTGCTTGTTGCATGGATGACAGCATAGCAGTAAACTCATCTTCTGATGCTTTGTTAACCGGTAGTTGATCTTCAAAACTTTTTGTATAATCATCGGGCTGTTGAATAGACATTTGCAGGTAGGTTTCACTCTGTGCGGGGTCAATCAACAACACACCCTTTGTTGACGCAGGATATTTGGCAGCAAATGCACGAGCAAAAAAACCTCCCCAGCTCCAGCCACCCACAATGTATGGACCTTTTATACCTGCTTTGGTAAGGGCTTCATAAAGTTCAGAGGCAACCCTGTCGGCTGTACGTGGATAGGCACATGACTGCGATGATAAATAACCAGGACGATCATAAGTAATCACAGTCATAGTTTTTGAAAGTTCGGGTACAATGCTGTTCCAGCTGCGATGATCACTATTCCCTCCCGCTTCTAAAACAACCACCGGCTCTTTGGTGCCTGTTTTATATAATACCATTTCATGTCCATCTACCATTACTTTTAAAGTATCGGGCTTTGCTTGCATTCCACTGATCATGGCCTTTGCAAAATTTGCATTATTATTTGCGGAATCAAGTTCAAGTGACTTTTTATAATTTTCAATGGCCAGCGGAAAATTGCCTGCATGCATCAGTGCTTCCGCATAACTGTCATACACATTCGAAGAATTGGGAAACTGCAATACATTTATTTCAAACATTTTTAAAGCATCATCCACATTTTTTTTATCGTTCAATAATTGATATCCCCAGGTATTTATCTGCCTTTCGGCACCCCGAAAATCAAATTTTTCTTTTTCCTCCTTACCCAGAGAACGATAATACTGAAAGGCTACATCCACTGAACCCGTACTGACCTTTTTTCTTAATGCAGAAACAAATGATGGTTTTAGTTTTTCACCAGGTAATTCATACAAAATATTGATGACTCCCTGTATTAACCTGCTAGTGGCACCACCCGTGTTGTCCAGTATGGCTATGAAATTTTGCTCATTTGGAAAACGGGCTAATTCAGATAAAAATCCATTGATACCCCCGTTATGCCAAATCATTTCTATTTTTTTTGTGGTATCCTTTGAAGGAAAATTCCGCACAAACCAACCATAGGCAGCAGCATCACCTCCGGCATCGACGTAACCTGAAAGCATGATTTTCTTTAATGAATCTGGCAATAGTTTTTCTGTATACAATGCTTTATTCCAAAGAAAAAGATCTTCAACGGTGGAGTAAAGTGAACCGGCTGCATATGGCAGTCCCATGTCCAGGTATTCAGCATTGGCATAACCATCCAACTTTGATTCATAACCTGATGCCCGGTTGGGAATAATTTTTTGAGAAAAATCATAGCCTGTATTTTTCATTCCCACAACATTCAATATGCGTTCCTCTAAAACATCGTTGTATGATTTTTTTGTAACTGCTTCAATAATGGCTCCCAGTATAAAATAGCCGCTGTTGCTATAATTGAAACGGGAGCCGGGTTTAAATTCCAGGTCCCCGCTGCAGTACAAGCGTATAAAATCGGATACGGAAAAATGAAGCTTACTATCGTTCCTGAAAAATTTATCGTTATCGGTATAGTTAGGTAAACCCGAAGAATGTGTAAGCAAATGGTGAACAGTTATGCTATCGCCGGTTTCCTTTCTGTAATTGGTGAGGTAGGTAGTGATTGGTTTATGTAAATCAATTTTTCCTTCATTCACCAATTGCATAATGAGCATGGAGGTAAATTGTTTGGTGATAGAACCCACCCGGAATTTTGTTTGTGTGGTATTAGGTACATTCCATTCCATATTGGCCATACCTGCGGCCTTTTTATAAATTACATTCCCTTTTTCAGCAACGAGTATGCTGCCATTAAAAAGTTGTTGATCGGAATAGAAATTTACCAGCGCTTCTATCTTTTCAGGAATGGATTGAGCAGAAGCAATATGGAAACAATGAAAGAAAACAATGGAAATTATCAAATTGATTGTATTTTTTCTCATGTAATGCTATTTAGTTTTGTTTTGGAATTTAATTCATATCAGCCTTTAATGATAGCTTTTAGTATATTTTGAATGGTTTCTGATCTTCCTAACGGTTCCAGAAAAAGATTGAACATATTAACAGCCACAGCCAGCCAGGTGGCAGGATGTTTAAGCTTTCCGTATTTCCATGCTCCTAAAAACAACATAGCCAATATTAATCCTTCCGAAATATAGAGGGATGGCATGATTTCTACATTGGGCCATTGCTGCCGTTGCATTGCAATATGAACATTTTGCACGCCGCGGCCCAGTGCCGGCATCATGATCATAAATACAGTAGATATGAGCCACCATGCATGGTTCTCTATTTGTTTGCGGTGAATGATACTTTTGATTACAGCAAAACCAAACGCAATCATCATGGGAATTTCAACTGCGGCTACTCCAAAGAAAAACCAGGGTTCAAAAGGCCCAAAGTTTTCCCGCATGGTTGCTGATCTTTCAGCTGAAACAATATCCCGATGCATCATACTCAAGGCTGTCAAGCATACTGCGCCGGCTATGAACATACCAATAATGCCATTGGTTCTGTGTTTTACGATCTGTCCATGTGTGGCATAGTAAGGTTGTATGATCAGGTATAAATACCAGATGGTTCCTGTCCAGTAATGCACATGAACCGACCAGGCGTTTTCTGAAAAATCACCCCAGTAATCCCTGAAGATCCCGAATTGCATAAACAGCATGGGGATGATCATGAAAAGATGAAGGGTTTTGTATTTGTTCATTCTATTGATCGTTTAACACCTTTTTTTCGGGAAATTTTATTTTACCAACCTTCCATAGCCCTTGCTCATTGTACAATTTCAGCACTTATTTTCCTACGGTGTATTTCCCTGGAATTTTTCTTAAGAGACAAAAACTTTCCATAAGTCAGCATGCGCCATATCCACTCCAATGGACCATAATTAAAGAATCTAAACCATAGTTTACTGTACAAAACCTGGAAGAGAAAAATCATTAAGGCCACAGGTATGTAAAAAGTTGGCCCTGCATTTTTTCCCAATCCAAAACCTATCCCGTAATAAATTATCATCGATATAACCGATTGCATAATATAGTTTGTAAGTGCCATACGACCTACATATCTTAATGGTTTTAATAGAGGGAGAAATTTTGCATTCACATACCATAAAGCTAACGTTGCAGCATAACCGATTGCCAACGGTGTTACATTCAATGCATAGAATGTTGTATCCAGCAAACCACCCCAGGCCGGAAGACGCTGATCATCAAACTGAAACCAGGCATGTAATAAACCAGCAGGCAGTCCAATACTCAGGCCCCAGTTGCGCATTTTTTTTATCAATGGCTTGTATTGCTCCAGTTGATTATAAATATGATTTCTACCCACATACAAACCAATTAAAAACATGGCAAGGACTTTAACCGGGCGGTTGCTTTCCATCCGAAAAAACCATCCCCACCAGATGCCGCTGCTGTTCCAATCAAGAACTTTGCTATAACTTTTGTGAACAAGCAGCCATTGTCTTGCATTTTCTTCCGTAATACCCACAAACTGGTCTCTTGCCAGGGCAGCATTTAAAAATGGTTTGGAAACATCCCATCTGCCATGAGTAATAACTTTCAAGAAATCGATCAATAAAGGAGAAAGCAACAAAGAACCTGCAATGATAAATAATGTTTTATCTGCCACATTTCTGAAAAGCGGGAGGAGCAATCCGAAAACTGCATAAAAAAAAAGTATGTCCCCATCCCATATCAGAAAAGTATGTATCAACCCAAACAACGCCAGGATCATCAGTCGCCGGTAAAATAACCGCAAACCATTGGTTCCCCTGTTTTTGTTTTTGAGAAAAATAATGGAAAAGCCTATGCCGAATAACAAAGAAAACAAGGAGTAAAATTTGCCATCAACCATGGCAAAATGGAACCAACCAAGAATTTTGTCTGCAGCAGCTGTGGGCCATGTTGCTGTTACTTTTGGATCTTGCATGATATATTGGGAAAAGACAGCCGAATTGGCTAATAAAATACCGAGCAAGGCAAAACCACGTAATATATCCAGTACATCCGCTCTTTCGTTTGCTGACACAGGAGAAACAATTGATTTCATGATACTTGATATGTTAGTACTGTTTTTGTTTTTTATAAAAAAGATAAGCAACGGACGGCCACCAAACCATCACGATTTCTGCAATGATCAATGGGACAAACGAGAAAAAATATTCATTCACCGTCCTGCGAAAAACAGGATCTTCAATATTGCCGAACAAAAAGTTCAGGGAAACGATATCATCCAATCTAACGGCAACGAATGCCAGTACACACACATAACTACGTACCATCATTTGCCTGTGCACTTTAATGTTTTTTACTTTAATTGCCTTCCAGGCAAACCAGGTTGACAAAAGAGTAAAGACCGTTAAAAGAAATAAGGATATGCGGCAGGGAACGCAGTAACTAACCAGTGATAAACGGAATGCTGAAATGCCTATTAATGCCACACCTGCCATATAAAATTTTCCAGACAAACGATGAAAGGCTGTAAATTTTTTACGTATGGCCGGCCAGAATTGCATGGGCCCTAATAATAAAGCAAGACTGCCGCCAACCAAATGCATAACTATCCAAAGCTGGTTATTAAATAGACTGTTGCCGAAATTCCGGCTGCGATAACCGAAAAAATATGCAATTACATTATCTAAAAAGAAATACAATGACAGGAAGATGATCAAAATCCAAAATCCAATAAGTGGTAATGACTTAAGTGTTTTCAATGATTGCAAAATTAATTTTCAAGTGTGCTGATAAAAAAAATGGGTACCATACTAATATTTACTTTGTTTAATGGTAAAATAGTACGGCACCCCGGTTTGGTTGATTAGGCCCTCGCTCTCTTAAAGCTTCATTAAATTATCTAAATAGCATCAATTTCAATGAGTAATGCCATTATTTTTTTATCCATCATTTCTTCGCCTGCAAATTTTTTAACCTGCAATGCGATATAATTATCATGACTTTTAAAAGGAAAATCTGCCGTCTGCATACAACGATTGGGCATATATACAAACTGTAACCATTCTAAAAAATTCACCTCATTCCATATCTTCTCTTCTTTGAATTCATGAACCCAGTCCGGGGATGTTTTTTTCCAAAGACCCTGGTGCATTAATTCTTTTTTTAATTCTTCTAATTTGATATGTAAATCGTTTTCAATCATGAATAATAATACCTGCTTCAATATACAGCTCCCTGTTTATAGTAAAAACGGGTATTTAGGCAATGGTAAACTGACTTATTAAACGGTCAAAGCATGAGATTCACCTTGATTGCCCTTTGGTGACCTGTTATCTGGCTTATTATAAAAATGATTCATTAAATTTTGTAACTTCTCATCTGTTTTAAAAACCATTGAAACTAGGAATATCATACCTGCTAACTGCCTGCTGCCTACTGCTGATGGTGAAACAAAGCCATTCGCAACAGCTGATATTCCATAATTTAAATATGCAGCAAGGCCTGGCGAATAACAATACCAACGATGCATGTTTTGATAAAAACGGGTATGTTTGGATCACATCTTTGAACGGGTTAAACCTGTTTGATGGCAAAAATGTATTTCACTTTAATAAACAATCACATCCTGAATTACCTGTCAACCAATTATCAAGCATCAGCTGTGATAGCCGCAATCGTATTTGGGTTTGCAGTGATTTCGGGCTGGCCATGCTCGATGAGCACAGAAAAGTTAACTCAATAGTTATTAATGAAGTGGGGCAAAGCAAAGATGTTGATTTTTGCTTTGAAGTGCTCAATAAGGGCATGGTAATCATTGGTGAAAACAAAAATTATTTCCTTCCTCATAATCAATCCAAAGTACAACACACACCCTGGCTTGATAAGATTTTAAATGGAATAAAAGTTACCAGTGTAAACAAAATTAATGATGCTGATTTCCTGCTTCAACAGCAGGATAGAATTGTGTTGATCGATTTTCTAAACCAAAAAATAAAATTTGAATTGAGGCTGGAAAATCTTGCCAGCCTGTGTGTATTAAATAATGATGAATTGTTGGCAGTAACCCAAAACTTTGTACTGCATCGAATACATTTCAGGGTAAATAAAATCATAAAAACACACAAAGATTTAAAAAATCAATTTGGCCAGTTTATCAGGTCACAGGTTAGGGCAATGATCAAAGCTGCCAATGGAAAAGTTTATTTATCTACAAAAGGGGAAGGATTGATTGAATATGATCTTGAAAAAAATGTATTGACAACATATCAGGCAAATGTAAAAATTCCTAATACAATCAGTACCAATGTGATTCATCTGGCTTCGGCTAATGATGATGGTTACATTGTATTTACCTCGGAACTGGGCATTCAATATACAAATGTCAACAACTTTGGTTTTCAACGCCAAATTTACGCTCATACAGGAAAGGATGAAGTATTTTTTGAAGCAGTAAAAAGTGTGCTGCAGGACAAACGCAAACAGTTATGGATAAGTGCCGCTAATAAACTGATAAAAACAGATTCGAACGGGAACAAGGCGCTCATTTTAAATAAAACATCTGGCAATATTTTATCGCGTCCACTTCAAATGGATATAGATAACCAGGATCATATTTGGGTTCCTTTTAGAAATGACGGTTTATATGTTTATGATCTTTCGGGCAACATGGTAAAAAAATTTACCCGCAATAACATTCCTAAACCTGTTGAATCTTTACGCTTGATCAAAAAGATAAAAGGTCCTTACCTGCTGGTTGGTACAGACGAGGGTTTGTTTACCATTCATTCAAAATCATTTAAGTTAGACAGTACGACATTCAGATTTCTTGAAACAACTTTAGAAAAAGAGCGGATTGTCGACATCCTTTCCTCCGGTGAGGATATTTGGATTTCCACATCCCCCAATGGATCGTTATGGCATTATAATATGCTGACAAAAAAAATTATCCAATTCACCGAAAAAGACGGATTGCCATCAAACAGGATATATTGCCTGGCTGAGTCTCCTACAGGCGATATTTATGTAGGAACCTATGAAGGTTTATCCATCATAAGGAATGGTAGAATAATAAAAACGTTAACTACTAAAAATGGCTTAATAAATCCGAGGGTTGATAATATCCAGGTTGATGAAAATGGCATTGCCTGGATCACCAATCATAACGCAATTATAAAATATAACCTGGCAAAAGAAAGCATTCAATATTTTGATGAGCGCAATGGAATCCTGAATTTTTCTTTTTCCATTGGGGCGGCATTTCAAACAAATGATAAAGAAATACTTTTTGGTACAACGAATGGTTTAATAAAGTTTCAACCGGCTTTAGTAAATCAAAAAATAATTCAATCCAAAATTATCATCAACCGGTTGCTTGATGATAATTTGATGCAAAACCTGACCACGGAAAATAATTTTAAACTGCCTTATCATGATGCCAAAATAAATTTCTATTTCACCAATTCTGACCTCATTGCCGGAAGCAGAATTATGTACAGGTATTTATTAGAAGGCCTGGATAAAAACTGGAGTGAACCTACTCCCAATCACCAGATCACTTATAACCTTTCACCCGGGGATTATACTTTTCGATTGCAGGCTTCATATAACTCCTCTGATTGGGTTGAAAGCGAGAATATTGCTTCATTTACAATTGTACCCCCCTTCTGGCGAAGTCTGTGGTTTTTAACACTTTTAATATCATTAATTATACTAACCGCATTTTTTATTCATACCACAACTAAAAAAAGGAAATCAAGAACTGAAGGACAAAAGTTGGTTGAGTACTTTGCTACGAACGACAATCACTATTCAAACATTGATGATCTGTTATGGGATATGGCAAGAAATATCGTTTCCCGGTTGGGTTTTGAGGATTGTGTAATATACCTGGCCAAAGAAGATGGACAAACGCTGGTTCAAAAGGCTGCTGCCGGGCCAAAAAATCCGGGTGAAAAACAACTGATTAATTTATTGGAAATACCCATTGGAAAAGGGATTGTAGGAACATCTGCGGCTACCAAAAAACCTGTTTTGGTAAAAGATACAACTATGGATAACCGGTATATAAGGGATGATGCCAGCCGGTTATCTGAATTGGCAGTCCCGATAATTTACAATAATGAATTATTGGGGGTGATAGATTCGGAAAACAGCAAAAAGAATTTTTATACCTATGAACATGTACGCATTATTTCTACAGTGGCAGCCATTTCAGCTGATAAAATTGCCAGTCTGAAAGCTAAAAATATTTTAGAAATCCAGGAAAACAGGTTAAAAGAATTAAATCACCAAATGAATGAAACCAGGTTGAGTGCAATCCGGGCACAAATGAATCCGCATTTTTTATTTAATAGTTTAAATGCCATACAGGAATGTATCATTTCAGAAAAATATGATGCGGCGTATGAATACCTCTCCAGGTTTTCAAAACTTTTGCGCCTGGTATTAAATCATTCAGAAAAAAATTTTATATCCTTAAATGAAGAACTTGAAACCATTCAACTTTATCTTTCGCTGGAGGAATTAAGATTCAATCACACTTTTACATATGAAATTGTTGTTAACGATAATATTGAAACTGATGATGTGATGGTACCTTCTCTTTTATTACAGCCATTTGTAGAAAATGCTATCTGGCATGGTTTAATTAATAAAGAAGGAAACAAAAAACTAAAACTTTCTTTTAGGGAAGAAAATAACATGATGCAATGTATAATTGAAGATAACGGTATAGGACGGAAAAGATCTGCATGGATTAAAGAACAAAAACTGGGTGCCAATCAATTTGCCAGCAGAGGAACATTGTTATCCGAAAAAAGAATTCAAATATTGAATCAGCAATTCTCAAACATGGCCCAGATTGAAACCATTGATCATTATGACCAGGGTCAAAAATCCATTGGTACAAGCGTAATTATAACTTTACCTATGGACATTGATAACACTTTTTAATACCTAAAGGATGATAAGGATACTTATAGTTGATGATGAACCTGCAGCAGGAAATATTCTTAAATTCTTGCTGGAAAAGCACATCAAACATAAAAAAGAAATTGTTTATAGTAGCAACCCATCCAATGCACTGGAGTTGCTTACCTCTTTTAAGCCGACATTGGTCATGCTGGATATTGAAATGCCTGAAATGAATGCATTCGATTTTTTAAATAAGGCTGGTGAATGGAATTTTGATGTAATATTTACAACAGCCTATGATAAATACGCAATAAAAGCCATTCGCTTTAGCGCATTGGATTACCTGTTAAAACCTATTGATGTAAACGAATTAAAGGATGCCATTCAAAAGCATATCACAAACAAACAGGATCATCATTTGCACCCGCAAAAAAAGTTGATTGGTTCACTGATGTATAATCTTCACCAACAGGACATAGCAGATTTTCAACTAGCCATATCCGTTAAAGAAGGTGTATTTCTTATTAAATTAAAACATATTGTTTGCCTGCAGGGGCAAAACAATTACACAAAATTCTTTTTCGACAACCAGAAACCATTACTGGTGGCCAAAACAATAAAGGAATATGAAGAAGTATTAAGTGAACACCATTTTATCAGGGTACATAAATCCTACCTGGTAAACAGTACGCATGTAAAAAAAATTGATAAGGAAGGAATATTGTGGTTGAATAATGAAATGCAGGTAGCTGTATCCCGGCGAAGGAAGAGTGAGATTATGGAACTGTTTGACTACAGAGAAATGTAAGAAATATAGTCAACTATTTGAGGACGAGACAAGTATAAAAACAAAAAAGCCTCTCAGCATAAGCTGAAAGGCTTTTTAAATAAATATGGCAGTTACCTACTCTCCCAGAACTAAATCCAGTACCATGGGCCATGAGGGGCTTAACTTCTCTGTTCGGTATGGGAAGAGGTGAACACCCTCGGTAAAACCACCATAAAGAGTTAAGTTGAAAGGTTTAATGGGTTGATAAGTTGAATGAAAGAATCATTCACCATGTCAACTTTTCTACAAGTCAACTGAATAAATTAACATATTGGGGTTGTCAGAAAGAAGTAAATAAAAAAATTAAAGCATACGGGCTATTAGTACTACTCGGCTTTGATGTTACCATCTTTACACCTGTAGCCTATCAACGTCATAGTCTTTGACGACCCTTAAAAGGAAACTCATCTTAAGGAAAGTTTCACGCTTAGATGCTTTCAGCGTTTATCTTGTCCGTACATAGCTACTCTGCATTGCACCTGGCGGCACAACAGATACACCAGCGGTACGTACGACCCGGTCCTCTCGTACTAAGGTCATGTCCTCTCAATTTCCTAGCGCCCACCACAGATAGGGACCGAACTGTCTTGCGACGTTCTGAACCCAGTTCACGTGCCACTTTAATCGGCGAACAGCCGAACCCTTGGGACCTTCTCCAGCCCCAGGATGTGACGAACCGA
>JAKFER010000074.1:0-16823 GCA_036675565.1 Chitinophagaceae bacterium
AAAATCAAATGAAACCTGTGCAAACCGATTTACTTTAACGCGTACTTATAGTGCAACCGATGGAAATGGAAATGTAGCTGTTTGCACTCAGATCATAACTGTCTATGATGGTTCAACACCAGTAATTTCAGGCCTAACAGCTTCACCAAGTACTCTGTGGCCTCCAAATCACAAAATGAAAGACATACTCCTCAATTATACAGTTACTGATAATTGCTATGTAAAACCCGTAGCAGTAAGTATAAAAAGCAATGAACCAGATAATGGTACAAGTGATGGTGATACTGATCAGGACTTCCTGGTAACAGATAATTTTAATGTAAAATTAAGAGCAGAAAGATCTGCTAATGGGGATGGACGTATCTATGAAATAAAAGTAACTGCGGATGATGGATGTAATGATCCGGTTATTGTTACAACTCAGGTAGTAGTTGCTCACAATATCAAATCACCTGTTACGGGTGCCTCATACAAAATAGGATCCACCGTTAACCTCGAAGGTGTTTTCTGGGACAAACCAGGCAACACACATACAGCAAGCTGGATGATTGATAATACCACAGTGAAAGGAATTGTTACTGAACCGGCTGGTTTAAAGAATGGCAAAGTGACCGGCAGTTATAAATTTTCAACTGCAGGTGTTTACAAATTGCAGATGAATGTAAAAGACCAGGAGGGTGTAACCAGTTATGCCAACACTAATGGTGATGTGGATGCGATAGTTGTTATCTACGATCCAAATGGTGGCAATGCTTATGGTGGCGGGTGGTTTGCTTCACCGAAAGGTGCATTAAAAGCTGACCCTGATGCAACAGGTAAAGTAAGTTTTGGATTTGCCAGCAGTTATTTCAAAAAAGCAACTTCTCCTAAAGGTGAAACGCAAATGGAATTTAAAATAGGTTCATTGGAATTCAATGCGCTTAATTTTGAATACCTGGTCATCAACAATGCACGTGCACAATTTAAAGGAACCGGTAAAATTAATGGAGACAAGGCTGGATATGGTTTTATCATGACCATAATTGATGGCAAAATTGGTGGTAGCGGAACAGATAAGATCCGGTTGAAAATCTATAATAAAAACACCGGCGAAGTTATTTATGACAACCAGCCCGGAGCCAGTGATGCTGATGATCCACAAACAACTGTTGGAGATGGAAGTGATATAGTAATTATTACAGCCACAAAACAAGGTATAAAAGAAGACCTGGAATTTATCACGGAAGCAAATGGTACATTTGGCATTAAACTATTCCCCAATCCTACCCAGTCATCTTTCAATTTACTGGTAAGCAGTTTGGATAAAACGGATGTACAAGTCAAAGTATTTAATAGTACGGGACAATTGGTTAAATCTATGAAAAGTGTTGCAGGACAAACTACCAGTTTTGGCAATGAGTTAAAGGCAGGAATGTATTTTATAGAAGTTGTACAAGGCGTTAATAAAAGAACAGTGAAACTGATCAAATTTTAATAAAAACCAACCAAACAAAAAAGGGTAGTGCATTGCATTACCCTTTTTTATTTAGATTTACTATTTACATGACAGATTAATTAAACTCTACAGTGAACATCCGTAAATTATAATAAGCTGATTTATTTACGTTTGCGCATATCCTTTGTGTATAACCATTTTCAAGGCAATTTATGATTGCTTTTTGCGCATATTCATTTCATTTATATTTATGATGGGTAAATTATTTTTTGCGTTTCTGAAAAAACTAATTTAATTTAAGAGTAGCATTTCTCCACCTTCAGGAAACTCCCTCCTCCGGTTTATTATTTAACCTTAAAAATAATTTTTATGGCGAAAACAAATTTTTTGTCAGTGATCTTATTAAAAGATCAAATCAACCATTTATTTTCAGAGTGTGACCAATTTGTATTTCAACAAGTAAACCCGGAGGATAATAATAAAAAGGAGATCATACTAATTTGTTATGGATTGAGTGGATCAACAATAATTAACCCTGATACTCCAATTGGATTGCAAGAAAATAAATCCGGTCACACTGAAAGAATAATAGGAGATAAAGCCTGCTTTGGTAATTTGCCTATTCCTTCCTCTTTATTGGAAAGCGCTTTTACTAATAGCAATCAAATTGAATTTATACCGGTTCCATATAAGGATAATTATATGGGATACAAAATACCCGTAATAGCCTTTGCTGATATTATTATAAATCCTTCTCCACCTGCTTAAATTTTTTGCTATTTCATATAAAAAATTTAATTAGATAAACATTCTATCATGACAACAGATCAATCCCGCAAGTTGCATTTACCTGTCCACACATTAAACTGGGAACGCTTTAATATTAAAAATCTCCGAAGAATTCTTTTCCAATTTGAAGTTGAACCGGGGCAGGATGGAGAAAAAACATTTAGCCTGGTTGCTTATGGTGCAATACGTAAAAAAGGCGAATGGAAACTAACTGAAAAACTAACTATAGAAAAATCAGCGGACTTGATACATGTTGAATTAGAACTTCCCATTACATTGGGCAATCTTGAATTAAGAAGAAAGGATATTAAAAAACTGAGAAAAAGCGAAAACAAAACTTTCACCTTAACGCCAAAACTATTTTCCCAAAATCCACATGCTTCTTATACAGTGTCTGATGACAGTGGGGAATTAGCAACACTTAATCCATCACCACCTGCACCGCCTGCACGTTCCTGGGAATAGACTTTTTTGTAAAACTATTTATGACTCTAAATTTTGAAGTCGTACGTATATTCCAAACATCCGCATACCAGTTACGAATAATATGAAACCACCAATATGAGCTTTTCGTCAGTATTTCAAAATATAATAATTTGGTTAGAAGTATGGGCTTTGTTAATTCCGATTTTTGTTTTTTTAAAAAAAACAAGTCAACCGGTTTATGTGCAGCCAGTGATCTTTTACCTTTTTATTGCATTGTTTTTAAATTTTGTTATCATCTTAATATGGAAAAGGGAAATACTTGGTTTAAACACTGTATTTGATAATAATAATCCTGTTTATAATTTTCATTCAATTATCAGGTTAATTTTTTTCAGTGTTTTTTTTATTCTTTTAAAGCAACCATTTTTATCAGGGGTGAAACTGATCATCCCTTTTCTTTTTATTTTTTTCGTTGTAATCAATTTTATTTTTTTTGAAGATTACTTTCAAACCAAAATCAGCAGCAGGTTGCATACAGTGGAATCTGGGATTTTGCTTTTTTATTGCCTCCAATTTTATTTATTCCGGCTAAAAGATGAGCAGGCTTCATTCGTTAAAATGCCAGACTTCTGGGTAGTTACCGGTTTAAGTATTTTTGTGGTTATTAGTTTCCCTATTTACCTTTTTTATGACCGGTTGCTAAACGAAGAACTCAAATTTGTGATTGACATCTGGGAAGTTCAAAAAGCAGCATTTCTAATTTTTTGCCTGTTTATTGCAAAAGCATTTTATACCAATGAGTGATATCAGACTCCAGGTGATCATATTTATTGCAGCGATGCTTTTGCTGTTTACGAGTTTTTTACTGGCATTCATTTTTAACCAGCGAAAGAAATACCAATACCAGAAAGAGGTACAATCACTCAGGGAGCAACAGCAAAATCAATTAATTGAAGCGGCTGTGCGCAGCGAGGAAATGGAAAGGCATCGGATTGCGGAAACTTTGCATGATGAAGTAGGCGCCATTCTTTCTTCATCCCGTTTGCATATTGAAAACATAAAAACTGCAACGCTGGATAAACGAGATAAAGAATTACATGCAAAGGGAAAGGAATTACTGGATGAAGGACTCAAATTGGTTCGCAATATTTCGCACAATCTTCATTCTAATATTTTAAAGGAATTTGGATTGAATGAAGCCATCCGTCACTTTTTTAATATGACCGTAAAGGGCACATTGATACAGGTTGAAACTGACCTGGATCCGGATTACAAAACACAGCAGGCAGACAATGATATCAGCATTTACAGGATGATCCAGGAGTTGTTGAATAATATTCTGAAACATGCGCATCCAAAACAAATTAAAATTGAGTCAAAACTGAAAAGTGAAAATCTGCTTATTGCCATTGAACATGATGGTTTAGGAATCACCCAAAAACAATTTGAAGATTTACGCTATAAAAAAGATGGACTGGGTTTAAAGAATATCCAAAACCGGGTAATTCTTTTAAGAGGATCTATTAATTTTTCAATAATAAATGGAAAAAGCAAGGTTCAAATCATTATTCCAAATAAAACCAGCAACCATGAATAAGATTAAGATCGCCATTGCAGATGATTACAAAATTTATCGTGATGGATTAAAAGTGGGACTGGCTGTTGATGAAAATCTGCAGGTAATAACAGAAGCTGATAATGGGGAAGAATTGCTGGCATCTTTCGAAAAAGAATTGCCAGATGTGATCATCATGGATTTGAAAATGCCGTTGATGGATGGAATGGAGGCCACTAAGATCATTCGAAAAAAATTCAGTACCATAAAAGTTTTAGTTGTGACCATGTATGAAGATGATAAATTCATCATTCATTTAATGGAAAACGGGGCCAATGGATATTTATTAAAGAATGCTGATTCTGATGAAATCCGTAAATCCATTTATGCCGTTTATGAAAATGGATATTACTTTAACGATCTTGTCAATAAAGCGTTGTTGAAAAAGCTTGTTAATAAAGCCAATTTCAAACCTTCTTTTAACCAGGATATTGATCTTACAGAACGGGAACTTGAAGTACTTAAGTTGATTTGTGAAGAAAAAACGGCAGCCGAAATTGGTAAGGAAATATTTTTAAGTGTTCGTTCGGTTGAGGGAATACGTCAAAGACTCATTGATAAAATTGGTGTAAGAAATACCGCAGGCCTGGTGATGTTTGCTATTAAAAATAACGTGGTCAGTTAAGTTGGCAATGGCAAAGTCTTTATCATTTACGTAGAATCATAAGCATGTTTATAGTATTTTTAAGTAACAATTACTTATTAATCTAAACGTATGTTCAAAGTTCTCTTTTTTATTTCTATTTTTTTTACTTCAGGTATCCTGGTGGTTCACAAATATTATGGTGAAAAAGTCCATGTTTCTTTTTCTTCCGGTTCATTCATTGCTGATCCTGCCGCAAATTATAAGAACTACTGCTCAAGTTGCCATGGAGAATTAATGGAAGCTTTTGTTGACCGAAAATGGAAATATGGAAGCGATAAAAAATCCCTCGTTCATGCTATTAACATTGGTTATCCTAATGATGGGATGCCTGGGTTCGACACCGCTTTTACCGATAAAGAAGTAGATGAATTAGCAGATTATATTTTGGCAGGATTGAAGAATGTTCAACGCTTTGATTTTGCCAAACAAGAAAAACAACAAACAACGTATTCAGGTGATGGAATGAATATACAGTTGGAAACGGTCATAGGAGGTTTAAAATCGCCATGGGGCCTGGCATTCTTACCCAATAACGATATATTATTTACAGAAAAAGCCGGGCAACTTTATCGTTTCTCTAAACCCAATAAATTGAATAAGATTTCCGGCGTTCCGGAAGTGATTGCTGAAGGGCAGGGTGGATTGATGGATGTAATTCTTCATCCTGATTTCAAAAAGAATAAATTAATCTATTTATCCTATTCTAAACCAAAAATTGAAGGTGATAAAACGCTGGCAACAACCGCCATCATGAGCGCTATTTTGGATAATGACGAACTCACCCAACAAAAAATTATTTTTGAAGCTTTTCCTTATTCACAAACTCGTCATCATTACGGCAGTCGCATGGTTTTTGGAAATGATGGGATGCTTTATTTTTCAGTGGGTGACCGGGGTAACCACAATCAAAATCCGCAAGACCTGCAGTATGATCCCGGAAAGATCCATCGCATAAAAGATGATGGAAGCATCCCCGCAGATAATCCATTTGTAAATACAGCCAATGCCCGTAAATCGATTTATTCATATGGACATCGCAATCCACAGGGCTTGGTAAAACATCCGGAAACCGGAGAGATATGGTCTCATGAACATGGCCCCCGGGGAGGGGATGAGATCAACCTGGTTCAAAAAGGAAAGAACTATGGCTGGCCGGTTATTTCATATGGCATCAATTACAACGGCACCACTTTCACAGATAAAACT
The DNA here is from genome assembly GCA_036675565.1 of Chitinophagaceae bacterium. Taxonomy (GTDB): domain Bacteria; phylum Bacteroidota; class Bacteroidia; order Chitinophagales; family Chitinophagaceae; genus JACCYQ01. Next base: position 6,118 of record JAKFER010000074.1, read on the forward strand.
GCTATGCCCGGAATGGAACAACCATTATTATATTGGATTCCTTCTATTGGCCCAAGTGGTATGACGATTGTTAACAGCAACAAATACAAGAAATGGAAAGGCGACATTTTATCCGGATCGTTGCGATTTAAATATTTAAATCTTAGTAAAGTTGATGGACATAAAGTGACCGATATAGCGATCCTCTTTGAAAATATCGGGCGTTTACGTGATGTAAAAATGGGCAACGATGGATACATCTATATTTCAGTGGAGAATCCAGGGACGATCTATCGTCTTCAACCCAAATAAAAAAGCAAAAGGCATCAATTATTTGATGCCTTTTATTTTATACAGTTTCTTAGGGATTATATCTTGAAGCCTAATGTAAGGACAGCATTGCCGGTTGTATTCCTGATATTGGCCATTACATTGGGTGCGGATTCTAACCGGTAAGGAACATGTACATCTTTAGTCATATTGTGCACATAAGTAACGTCTATGAACATCCCTTTATGACGATAACCCAGGCCACCACTCAAGAGGAAACGATTCCCTTTTTCACCAATTAAATTTTTATAGGGATTGCCATAATAAGCTGCGCCGGCACGTACCATAACTGTATTAAATTTTAATTCTCCACCGAGCTTAAAATTGAATGCGGCTTTATATGTATTATCGATCACATCGTTCAATGCGCTGAAATAATCTTTTGTTGACTGGCTGTTATCTGCTTCTGCATCGGTACTGAAGGAGGATGCTTTGTAATTGATATACTCGATATCAGCAGTAAGAAATCCTTTTTGCCGACGAACATCTTCTGCTTCACGCAATACATATGATGCACTGGCAATCACCCTGTATGGGGTCATCAGGTAATACTTAAAATCAGAAACATTTCCTGTCAATGAACTGGACTCCTGGTTTAAAATTCCCTGGTAATTTTCAGTATCAGTTTCTACAAATACATCATAGCTTTCGGTGATGTTATAAAAAGAAGGGGAGTGAACAGCAAGACCCAACCGGATAAATTCAACCGGTTTAAAGATAACTCCAGCTTTTACATTTAAACCGATCCCTTTGGTAGTAAGATTTTCTTCAATGGATGCGAAATTAAATTTGTTCATGGAGTTATCTGTAGCATCAGCCTCTGTAAATGTTGATGTGCGGTCATAATGCAAAAACGGTATTCCCAATGTACCGCCAACATACACTTTATCATTAAAACTGGCACCACCACCAAAAGTAAGTTCAGTAATACCTCCGGTGGTTTGTAAATAGTTTTCCTGGATTAAGCCCGTAGCTAATAAGTTTTGAGCCCTGGATTGAAATTCAAAGTTTCCATTTGTTCCGCCACTAATTGTATCTATCCAATAGGTATTAAAAGCCAAACTGCTTCCATAAGGATAATTGCCTGAAACATTATTGGCATCACCTTCATTAGCATTGCGGATCTCCTCTAAAAACTTTTGAGAATAAGATGTGGCATTGTTTTGCCCGCGATATAATACACTGTTATTGAAATTAGCACTTCGGTTTACTGCAATAGCAAATGCAGAACTGGTAACCTGGCCGCCCCGGCGAGCTCCTGCACCCAGGACTATTCCGGTGGTTCCTAAATTAAAACTGTTCTTTTTATCTTTTTCTGTACGATTTAAATAACTGGTTTTATTACTGGATAAATTAAAACCGGGTGTAATTACAAAATCCCCGGTCTTATAAAAGGCTAATCCGGCAGGATTTACATAAGCCGAAGTAATATCACCTCCTAAAGAGCCCATAGCCCCACCAATAGCTTGTTGCCTGGCAGTTCCCGTTGGTACAACCCAGGAATAACGTAAGGCATCTGCCGGTTCCTGCGCATATAAATGGCTGGTGGTAATCAAAATACCAAACAAAAACAGGGATGATTTTCTTTTTACAAAAACCGGGATTCTGTTAAGTGTCAGGTTATATGAATTTATCCATGTGCGTATTAAAACAATGAAGGATGTCATTTGATTTGTTTAAGATGGTAAACGGTTTTTGATTATCTGATCATCAGGAAAGGGCAAAGCTATTGCAGGGACCAACCCTGTGATCGGAACGATATGCTAAAAAATTGAAAAACGTTGCCTGTTAAATCTAGAACTTTCTTCTTGGAGCAGAACTTCCACTGCTGCTGCTACTGCTACTGCTGCTGCTGGTTGTTGTGCTGCTGCGTGACGGGGTATTGTTGTTTGAATTATTATTACTGCTGCTGTTGCTGTTACCAAACAGGTCTCTTAAGCCCCTTCCTGCATCTGCATTACGTGCCCGGGAATTGTTTCTTGAAGATGATGGAGTATATGGGCGGTAACCAGCATTATTCTGCACTTTTGGATTTGAATAATTTTTATTCAACAACTGGCTGTTATTATAAGCATTCAGGTTAATTCTGCGCGGACCAGCATTGGTAGTGCTGGTTTTTGGATTAACAATTATTACACCTGTATTATATGGATTGTAATAATGATTCCAGTAATGGTATGGATTCCAGGGGTTGTTGTAATAAATATTGTTGTAAGAATAATTATAGCGGTTGTAATAATAGTAATCATCCAAATTTGACCACCTGGTGCGGTTCATTACTTTCATCCGCAGGTAACGGTCCTCATAATATTCGTCGCTACCTTCATAGTAACGATCATTTTCTTTTTCAACCCTTACATATTCATTGGCGGGTCTTTCGGGAGAAAAATATACATCGTCAGGGGTTTGACCAGTTTTATATGCGGTTGTGCAACTGCTGATAACCAGTGAAGCGAATGCCAAAAGTAAAATTGAAGATTTCATGGCAATGAGTTTATTCGGTTTATAATTGAAGTTACTACATTTGTGCCACTTGAATGCAAACCTTGACGCTTGCATCTTAGCCATCACAATGTAAAAATGCAAAATTTGCTGTTAACTAAATGGTAAAGAAAGGTGGCTTTTTAAAGCGGTTTTTAAGCTTTCAACAGGCAAAAAATAAACAGATAAATTTAAAATGAGTAAAGAAATTACTTCGCGTTCGCAGGATTATTCTCAATGGTATAATGACCTTGTTCTAAAAGGTGGTTTGGCAGATTATTCAGCTGTAAGAGGATGTATGGTGATTAAACCCTACGGCTATGCGTTATGGGAGAATATGCGTGATCAGCTGGATCGCATGTTTAAAGACACAGGCCATGTTAATGCATACTTTCCATTATTTGTTCCCAAAAGTTTTTTGGAAAAAGAGGAAGGTCATGCGGAAGGTTTTGCCAAAGAATGCGCCGTAGTTACACATTACCGTTTAAAAGCAAATCCTGATAAAAAAGGAACCCTGATGGTTGACCCTGAATCCAAACTGGAAGAGGAACTGATCGTTCGTCCAACCAGTGAGGCAATTATCTGGAACACATATAAAGATTGGATTAAATCATATCGTGACCTTCCATTGCTGATTAACCAATGGGCTAATGTGGTGAGGTGGGAGATGCGTACCCGTTTATTTTTAAGAACCGCGGAATTCCTGTGGCAGGAAGGGCATACCGCCCATGCAACTGCCGAAGAAGCCGTAGCAGAAACCCGCCAGATGCTGGAAGTATATGCACAGTTTTCCGAAGAATACATGGCGCTACCGGTTATTCGCGGTGTAAAAACGGCCAGTGAAAGATTTGCCGGCGCAGAAGACACCTATTGCATTGAAGCTTTAATGCAGGATGGAAAAGCATTGCAGGCAGGAACATCGCATTTCCTGGGACAGAATTTTGCCAAAGCATTCGATGTAAAATTTTTAAGTAAAGAAAACAAACAGGAATATGTTTGGGCCACCAGTTGGGGCGTAAGTACCCGGTTGGTTGGTGCATTGGTTATGGCACATAGTGATGATGAGGGTTTAATTCTGCCTCCAAAAATTGCCCCGGTACAAGTTGTTATTGTTCCAATCTTTAAAGGTGATGATCAAAAAGCGAGGGTGGATAAAGTAGCCGATAAGTTAATCAAACAACTTAAAGATGTTGGTATCCGGGTAAAGTATGATGATAATGATAATAACCGCCCGGGTTGGAAGTTTGCTGAATATGAAATGAAAGGGGTACCTGTAAGAATCACTTTAGGTGCACGAGATCTTGAAAATAACGTTGTTGAATTAGCCAGGCGTGATACCAAAGAAAAAAGAAGTATTGGCCTTGATGGTTTAGCGGAACATATTTCAATATTGCTGGATGATATTCAGCAAAGCATGTTTAATAAGGCTAAGCAATACCAGCAGGAACATATAACTCCTGCAAATGATTGGAATGAGTTTGTAAAACTGCTGGATGAAAAAGGTGGTTTTATATCCGCTCATTGGGATGGTACAGCAGAAACGGAAGACGCGATCAAAGATAAAACCAAAGCCACTATCCGTTGTATTCCTTTGAATAATACAATGGAGAATGGGAATTGTATTTTAACGGGCAATCCATCAACCCAACGGGTACTTTTTGCACGGGCATATTAATCATTTGTCTTTACGAATTGATCTTACAATTATATTATGTGAACATTATTAAACGGTAATATTTGCATATGTAGATGCGTGCCACTATTTTTAGGACAACTAAAACTTAACTAAATAATGGAAAATCAATTCTCAGAATCATCTTCGTTATTCGGACTGGCTATTAATGAAAACAACAAGAGCGATCTTGCTGATACCGCCCGCTGGGCACGGTTCCTTTCAATTGTGGGCTTTGTAATGTGCGGACTCATCGTCTTAATAGGCTTTTTTGCCGGAAGCATTTTTTCAATGTTTGCAACTTCGGATGAATTAGAAGGCCTTGGCGGAATGTCTTCAGCCATGGGACCTGCAATGGCATTCTTCTATGTGATCATTGCAGTCATTTATTTTATTCCATGTTTATTCCTGTTTCGTTTTGCAAACAAAATGAAAGTCGCTCTTTCATCTAATGACCAAACGGCTTTAAATACATCTTTTCAAAATTTGAAATCGATGTTTCGCTTTTTTGGAATCGTTACCATCATCATGATCTCCATTTATGCAATTATTCTGTTGATCGCATTGGTTGGTGCAGCAGCAATGGGTTAATTTATATATTCTTTTTTCATCGCAGGGACATCTGTCTCTGCGATTTTTTTTTGCTAACATTTCGTTGAAATAAAATTTACCGTGAAAAGCAAATTATTAAGTTCAATTAACGGAGAGGTAATTATAATCTTTCAATAGAATTTTCAAAAATTCAAAAGGAGAAAGAGAAGTTGTAATTTTTAAGTGATTCTTAATCTTTTCACTGGCCATTTCTGCCAGTCCGAAATCGCCTGAAAGATTAGCTGTATCAAGAATGTGTTTGATGGAGTTGATATCCCGGTCACTTAATTGCATGATCTGTGGAAACGAAGGAACATAGGTTTCTTCTACTTCCAGGAAAATTGTATCATCCATACTTTTTTTAGTGTTTGTACTGATGATAATGGTATGTGCCAATAAGTCACCGATTCGTTGTCCTTTTTTTGAAGTGGTTACCATTGTTACATCCACGATTAACATTAAAATACTTCCTAAAAGTGCATAAAGTACATAAGGCCCATATAATGGAGCATAAATGATCACCATTAAAATCATATAATCAGAAGTACGGATAAGCCAGCGTATGATAAACTGGCTGATGCTGGCTTTCCCTCCGTTTTCATTGACTACCCTCAGCCGCATTATTTTTTTTCCCACGCTTTGTCCATTCATGGTAATTTCCATCACTACATGATATATGAAGAAGGGTAGTGTGATCATCAGCCCTATAGCCCAGGTATCGTATGGATTACTGAAAGATGAACCTGAGTTTTCATAAATTTCATTATAAATTCTACTGGCGATGATCAGGTAGAAGATCTGTATAAAAAGATCAATGATCCACGCAAGAAGCCTTTTATGAAATGGGGGTATCTCAAAATCCAGGTGAATATTAAAGCTGGTAGGAATTTTAATGGCTGTCATAAAACTTGACCTGAAAATTAAACAATTATTTCAGCAAAATTAAACGCGTTACTATACACCTTGGTAAAATGTATTATTTTACAACATTAAAGCCAGGATTTGAGAGAAGCATTATTTATCAAAAAAAATAAAAAGCGCTGGGAGAGATTGCAGGATTCGCCACCCGCTGATGCCGATGATATGGCGAAGGACTTTATCCGCCTGGTTGATGACCTTGCCTATGCAAAAACTTTTTATTCCAGCAGCAAGGTTACTCAATTCATCAATTCATTAGCAGCCCGTTTTTATTTAAGTATTTATCAAAACAGGAAAGAGGAATCCAACAGGTTGGTTTCCTTTTGGAAGGTTGATCTTCCGATGACTATTCATCGCCATTATAAAATCATCATCTTTACTTTTATCCTGTTTGCTATATTTTTTGCTGTTGGATTCTTCTCTGCCAAAAATGACGAATTATTTGTGCGCCAGGTTTTAGGGAATGGTTATGTTGATATGACGGAGAAAAATATTGAAGAAGGAAATCCATTTGGAGTTTACCAATCGGGCAGTGCTTTTTTAACCTGGATGGGTATCATGATCAACAACATCATGGTTTCCTTTATGTACTTTGCCAAAGGAATATTTTTTGGCATATTAACCATCAGTTCCATAGTCAAAGAAGCCATACGAATAGGAGCTTTTGAACAATTCTTTTTTGAAAGAGGGTTGGGGCTGCAATCGGTATTAACAGTTTTTATTCATGGAACACTTGAAATTGCCGCGATCATTTTTGCGGGTTCGGCAGGAATTGTAATGGGTACCAGTTTTTTATTTCCAGGCACTCACTCCAGGTTGGATGCATTGAAAAAAGGAACAAAGGATGGCGTTAAAATGGTTGTTGGCCTGGTTCCCATTTTTATATTAGCAGCTTTTTTTGAAGGATATGTTACCCGGCATTACAAGATGCCCATTTTTTTCAGTGTATCCATACTATTGCTTTCACTGGCTTTCCTGGTAGGATATTTTATTATTTATCCAATCCGACTTTCCCGGCGCCTTGCATTGGAAAAAAAGCAGGAGGAAATTTGATGTATCATATTTTAACGTCATCGTATATCCGAAGTTTTCTTATTGCCAGCCTTTTATTTTTTTTGTGTGATAAAATTCATGCGCAGCAGCAACAGGATTCTATTACCACAGCCGACCTGGTGGATTCCTCTTATGTGGAAGTTGAGGAATCATGGATGCCGGATACGATTTTTAATAATATCACAGGAATAGCTTATCCTGCCGATTCATTATCTACCCGTCATATTCCATCTGGCATTATTGATTCATTAAAAAAGGACGAAGCTTTCTGGTATGCAGATCTGGCTAAAAATGCCCGCCCGAAAAAGGCGATAAAGGAAAACCAGGATCCTGGTTTTTTTAACAAACTGGTAAATAAGCAATGGTTTCAAACATTGGTATGGATTATCATCATTCTAGGGTTTTTTTCTGTGCTGGTTTGGTATTTATCAAGCAGCAATATTTCTCTTTTCAGACCAGCATCTAAATTTATTGACCATGATGGAGATCATATTACAACAAATATTTTTGAGATCAATTATAAAACAGAAATCGATAAGGCATTAAACTCAGAAAACTATCGCCTGGCAATCAGGTTGATGTTTTTACAACTTTTAAAAAGAATGGATGAAAAAAAAATAATTAATTACCAACAGGACTTAACCAATCTTGATTACCGGATGCAATTATATGGAACGCATTATGCACCCGCTTTTAACGACCTGGTAAAATTTTATGAATATACATGGTATGGTAAATGGCAACCCGGTAACAACCAGTTCACGCAGATAAAAAATAAATTTGAAAGCTTTAATGGGCAAATTAATTAAGCGTGAAAAAAATATTTCCATATATCATTTTCGCTTTATTAGTAGCAGCCGTAGTTATGTTGCTTATTGGCAATGCAAGGAATAGAGCGCCACGGTTTGAAGACCGGGTAACCTTAAGGAAAACAGATAAAATTCCATACGGGTCCTATGTTGCTTTTGAAAATCTTAAATGGTTGTTTCCAAAAGCTGAAATTTTATTGAACAGGTCATTCCCGGGAGAGGGAGGTTGGTTTAAGAATGAAAAAAACCGCCAGGCACTTGTTATTATTTCACCACAGTTTTTGGCAGATGAAGATGAAATGCTCGATCTTATTGATTTTGCCAATAAAGGGAATGACATATTTATCAGTTCAAGAAGACTTTCATTAACAGCAATGGAAGCATTTAAAACTAAAAGCAGTTTCTCATTTGATGCAATAGATCAGAAAGATTCATTAAAGCTTACATTAAACAAACCTGCCTTTTCCAAAAATATATCAGCTGCCTATCCTGGTCGAAAATTCGATACCTATCTTTACCAGGTTGACAGTTCAATTACCCAGATACTTTCTGTTGATGAAGAAGGTGATCCGAATTTTGTTCGGTTCCAAACCGGTAAAGGAAATGTATTTCTGCACCTGGCTCCCCTGGCATTCAGTAATTATTTCATCTTGCATAAGAATAATAAGGATTATTATGATGAGGTGCTTTCTGTTTTGTCGCCAGATACAGAAGTGATTATTTGGGATGAGTATTACCTGCATAAGCAATGGGGCAATAACCAGGAAGATGAACCAGGGTGGTTAAGTGTTTTATTTCAATATCCCGGGTTGAAGGCTGGTTTAATTACGGCAATAGTTGCATTACTGGTTTTTGTTTTAATGGAAAGCAGGCGGAAGCAAAGATTGATACCCGTAATTCCAAAAATGCAGAATGATTCTCTTGAATTTATTAAAACAATGGGGCGATTGTATCATGAAAAGGCTGATCATAAAAATCTCGCACATAAAATGGCGCAGTATTTTCTTGATCATGTACGCAATCAATTTTACATCCGTACACAGACTTTGAATGACGAATTTGTTAAATCACTTCATCAAAAAACGGGATACCCGGAACACGAAATAAAGGATTTAACGGAGTTTATCATATTTATTGAAACTTCGCCTGCCATCTCTGAAAATCAACTGGCTACCTTTCATAAACAACTTGAAAAGTTTTATAAAAATACCTGATACATGGAAGATCAAATTTTTGAACAACGTACCGACCTCACTGCATTAAACAAGGCTGTGATGGATATCCGAAACCAGATTAAGAAAGTGATCATTGGCCAGGACGAAATGGTGAAACTCATACTCACCGCTATGTTAGCTGATGGTCATGTTTTAATTGAAGGCGTGCCGGGCATAGCTAAAACACTGACTGCAAAATTAATTGCCCGTTCATTGCATGCAGGTTTTTCAAGGGTTCAATTTACCCCGGACTTAATGCCGAGTGATGTTTTGGGAACACCTGTATTTGATCCTGCCATTAATGGATTTGATTTTAAGAAAGGTCCGGTATTCAGTAATATTATTTTGATTGATGAAATTAACCGGGCACCAGCAAAAACCCAATCAGCCTTGTTTGAAATTATGGAAGAACGGCAGGCAACGATTGATGGTAAGACTTATTTAATGGAGCAACCCTTTATGGTGTTGGCAACCCAAAACCCGATTGAACATGAGGGCACCTATCGCTTGCCCGAAGCGCAGTTGGACCGTTTTCTTTTTAAGATCGTTGTGCCATATCCTTCAGAAGAAGAAGAGTTGCAGATCCTCAATAGATTTCATGAATTGGGTAATGCCGTTGTGATGGACCAGGTAGAACCGGTCTTAGATGCAAACCAGCTGAACGAAATCAAAAAGCAGGTAAAGACATTGGTCATAGAAGAAAAATTATTACAGTTTATTGCCCGATTGGTTCACCAGACCAGGCATCATAAATCTATTTACCTGGGTGCCTCTCCCCGTGCAAGCCTGGCCATTATGAATGCATCAAAAGCCATGGCTGCTTTACAGGGGCGTGATTTTGTAACACCGGAAGATATCCTCGATGTAGTTACACCCGTTCTGCGGCATCGCATATTATTAACACCAGATAAAGAAATGGAAGGGGTAAGCGAAGATGAAGTGATCCGTCAGATCATTCATTCTATGGATATTCCAAGGTAAAGGTAAAACTAACGGGAATCCTTATGCATAAATCATTTTATTTGCAAAACGCAGCATATTATGTGGCTGGCTTAGCTGCTATCCTGTTTGTGCTAAGTTATTTTTTCCCGTTTTTATTTACGCTGGCCATTTTACTGCTGGTATTACTGGGTATTGCAATGAGTTTAGATGCCATTCTGCTTTTCGGGCAACGTAATGCTTTGCTGGCGCACAGGGAAATGACAGAAAGATTTAGCCTGGGTGATAACAATAAAGTAGGAGTGGTGATAACAAATGGTTATGGGTTTAAGATAAAACTTACTCTGGTAGATGAAATTCCTTTTCAATTCCAGGAAAGAAACTGGGAAAGAAAAATTGAATTGGAAAAAAATGAAACCCAAAACCTGGAATATTATCTTAAACCAACAGAAAGGGGAACATTTGAATTTGGTAAAATTAATCTCTATGCAAATGGCCCTTTGCGTTTGGTTAAAAGACGTTTTATATTTCCTGTTTCACAATCCATTATTGTATATCCATCATACCAGCAAATGCGCAGGTACCAATTGCTGGCTACCAGTAATCATTTACAGGAAGCAGGGATGAAGCGAATTCGAAAATTAGGTCACAGTATGGAGTTTGAACAAATTAAAGAATATGTAAGAGGGGATGACTACAGAACCATTAACTGGAAGGCCA
>JAKFER010000311.1:0-16737 GCA_036675565.1 Chitinophagaceae bacterium
AAGGCGTGATCACCGGCATAAAAACAACTCCTTTTATGCCCAGCAGTTTACAACTGTATGCAAAACCCTGTGCATGATTTCCTGCACTGGCACAAACAACGCCATTTTCTAGCTGCTCTTTGGGTAGTGAACGCATCATATTATAAGCGCCTCTTAATTTATAACTCCGTACAACCTGCAGATCTTCTCTTTTCAGGTATACATCACAGTTATATTTCCTGCTCAGGTTTTTATTATAGGATAAAGGTGTATGATAAATAACACCTTTCAATCGTTCGGCAGCGGTTTCAAAATCAAGTTCCCTTGGGCTTTTTGTTTTTGATGATGGCGCCACTGGCTTATATTGCGATTTAAGATCCTGCATAATTATTGGGCCGTCTCCAATGCCGGTTTTTTGCCTGTTTCTGTTTTTGAAGCAGGAGGTTGATTTTCCGGGCGAAGGCTTCTTACTGTTTTACCTGCCTGCCATAATTCACTCTCACGTAATTCTTTTAATTCTTCTTCCAACTTTTCACGGTAATCCGGCTTACTATTACTTTCAATGGATTTGGCGGCTTCTTTACCTTCAGCAACACTTTCATACAATTCTTTAAACACGGGAGCAGTAGCATCCCTGAATTTTTTCCACCAATCCAGTGCACCACGTTGAGCAGTAGTCGAACAATTGGCATACATCCAATCCATTCCATTTTCTGCAACCAGCGGCATCAATGATTGAGTAAGTTCTTCAACGGTTTCATTGAAAGCTTCTGAAGGAGAATGACCTTTCGAACGAAGAACTTCATATTGAGCGGCAAAAATTCCCTGGATAGCACCCATCAGCGTACCTCTTTCACCTGTAAGATCACTGTAAACTTCTTTTTTGAAATTGGTTTCAAATAAATATCCTGACCCAATGGCTATTCCTAATGCGGCAACTCTTTCGAATGCTCTTCCTGTTGCATCCTGGAAGATGGCATAACTGCTGTTCAACCCTCGGCCTTGTAAAAACATGCGACGTAAGGAAGTTCCCGAACCTTTTGGTGCCACTAAAAAAACATCAACATCTTTGGGAGGTACAATACCTGTCTGGTCATTGTAAGTAATTCCAAAACCATGAGAAAAATATAGGGCTTTTCCTGGTGTCAAATGTTTTTTAACCGTTGGCCATAATGCAATCTGAGCAGCATCGCTTAATAGATAGCAAATGATGGTTCCTTTTTCCAGCGCTTCTTCAATTTCAAACAATGATTCACCGGGAACAAATCCATCCTTCACAGCCTTATCCCAGCTCTTTGAATTTTTGCGCTGACCTATAATCACATTGATCCCGTTATCTTTTTGGTTTAATGCCTGGCCCGGACCCTGTACGCCATAGCCGATCACAGCTACTACTTCATCTTTCAACACTTCCTGCGCTTTTGAAAGCGGGAATTCTTCCCTGGTTACTACGTTTTCAGTTACTCCACCAAAATTTAATTGTGCCATGATAATTAATTTAAAATTTAAAAGTTAAAATTCAAAAGTTGCGTGTTTCTATAATCGAAAACACTTTAATTAGTTTAATTTTTTATTTTTCCAGCTTCATAATTCAATTCATCGTCTGTTGTGCCTGTCCCGACGAGGACATGATTTATCAGGTTCGGATCTCGGGATCACTCACTTCATCGTTCAGAATTTATTTGAGCAATTAAGCCCGATGCTTTATTATCATAAATAATTTTTTTTCATTTTGTATTTTACATTTCCTACTACATCGTAAAAATCTCTTCCTTCTTATCCAGGTATTCATTTTCCACTACTTCAGCAGAAGGTTCACGGGCTTCAAATTCCTTCACCTTTTCATGGAAGCCTTTGCTGTCTTTGATAATAGCAATCCTTGCGCTGCGCACAAATTCAATCAGTCCCAGGGGTTCAAGAATTTTAATCAGCCTGTTGGTTTCTTCTCTTTGCCCGGTTGTTTCAAAAACGGTGAAATCCTTTCGAATAGCAACTACTCTTGCTCCATATTCCCTGAGTAATCGTTCAACCTTAACCTTTTCTGCAATTTCATCAGTTGATACTTTATACAAGGCCATTTCCTGCCAGATGATCTCTTCATTGGTATTGTAATAAACTTTCAAAACCTCTACCTGCTTTTCAATCTGCCTGCTTAATTGCCTGACCACATCTTCTGTTTCTTCAATCACTATATTAAAGCGATGTATTCCTTCAACCTCGCTGGGTGAAGTATTCAGGCTATGCACATTAATTTTTCTTCTTGAAAAAATAATGGCAATACGATTCAGTAAACCAATCTGGTTTTCGGTGTACACGGTTATGGTATATTCTTGTCGCATGTTCTACTTTTATTTGTGATAAATTATGATAGCCTGATCTCGCTTACACTGCACCCTTGCGGAACCATCGGGAAAACATTGTTTTCTTTCCCAACCATAATCTCCAACAAGTATGACCCTTTGTGATCAAGCATCGTGTCAATGGCTGATTTTAGTTTATCCCTCTCCGTTACTTTGTTGCTGCTGATTTTATAAGCTGCTGCCAATGCAACATAATCAGGGCTCATGATATCAGTAAATGAATATCTTTTTTGCTGGAACAATTCCTGCCATTGTCTTACCATGCCGAGGAACTGGTTGTTTAAAATAATAATCTTAATGTCCACCCCGGTTTGCATAATGGTACCCAGTTCCTGCAAAGTCATTTGAAAACCGCCATCTCCGATAACTGCCACAACCGTTCTGTGTTGTGCACCAAACTTTGCACCAATAGCGGCAGGAAGAGCGAATCCCATGGTTCCCAATCCACCTGAAGTAATATTGCTTTTTGTTTGGGTGTATTTTGCATAGCGGCAAGCTACCATCTGGTGTTGACCAACATCTGTAACGATGACCGCTTCGCCTTTTGTAGTTTCATTCAACAGGTTGATCACTTCACCCATACTCAATTGTTCGGATGAAGGATGTAATTCAGGTTGAATGCATGTTTCTTCTTCTTTCTTTTTATAATCATGAAATTGCTGCAACCATTCTGTATGTTCTTTTTTATCCAGCAATGCAGTAAGCAGGGGAAGTGTTTCTTTACAATCTCCCCAAACGGGTACCGTTGTTTTTACATTTTTATCAATTTCTGCCGGGTCAATATCCAGGTGAATAACTTTAGCCTGTTTGGCATATTTATCCAAACGTCCTGTAACCCTATCGTCAAAGCGCATACCCACGGCAATCAATACATCACATTCATTGGTTAAAACGTTTGGTCCGTAATTGCCATGCATGCCCAGCATACCAACACCAAGAGGATGATCAGTAGGAATGGCACTCATACCAAGTATTGTCCAGGCTGCAGGTAAGCCTGCCTTTTCAATAAATTGTTTGAATTCTTTTTCCGCTTTCCCCAGGATAATTCCCTGGCCAAAAATCACGAATGGTTTTTTTGCGTTATTGATCAATGCCGCAGCTTCTTCAATATATTCTTTGCGAATATTTGGTATTGGACGGTAACTGCGTATATGATTGCATTTGGTATAACCTTCATAATTAAATTTCTGTAATTGTGCATTCTTGGTTATATCAATCAAAACAGGTCCTGGGCGGCCGCTACCAGCAATAAAAAATGCTTTTGCTAATACCGAAGGAATTTCTTCCGCATCCGTAACCTGGTAGTTCCATTTTGTAATGGGCGTTGTAATATTGATAACATCAGTTTCCTGGAAAGCATCGGTGCCTAATAAATGAGCAAACACTTGTCCTGTGATACAAACCAAAGGAGTACTATCTATCATTGCATCAGCCAAACCAGTTACCAGGTTTGTTGCACCAGGACCACTGGTGGCAAACACAACACCCGTTTTCCCGGATACCCTTGCATATCCCTGTGCCGCATGTATAGCGCCCTGTTCATGTCTTACCAATACATGATTCAAAGGTTCATTGTAATCATACAATGCATCGTATAATGGCATGATGGCACCACCGGGGTAACCAAATACGGTATCCACTTTTTCTTTCAACAATGCATCCAGCACCGCCAGGGAGCCGGAAATTTCAATACTTGCCGGGGTAGTTGATTTTGCCAGTTCCGGTGTTTTTTCTTTTACTATTTGTTGCAATGTTTCCATCTTTTGTCCTTTTTGTATTTGTTATTTCATCACAGAAATAATGATAAGCGTTTTTCATTCATCCGTTACACAACCTTCACTCGCATCTTTTACATGTTGTGCATATTTATACAACACACCTTTTTTTGCTTTTAATGGAGGTTGTATCCAGGCCAGCCTGCGGGTTTCAATTTCATCATCGGGTACTTTCAAATGAATAGTGTTTGAAGCTACATCCAGTTCTATAATGTCATCATCATTCACTAAAGCCAAAACACCACCATCATATGCTTCCGGTGTGATATGTCCTACTACAAAACCATGTGTGCCTCCACTGAACCGGCCATCAGTTATCAGTGCAACCGTTTTCCCTAAACCTGCGCCAATAATAGCGGACGTGGGTTTAAGCATCTCCGGCATACCCGGCCCGCCTTTTGGTCCTACATACCTGATAACAACAACATCACCATGTTTTATTTTTCCTGAATGAATACCATTGATCAATTCAAATTCTCCATTAAATACCCGGGCCGATCCAACAAATTTTTCACCCTCTTTACCCGTAATTTTTGCGACACTTCCTTTTTGTGCAAGATTGCCATATAATATTTGTAAATGTCCTGTTGCTTTGAGTGGTGATTCAACAGGGAGAATGATCTTTTGTTTTTCAAAATCAAGATCAGGAACATTGGCAAGATTTTCTGCTAGTGTTTTACCTGTTACCGTTAAACAATCACCATGCAAAAAACCTTTTTGCAGTAAATATTTCATTACTGCAGGAACACCACCATGCTGGTGCAGATCCTGCATCAGGTATTTTCCACTTGGTTTAAAATCTGCCAGCATCGGTACACGATCACTGATCGTTTGAAAATCATCCTGTGTTAATGCAACGTCCACACTTTTTGCCATGGCAATCAGGTGTAACACGGCATTTGTACTGCCGCCTAAAACTATGATCACCGTAATAGCGTTTTCAAATGCTTTACGTGTCATGATATCAGATGGTTTGATATCCTGTTGTAATAAATATTGAATGGCTTTCCCCGCAGCTAAACATTCATCATGTTTTTCTTTACTTAATGCAGGGTTGCTGGAAGAGTAGGGCAAACTCATACCCAATGCTTCAATGGCACTGGCCATGGTGTTGGCTGTATACATGCCACCGCAAGCACCCGCACCGGGACAGGAATGTTTGATGATCTGTAAGTAGTCATTTTCATCCAGGTTGCCTGCCAGTTTTTGACCCAGCGCCTCGAATGCAGAAACAATATTGAGATCCTGGCCATTATAATGGCCGGGTGCAATTGTACCGCCATATACCATGATTGCAGGGCGGTTCAGCCTGCCCATTGCAATGATGGAACCAGGCATATTTTTATCGCATCCCGGCAATGCGATCAATCCGTCATAATATTGTGCGCCACAAACGGCTTCAATGGAATCCGCGATGATATCGCGGCTTACCAGTGAATAGCGCATGCCATCCGTTCCATTACTGATGCCATCACTGACCCCGATGGTATTGAAAATCAATCCAACCAAATCATTATCCCAAACACCCTGTTTCACCAATTTAGCCAGGTCGTTCAGGTGCATGTTGCAGGTGTTGCCATCATATCCCATACTCACGATCCCCACCTGTGCTTTACGCATATCCTCATCCGTTAGTCCGATGCCGAATAACATTGCCTGTGCCGCAGGTTGGGTGCTGTCCTGTGTAATTGTTTTTGAATACTTATTCAGTTCCATTAAGCTACGCTGAGTAAATTTTTAAAAGATTCTTCCCTCACCAGTTTCATATAAGATTCCTGAATTCTTTTGCCTAAACTATCATTCCAGTTTTTAGGAAATACTGTTTCGTTCACTGATTGAATACCATTGATCTCTGCACCGGTACCACAATAAAAAGCACTGTCTGCTTTCAAAAGATCATCGGTAGTAAATTTTCCTTCTTCAACGGGAATATTTAATTCTTTGCATATATCCATTACCGTTATACGGGTAATACCTGCCAGGATATTCCCTCTTTGTGGTGTTAATAGTTTTCCATCTTTTTCAAAAAACAAATTAGCGCCAGGACCTTCAGCAAGAAAACCTTCATGATCCAGTAACAAAGCTTCATCGTATCCACTGGCTTTTGCTTCTGAACATGCGAGGGTTGAATTGACATAGTGCCCGCAGGCTTTTGCTTCTACAAATGTTGATCGTGGGTGTGGCCTGCAGAACGGAGAAATTTTTAATCGTAATAACTTTTCTCCCAGGTAACTGCCCCATTGCCAGGCAGCAATCACCAACGTGGATGATTGTGGCTGGTGAAGTGACATATTGGGCGGACAAATAACCAATGGCCGGATATAAGCTTCCGTGAAATTATTTTGCTGCAATACATCGTAGGTGATCTTTGTCAGTTCTTCAACTGTATAAGAGAAAGGGATATTCAGTAATTGGCAACTGCGAATCAGTCGCTCATAATGTTCTGTGGGTTTAAATATTCTTGGGCCATTTGCTGTTTGATAGGAGCGAATGCCTTCAAAAACACCATAGCCATAATGTAATGTCTGGCCATACAGGTCAGTACCAGCTTCAACGGCTTTCACCATTTTTCCGTCGTAATAAATAATTGTGTTGTTATTGTAGTACATAGATCTTGATTAATTGAACATAAAAAAACCCGCCTCTTTTGAAGGCGGGTCGTATATTTTATTAATAATTTAAAATAGTCATCCACCTCCATTTAGCGCAGGAATAATAATAATGACGATCACAATAATAAATTGCGTTAGCACTGTGATGATATTTGTCCTGTTATTGTTCATTATGAAAGTGAAACAGGACGAATATACAAAGTCATTAAAAGAAAACAAAGAACTTTTTTAATCCAACATCACTTTTAAATAATGGTAGACTTACCTAAGGCCACATAATTCTTATTGATATCAGAAGCTTTCCGGTTATCTATACAATCAACCAGCAGGTCTCCGATAGTACTGGTTGAATAATAATTTACATCATCAATATCCCTAGTTACAAATCCATGGCTTAATGCCCACTCAACGGAAGATCTTACCATATCTGCTTCATCTTTTAACCCAAAATAATCAAGCATCAATGCGGCGGAGAGCACAGAGCCTACAGGATTTGCAATGTCTTTTCCTGCAGCTTGCGGATATGATCCGTGAATAGGTTCAAATAATGCGGAAGAATTACCAATGGATGATGAAGGCAACAATCCCAGTGAACCACTGATCACACTGGCTTCATCACTTAAAATATCGCCAAACATATTTTCTGTCAGGATAACATCAAATTGTTTTGGATTGACGATGAGTTGCATAGCGGCATTATCAACAAATAAAAAATCCACAGCTACATCAGGAAATTGAGCCGATAATTCCTGCACCGTTTTTCTCCAGAGCCTGGAAGTTTCCAATACATTGGCCTTATCAACCAGGGTTAATTTGTTTCGCCGCTGCTTCGCTTTTTCAAATGCAAGTTTGGCAACCCGAAGAATTTCATCTTTAGTATAAATACACTCATCACTTGCCGTTGTTCCATCATCGGACAAATTCTTTTTGCCAAAATAAATGCCGCCTGTTAATTCGCGATAAATAACCAGGTCAACACCTTGCAGGTTTTTTAATTTCAGCGGTGAAAGATGTTGTAATGAGGCGTAAGTCGTTACCGGTCTTATATTGGCAAAAAGTTGTAATGATTTCCGAAGTTTAAGCAAACCCTGTTCTGGCCTTACAGTAGCTGTTGGATCATTATCGTATTTAGGATGACCAATGGCTCCCAATAAAATGGCATCACTTTCCAGGCAGGTTTCTATGGTTTGATCGGGCAGGGGAGATCCCGTAGCATCGATTGCTGCGGCACCCATCAGGCATTTGGTAAATTGAAATTCATGTCCATATTCAGTGGCAATAGCTTCCAAAACTTTCAATGCTTGTGCGGTAACTTCCGGGCCTATCCCGTCACCTTCTATTACTGCAATATTTTTTTTCATAATGATTCTTTTATTCGCCTGTTATTTTTCAAATGTTTCTATTTCATTCAGCATATTCAATAGGTAATCAATATCGTCAAAGCCATTCAGGAGGCATTCCTTTTTATAAGGGTTG
Organism: Chitinophagaceae bacterium; assembly: GCA_036675565.1. GTDB lineage: Bacteria > Bacteroidota > Bacteroidia > Chitinophagales > Chitinophagaceae > JACCYQ01. Next base: position 8,203 of record JAKFER010000311.1, read on the forward strand.
ATTTCAAATATTTCTCTTGTCTCCTCATCGATAGAAATGGTTTGGCTTGCCAGGTCCACGGTAATTTCCTGAGCTGGATTTTCATTAACGCGGTTAAATATTTTTTCTAAAAATGCATCGCTCACTTTCACTGGCAGCAGGAAATTATTCAAGGCATTGTTTGAAAAAATATCTGCAAAAAAACTACTCACTACTACCTGGAAACCATAATCTTTAATAGCCCATGCAGCATGTTCGCGACTTGAGCCGCAACCAAAATTTTTGCCCGCCACTAAAATGTTCCCTTTGTACGTTGGATTGTTCAGGATAAAACCAGGATTGGGTTGATTTTCATCGTCATCCTTGTAACGCCAGTCGCGAAAAAGATTTTTACCAAAACCATCTCTTGTAGTAGCTTTTAAAAATCGGGCGGGAATGATCTGGTCTGTATCGATATTTTCAACCGGTAATGGAACCACCGTACTCTTAATAATTTGTATGGCTTGATGATTACTCATAAAATGCAGCGCTTAATTTTTTTTCGTTAGATGTATGATTTATCCAATCCCGTATATCTTCTATTTTGCCGGTAATAGCAGATGCGGCAGCGGTTAAAGGACTGGCTAAAAAAGTACGGGAACCGGGACCTTGTCTACCTTCAAAATTCCTGTTAGAAGTAGAGATGCAATATTTACCCGCAGGAATTTTGTCTTCATTCATACCTAAACATGCCGAGCACCCCGGTTGACGAAATTGGAAGCCTGCTGCTTCAAGAATCTTATCAATGCCCTCGGATATCGCTTGTTTTTCTACTTGTTTGCTTCCCGGTACAACCCACACTTCTACACCAGGAGATTTTTGTTTGCCTTGAATAAATGAAGCCACTAATCTCAGATCTTCAATCCTTGAATTGGTACAACTGCCTATGAATACGTAATCAAGTTTTGTTCCTTTTATGGGATCACCTGCCTGCAGGCCCATGTATTGTAAACTTTTTTGAAAAGATGTTTGTTCATCTGCACTTATATTATCCAGCGTCGGGATCTTTGCACTAACTGGGATACCCATCCCGGGATTGGTGCCATAGGTAACCATAGGTTGAATGTCAGCAGCATCGATAACGATCTCCCGGTCAAAATGAGCATCTGCATCTGAAAATAAAGTTTTCCATTCAGCGAGTGCTTTTGTCCAATCTTCTCCCTCGGGAGCCATCAATTTATCTTTTACATAATTGAAAGTAATTTCATCAGGTGCAATCATGCCACCGCGGGCACCCATTTCAATACTCATATTGCAAATGGTCATACGGGCTTCCATACTCAGTGAACGAATAGCTGACCCAGCGAATTCAATAAAAAATCCTGTTGCGCCACTTGCTGATATTTGTGAAATGATATGCAGGATAACATCCTTGGATAAAACAGTTTCGTTCAGTTTACCGTTGATGGTTATGCGCATTAATCTGGGCTTGTATTGCAAAAGACTTTGCGTAGCCAAAACCATTTCTACCTCGCTGGTGCCAATTCCAAAAGCAATGGTACCAAATGCACCATGTGTCGATGTGTGACTGTCGCCACAAACGATTGTCATCCCTGGTTGTGTAATGCCCAGTTCCGGGCCAATTACATGGACAATTCCCTGGAATGGGTGTCCTAATCCAAACAGTTCAATACCATTTTCCTGGCAATTACTAACCAGCTGGGATACCTGTAAACGAGAAAGCTCGTCCTGGATAGGCAAATGTTGTTCAATCGTTGGAACATTATGATCTGCAGTAGCTATCGTTTGTCCCGGCCTGAAAACTTTAAGGCCTCTTTTTTTCAATCCATTAAATGCCTGTGGACTGGTTACTTCATGAATAAAATGCCTGTCAATATATAAAACAGCCGGTCCATTATCAATTTGTTTGACAATATGTTTTTCCCAAATCTTATCGAATAATGTTTTTGCCATGTGGGGTTTACAATTTATTTATCGGTTTTCTTTCTTTGGATTAAGCGCTTACTGCCAGTGCCTGGTATTGATTGGCCATTTCCTGCAGGTCTTCATCACCCACTTCTTTTTTATGATCTGCTACTTTTAAAAATTGGTTATATAAGGAATCAATATCATTCCTGTCAAAGTTGAAACCCAGTTTCTGAAAGCGAAAAGCCAGGGCACTTCGCCCACTCCTTGCCGTTAATACGATCTTAGAATGATCTGCACCTACCTGTTCAGGATTAATGATCTCGTAGGTCTGCGCATCCTTCAAAAATCCATCCTGGTGAATACCGGATGAATGTGAAAAAGCATTACTTCCAACAATAGCTTTATTGGGTTGCACCGGCACCCGCATGGTATCGCTCACTAGTTGGCTTAGCGAGGTTAATTTTTTTGTGTTAACAGATGTAAATGCGTTTAAGGATGCATGTTGTTGAATCACCATCACTACTTCCTCCAGCGATGTATTACCAGCCCTTTCACCCAAACCATTAATGGTACATTCAATTTGACCCGCACCATTCATAATGCCTGCAATTGAATTTGCGGTTGCCATTCCTAAGTCGTTGTGACAATGGCAGGATATTACCGCTTTATCAATGTTTGGTACATGATTAACGAGGTACGCTATCTTTTCTCCATATTGGTGAGGGAGGCAATAACCGGTTGTATCCGGAATATTAACGGTGGTAGCACCCGCTTTTATTACCGCTTCAATAACACGGGCCAGGTATTCATTCTCCGTGCGGCCTGCATCTTCAGCATAAAATTCAACATCATCCGTAAAATTGCGTGCCCATTTTACACATTCAATAGCCCTTTGCAGTATCTCTTCTCTTGTTGAATTGAATTTGCTTTTTATGTGGAAATCCGATGTGCCGATACCGGTATGTATTCTTGGTCTTTGCGCAAAACGAAGCGCCAGCGCAGCTACTTCAATATCTTTTTTAACCGCACGGGACAAGCCACAAACAACACTGTTTTTAATGACCCTGCTGATCTTTTTTACAGATTCAAAATCGCCGGGAGAGGAAACCGGGAAACCTGCTTCGATCACATCAACGCCCATATTTTCAAGCGCTAATGCAATTTCAATTTTTTCATCAGCATTTAATTTGCACCCCGGAACTTGTTCCCCGTCCCGTAGGGTAGTATCGAAAATGACGATCTTGTTTTGCTGCATAAAAATTATTTAGAATTAGAAAGCAGGCCGCTTAATTTTGTGTTGCTTGCTGATTTTCACAAAACCGCAACCTGCTTTTGATGTAAATTACCACGGATGCCTGCCAGAATGAAGTCAAATAATAAACTGAACTACGATTGCTAATGGGTGTTTTTTTTGTTAAAACCTTTGCTGTACCTGCATTTACAGATAATTGATTTACGATGGGCAAAAGATTTTCCGATGAATTATACTTACTGATCAAGTCGCTGAAAAAAGCTGAAAAGCGGAACTTTAAGTTATTCGTTAAACGAAACTCTTCTTCGGGTGACCTGAAGATCATCCAGCTTTTTGATGCCATCGACGATGGTGACATTTATGATGAAGAATTATTTCTAAAAAAGTATCCCGGCTTTAACAGGCAACAAATACCCAATCTCAAAGCGCACTTATACAAACAAGTGTTAGCAAGCCTTAGGGTTATGCGGGATGAAAATAACATTGACCTGCAGTTACATGAGCAAATGGATTTTGCCCGAATACTATATAATAAAGGTCTGCATATTCAGAGCCTGAAAATGCTTGATAAAATAAAGGAATCGGCCAAAGAGCACAACCAGTTGACTTTTTTATTACAGGTTTTGATATTTGAAAAAAAGATCGAAGGACTGCACATCACCCGAAGTATTGAAAATCGTGCAGCCGATCTGTCCAAAGAAGTGGATGAAATGGGTGAGCGATTGGTGATGATTGGAAAATTATCTAATCTTTCCTTACGCTTATACGATTGGTATATACATCATGGCCATGCCCGAAATCAACAGGAAGCAGACGATTTAAAATTATTTTTTGAAAGTAATTTTCCTGCAAATGCTAATTCAGTCAGTGGTTTTTATGAAAGGTTGTATTTATATCAATGCTACTGCTGGTATGGATATATACGCCAGGATCTTTTGCAATATTACCGGTATTGCCAGAAATGGGTTGATTTGTTTGAGCAGAATGAAATAATGAAACAGGTAGAGCCTTTATATTTTGTAAAAGGGATGCATAACCTGTTGAATGCCCATTTCATGTTACAGAACGATGAAAAGTTCAATAAGGCATTGGCACAATTTGAAAACTTTTATCAGGGCGAAGCAACGATTAATGATAATGTGCAGATACAGACATTCATTTATTTGTATATCGCCAAGATTAACAAACATTTCCTCGAAGGAAGTTTTACTGAAGGCGTTTCATTGGTGCCCGAAATTGAAGAAAAGCTTGAAGAGTATAAACTGCAACTGGACTCGCATCGCATACTGGTATTTTATTACAAGATCGCCAGCCTTTATTTTGGTTGCGGACAAATAGATAAATCCATTGAGTATCTGAACCGAATCATAAATCGCAGTACACCACTTAGAACAGATCTGCAATGTTATGCCCGTTTATTACACCTGATTGCACATTATGAATTGGGTAACTATGAATTGCTTGAATACCTTACCAAATCCGTTTACCGCTTCATGGCTAAAATGCAAAACCTGGGAATAGTGGAAAAAGAAATATTCCGTTTTTTACGTAATTCATTTTATATCCAATCAAAAGATATGGATAAGGCGCTGGTGGAGTTAAAAGAAAATCTGAAAAAACATGAGCACGATAAAACAGAAATCAGGGCTTATTTGTATTTAGATATAATTTCCTGGCTCGAAAGTAAAATGCGGAAATTAGGACCCGCCCAGGAAACAATCCGGTTAAAATACCTGCAGCGGCAACAAGAGAAACAAGCCAGGCATAAAAATATAAACCTTTAAAAAATTTATCATGGAATCATTAAATGGGAAAAATGCTTTAGTAACTGGTGCCGGTAAAGGAATTGGAAAGGCGATAGCCATTGCATTGGCTAAAGAAGGTGTAAACCTGGCTATCATGGCACGTACACAGCAAGACCTGGAAATTCTTTCAGATGAATTAAGAAACCTGGGAGTTAAAGTTTCAATATTGACCGCTGACGTGGGTGATATGCATGCAGTGGACCAGGCTGTTGAAAAGGCCATGCAGGAAATTGGAAATATTGATATCCTGGTTAATAATGCAGGTATTGCTAACCTGGGGAAATTTTTGGAGATAGCACCCGCTGATGTTGAGCGGATGATCAGGGTAAATCTTTTAGGCGTTTATTATATGACCCGAGCTGTACTACCGTCTATGATTGAACGTAAAACCGGCGACATTGTCAACATATCTTCAACCGCAGGTTTAAGAGGCAGTGCCACAACGGCTGCCTACAGCGCCAGTAAATTCGGTGTTTTCGGATTAAGTGAATCTTTGATGCAGGAAGTGAGGAAACACAATATCAGGGTGACTGCCATGGCGCCAAGCACGGTTGTAACCCAGTTGGCACAGGAATCAAATTTAATAACCGGGGATGAAGACCGGGTTATGCACCCGGAAGATTTCGCCGAACTTGTAATCGGTCATTTAAAATTAAACCGGCGGGTTTTTGTAAAGGATGTTGCCATCTGGTCGACCAATCCCTAATGCGTTTTTATTTTTTCAAAAGATGTTGAAGCATCTTTGTTTGTTCCTCTTCGTGGCCATGCTCTGCTTCCACGTTGATGTAAGCTTTATTTCTTAATCCCATATAAACACTTAAAGAACCATCATCGGTCACGTCTTTATTGTTTTGCAATATGGCATTATAACCATGGGTTACCACTTTTAAAAAAAGCGGGTGCGTAGTAGAAAGAAAAAAATCGTCCGGATCTTTTTCGAAGTTTACATATACCTGTGTTGCTTCTTTTTCATAGGCACCTCCCGGAGAATAGCTGTGGATGGATAGTCCGGCTGATGCATCATTATTATGTAAGGCAATTACTTTATCCGTATGCAAAGGAATTTTTGATAACAGCGAATCTGCAAACCTGCTTACTATATCGACTGCTTGTGGGGTTGACTGGCTGTTGAGTTTTAGTGATGCTTCTATACCTGGACGGGTAAACATCCTGTTTGGGTCAAAAGTGTATTTTTTATCATCCAGATTAAAAGAAATCAACCTATTGTTTTGATTGTCTATACGAATAAGCAATCCACCCTTTTCAACCAATACTTTTTTACCTGCATTTACAGATGTTCTTTCATTATCATGCAGGTTCAGCATTACAATATCTCCTGCATCTCCAAACTGGGTAACAATAACAGGAATAATGGTATTTCCTAACTGGTATGGATAAACGGTTTCTGATATTTGCATTTCCTTATTAAAAGGAACCAGCATAACCATACCCAATATAATATGTAAAATAATGGTCAATTATCTTGTTTTCTTAAAGATAATAAGCAGGAATTAAAGAAAAAGTGAAGATTTTAAGTGAAAGCCTGCTGCATTTTAGCCAGCATATTGGTGTCAACCATTTTTTTAGCGGCAATGATCATATTTTTAAAAGCCAGTGCATGTGAAATACCATGGCCTATCAGTACAGGTTTACTCACACCAAGTACTGGTGTGCCGCCATAAATTTCAAAATTGAAAAGGTCGAAATGTGAATGTTCTATTTTTTTAAGTTGGGCTAATTCAAAAAGTGATTCAGCCATTTTTAAAATAATGTTGCCGGTAAAACCATCACAAACCATGACATCCGCTTTATCAAACAATAAATCGCGGCCTTCGATATTGCCAATAAAATTTATTTGTTTATTTTCTTTCAACAAGGGATAAGCGGCTTGTGCAATCATATTGCCTTTACCTTCTTCTTCACCAACATTGATCAATCCAACTCTTGGGTCATTGATGCCGAACATCAATTGTGCATAAATGGAACCCATGATGGCAAACTGGTTTAAATATTCTGGTTTGCAATCAACGTTAATACCAACATCAACCAACAAGCCTGTACCACCATTTTCTTTAGGTAAAACAGTTGCAATGGTTGGTCTTAATACTCCTTCAATAACTTTCAGGCTAAACATGGATCCAACCAGCATGGCACCCGTATTTCCGGCACTAATAAATGCATCTGTTTTGCCTGAAGCCAGGTATTGAAACCCGATTGAAATGGAAGATTGAGGTTTGTCTTTTAATGCTTTGGTAGGGGATTCATGCATGTCGATTTCCTGTGGTGCATGAACTACGGTAAGATGAGTGGAATCTAAATTGTGATCAACTAAATGCTGGTTGATCTTTTCTTCATCGCCTATTAAAAACAAGTTAGCCGGAGAACCATTTTGTTCAGATAAGTACAGTTGGATACCCTTCACCGCTTCAAGCGGGGCGAAGTCACCACCCATCATATCTAAACCAATGTTCATCTCCGGCAATCTACGAAGAATTTAAATTGGTGTGTTTATTTCTTAATGGGAGATTTCTCTGCCACCACTTGTCCTTTGTAATACAATTTACCTTCGCTTACATGAGCACGATGGCGCACATGTACTTCACCGGTAGTACTGTCTGTACTTAATGTAGCAGAAACTGCTTTATAATGTGTTCTGCGCTTTGCGCTTCTTTGCTGACTGTGTCGGCGTTTGGGATTTGGCATAACTCACTTTTATACTATTCGAAAAAATATTTTTATTTAATGTCTTTATCTAAGTCTTTAAATTGTTCGAGACCTTTCCAGATCGGGTTTTCTTCTTTCTCATTATCGACTCTCATCTTTTGTAAAATATCCTGCGCTGCTTTGTTGCAATACGGCCCGTCCATATTTTCATAGTCACAGGTTTTTTGCATCGGGATGCTCAGGTTTACAAATTCGTAGATCCAATCGGTTAAATTAATATGACTTTCTGTTCGTGATATAAAAAATACATCCGGGTCTTCTTCCTGCTGATTCATCATCGCCGGATCGTCAACCATTTTTACTGTCATATTAAATTCATCCCAGAGTTGAAGGGGAAGATCATTGCTGCACCTGTCACAAATGACTTGAAGATGACCACCTATCTCGAATTTCAATAATAGAAATCCGGAACGCCGGTCAAGCGTCAATTTAACTGTGGCATGGCAGTTATGAAAATCCTGCTGCTGGAAAGATTCAAAGAACTTATCAGTGATCTCGAAATGGTACTCATGAATACCTGGTTTCAATCCCACAAAAGCTATCTCAAAATCCCTTTTCTGGTTCATGAGTCACTTTTTTAAGAGTTTGCAAAGGTAGGGGAAAATAATTTACAAAATAAGGTACAAATCAATATTTTTAAAGCCGTTTAAACGGAAACGGTGTAATTCTTTGTCGCGATACAATATAACTAAAACGGGTAGGTTGAAAAAAGGTTCCTGGCTAAATTCAATAATGAACTTTAAAGTATGGCTATTATTGGTCATTCTTTTTATAACGGTAATTATAGCAGGTCGTTTCCCGTTGATTGTGGAAAATTATTATGCCACGGGTTTTTATCCCATTTTCAGTTATGGATGGCGATTATTA
>JAKFER010000129.1:0-2498 GCA_036675565.1 Chitinophagaceae bacterium
AGTATAAACGAAAGTATAAATATGAAAAAGCAGCTGTATAGCAAATGCAGGATTTAAAATTATATTTGTATAACTATATCAGGATTAATTTTATCAACTGTATAGTTATTTTAGGACTAGTCACTATTATGCCTTCAGTATACCTAAGGCATACCTAAGGTATGGAGAGAGTATGAAAACGAGTATTTTTACGATTAGCTTGTTTATCTATATTATGCTACAGCCATTCACCGCCTTCTATTGCAAAAACATAATAGCCAACATAATTTTTAGTAATATCAAAACCATGCATTTTTCCAAAAGATTGAAACTTCAAATTAGAAACCCCCATCCCGATTAATAAGGTTATATTCAGTTAATGCCCGCTTTATGGCCATTTTAGCCGTTATTAATCCGTTTGCATTACCATAAATGGCTTCTACAAGATCAACATCCCGTTTCAAATTGTTAAAAATTTCCATTGTAATTATAGTAATTGCAGTAGTAGCATTATTCGTCGTGCAACAATGGTTTACCAACAATGCCCGAAAAGTTCTTACACAATACATCGCCGAACAGTCAAATGGTAATATACAGGTTTCACTTTCCGGGTTAAACCTGAACCTGTTTACTAAAAAATTAAAGATCAATGATGCGGTATTAACCAGTACAGATACCATCAATTCTCCGGTTACTTACCAGGCATCTTTCTCGCAGCTTTCCTTAAATGTTGCTTCAATATGGGCATTGCTAATCAACAAAGAGTTGTTACTTGATTCGGTCAAATTGTATAACCCGGTTATCAAGGTTTACCAGTGGAGAAAGGATACAACTGAAAATGTTTTTGCCAATGAATTATCCATTCCGCAGGAGTTAGGCAAAGTGTATAATTCAATGACCGATGCACTGGATGCATTCGCCATCAGGAGAATCGTTATTGATAACGGGGAGATCAGCCTGGTAGATAAAATACATAATACAGAACCTTCTACAGTATCCAATATCTTTTTAGATCTGGCCCGTACACCCATTGGAGAAGGTAAAAAAAGAACATTCAATAAAGAGCAACAAACCGTAGAATTAAAAATAGGCACACAGCAAATAGCCCTTCCCGGTGGCCGTCACCATATTGCATTTAAAGCTTTCAACCTGCAACTTTTACGGCAGGCTATTATCCTGGATAGTTGTACGCTGAGCGCCAATGCAACAGATAGTGTGAAAAGTAATTATACCATCTTCTTTAAAAAATTACAACTTACCGGTGTAGACTTTGCGGCCATGTCAACAAAAGACATCATAAAAGCAGATTCTGTTCTTTGCGAAGAACCTGCGTTTAATTTCAACCTGTATAGTTCCGATGCGGTTGAAAAGAAATCTGAAATTCCTGACCCCGATAAAATAATCAAAGAACTCTCCGGCAACCTGGATCTGGGTTATGTGGAAGTTAAAAATGCAGGGATACAATTTGAAGTGCATGGTAAATCAAAACAATCATTTTTTAATACCAACAAAGACAATTTTATCATTCATCAATTAAGGATCAACCCCGATTCGGCAAAAACGGTTTCTATTAAAAGTTTTGATATGACGTTGCGGGATTACCAGCTTTATAATGCTGACAGTTCTTCAAGTTTTAGTTTCGACAGCCTGAATTTTTATAACAACCGGATCATCCTGAGCAATTTTTCTATGCTCAGTAAACCGGGAACCAGGCCCGGGAATTATATTGATGTAAGTGTTCCCTATTTTGAATTAACAAAACTGGATTGGTACAAGTTGATCTTTGACCAGCAAATGGCAGCGAAAGAGGCTGTGTTGATTGATCCTGTTATTAATTATTCACGCCGCGTAAAGACAAAAGCAGGAAAAAAATTAGATTTTTTTAATGCCCTGCTAAATCTTGACAGCATGGTTTCATTGGAGAATGTTACCATCAGGAACGGACAGGTGAAAATGCAGTTTGGAGCGGCCACTTCTTTCAGTGTTCAACATATAAACCTTGCCATTAAAAGTGACAGGTTACTAAATTCAATCAATAAAGAAGGAATAAGAAATGCGGTTGAACAACTTTCATTCACCAAAGGAGTACTGGTTACAAAAGACATTACCGCGGAATTGAAAAACGCAAGATTAACAGGTGAAAACCTGGTGTATGCGGATCAGATCATCCTGTCTGGTTTGCAAAACAAAATAAAAGCTACCATCAATAATGTTTACCTGGATAACGTGCAACTGGATGATGATGCGGAAGAAATAGCAGTGGATGGATTAAGGTGGGAAAATGCCGATGTTTTAATCCGGGCTATACCTGCAGGTAAACAAAAAAGCAACAACAATGAAACCAGTATCATCATTCAACATTTCAGTGGCAATAATACCCGGTTGAAAATTGCCAGCGGTGGTAATTTAATATCAACATTCATCCAGTCATTAACCGCTTCCTCATTAATTAAAAATGGAAGTGATCCCATTCGTGTGAATGGATTTACCATGGCCGGTAAAGACTTTCTTTTTACAAA
>JAKFER010000305.1:0-2495 GCA_036675565.1 Chitinophagaceae bacterium
TGGCTCACCGGTGAAATTGAATGGACGCCGAAAATGATCCGCAAAGCGGTTGTTAATATGGCGCTTAAATCAAACAAACCAGTCCTCTCTTTAACCAACAATGATTATAACGAATCGGGTCTTGGTGACTTGTTGGTTGAAAAAGGAGATGCTTACGATATCAACCTGCAGGTTTATTATATGCTGCGTGATTCCATTACCGGCTGGCCTGGTGGGAAACCCAATGCAGTGATCCCGGCGCACCCGGAAAGATCTGTCCCCTATCCCAAAAAAGTAGTGATCTTTTCGCCACACCCCGATGATGATATCATCAGCATGGGTGGAACTTTTCAACGCCTGCACGACCAGGGGCATGATGTGCATATTGCTTACCAGACTTCTGGTAATATTGCCGTGACTGATGAATTTGTAACCCGTTATTTGGATTTTGCCGTTGGCTTTGAAGAAATTTCGGGTATTGATACCAGTAAGAGTAACAAAATTCTGCAGGATGCACGCAGTTATTTGTCTACCAAGAAATCGAACCAGGTAGATACCGAACAGATCCGGGCCATTAAAGGATTGATCCGCCGCGGAGAAGCGAGTGCCACTTGCCGTTATGTAGGTATCCCGGATAAAAATATTCATTTTCTCAACCTGCCGTTTTACGAAACGGGAACGATTGAAAAAATGCCGATGAGTGAAGCCGATATTGAAATCACCATAAAGCTGTTGCAGGAAGTACAACCGCAGCAGGTGTTTTGTGCCGGTGACCTTGCTGATCCACATGGCACGCATAAGGTTTGCCTGGATATTGTTTTTGAATCGTTGCGACGGTTAAAAGCTGCAGGTGAACCATGGGTAAAAGATTGCTGGGTTTGGTTATACAAAGGTGCCTGGCAGGAATGGAACATCGAGGAAATTGAAATGGCCATTCCCATGAGCCCTGACCAGGTGATGAAAAAACGTTATGGTATTTTCATTCACCAGAGCCAGAAGGATATGGTGCCATTCCAGGGATCTGATTCAAGGGAATTCTGGCAAAGAGCTGAAGAGCGGAATGCCCATACGGCTAATTTGTATGCCGCTTTGGGGTTAACGCATTATGCAGCGATGGAAGCATTTGTAAGATGGCACTATTAAAATTTAAAATTCAAAAGTAAAAATTCAAAAATCTTATGTTTGGTAGTGCCTGATTGGTTTTGAAATTCAATTTGAGATTTTGCATTTGCATTTTACATTCAGAAGCTATAGCCGCTAAGACGCCAAGGCACTAATTTCCACAAAGATTTTTTATGCTCCCTTGCGTTCTTTGCTTAAACCTTGCGTCTCTTGCGATACTATTTTTTTGTATCGCAAAGAGCGCTATGAACCGCATTGGGCGCAAAGAAAACCAAAGCTCCCTTGCGTTCTTTGCTTAAACCTTGCGTCCCTTGCGATACTATTTTTTGTATCGCAAAGAGCGCTATGAACCGCAATGGTCGCAAAGAATATCTTTCTAAAAACTGCAAAGGTCTTTGTGACCAAAATATTCAAATAAAGGTTTTTCATTTTTCGTTTTGCATTTTACATTCCACACTCTGCTAAACTTATTGTAAAATCAACCCGGACGATACTTATAAAATGTTGAAGCCGTTTCTTTGTTCAACATCAATGAATGATATATGAGGTTACCCGTTCTGTTAGTCCTTACCCTGTTTGGTTTTTGTGCAGATGCACAGAAATCTTTTGATATCAACCCATTTGACAATAAAGAAAAAAAAGATAACAAATCACCCCGGAAACTGATGCAAAAAAACCATGGCGCCATCATTGGTTTACAAAAAGGCATGAATACCGCTTTTGAATTAGGTTACGAAGCGCATTGGCGAAAAATGAGCTTGTCAAATCCCACCATCTTTGGTGCCACTACCAACATGGAATATGATGTGAGTAATCACCTGCTGGCATACCGCGCCGGCATGTGGATGAAAAAAGGAAGGGTCAATTTAACTTATGGCGGTAACCTTGTTTATGTCAATGACCTGGAAGGCCAGCATAAATATGGTATTGCACCCGCAGTTGGATTCCGGCTGGCAGGTTTTCATTTTTTAAACAGCTATAACCTGCTTGCAGGTGATGATGAGTTGAAAACGAATACGCTCTTTGTAAGCATCCGCTATTATTTCCCGGTCGACAATAAATTTACATGGGACCGCAAAACCATGAAACGCAAAAAACAGCGCCAGAAAGAAAAAGATAAGAAAAAGGAAGAACGGGCTAAAGAACGTGAAAATAAAACAGGGGTTAAGAAATTATTGAATATTTGAGAAGACAAAATCAAGTCAAAATTTAAAAGTCAAAATTCAAAAATCTCAAATTTGGTATTCACAGGATTGGTCAGGGAAATTCAAATAGCTTTTTTTACATTTTTCTTTTTGCATTTTAAATTCTAAAGGCATGCTTCCAACTAAAAAAGCCTCGCACAATGTGCAAGGCTTTGTGACCCCGTCAGGATTCAAACCTGAAACCTTCTG
>JAKFER010000199.1:0-16573 GCA_036675565.1 Chitinophagaceae bacterium
GGCGCTGGCGCAGGCCTGCATTGGTGAGCCAGATAAAAGAATCCGATACAGACTGGAAAAGATATTTAATGAACCGGCCATATGAATCATGGGATGCACGTAAATACCTGGAATATCGCTTGTTCTGGCCATATTCTTCCGGCATGCCGGGTCAGTGGATGAGCCACCAGATTGATACGGTTCACTGGTTTACCGGCTTGCCACATCCAAGATCCGTTATTGCAAACGGTGGTATTTATAAATGGAAAGATGGCCGGCGTAACTGGGATACCATGACAGCTGTATTTGATTATGGTCCCTTGAATGATTTAACAACAGGGTTCCAGGTGGTTTTTACTTCGCGTATGCATAACGGTGAGGAAAGACCCGCTGAATTGTATTTTTCCAATGGCGGTGAATTAAACCTGATCACAAATAAAGTTTCAGCCAATGGAGGCTTGAATGAAGTACATGCAAAAGCAATGGGCATGGAACCCAATTTATTACCTGCGCTGGACCTGGTTAAAGAAGAAGTTAAAGTGATTGCCTCGGCCAATACCGGGAGCGACCCGCTCACTAATGCACACATGCGTAATTGGATGGAATGCATTCGCAGCCGGAATGAAACAAATGCGCCAGTGGAAGCAGGATATAATCATTCTATTGCAACCATTATGACAAATGCTGCAGCCCGTACCGGTGAAAAGATCTTTTTTGATGAAGCTAATCAGCAAGTGATGGCAGGCGGAAAAGTTTTTAAATATTAATTGTTATAAAAAAAGATAAACCCGCAATAAGCGGGTTACCTGGTCTTAAAAATGATGTACAAGCTAAGGAGATCACTCTTTTACTTTTGTCATTTCCGGAACTAATTTTCCATCCGGTGTAAGAAATATAACTTTTTTCTCACCTCCATTTTTTACTTCAAACCGGTAAAGTGATTTGTGTGTTGGCGTTTGGTACTCGTATGGGTCATCTGCTGACCAGCTGTTAAATTCAGTAGTTTTTAAACCATCCCAAACTACCTGTGGAACTTCATCATTTTTAAGCTCACGTTTTGTTTTGAGCCAGTTGCCGGAAGCATCATAATGACCGTCCCATTCCACACCATTCAATTCGAACTTTACTTCAATTTTTCCCTCGTCTGTATCCCATTTTACATTTGAGGCCATTGGATAAGTTGATGCCAAATGATCTTTTGCTTTTTGTGGAATTGAGTCCTGGGCAAAACTGATAACCGCCAGGCATGCAGAAAACGCAATAAACAAAATTGCTTTCTTCATAGTATAAAGTTTAATGATTAATAGGTGTCGATGTAGCGCAAATATTGTTCCAATTGAACAAACAATTTTATAGTTGAGGTTTTTTAAACCTATGATATTATTTTCCACGAAATGGGCTGTGGAAGCTGCTTTCAGGATAATGCTGATAAGGATCAGGTAATAAAGATTAAAATAAGAACTAACTTTATGGAGTGTATTTAAGTTATATGATCAACGAGAGTTACTATAAAAAAGCTTACGCTCCTCAGTGTCAGAAATTAATGATTTCAAGTCCAGCATTTGTTGATCATCACCGCATTCCTGTAAAATATACTGCTGATGGAAGAAACATCATTCCACCATTACAAATATCCGGTATACCCATCTCCGCAAAATCTATTGCCATTATTTTAGAAGATAAAGATGCACTTAATAAGAAAGTTTATTGGGTTGCATGGAATTTGCCGGTTAAGCATTTTCTTCAATTTAAAGTTGCTAAAGGAGTTTTTGGCAGAAACGACTTTAAGCAAAACAGGTATGCAGGTCCAAGACATCCACGTGGCATTCACCGGTATGCTTTTAAAATATTCGCATTAGATGACATGTTGAACCTTCCTGCAAAATCAGTACGTGATGAACTGATAAAAGCCATGGGTAACCATATCGTTGGCATGGGTGAAATAACGGGTAAGTATGAACGTAAACGTTATTTTGATATACTCTAAGTTCCTTGTTTTACACACTTACATTAAAATCTCTTAATGCATCATTTAAACTGGTTTTCAGATCGGTACTGGGTTTTCGTTTTCCAATGATCAATGCGCAACTTACCTGGTATTCGCCTGCCGGGAATTTTTTTGTATAACTACCGGGAATCACCACACTGCGTGCAGGAATTCTTCCTTTTGTTTCTATCGGTTCACTGCCACTTACATCTATAATTTTGGTTGATTGTGTCAGCACAACGTTTGCCCCAAGTACAGCTTCTTTTTCAACAATCACTCCTTCCACAACGATGCATCGGCTACCGATGAAACAACCATCTTCAATAATTACCGGGGATGCCTGCAATGGTTCAAGTACACCGCCGATTCCGACGCCACCGCTTAAATGTACATGCTTGCCAATTTGTGCACAGCTTCCCACAGTTGCCCAGGTGTCAACCATCGTACCTTCATCCACATAAGCGCCAATGTTTACATAACTGGGCATCAGTACCACATTTCTTCCCAGGAAGGCACCATAACGGGCAACAGCATGCGGCACTGCTCTTACTCCCAAATCTTTATAATCTTTTTTCAAAAACATCTTATCATAAAATTCAAAAGGCGCAACCTCCCATGTTTGCATAGGCTGTATGCCAAAATACAGCAGGATGGCTTGCTTCACCCATTCATTCACATGCCAACCATTCTCTACAGGTTCGGCAACACGTAAGCGTCCTTTATCAACTTCTTCAATCACCTGTTTTACCGCATCTGTATATTTATTTTCTTTCAGTAAGTCACGATTGGCCCATGCTTCATTTATAATTGACTTTAGTTCCATGATTTATTTTTTGCAAACATATTATTTAATTCAAATCAGTGGCATTTCATTTAGCAATATCTGAATGAGGAGTGAATCAACACTTAACTGCAATGTTTAACTTGCATCTTTAATTTTTTCTATGCGCATAGGTTTTGATGCTAAAAGAGCATATCATAATGGTACCGGGCTAGGACATTACAGCAGGACGTTGATCCGTTCGCTTGCTGATACATTCCGGGAACACGAATATTATTTATTAAATCCGAAACCTTCATCATTATTCAATTTTGATGATGTTCAAAATGTGCATGAGATTCTGCCGGAAAAATCGCTGCACCGCATTTTTCCTTCTGCCTGGCGAAGCAAGTGGGTAACAGAGGATCTGAAAAAATTAAATATTCATCTTTACCATGGTTTAAGCCATGAAGTACCGGTTGGTATCAGGGAAACAAATATTCCATCGGTAGTTACCATGCACGATCTTATTCATGAACGTTATCCCGGCCAGTATAAAAAGATCGATGTAAATATTTACCGAAAAAAATTCAGGTATGCCTGCAAGCATGCCGACCGGGTTATTGCTATCAGCCAGCAAACAAAAAAAGATTTGATCGAATATTACCAGGTTCCTGAAAATAAGATCCGGGTTTGTTATCAAAGTTGCAATCCTGCATTTTCCAAACAGCTAAGTGTAAGTGAAAAGGAAATGATTAAAAATAAATACAATCTACCCGATAAATTCTTTTTGTATGTTGGCTCTGTAATTGAAAGAAAGAACCTGTTGAATATTTGTAAAGCTATTTTTTTATTGAGAAATGAACTGCAAATTCCTTTAGTGGTTATTGGTGATGGAAGTGGTTATATGCAGGTGGTGAAGGATTACGTAAAGCAGCAGGGTATTGGTGAAAGTATCATTTTTTTATCCCAAGACCCGTTAACAAAGGACCAGGAAGGATTTAAAACTGCTGCAGATTTCCCGGCTATATACCAGCAGGCTATAGCCATGATATATCCATCTTTTTTTGAGGGATTTGGTATTCCTGTTCTGGAAGCATTATACAGCCGGTTACCCGTAGTTACTTCCAATCTTTCCTGTTTGCCGGAGGCGGGAGGGGATGCCGCATTATATGTTAATCCACATGAAGCCATTGAAATAGCAGAAGCCATGAGGCGAATTTATCATGATGAATTACTTGCAGCCGAAATGAAAGAAAAAGGCTGGCAACATGCAAAAAAGTTTACTCCTGGAAAATGTGCCGCATCTGTGATGGATGTATATTATGAACTGGTAAAAAAAGTTGAACCATGACCGTTATGGAAAATGATATTGAAAAAAGCCTTCAGGTTTTACGTAGTGGGGGTATTATCCTTTATCCAACAGATACTATCTGGGGTATCGGTTGCGATGCCACAAATGAAAAAGCGGTAGAACGAATTTTTCAATTGAAAAAGCGACCACCCCAGCGTTCTATGATCATTTTGGTGGCAGATGAAAAAGATATATTGAAGTATACGGCGGCTGTAGATTTACAGGCTTTTGATTATTTACAGCAAGTGAAAAATCCAACCACCATGATCTTTGAACATGCCATTGGGCTGGCAGAAAACTTATTACCTGAAGATGGAAGCATTGGAATCCGATTGGTTAAAGAAGAATTTTGCAGGCATCTTTTAAAAAGATTTAGAAAGCCCATTGTCTCCACTTCTGCAAATATCAGCGGGCAACCAGCACCCATTTTTTTTGATGATATTAGCAGTGAAATAATTTCTGGTGTAGACTATGCGGTTCATTACCGGCGGGATGATCGTACTGCCGCCAGTCCTTCTTCAGTAGTTCGTTGGAAAAATGGAAAAATTGAAATTATCCGTTGATTTTCACTCTTGTTCCGGCAATAAATTATAACTCAAATCTCCCTGTTATCTTTGCGGCATATGGATATTCAGTGCTCAGACAAGGAGTTATTTATATTTAAGAAGATTGCACATGCAGCTGATGGTGCAAATATGCCTTGCTATTTAATTGGAGGCTTTGTCCGGGATAAATTATTAAACAGGGCTTCCAAAGATGCTGACATTGTGTGCATGGGCGATGGTATTGATCTGGCACACCTGGCTGCCAAACAATTTGAACCCAAACCACATGTCAGTTATTTTAAAAATTATGGTACTGCTCATATCCGGGTATATGAAATGGACCTGGAATTTGTTGGTGCCCGTAAAGAAAGTTACCAGTACCATTCAAGAAATCCACAGGTATTACCGGGTACATTGGAAGATGATCAGAATCGCCGCGATTTTACCATCAATGCGCTGGCAATAAGTTTGAATGAAACGGATTTTGGAAAATTGCATGATCCGTTTAACGGGGTAGAAGATCTAAAGAACGGTATCATCAAAACACCGCTCGATCCTTTGCAAACTTTCAGTGATGATCCTTTGCGGATGATGCGGGCCATTCGTTTTGCCAGCCAGCTTTCATTTCAAATTGAAGAAAAAACATTCCAGGCCATCAAGGATAATGCATATCGCATCAACATTATTACTCAGGAGCGTATTACCGAAGAGATAAATAAAATCCTGTTAAGCAAAAAGCCATCCATTGGTTTTGATCTTTTATACCAGAGTGGATTATTGCATATTATTTTTCCGCAGATGGTTGATCTTGCCGGTGCTGAATATATTGATGGAATGGGGCATAAGGATAATTTCTACCACACACTTGAAGTTTTAGATAATGTCGCAACAAATTCTCCTGATCTCTGGTTGCGATGGGCAGCGGTTTTGCACGACATAGCCAAACCGGCAACTAAGAAATTTGAAGATGGACATGGCTGGACGTTTCATGGGCATGAAGTAGTTGGAGGAAGGATGGTGCCAAAGATTTTTGCCAAATTCAAACTGCCGATGAACGAAAAAATGCGGTTTGTTAGGAAACTGGTTGAAATGCACCTGCGACCCATTAGTCTGACTAAAGAAAATATTACAGATTCAGCCATACGCCGTTTGATCTTTGATGCGGATGATGATATAGAGGCCTTGATGACTTTGTGCGAAGCCGATATTACATCAAAAAATAAATTTAAAAAGAAGCGATACCTGGAAAATTTCCAGATGGTAAGATTACGTTGCCGGGAAGTGGAAGAAAGTGACCGGTTAAGAAACTGGCAACCGCCTGTATCCGGAGAACTGATCATGGAAACCTTTGGCATTAAACCTTCCAGGCCGGTAGGCGAAATTAAAACAGCTATCCGCGAAGCAATCCTGGATGGTGAAATTGATAACAGTTTCGAAGCCGCTTATGCGTATATGTTAGAGAAGGGTAAAGGTTTTGGTTTAACTCCGGTAAGGTAGCTCTTTAAATTTTGCCTATTTTTGAAATTAATTGTAATTCCACCCATATGGCAATACTTAGATTCAGGGTTTATTTTGAAGAAGATGACAGTGTTTACCGCGATGTAGTTGTGCGGCATACGCAGTCATTTTTTGATATGCACGAGATCATCCTGAAAGCATATGAATTTGATAATAAACATAAGGCCACTTTTTACAGGAGTAATGATCATTGGCAAAGAGGCAGGCAAATTACGCTGGAGCAATATGATGAACAGTACAACGTGGCCCCTTTGATTATGAAAGAAACCTTAATTGGCAGCGAGATCAAACAGCCCAATCAGCGTTTTATATATCAATATGATTTTAATAAAAACTGGACTTTTCTTATAGAATTGATCAATGTTTCCAAAGAAGAAAGTTCCAAAATAACCTATCCATCCGTAATTAGAACGGAAGGTATTGCCCCCAGTCAATACGGGACTAAAGGATTATTGGGTGAGAAATTTGCAGATGTAGAAGAGAAATATGATTTAAATAAAAACGCCGAAGGTTTTAGTGAGGAAGGCGATGATTCCGATGGTGCAGATATGGATTTAAGTGAAGATGAAGATAGCGCCAGTGAAGAAGAATTGTAAAAAAAACAAATTGCAGATAAAATTTAAACCCGGTAAAACTGCCGGGTTTTTCTATCTAAAATGAATATGTCTTTGCCTGATAAATCTGTTATTATAATTGCTGGCCCAACGGCTGTTGGAAAAACTTCGGCGGCCATTTCAATAGCAAAACATTTTGGTACAGAAGTAATTTCTGCGGATAGCCGTCAGTGTTATAAAGAATTGAATATTGGAGTGGCCCGCCCATCACAGGAGCAATTACAAGAAGTGCCTCATTATTTTATTGCATCACATTCCGTTCAGGAAGAAGTAAACGCAGTTGTGTTTGAAAAGTATGCACTGGAAAAAGTAAAACAAATCCACCAACAACACGATACTGCCATTATGGTTGGTGGTACAGGTTTATATATCCGTG
This sequence comes from Chitinophagaceae bacterium, assembly GCA_036675565.1. Classification (GTDB taxonomy): domain Bacteria; phylum Bacteroidota; class Bacteroidia; order Chitinophagales; family Chitinophagaceae; genus JACCYQ01. The sequence goes on from JAKFER010000199.1 coordinate 7,134, forward strand.
CATTTACAGAGGGGTTAGATGATATTCCTGCTGTGCCTAAAGAAACCAGGGAAATGATTAATAAACAATATGCAGAGAAGGGACTATCCTGGTTGCAGAAACAGGTTAAAGAAATGGATCCTTTATTTTTTCAAAGGGGCGAAATACTTAATCCACAGCGGCTAATAAGAGCGTTGGAGGTTTTTGAAACCACAGGTCAATCAATTTTGGCATTTAGAAAAGGAGAGAAAGTCAGCCGGGATTTCAACATCATAAAAATAGCGCTTGAATTACCTAAAGAACAACTTCACCAGAATATACATTTCCGGACTGAAGAAATGATCAAACAAGGTTTGATTGAGGAAGTTCAATCCTTAAATGAATACAAAAACCTGAATGCACTAAGGACGGTAGGCTATACAGAAATCTTCAATTACCTGGAACATAAAATCAGTTTACAGGAAGCAATTGAACAAATAAAGATAAATACCAGGCAATATGCAAAAAGACAAATGACCTGGTTTAAAAAAGATTTAATGTATTCCTGGTTTCAGCCAGCAGATATTCATAACATGATATCATTCGCAACAAAACAACTGAGCCATTTAAATGATTAAAAGTGTTAGCGGGGAATGGTTTTTTTATAAAAAAAGCAAACTGACTACCGTTTATATAATTGTTAAAAAAAGATAAGTTTTTTAACAATTCATGACGAACAGTTTAGATTCCCTTATGTTTATCCTTTTTGCCTTGAATACAACCTGTTAGTCATCCACACTATTTAAATTTTTATGAAGTATTTTTTACACATTTTGCTGGTAACGATTATTTTTCCTTTTTCTTTATCTGCCCAGGTAGATCGGGATCCCCCTGAAACAATGGAGGCACCCGTTATCAGGTTAAATAGTCCCAGCCGCATTTATGGTAAAGTGTTGGACAATTCTCAAAAAGGCATTCAATCCGCATCTGTTCAATTATTTGTCAGAAACCCCGGAGGAGATTCCATTGTTGCAGCACAACTTTCTAAACCAAATGGAGAATTTAATTTTGAAAACCTGCCTGCGGCGGATAGTTTTCGCATTGTGATATCAGCCCTGGGTTTTGGACTTTATGATAGATTTATTGCTCCTGAAACCAGTCCGGAGGCAAATAATTTTCAAAGGGATATGGGAAATATTGTAATGAGCCAGGAAATTCAATCCCTGGGGGAAGTAGTGGTGACTGCTGAAAGACCAGCACTTGAAATGGGAATTGATAAGAGGATTTTTAATGCGGATCAAAGTATTATTTCAAAAGGGGGAACAGCCATCGACCTCATGAAGAATATTCCGGCAGTTTCGGTTGATGTGGATGGAAATGTTGAATTAAGAAATGCATCTCCGCAGGTTTTTGTTGATGGCAGACCAACCATCCTTACCCTGGATCAGATACCTGCCGATAATATTGACAGGGTTGAATTGATCACCAATCCCTCTGCAAAATATGACGCAGCCAGTACCGGCGGTATTATCAATATTATTTTAAAGAAAAATAAAAGAGTAGGCTTAAATGGAATGACTTCCATCAGTGCGGGAACGCCTGGTATTTTAAGCGGGAATTTAAACCTGAATTTGCGCCAGGGTAAATTTAATTTCTTTCTAACGGGAAACTATAATCGCTCAGGTGGTATTGCGGATGGGGAAAGCTTTCGGGAGAACAGGAAGAATGGTGTTATTACCGATTATTTCAACCAGACAAATAACAATGAGAGAACAAGGCGTTTTGCATCAGCCAGATTTGGTGTGGATTTTTTTATAGATAACCGTAATACCCTGACGGTTTCTCAAAGCCTGGTGGATGGCCGTTTTACCAGCAGTGAAGAGCAAGACCAGGAATATTTAAATACGAGTAAAATATTAGAACGTTATGGTGTTCGTACATCAGAAGGACGTTTTGGTTTTAACCGTTACAGCACCCAGGGAAATTATACACATAAATTTCCTGAAACAGGTAAGGAATTGAATGCATCTGCAAATTTCAACTATGGGGATGGAACGGATGCTTCAGAAATACTGAACCTGTATTACAATCCCGATGGAAGTATTAACAGGGCAGCTACCCGTGTACGTAATGAAGGGTGGAATGATAACAGCCAGGCTACTTACCAGATTGATTACGTTGATCCCAATGGAGATGACTCCAAAATTGAAATGGGTTTGCGCAGTTATATTAATAATCGCACCAGTACATTCAATGCTTTTAGTGTGAATAATGGAACAGAAACAAAACTTTCACTCAGTAATAATTATAAGTATCGGGAAATGATCAATGCTTTTTATTTTACTTATACAGGTAAATTTAAAAGCATAGGTTACCAGGCAGGGATCCGGGCCGAGCATTCAAATTTTGATGGTGAACTGATTGACAGCAGCAGGAAGTTTGGTTATGAATATCCAAGCAGTATCAAAAACATCTGGGATGCATTATTCCCAAGTTTGTATTTGTCAAAAGATCTGAGCGAAGATGTGCAGGTACAATTGAATTTCTCCCGTCGAATCCGACGGCCCAACTTCTGGCAATTAAATCCATTTGTTGATATTAATGACCCGGTAAATATTCAGCGTGGTAATCCTGAACTGAGACCCGAATACACAAACTCTTTTGAATTTAATTACAGCAAACAGTTTCCAAACAAGAGTAGTTTTTTTGGTGCTGTTTATTACCGGAATAATATGGGTGATATTACACGTTACAGTGATACTATCAGCACAGCGCAATACCAGCAATTAAATAATGCCGGTATCGATCCCAATGCTATTTTAAATACATTTATCAACGCACAGAGTACAAACCGTTTAGGAACTGAATTTACATTACAGCAAAAATTTACGCCCAACTTTGATATCACACCAACTTTAGAATTCCAATATCGTAAAGTAAATGCAACCATCGGCGAGCTTGACCTGGATAATGAAGGATTTAGTTGGGAGTTTGAATTGATGGCCAATTACAAAATTCTGCAGGAAAGAAATCCTAACATATTTAATAAACTGGCTTTTCAACTTTCAGGTGAATATGAATCTGCTGAAGTTGTTCCACAGGGAAGGAATAGACCTCAATACAGTGTTGATTTTGCTTTGCGCAAAGATTTTCTGGAGAATGATCGCGGTACGTTTACATTTAGCATTAATGATGTGTTTAATACCAATCGTTGGGGTTCTATTTACGATACGGAAAATTTTTACCAGGAATCTTATCGTCGACGAAATGTGCGGAACTTTAGAATAACATTCAGTTATAAATTTGGTGACGCTGACTTTACTTTAGGTCGTCGGGGTGGTGGTAATCGGGAAGATGATGATGAATAGGAATTATTATATACATTCTTAGAAATGAAGGGGCTTGCTCCTTCTTTTTTTTTTATGCATGCACCACTCCAGATAATAATACCAATAAGGACATATGCATGATGAAGATGATGAATTTACATAATGCACAGCATAATTTTCTACCACGACGCAATCTTGACAATCTTTCGAAATGAAATTGATGATGTCTGCCATCTTCATCAGGATGCGAATGCGTTACATTATCAGCCAGTGGAGGAACAATCAAGTTCCAGTTAACCACAGGTGCAGATTCTGGTTGAGTTACAGGTGTAAATGTCGGGTTTACACTAAATTCCATGTTTTTGTTACTTACTGAGTTTGATTTAAAACTGGTGGCTAAAAGCAACAGGGCGATGAAGATTGTTTTTGTGTACATAACCAACGTTTTTGTACAACAAATTTTGCCCTGAAATACCCCCTAAGTCAAGGTAGGAACTGCGTAAAAAATATATTGCGTAAGGGTACTGCCAATTTCTTTAACATGAACGTGGTATTGCGTCCCGCACTTTTTGAGTAGTTCTACGCAGCAAATTAAATTTATGGGATGATTGAAATATTATTTGAGAATCATTAGACTTAAAATTTAAAGTAATCCTTCATCCGGGTCATAAGCAAATCTTTTTTTCTGCGGGAAACATCCAATTCGTTTCCATTGCTGAGCATTATACTTCCGCCTTCTCCACGCACATATTCTTTGATGTGCTCAATATTGATTAAATAAGATTTGTGAATGCGTACAAAATGAGAATCTTTTAATAACTCTTCATATTCATGAATCGGTTTTGATGCGCATAAAGATGAGCGGTTGTTAAAATAAAAATTAGTGTAGTTGGAACTCGCTTCACAATAAATGATATCCTGTATTTCAACAACCCGGAAACCTTTGATGGAAGAAATGCATAATTTCATTTTTTGTGCAACATTCCGGTTATTGATATTGTAAAGAAATGTTTCGATGTGCTGGTTGTCTGCATCTTTTTCTTTGTATGATCTTTGAATTCTAAGGCTGGCTCTTTTTACTGCCTGTATTAATAAATCATCATCAACAGGTTTTAATAAATAATCTACAGCACTAAAATGGAAAGCCTGTGTCATGAAATTATTATACGCAGTGATGAAAATGATCTCAAAATCAATTTCCTCAAATTCATTTAATAATTCTAGACCACTTTTTCCTGGCATGGCGATATCAAGAAAAATCAATTGTGGATTTAAAGAAAGAATTTGTTGTTTTGCTTCATCTGCACTACTGCAGCATGCTATAACTTCTACTTCAGGACAATTCATTTCTAACAACTTCTTTTGCGTTGCTAATCCCCGGGGTTCATCATCAACCAGTATTGTTTTGATAACTTTCATGATTCAATTATTTCTATTGGAAGTTTTAAAATGACCAAAGTGCCTGTAGAATGATTACCAGGTAAAGTTGATTTGTCAATGATTGAAAAACTGCTTTGCAGATTATATTTTTCATTAAGCAAGTTGATGCGATTATTTATATTCGCAATACCAATGGATTGATGCAGGCTTGCTGATTCTTCTTTTTTTGCAAGTGATTGACTTATTCCTATTCCATTATCATCTATTTTACAAATCAACTGGGTTCCTTCTTTAACAAAATGAATATTGATAAAAATCTCCTTAGTATCCTTTGTTGCTCCATGCCAAATTGCATTTTCAATAAATGGTTGAATTAACATAGGAGGCAAGACAATGTAGTCTAAATCAAGTTTATTATCAGGTTGGATGTTGCAGATAAAATTTGCATTGCGGATTTGTTCTACCTCCACATAACGGTGCAGGTAATCGATTGTATTACGAAGTGTGATAAATGGCTGGGTAGAATGTTCTAATGTTATTCTTATAAGGTGTGCAAATTTTGTGAGGTAATGAGATGCCTCTTTATTTTCATTATTTAAAATCATTTCCCGAATGCTGTTCAGGCTGTTAGAAATAAAATGAGGATTCATTTGTGCATGGAGTGCCTTCATTTCGGCCTGTACCAGTTGGTTGTCAATATTCGCTTTTTGTCTTATTTGCCTGATTCGGAAACGATATAATATATACAATATTGAAGTAAACATAAGGCCTGAGGAAAAGTAAAAAAGCCTGGTTTGCCAAAATGGTGGTTTGATGTAAAACGCCAGTTGATTTAATTTTTGATTACCTGAATTTCCCGTTGCCATTATTTTAATAACATAATTTCCCGGGGATAAACCTGTCAGGGTTAAATTTTTTTGTTGTCCAAGATTTGACCAGCCTTCAGCATCATTAATCTTATATGCATATTCATAATTCTCATTTTCAAAGTCAACCAGGTTATACTGAAATGAAATGTTGTTTTGTTTATATGATAGTTCAGTATTTGCAGATGGGTGGAATATAGTAATATCATTATTGATCACCATTTCCTGTATAAGCAAATCATTTGACGAAAGGTTTTTGTTTATTGGATCATTGTTAAATCTTACGAGTTTATTATTGCAAAACATATAAAACTGTTTTCCACCTGCATCATAATAAATGGATCTGCCAGTTGGCGATTCTTCTGGTAACCCATCCGAGTAATCAAACACCTCTATTTTTTTTGTAATTGTATTAAGTTTTGTAAGGTGATGCGGACTGCCAATCCATAAGTTATCATCAACAACAGGGCTTAAGGTTTGAATAACTGGTGATGGTAACCCATTTTCATTTGTATATGCAACAAATTTGTTTTCTTTTATTTTGTATTCAAGGAGGCCGTTATCAACATTATGCAACCACAATGAACCATTTTTATCAGCACTGATCGTTAAAATATCATCATTAAATTTTTTCTCACCTCCATACACTGCAATCAATGTGTCGAACAGTTGCATTTTATTATTCCATCTTGCCAGGGAGTGCCCGCTGATCCAAACATCTCCATAAGAATCATAAACAACGTTTTTTACTTTTGTGAAGGGCAAAGCAGGTGAAGTTTTGCTGGTAAAAAATGTAAAACTTCTCGAGTCAATATGGTAACGGGCTATTACACCATCTAATAAAAAACATAGCCAGGCATATCCATCATTCTTTGCAGGAGAAAGGATGGCATTTTTAACTATTAAAAATGAATACTGTTTTCCATCCATCAACTTTCCATAGTTGTATGTTTTAGTGCAAAACCAGAGTATGCCGGCATTTGTGCCCAGCCATAAAGTATCGGGGTGATACATTTGAACAGAAGAAATTTGATTCCACATATTGTCTTTACCAAAAAACTCAATACGCTTTTCTATTATCATGTTGCTTGTATCCATGATGACAAGGCCATTGAACCTGGAGAAACGTGCCACATAAAGTTTATTTTTATGCCTGTAAGCATGTTGAAATCCATGGTATGGATTATCATATGCTGGTGGTGGGTAATGGTAAGTTTTTAAAAATGGCTTATTTAGTTTTTGGTGTAATAAACCATTTGATGTTGCTGCCCACATTCTATTATCCCGGTCAATAAAAACATGGTTTATTTTATGGTTAGCTAAATATTTCTGTTTTTCACAAATGATCTTTCCTGTTTTTTTATTGAGATGAAAAATATAAAATCCGGAAGTAAAACTATTCACTGCAAAGCTGCTGTCGCTTAACCTGGTTAAGTTACTTTCCCAATTAATTTCTTTACCGGGATAAAAGAGGAGAAGGGATGTTACCTTTTTTTTCAGTTCATGATTATAATATACCAGGCTGTCTTTATGGTAGTAAAAAAAGATAAACTCGCTACTGCTTAACTGGAATTTTTCTGCCCACCTTCCTGTTGATGAAAATTTTGGCGGATTGAATGCAGCCCAGTTCACATCATTCAACACTGAAGTTTTGTATTTCTTTTTAGCTGCATCAAAACCTGCCAGTTGATCTTCTTCATTATAAACAGCTAAACTCTTATCAGCCATTTCAAAAATTTCCCTGCCATAAAATATTCTTTTATTTCCGATATCTTCTGCATGGTAAGCATCATAGCGAAGTGTTAGTTTGCCGGAGGAATCGAGCAGGTAAAAACCAGTGGCAGTACTCAGGGCAATGGTTTGATCTTTTAATTGAACTGCATCTGAAATATAATTTCGTACAACAAATAATGGTGTGCTGTCCGGAATAAAATAATTCTTTACAGAAAGATCTTTGGTATTCAGTAGCTGGAAGCCATTGCGGCTGATGATGCCCAATCTATGCTCTCCCATTTTTTTTATATTTCGGGTAGTACCACTGCCAAGTCCTGGAGATTGATTTTTTTTTGTAAAATTTTTGAACTGTTGACCATCATAACGATTAACTCCCATGTCCGTTCCAACCCAAATATATCCCAGGTCGTCCTGCTGAATGCAATTGACATAATTATTACTGAGGCCATCTTTTACAGATAAGCGAACAAAATCCTTTTCATCATACTGCGCCAATAACGGAATTGTGGCGATGAATATAATAGTGAAAAGAAGTGTTAGTCTTTGGTTTAAATAAGATGATTGCATTATTTATTCATTTCTGTGTATAATTAAAGTTAGGGTTATAATGCAGATAATGTGTTAGATGTTGAGTAACGCATTTTTAAATATTTGGTGGTGTTGAAAACCATACCGTTAGTTAATTAAAAGCCACCGTTAATGAAAAGACTTTGGTAAATATTTTAGAAATCATAAAAGATTCCTTCAATTATATTTTCATTTTTACCGTAAACACAATCAAAGCCGCCGATAGTGCATTCCAGTTTCCATCAATAAACTTACTGGGTTACTTTCAAAACATATTAAATCCTCTATTCTTTCTATTGTAAGAATATTATCTGGAGAACCATGTTTAAATTTTAATAATAAAATATTATTTATGAGGAAGTCTTTGAAATTAATTTTTCTGCTCCCCTGTGTATTATTTATGCTAATAATGCTAAATGGAATGCATGGCATGACACAGGTCTCCCGGGAATGGGTTATTGAAGAAACCAACCCGGATGGTATAAGCATTTTTGATGACATTGGCTGGTCTGCGCTCTATCCGGTTGATATGGCTGTTGGACCGGATGGTTATACATACGTTACCGGAAATACATCATCTTATTGGGGACGTAAATATGTGTTTACCGCTAAATATTCACCAACTGGATTGCGCATGTGGGTAAGATATTATAGTGGGGTGTTGTATGATTTTGAAACACATAGTTTTGAAGCTACTGCAATTACCCTTGATGCTGGCGGCAATGCTTTTGTAACAGGAATAGCTACAATCAATGAAACACAGGTGAAATCTTTGTTTGTTGTAAAATATCCTTCCACTGATCCCAATAATAGAAAGATTTATTCAGGTGCAGGACTTTTACCTATAGAGATTGCTATAGATAATGTAACTGGCAGTATTTATGTTTCGGTTAAAAAATCAACTTCAAGTGAATATCAACTGCTGAAATTTGATGAAGAATTATCAGGTGGTTTCTTTAGAGGTGGATTAAACCGCTTTGTGATGTGTTCAGATAATTCAGGTAATTTATTTATTTCAGAATTAGAAAAGGAAATTGGGGAACCTAACTTCAATATAAGAACGACAAAATACAATAGTAATTTTGTGCCTCAATGGGACCATTTATATGATAGAAATGGAAATGGGAATGATGAGCCTTTTCAAATTTCACCAGATGGGTTAGGGAATGTTTTTGTTGCAGGTATTTCATCAATAGAATCCAATCAGGATTTTCTACTCTTGAAATATAATACTGTTGGTGAATTAGAATGGAGCAGATTTCATGATATATCTCCTCTTGAAAATCTGACAGCTATGGCGATAGACCTTGCAGGTAATGCATATCTTACTGGCCAGGTTTTAATTAATAGTAATTGGGATTGGTCAATCGTTAAATATAATTCTGTTGGGGAGAAAGTAATTGAGTCAGTTCTGGATAGTGGCGAACCATTGGACAATCCAACTGATATAGCCTTTGATGCTTCTGGAAATACTTATGTAACGGGTAATTTTGGAAGCCGGAATTTCCATCTGGTTAAATTTAATGATGCTGGTTCAATTGTCTGGATCGAAACGTATGGATCTGCTAATTTCGATTTAGCTAAAAGGGTTGGAACAGATGATGCC
>JAKFER010000329.1:0-16472 GCA_036675565.1 Chitinophagaceae bacterium
TATTTCCAGGTACATGTTGAGGAGGTTAAAGCTTTTTAAAAAATTACTGACCCTGCCACGACCATAGAGGTCATAAGCTCCGGCCAATACAACCTCTTTTACTTTAAACGGCTCCGGAGAAGAAACAATTCCTATCATGCCATTGGCTACTGTAATGCCATAATAATTATTGGGATCGATTTTTTGTGCGTTGATTTTCCAGGGATCCTGGGCCACTGTACCAAAATATAGAAAAAAAGTTATGCTCAGGAAAAATACATACCTCATAAAAATTAATTTTTTTAAGAAAAGCAATCAGTAAATTTAGCTTTATTTGATACACCTCAACGAAAGCTTTTAGATTTACTTTATGAAAAAATGGATCATTGTTGCCTGCTCAATATTTCTTTTGTTTTTAATTGGTACTTACTTTTTTATCCCTGAGAATATTGTTGTGACGAAGTCTGTTACTGCAAATGCCAATCAAGCGGGTGTGTACAGATTTTTAAATGATGAATCCAATTGGCAAAAATGGTGGCCTGGCTCATCTTCCATTCCTGGCAGTTCGGAAACATTATTTAAATCAGGCGGATACCAGTTTAAAAAGACTAAACCACTTTATAGCTCTTTTGAGATTGCGATAGAAAATGGGCAGAATACACAAAGCAGCCTTTTAAATATATTTTCAAATGGTAGTGACAGTATCAAAATAGAGTGGAGCACTATTATCAATGCCGGCACAAATCCTTTCAACAAAATTAGTCAATATTTTAAAGCAAAAAAATTAGGCCGGGCTATGAAGATTATTTTAACCGGCCTGCAAAGACATATCAGCAACGTTAAAAATATTTATGGAATAGATATACGAAAGGAATTAGTAAAAATTGAATACCTGGTTTCAACAAAAAAAGCTTTTACTCATTACCCGGGAACTTCAGATGTATATGAAATGATACACAAAATAAAAAAATACATTAGCGAAAAACAAGCGAAAGAAGAGGATTATCCCATGTTGCATATCAATGCTTCAGATAGCACCCATTTTGAGGCACAGGTAGCTATACCTGTTAACAAAGAGTTGCCCGGTACAAATATTTTTTCTTCAAAATGGATGTTAAAAAATGGGAATATTCTTGTGGCTGAAATAACAGGAGGAAAGAATAGCGTTGATACAGCCACGAAAAAGATTGATCAATTTATATCAGACTATGACTATCGTATTGTTGCTATTCCATTTCACACACTTGTAACAGACAGGATAAAAGAACCTGATTCCCGTAAATGGTTGACCAGGATTTATTACCCGATACGTTAGAATTTTTCATGGGTACACTCTAATATATCTAATCAGGCTTCAAATCATTTTTGGAAGAAAGGCTAATCACCATCGCACTGTCACTATTTTTTACAAGTATATAAGCTTTTTGACCGGCCATATTAAGCGGTTTTATTCGCCTTACCTGTCCTTTTATTACAACTCCATTAATATTTTCGCAAATAAAATTCCCTTTCCCTTTATTCACCAGGATTGTCCCAAAATCTGCATCATATCTACCCATTTGAATATTATTATCGTAATAATTTCCTCCCAGTAAAATGTCCGGAAGATCATCACCGTTCGCATCTATTGCAACAGCATCTTTAAATGAAGTGAATTGTGCTTCCGCCGGAAGGGCTTTTGTTTCAAACTGCAGATTGCCGTTATTAATAAGTATTGCATTTGAAAAATAATCGGCAGTTAAAACCTCTGCGAGGCTCAACTTATTTGAAGTCAATAATTCACTCAATGATGCCTTAGCAAAATTCTCAGCATATAAAAATTTCTTTTTTAATACCGGTAATTGTTTTTCCAGTTCAGACTTATTGGCAAAGACAATTTCTTTTCCTCCTAAATAGTAGGTCAAAATTTGTTCCTTTTTACCATTATCATCAAAATCGTTGAAATAAAGGCGGACGGGTTCTTTTACAGAAGCCTTAAGCCTGCTGTTCAACCCAAGATTGCCAGCAATAAGATCAATATCACCATCATTATCTACATCGCAGGGAAATACAAAATTCCACCAGCCTTTTTTATCTGTCAAGTTTTTTTTTGTAAAATTTCCTTTATCATTTATAAATACACAAATGCTTCCCCATTCCAATGAAAGCAGGAGATCTTTGTCACCATCTTTATCAAGATCAAACCACAAAGCCCTTGTAACAAATCCAACATTAGTTAATTCTTTTGCATAAGTAGCGGTAACATCTTTAAACTTACCGGTCTTATCATTCTGCAAAAGATAGGATTGCGGTTTTTGGCCATATGCCCATGGAACAGCTCTTGCCCCAATGAAAAGATCCATATATCCATCACTATTGAAATCATAAGACACGATGCATGACGCCGTAAGGAAAAGGTTACCAAAAGCATTGCCGGGTTTCGTAAAACCGGCTTTGCCATCATTCAGATAAATCCTGGGGGTATTATGAGCATCCTTCCCATAAAATTCATTTCCTCCGCTGGCTACTACAAGATCAGGATTGCCATCATTATTTACATCTGTCCAACAGGCATCAATATCTTCATAAGCGCTATCGGTGTCCAAAACCGGTTGTACGGTTTTGATGAATTTTCCGGAGGCCTGTTGTAAAAAAATGGAGCTTTTGAAATTTCTTGAAGAACCCATAAAAACATCTTCCAGCCCATCATGGTTGATATCCCCCACTACCAACGCAGGGCCCTCTGATGAAATCATATGTGGTATCAGGGGCTCCCGGTCAAATTCTACAAAACGATTTTCCCGGTGAAGATATCCAAGGCCCACATCCTTTGTGATATCAAACATCTGATTTGATGTATTCTTATAATAATTACTTATGTTACCATAATCAAATTCACGAAGATTGTTTTGATATGCAATCGTTACCGAAGATGTGCCGGGCGAAATTGAAATAGACTGATACTTATTATCCGGCCAAACCAGGAACATAGAATCAACTTTTGTATTTTTTAATCCAATTAACAAGGGAACTTCCATGCTTGACATAAAACCCCTGGCAGGAAATTTTTCGTAGGTTCTGATTTTTTTGCCGGCAAACATAATCACTCTTGCTCCTACAGCATTTTTGTTTTGCGCAGTTCCTTTTAATTTGATCTGAAGTGATGAGTTTTTGTTCCCAGCATCATTTTTGTTTTCATACAATAATGCCGTCGCATCAATATTATTTACAACAATATCAAGATCGCCATCATTATCAAAATCGGCATATACGGCGCCATTGGAGAATGTAGGCTTACTTCCGCTAATCCTGTCTTTCTCATCAATAAAAGAAAAGTTACCATTATTCCGGTAGAATTTATCCGGTAATTTTATTTCAGGGAATTTATCAATAAGGGCCAGGTCCTTTTGTTTCACGTCATTTGAAATAATCCTTTGCTGTACTTCCGTGCTGGATACAAAATTGATATAATCAATATCATTCAACCTTTTTGGAATTCCATTCGATACAAACAGGTCTTTTAAACCGTCATTGTCAAAATCCATCCATAAAGGAGCCCAGGACCAGTCAGTTGCAGCTATCCCGCTATACAGGCCGGTTTCGCTGAACATGTTATTCTTCCTGTTATACTGCAGGTTATTCCTGGGATACTGGTGGGAGTAACCAGCATTGATCTTGTATTTAAAAATATCATAATCATCGTCCCCCAATGATCGTTTTAAAAGATATGGATCGGATGGCAGCATATCTATTGAAATGATCTCAGGGTATGCATCATTATTTATATCAGCCACATCAACTCCCATTGAAAACTTGCTGGTGTGCATGATTTTATTTTCACCCTCCTCTTTAAATGTCCCGTTTTTCTGGTTGAGGTATAAATAATCATTTTCGTGAAAATCGTTCCCAACATAAATATCCGGGTAGCCATCTATATTAATATCAGCAATGGCTATTCCCAGGCCATAGCCTATACTCGTACTATTGATCCCTGTTTGTTTAGTAACGTCAGTGAATGTATTCTCATCGTTTCGGTAAAAGCGATCCCCGGATAAAGGATTATTCGAACCTTCAAAATCACTACGTGGTTTGAACATACCGTTCTCATGTACAGAATGATTCAATAGAAACATATCCAGATCGCCATCCATATCATAATCAAAAAATGCCGCCTGTGTACTGAAGCCGGAAAAATCCAACCCATATTCATTCGCCATATCCTTATAAATCGGAGTGCCATTTTTATCAATTCCCTGGCAGATCAGTAACTGGTTTTTACTTTTTAATGTTTCGTATTGTCCTACACGGCAAACATAAATATCAAGTAAACCATCATTATTGATATCCACTAAGGATATTCCTGTTGACCATCCGCCATCTTCGGGTACACCAGCAGCTTTTGTTACGTCTTTAAAATGAAGATTTCCGGTGTTGAGATATATTTTATTGTTATGCTGATTAGAGCCAAAAAAAAGATCGATCAATCCATCATTATTAAGATCTCCGGCACCCAGGCCACTGCCATTATAGAAATAGATATATTTAAAAAGATTGAACTCGTTATTATAAGAAAGGTCGTTACTAAAATCGAGACCTGTTCGTTTGCTATCCAACACTTCAAACAATGGTGGCTCTTTCTTTTCAGTTTTACAGGCTGAAAAAAAAATTATCAGCCAACATACGCTGATGAATAAGCGAAATAATCTTTTGTGATCCATGTTCTCCTAAACTATTTTATACTATACAAAACCGGTCGTTCATCATTTTGTACAACCAGGATATAGCGTTTCTCTTTATTTCTTATTTCTTTAATGTCTTTGATTGATCCCCTGAGGTTTAGGCCCGTTCGCTTCGCTTCTATCCATATCAACCCTTCCTTCTCTTTGTTCAGCAATACATGACCATAGCTTCCATCCAACCTGCCAAATTGAGGCGGGAAACCAAACATATTTCCCCCAAGCACAAGGTCGGGCCTGTTGTCATTATCAATGTCTGTCAGAACTATTGCATTTACACTTGATAGCTGCGTCATCATTGGCAATGGCTTAATAGTAAAACTCCCCTTTCCATCATTGATTGCCACTACCGAACGGCAATAGTTGAACAACTTCTGTTCCGACTTCTCTACTATCTCTTTTCCGAACAGATCCTGTATAGTCTTTTTCGCATAATCGCTATGTTTCAGATTCGCTTTCTTCAACCCAGGGAACTGATCCGTTATCTCTCTTTTTAAAAACACCGGTATATCTTCTCCTTCAATAGTTTTTGTCAAAAACTGCTCATGGGTGCTATTCTGGTCAAAATTATTGATCCATAATTTTACAGGATTACTTTCCGTTGGTCTTAAGTAAAAATTCTCTCCAATATTACCTATGATCAGATCCGTTTTATTATCTCCATTAATATCACCCGCTGTTACTGTTTGCCACCAACCATACAGGGTTTGAAGTTTAGTATTCTGTAATTCTTCAAACTTATTGCTGCTTTTGTTATAAGTGAAAATCCTGGTTGACATCCATTCGCCTGTTATGATCAACTCTTTATTTACATCTCCATTTATATCAGCCCATATAGCTCCTGTCACCATTCCGACATTGGCTATATCCTTATTGAGCGAAACTGTCACATTCGTAAAGCGACCGTTGCCATCATTCCGGAATAAATAACTCTGCGGCGTCACCCCATAATTATACGGCACACTCCGGCTTCCCACAAACAGATCCATATCGCTATCGCCGTCATAATCTTCTGCAACAGCTATGGATATATTCATACCATTATTGGGAAAGGCTTTGGTGTCTATTTCAAAATTACCTTTGCCGTCATTTTTATATAAGCGGTGTTGCAGTTCACGCCTATTGGGTTGCACATTATTACCACCTGCCCCGATAAACAGATCCTGATCCCCATCCTTATCGGCATCAAAAAACAACACGGCTACATCTTCAAAATCAGCATATCTCCTGAATACTTCCTGCTCTTTTTTTACAAACCCATTTATTGTTTGAAGATATAGCTGACCTGCCTGTCCCTTGGCTCCACCGATATAGAAATCTTCAAGCTCATCACCGTTCACATCAGCCTTGGCTATCTTCGGCCCTTCCCTTGATAACATCGCCGGCAGGTTTCGCTCATAATAAAAATCGACATACTCATCTTCGGTATGCTTATCCATCTCTACAGGCTCCGCTTTTAATAAGGTAGCCTCCATCTGTTGTTCTACTATAGCTAGTGGTCCATTTTGATCCGGCTTCTGCAACACATGCACTTTGTTTAATTCTGGCTTTTCAAACTTGCTGTATGTTCTGTCCGGCCATATTACAATCATCGAATCCACTTCCTGTAATTTGCCCAGGCCGATGATCTGCTTATGATCCACCGACGACTGAAAGCCACGAGCTGGCATTACTTCCCGGTAATATATCTTTCTGTCTTTATATACTTTTATCTTGCTGCCTACCCCATATGTATTACTCTTACTTCCTTTTAATTGTATGCCGATATAGTTGTTTTTGTTTTGCTCCCTTGCATTATTGCGATATACAAAAGCTGGCTGATTCTCATTATTGATTACCAGATCCAGGTCACCATCATTATCTAAATCCCCGTAAGCAACACTATTGGAAAAAGTTGGCAGGCCAAAGCCCCATGTCTTACCAATATCAGTAAATTGAAGATTATCATTATTCTTAAAAACCCTGTTGGGTAGAGGGTTGACTGGTATTTGTTTTAGTATCACGTCTATTTCTTCTCTCTTTCCGGTTTCCAGCATTTTTTTATAAACATCATTCGAAAAAAAATCTAAAAAGTCAAGATCGCCTACATCTTTATTAATACCATTGCAAATAAAAATGTCATTCAGTCCATCATTATCGGCATCAAAAAACAAAGCTCCCCAACTCCAGTCTGTTGCAGAAACGCCGCAATAATTACCAATTTCCGAAAACGTTCCGTTGTGATTATTTAACTGGAGAGCATTCTTTACATACTGATGGTATAATCCTGCTTTTTGTTTGCTGAGGTAAAGATCTATGTTATCATATGTACCGGTTGTCTTTAACCGGTAATCATCATCCGGAATCATATCTGTTGTTAAAATTTCTGGATACCCATCGTTATTAATATCTGCCAGGTCACTGCTCATGGATGACATGCTGATCTGTTGCATTCTTTCTTCCAGCTCATCCTTAAACGTCCCATCTTTTTGGTTGATGTATAAATAATCTTTTTCAATAAAATCATTTCCTACATAAACGTCAGGGTAATGATCGCCATTGACATCGCCAACAGAAATACCTAAGCCAAAACTTATCAGGCCGGTATGCAATGCCGCTTCCTTTGTTACTTCTTTGAAGTGATTATTATCATTGCGGTACAAATGATTTCCCCCACCTTTTAAATTATCATCTACATTCCATTGGGAAATATCAATGTCTCTCATACTGGCATAGTTGAGGGAGCTAAAAGGCAAAGGACTGTTATTGATGAGAAAACAATCCAGGTCGCCATCAAGATCATAATCGAAAAACGATGCCTGTGTACAAAAGCCTGCATGATCTAAACCGTAGTGCGAAGCAGATTCAGTAAAACTCAGGTCATGATTATTGATATAGAGCTTATTCCTTCGGTTGCCATCCTTCATATGACCGGAATTGCAAACATATATATCCAGCCAGCCATCATTATTTATATCCGCCATCACTGCTCCTGTACTCCACATGCTGTCCTGCTTCATACCCGATGTATCCGTTATGTCGTCAAATTTAAAATTGCCCTTATTTAGGTACAATTTGTTTTCTCCCATATTTGAAGTAAGCAGGACGTCGGAAAGACCATCATTATTTATATCTCCAATAGCTACACCGCCACCGTTGTAAAAATTGCGGAAGTAAAAGCTATTATCCTGTTTGTTATCAATTACCGTATTTTGAAAATTTATACCCGAACTATCCATTAAACTAAATAATGGGTCATTTTTTTCACTTTTACATGAAAAAAGAACTATCACCGCCATACAATATCCTGTGCACAAAATTAATTTGATAGTTTTCATTCTTCTTAGCAAAACACCCATAAGGCAGTTTCTCAAATTTTATTTTATCCTGTATAAAGCTGGTTGTTCGTCATTCTGTACAAACAGCATATAGCGCTTATCCTTGCTCTTTATTTCCTTGATGTCCTTTATTGCTCCCCGCAGGCTAAGACCCGATAGCTTCGGCTCTATCCAACTGAACTCTCCTTTGCCATTGTTTAACAACATGTGCCCATAACTCGCATCCAGCCTGCCGAATTGCGGCGGGAAGTTAAACATATTACCTCCTGCTATCAGGTCTGGTTTGTTGTCATTATTAATGTCTATTATTTCTATCGCATTCACACTTGATAGCTGCAGCATTTGTGGTAAGGCTTTTATTGTAAAGCTTCCTTTGCCATCATTGATCGCTACTATTGATTGGCAATAATTGAATTGCTTTACGTTCGATTTTTTAATCAACTCTTTGCTGAACAGATCGTGGATCGTCTTTTTTGCATAATCGCTGTGTTTCAGATTTTTCTTCTTTAACCCAGGAAACTGGTCCGTAATCTCCCGTTTTAAAAACACCGGCACATCTTTTTCTTCTATCGTCCTCGTCAGGAACTGTTCAGCAGTACCACTCTGGTCAAAATCATTGATCCATAATTTTACAGGATTGTTTTCATTTGGTCTCAGGTAAAAATTTTCTCCGATATTACCGATTATCAAATCTGTTTTGCCATCTCCGTTTACATCGGCTGCAACTACTGTTTGCCACCAGCCATACATATTTTCAAGGTTTGTATTTTTTAATTCCTCAAATTTATTTTTGCTTTTGTTAAAACTGAATATTCTTGTAAACATCCATTCTCCGGTGATGATCAGTTCTTTTTTATTGTCTCCATTTACATCGGCCCATACCGCGCCGGTCACCATGCCGGCATTGGCTATGTTTATGTTCATGGCTTGTGTCACATCGATAAAATGTCCATTGCCATCATTCCGGTAAATATAACTCTGTGGTGTCACTCCATAACTATATGGAACACTCCGGCTTCCAACAAACAGGTCCATGTCTCCATCTCCATCATAATCTTCGGCCACTGCTACCGATATATTCATATTATTATTGGGGAAGGCTTTGGTATCTATGGTAAAGTTCCCCTTGCCATCATTTTTGTACAACCGGTGTTGCAATTCGCGGCTGTTTGACTGCACATTGTTGCCACCAGCTCCGACAAACAGATCCTGGTCACCATCCTTATCTGCATCAAAAAACAACACGGCTATGTCTTCAAAGTCGGCATAGCTTTTAAACACCTGTTGTTCACTTTTTATAAATCCATTTGGCGTTTGAAGGTATAGCTGCCCTGCCTGTTCTTTGGCGCCACCTATATAAATATCTTCCAGTCCATCGTCGTTGACATCAGCCCTGGCAATCTTTGGTCCCTCTACAGACAACATCTCAGGCAGATTTCGCTCATAATAAAAATCAACATAATCATCTTCCTGGTGTTTGTCCATTATTGTGATCACCGGTTCTAATAAAACTGAGGCTACAGGTCGCTCTTCTGTTGTCATTGAGCTTCCTTTATCCGGTTGTTGCAATACATGCACTTTATTCAACTCCGGCTTTTCATACTTGCTGTAGGTTCTATCGGGCCATATCACGATCATCGAATCTACTTCCTTTAGTTTTCCCAATCCGATGATCTGTTTATAGTCAACTGACGACTGAAAACCACGGCTTGGAATTACTTCTCTATTGTATACCTGTCCATCTTTATAAATTTTTATTCTGCTACCTACACAAAATATATTTTTCTTATTTCCTTTTAATTGAATGCCGATATAGCTGTTTATATTCTGTTCCCTTGAATTATTGCGGTACACAAAGGCGGGTTGATTCTCGTTATTAATTACCAAATCCAGGTCACCATCATTGTCTAAATCTCCATACGCCGCGCCATTGGAGAATGAAGGCTGCGTAATGCCCCAGTCTTTCCCCGCATCAGTAAATTGCAGGTTGCCATTATTCTTATAAACTTTATTGGCTAACGCATGAATAGGAATATGCTTCAGGACAGAATCAACACTTTGTTTTTTCCCGGAGATGATCATATTTTGTACTACATCATTGGCGAAAAAATCCATGAAATCGAGATTGGTTACATCCCGGTTGATCCCATTGCAAACATATATATCATTGAGTCCATCATTATCAGCATCAAAAAATAAGGCTCCCCAGCTCCAATCGGTAGCAGCTACACCACTATAATTAGCCGTTTCAACAAATCTTCCATTTTTATTATTAATGTACAGGCAGTTTTTCATAAACTGACGGTAAAGGCCCACTTCCAGCCGCTTATTGTATAGATCAATATTATCAAAGGCCCCCAATGTTTTCAAACGATAATCATCTTCCGGCAGCATGTCGGTTGTAAAAATATCAGGATAGCCATCATTATTAATATCACAGATATCAGCACCCATTGAAGAAAAACTATTCTGCTCTATGCGATCTTCGAACTCGTCCTTGTATGTTCCGTCTTTTTGATTGATGTATAAATAATCACGTTCATAGGAGTCATTTGCAACATAAATATCCGGGTAGCCATCATTATTCACATCTCCGACTGAAACTCCCAATCCAAAACTTACCAGGCTTCCATGTATTCCAGCCTGCGCATTTATTTCGGTAAAATAATCATTATCGTTGCGATACAAATGATCGCCCCCCCCTTTTAAAAAATCGGCAACTGGCCATTGCGCATCAGGAAGATTACGTTTGTTCGTATAGCCTAGGTTATTAATTGGAATTGGACTATTATTAATTAGAAAACAGTCCAGGTCACCATCCAGGTCGTAATCAAAAAAAGAAACCTGAGTAGTATATGCAGAAATATCCAGGCCATATTTAGCTGCCGATTCAGTAAAACTAAGATCATGATTATTGATATAAAGTTTATTGCGGCGGTTACCACTTTTCATATGACCCGAATTGCACACGTAAATATCCAGCCAGCCATCATTATTGATATCTGCCATTACCGCACCGGTGCTCCACATACTGTCTTGCCGCATACCCGACCCTGGTGTGATATCATCAAACTTAAACTCGTCTTTATTCAGGTATAGTTTATTCTCTCCCATATTTGATGTCAGAAACACATCACAAAGACCATCGTTGTTAATATCACCGATCGCCACACCCCCACCGTTATAGTAATTGCGGAAATAAAAACTATTTTCAATTTGACCATCAATCACTTTATTATTGAAATCAATTCCTGTATTTCCCATTAGTTCAAATAGATTTTTTTTGCCTGTACTACAGGACAGGAATAAAAGAAAGAAAATAAGAATAGAAAAAATGAATTTCATTGAATTTAGAATAACAAAAAGGTAAGAAATAACAACCTACTCCTTATTTAAAAATTAATAGCAAACTTACCAATCATTCATATAAAAGAAGATCACAAGTAAACTAACAGAATAAAATGAGGCAGCAATAAACATAAAAATAAAGGTCATTTTGCAATGACCTTTTAAGTTATTAGTCGGTAAAAACTCTTTAAGTGCCTAGTAACCCGGATTTTGAACCAGGTTAGGATTAGCAGCTATTTGCTGGTTAGAAATAGGAAACAGAAGATATTTTGGATCACTCTCCTGTGGCTTCAGTTGCCGTGGACCCAAAAATTTACCAAACCGTATAAGATCCTGCCTTCTCCAACCTTCCATGTAAAGTTCTCTTCCTCTCTCATCTAATAAGTTATCTAACGTCACTGATGCAAGAGGAGTAACGCCCCGATTAGCACGGATAGCATTCACAATAGGTAGCGCTGCTGCTGCTGCATTAGTACGAACTAAAGCCTCAGCTTTCATTAACATGACATCCGCAAGCCTGAAATAAACAAAATCATTATCACTAAGATCAGTGCCTTCATTTTGCCAGTCAACAGCATATTTATAGACTCTGACTCCTGTTACTTCGAGATTGTCTCCGGTTTCGATCAATGCAACTTCCGGGGTATAATTTAATGGCGGAGCACCGGGTTTACCATCGCCTGAAAGAAGCGGTTCACCTGTTACTAAACTATATTGCTGGCCTGCTAAAAAACCAACATTTACCCGGTTACCCGGATTCGGATGATCACCATCATTAGCCGGGTAGGCCACTCCTTTTCTAACATCATTAGGTTCAAACTTGTTATAAAAGTCAGTTGTTGTAGAAAATCCATTCCATCCACCGGGCGGTTGATTATAATGAAGGGTTGAATGATACCTTGATCTTATACCACCCGATTCAACACCACCGATATTTTCTGCCACCCATATATTTTCCTTGCCAATGGAAGTATTTGCAGGGGCGAAATTATCGAAATAGTTTGCGCTGAATGTATAACCACCCGCAAGAACTTCATCTGCCAATGTAATTACCTTCTGCATATCAGCGGCGTCAAAAGTCGGAGCCGCCCTGTTGGCAAATGTTCCTTTATTCAGGTAGCATTTCATTAAAAGGACTTTTGCAGCGTTTTTATTCGCTTTCGTATTCGGGCCAACTGGTAAATCCGGAATAATGGCTATTAGTTCACTCATAATATATTCAAGAGCCTCCGCCCCTAATCTTACCTTGGGAGCTTCAAGCGCACTTGCCCCAGGCTCCCGGTAAGGAAGTTGATCCCAACCATCATACAACATGAATGACACCATAGCACGTAAAAATCTGGCTTCTGCTGCTTGCTGCGCCGTAGGATTAAAACGCAATATTTCAGTAGCAGCGAAAACAACCCCATTCAGGTCATTAAAAAGATTCCTGTTAAAGAGATGCTCACCTGTAAATGTAAGGCCGTGTAACTGAGTAAACACCCCGTTATCATCCCAGTCAGGCCCACGGGTAGGCACTAATAACGCATCGGTGGTTACTTCCCAAAGGGCATAAACGCCTTCATTGCCTTGGAATGGACCCCGCATGTTATTATAGACACCTTTTAATAAGGCATCAACATTACCGCCACCGCCGCCAGCACCAACCTGCTCCGCAGTTAAATTACCCCTAAGTTTTTCGTCCAGTTTGGTACAACTTAAGAGCAGTATTGAAAATAAAATAATTATACTTATTAATTTCTGTGTCATATTTGAAGCTTTTTAAATTAATGTTTGAGACTATAAAGAAAAATTCACTCCTAAAGTTATAGTCCTTGCAGAAGGGTACGGAGCATATTCTATTCCAACAGATGGAACTCCATTTACATTCTTGTCTACGTTAACCTCGGGATCGAAACCGGAAAACTTAGTGATGACAAATAAATTTTGCCCGGTAACATAAAGATTTACACCACTAAATGTCTTTCCCAATGTTCCGATGTTATATGAAAAAGTTGCATTGGTCATTTTCAGGTAATTGCCTTTTTCAAGAAACCTGGAAGAATTGGTTACACGATTGGCAAAAGACTCCTTAACAGGATTTTCATACACGGAAAGTGCAATATTTCTACCACGTTTTATGCTTCCCACATTAATAATGTTATTAAGTGTTTCATTATAAATTTTATGACCGAAAGCACCATTCATATTTACTGTTAGTGTAAGTTTTTGGTATCTGAAGGTTGTGCTTAGTCCCAATAAAGTGGTTGGATTAGGATTGCCTAAATAATAAAATACATTTCCGTCCTCGGTATAGTTAGCCTGGCCCGTTGCTTTATCAAACCCAAGAAATTCTCTTGTCACAAAGCCATTGATAGGAATACCATTTCTAATTTGCTGTACTGTCGCTCCGGTACTACCCTGTCCGCTTAATGTTCCTGTTGGGATGATTATATCAGCTCCGGCAGGAGTTAAAAGCTCAGATACATTGTTTTTTAAGAAAGTGGCATTTACACCAAAATCCCAACTCATATCCTTTTGATTAATAATAGCTGCATTAACAGAAGCCTCAACGCCTTTGTTATCTATTTTTCCGGGCAGGTTTATCCATTTAATAGGAGCTCCTGGTGCCGCCGGCTGTGGAGGAGCACTGGGGAACAGCAGATCAGTAGTTCTTTTGTTGAAATAATCCACAGTAGCTGAAATTTTATTTTTTAATACGGTAATATCCAAACCTATATTAAACTGCCTGTCAGCTTGCCATTTCAAGTCAAGGTTCTCATTATTAAGTTGGGTTATACTTCCGGTAGTACCACTACCATTTAAACCGTATCTCGCCTGTGCAGCTCCCGAAGGAAATTCCTGGTTCCCCGTTTTACCCCAACCACCACGAATTTTTAGTGAGTTGACAAAATCAATCTGGAAGAAATCTTCTTTCGTCAACACCCATGCCAATGCAAATGAAGGAAAATAACCGTACTTATTATTCTTACCAAATTTTGTAGAACCATCTGCTCTGAAAGTACCTGTTACCAGGTATTTATCCTGATAATTAAATGCCGCTCTGGCAAAATAAGATTTCAATTCGTAGCTTGGATCTACAAAAGAATTAATACCCCGGTTTGTCGTATTGCCATATTGTATATAATTGGTATAATCCAACCCAAAATTACCAAATCCGCCGGGGATAGTGTTTCCCTGGGCGTTTAAGCTGAAGCCTTTATTTGAATAATTCAAATACTCAAAACCAGCCACAGCAGTAAGATTCAAATTATTAGCAATCTCTTTATTAAAATTCAACGTATGCGTAAATTGCTGGGTTGATAATTCATTTTGGCCAATCTGGGCTCCACCCTTACCCTGGAAAGCTGCAACGTTTATATCGGGGGCAATAGAAGCTCTCCTTGTTCCGGTGCCGTAATTAATGCTATAAAGGAATCGATATTCCAACCAACTGGTGAATTTGTAGTAAGGAGAAATGCTTGCTAAAATAGTGGTTACTTTGGCTTGGTCGTTAAAAGCCTCGGAAAGACCTAATGGATTAATGATACTCGTACCACCTACATTAACCAATGAATCGGCTCCATTTGCCCTTTTCACTTTAAGAGGCAGGGTTGGATTCCATTGTAAAGCCTGCCCAATCATACTGCCTTCAGCACCACCATTATTTGAAATAGGAGCGAGATCTTCTGTGTAGTGGGTTGGGATAATATTAAGATCTAACCCAAGTTTTTTGCTTTCCAGGAATTTAAATTGTCCGCTGAAATCTGCAGTATATTTTTTTATCCCTGTTTTTCTTACGATCCCTTCCTGGTCAAGTGCACCCAATGAAAAACGGTATTTTGCATTTTCGTTTCCGCCGCTGATACCAACATTATAATTTTGAACAAGCCCAGTTTGTGTAATTTCATCAAAAGCATCGGAATTACCGCCTTTATCATTCGTATTAGACAAGCCATAATAAGTCAAAGCTTGCCTGAATTGGCCTGCATCAAGTATATCAATTTTTCTCATAACACTGGAAAATCCAACTGAAGCCCCAAAATCAATTTTAGTTTGTCCGGTTTTCCCTTTTTTGGTAGTAATCAATACAACTCCATAAGCAGCCCGTGAACCATATATAGCTGTAGCAGAAGCGTCTTTTAAAACATCAACGGATGCTATATCAGAAGGATTTAAAAAGTTTAAAGGGTTAGACGCAGGATTACTTCCTCCAAAGCCGAAATCCTGTGCTCCCGGTCTTGGCGATCTTCCATCCAAGGGAACACCATCCACTACATATAAGGGTTGTCCGCTTCCGGTTATAGCCGAGTTACCCCTGATTTTAACAGAAGTTGCTCCACCAGGTTGGCCACTATTATTAGTTATTTGTACCCCGGCAACCTTTCCCTGGATCAACTGGTCGGCAGAAGTATAAGTACCTTTATTGAAATCTTTTTCACTAACTGAACCGACCGAGCCTGTTAAGTCTTTTTTCCTGGCAGTACCATACCCAATTACTACTACTTCACTTAAACCAGCAGTCGAAGCAACAAGTGAAACATCTATAGTAGTTTTATCAGTAATATTTATCTCCTGCCTTTCAAACTCAGCAGATGATACTACTAAAGTATTGATACCTGAGGGAACTGAAATACGAAAAGAACCATCTGTGGAAGTTGAAGTTCCCGTTGTAGAACCTTTAGGTTGAACGGACGCACCCACTACAGGCGTACCATCTTTGGAATCAGTAACCTTACCGGTTACTACCCGATCCTGGGCCAGTAATGAAATTGAGAGGAGCAGGAATACTGGCATGAAGATCACATAAAGCAATCGTTTCGATAACATAAGCATTCGTTTTTTGAGGTTTAGCAGAATAGCAGTAAATAATAAAACCAGTGTACCGAGTACACAATCTAATGAATTATAGCTTCTTTAACAAATTAAATTCCTCGCAAACTGGTACACTCTATAGGCCATTTTTAATAAACATTAGCTGCATCATGTTATAAAAAGGCTTTTTTCCTTGTTTACAGTTAATATTGTTTTATAAAGTTATCTTTCAGACGTTTAAGGTAAATTGATTATAACTACAGCCAATACAATATCTTGCCGCAAACGTTTGCGATAATAATTTCGGGGGAAAACTTTT
>JAKFER010000167.1:0-2437 GCA_036675565.1 Chitinophagaceae bacterium
AGATGGCGTCGCTACTACTGAAGCCAGCGGAATAGAAATAGAGGCCAATGATAGTGTCTATGTTTTTGTGCAGGTAAATGTAGATCCCAATGCGGGTAATCTCCCTTTTATTATCCGGGATAGCATCCAGGTTAGCTATAATGGAAATAATGAACTGGTACAATTAGAAGCATGGGGGCAAAATGCTCATTTCTTCCGTAACAAAGAAGTTCTTGTCAACGAGACATGGACAAATGATCTTCCCTATGTAATACAAGGTTACTTATATGTCGATATAAATCAAACACTGACAATAGAAAAAGGTTGCAGGATCTATGTGCATGCCGATGCCCCGATCATTATAGATGGTAGTTTGAAAGTAAATGGCGGAAAAGATACAATTGACCGGGTTTATTTTCGTGGCGACAGGTTAGATGAGCCTTATAAAGATTTTCCTGCCGCCTGGCCGGGTATTTATTTCAGAGCAGATAGTAAGGACAACGTATTGAATTATGCGGTAATCAAAAACTCCTTTCAGGCTATTGCCGCAGAAGGACCTTCTGTTAATGGAAATCCGAAAATAACTCTCAATCAATGTGTGATTGATAATTCTTATGATGCTGGCATCATTGCGCTAAATTCAAGTATTACTGCAACAAATTGCCTGATCAGTAATTGTGGAAAAAATATTGCTCTTGGAAAAGGAGGTGATTATGAATTCACTCATTGTACAGTGGTTAGTTATTCTAATAACTATATCCAGCATAAAGATCCTGTATTGATAATAAGCGATAAGGATAGAGCAGCTATAGCCAGGCTGGATGCATTGTTTCGCAACTGTATTTTTTGGGGAGAAAACGACCTGATAGAAAATGAGGTGGTAGTTGATAAAACGGCGGGCAACGGTGAAATAATTTTTAACCAGGTATTGTGGAGAGTAAAAACAACTCCGGCTAACAGCACCATTATTACGCCACAGCAACCTATTAATAACCAATCGCCGCAGTTTGACAGCATTGACGTAGCAAAAAACTATTACGATTTTCGGTTAAACAAAAACCAGAACTCACCTGCTGTAGATGTGGGAACCAATGCCGGTATAACCATTGATTTAGATGGTAATACAAGACCTGCGGGTACTAAGCCGGACCTGGGGTGTTTTGAAAAACAGTAACTGAAGCCCCCAACTCCTAAAGGGGAGTAAGGATCAACATTCCTATCTTTGCTGTGTTGGTTTTATTCAACATTTTCAGATAATAATTACTTATTTAAATACATATCATGAAAACATTATTTCTTTCTCTATTAATAGCCGCAACATTAACAGGCGGTTCTATTTATGATTTTAAAGTTCCGGGATTGCTGGGAAATGAAATTGATCTTGCCCAATTCAAAGGCAAAAAGATCATGATCGTGAATACTGCTTCTAAATGCGGATTAACGCCGCAATACGAAGGACTACAAAAATTATATGATACCTACAAAGACAAATTGGTGATCATTGGTTTTCCTGCCAACAATTTTAAAGACCAGGAACCCGGCAGCAAAGAGGAGATCGCGGAATTTTGTAAAAAAAATTACGGCGTTACTTTCCCGATGGCGGATAAAGTGTCGGTAAAAGGGGATGATATTGCTCCCTTATTCAAATGGCTGGTAGAGGAAGCCGCTAAAAAAGGAATCAACGATCCTATTACCTGGAACTTTACAAAATTCCTGGTGGATGAAAAAGGAAATCTTGTTACAGTGTTTTCACCTAAGACAACGCCAATGAGCGATGAAGTATTGAAATACATGAACTAAACATATTGTTAATACAATTTTAAAACCTTCCCGGATTAACCAGGAAGGTTTTTTATTTTTTTGAAGGTCTTTTATTATAACTAAATTCATAGCACCTAAAACCTCGATATATGAAATTCTGCTTAAAACCGCTGTTCAGCTTACTATTGCTGGGCTTTTTTTATTCTTTCTCATTTGCACAGTACAAACTGGGTGATCCGTTACCCGTTGATCCTAATGTAAAAGTGGGTAAACTATCCAACGGCCTTACTTACTATATCCGAAAAAATGTAAAACCGGAAAAGAAGTTAGAATTGAGGCTTGCAGTAAATGCAGGCTCTGTCCAGGAAAACGATAACCAGTTAGGGCTTGCTCATTTCATGGAGCATATGGGTTTTAATGGTTCAAAGAATTTCCCCAAAAATGAACTGGTTGATTTTTTGCAAAAAACCGGCGTTGACTTCGGTGCTGACCTGAATGCTTATACCAGTTTTGACGAAACAGTTTACATTCTTTCATTGCCCACCGAAGAACCTGGAATAGTTGATAAAGGATTTACTGTATTGGAAGACTGGGCTTTAAATAATCTTTTAGATAAAAATGAAATCGAAAAAGAAAGAGGTTTGGTGCTGGAAGAATCAAGATTGAGTAAAGGTTCCTGGGAAAGGATGAGCCGGAA
>JAKFER010000180.1:0-16326 GCA_036675565.1 Chitinophagaceae bacterium
GAACGGTATTATGACCAACCAGGGTACTAACGTTAATGGATGGGCGAACACTGTCTACCCTGTAATAAAATCGTTTTATATCCGCTGCTGACCCGCCGCAATTACCTGTAATTACGGTTGTAACGCCATCATAAATATAATTCGCAGCCTCTGGCGTTGAAATGATGCCACCTTCAATATGTCCATGAACATCAATAAATCCCGGGGCTACTACCAAACCTTTTGCATCAATCGTTTTATTTGTCGTAAGAGAAAGGTTTTTTCCCATCTTAACGATCCTGCCATTTTTTACAGCGATATCAGCATAAAACCAGGAATTACCAGTGCCATCAATGATCCGCCCATTTTTAATTAAAATATCTGCATCAGTTTGGGCGAAAGAACAAACTGAAAAAAATAAAGCCAGGAAAAAAAAGAAAGATTTCATTTTATTTTATTTTTTATCAATGATGAACCCATAAAAGTTCAACCGGTATTTTGTAAGATTTTTAAAAGTTAATGTCACTGTTTATTTAGATGAATATCCGGGATTAAATATTAGTGATGTGAATTCATTTATCATTTTGCCAAGTTCCGGGTATGCATTATTGCTTAAAAGAATAATAGTTTTTTCAGCATCCAAATAACGAACGATTTGCGTTTTGTACCCTGGATTATCTCCTGTATGGCTGACCGTTTTCCCATGCTTGGGATCTTTATCTATCATCCAGCCAAACCCATAATAACTTTGTTCTCCATTTAATAATGTCATTGGTTGATAAGCTGCATTCAGCGTACTTTGCTTAACAAGTCTTTCGGAGTGTAAAGCCTGGTTCCATTTCAAAAGATCTTCAGCATTTGAACTGACTCTTCCCGGACCCTTACGATTTCCCAGCCAAATGGTATAATCTGATGAGGGATCAGCATCTGCTCTTTTGTATAACAGATTGCCTGCATTCCAGATGTGACCAACCGTGAAATTTTTTGTTGTAGCTTTCTGCCTGGGTGTACGGATATTCGTGCTCTTCATGTGCAAAGGTTTGAAGATACACTTCCGGCTCAGTTTAATAAAATCTTTACCGCTTGCTTTTTCGGCTATGCTTGCCAGTAATACATATCCTGTATTGCTGTATTTATATTGGGTCCCCGGTTCAAATAGTTTTGGTGGTGCATATTTATTCAGGTATTCCAGTATATCCGGGTTGCCTGCAACTTTTGATTTATCCCAGTGTTTATCCATTATATCCTGGTAATCCGGCAAGCCACTGGTATGGGTCAATAAATGCCTGATCGTAATTCCCTTATATGGAATATCCAGGTATTTTTCTATTGGGTCATCATAGTCAAGTTTACTTTTTTCCTGGAGCATCATGATGATCATGGCCGTAAATTGTTTGGAAACGGAAGCCATTTCAAAAACATCGGAAACCAGTAAAGGTTTTTGGGATGTATAATCGCTATAGCCAAAAGCCTTATGATAAACCGGCTCTCCTTTTTCTGCTACCAGGATAACCCCACTGAATGCACTATGGTTATTCATGATACTGTCAAATGATGCGGTTGTATGTACCTGGGCAAATACAATCGTAGGCAGCAAAAATAAAAGCGCTAAAGTCTTCATTTTATAATTAATAATTTATCTGGTTGGATTCTTTAATCCCCGGGATGATATGTTTTCTCAGCATTTTTTAATACATCTTCTTTGTAGAATAATACATCCTTAAATTTTCCTTGCGTATACATCAATGCCTGGTCATTAAAATGTGGCGATTGGGGATCGCCGCTTTGTCCACCCGCTAATAATGATTTTGCTTTTATCTTTTTTCCAAATTCAACGGCACAAATGAAACTGTTACCATTTACACCATAGCGTTTTTTTGTTCCCGGGAAATACCGGCTGCTATAAGATGGCAACATCCCCCATGCGCTAGAGGCGAATCCCACCGGCAAGCTTGGTAGTGCATCATCATATTTTAAATTCACATCGCCTGATATTCTTTGAAAACGATTGATCTCACCCCATGGAATATTCCATTTTCCATACTTACTATTCAATTCTTTTAATACTTCCTTGAGCGGACTCAGTAGTTGTTCTGAACTGGCATCGAAAATAAAATTGGCCGTTTTTTCAACCTGGTCTTTACCCGGTGAAGCATAAATAGCGGGTAATAATTTTTGTCCCCACTCAATGGCCAATGTGGTGGCAACTGATTGTTCACCACTTCTATAATCCCATTTCTTTAATACATCTATTGCTTTAGATAAATCTTGGATAGAACTATTTTGCTGATCACCATTTTCAGCAGCAATTATTAGGGATGGGATCAGCATTTCAAAGGCAGCTAATTTTAAATCATAGCCTGCAGCAATCACTTTATCAATGGTGTAGTCTTTATTATCACTTAAAACATCAACCGCATTAATGCCTCTGAAGTTTTCCCCATCTGGTGCCATGTAGGCAGGGTAGTTTTCTTTTTTGGGGCTGAAAGGACCAGCAGCAGTGAAAGGCGTTGAATTACAATTTTGTATCCATCCGTTTTGGGGATTATAAATATGAACCGATTCTTTTACCGGGTGCAAACCTTTCCATTCCGTGGCGGCAACCGAACCATCAACAGGTTTTGACCAATCAAATGTTGTGTCCCTCACGGGTATAAAGTTCCCATGCCAGTATGCGATGTTGCCTTCTGCATCGGCATATACCGTGTTGTTAGAAGTGTTGACCAGCAGGTCCATTACTTTTTTAAATTCATTAAAACTTTTTGCCTTGGTACGTTGCCAGCTTTGAATAAGCCCATTCATATCCCGGTTATTGGCTTTTACACTGATCCAGTCACCATTGCGTTTAGCCATAACGGGTCCATGATGGGTAAATAATGCGTCGATGTTTTTAGTTTGAATATCGTTCCCGTTTTTATATTTCAGGTTGATCTTCTTATTTGTCACAGGTTTTTGTTTGTTGTTATACAGGTAGGTGTAACCGTTAACTTCCTTACTGATTTTTTCTTTATAAGCATCAGAAATGTCGGTGGCACTTGATGTATGCATCCATCCCAGCTTTTCATTAAATCCCTGGTAAATAAAAAACTGGCCCCATGTAACCGCTCCGTAGGCGTTTAAACCTTCTTCACTAACCATATGCACTTCGGGACGGAAATAAAATGTTACGTGAGGATTAATGTATAAAATTGAATTCCCGGATGCCGTGATCTTGGGTGAAAAAGCAAAACCATTTGACCCGGTTAATATTTCTTCATCTTTTTGTTTGGGTAAAGCTTTTGAAAGTTCATCACCGGAATAAAACTTTTTTAATTCAGCAACACTTACATCGGCAGTGCTGATTGCACCGATACTGCCATCGGTCCACAATAATGGATACCAGGGTTCAAATCGGGAAAGCAGTGCAGGTTTTACCTGCGGATTTTTATACAGGTAGTAATTTATTCCATCGGCAAATGCTGCCAGTAATTTTTTTAACCATGCCGGCGCTTTACTATAATCATTCATGGCTTCGGTAGAATCAATGACCAGGCGAATCATCAGGTCGTTGTAAATATCCTTTTCTCCATTTATTTCTGCCAGGCGTCCAAGCTTTTCGATGTAATTCATCTCCACTCTTTTAAAATCATCTTCACATTGGGCATAGAGCAAGCCAAAAACTGCATCCGCATCTGTTTTACCATAGATATGCGGGATGCCGAAATTATCCCGGATGATGGTAACCTGTTTAGACTGTTTTTCCCAGCGATTGATTTCTTGCTGGGAGTATGTTTGGGACAGTAATTGAAAAGGAAATAATAAAAGCAGTAAAATACATCTCATCACCAAATTTATATATTAATTCCATGCAATTTGGGGCAACCTGATTACACTGGAACGGTGATTAAAATCCAGGTATATAGATTTTGATATAAGAATTCAAATTGTCAACTTTTTGTAGTTGCTTTTTCAGATTTTTTTAAAAGGGTTAAAGCTGTTTCTTTTCCTTTAATGGACAGCAATTTATTGGGAGCCGATTCAAGTGATTTTTCAAACTGCACTAATGCGTCTTTTGGCCTGTTCATTTTTAGCAACCACTCACCATACATCTCATAAGAAGGTTTTACCACGTTCGGCGGACCATATGCATATGTACTGGATGTTTCCAGCGCTGTGGCTTGTTTTAAAAATTTCTCAGTTGTGGCAGCATCTTTTTTCATCCAGGCCTGCATGGCTTTTAATTGCAATTCTATCACTTCTGTTTTCTGCAGGTCTGCTAAAGTGGGCATACTTCGGTTAATGCTTCCGCAAACACGAATGTCATTACTATTTGTTTTTTCTTTTTCTATTAATCTTTCGCCTGCCATTTGGCGGATAATTTTATCCAGTTCTTGTTCATTTTTTTGATGATAAGCTGCCATCCCTGTAACAAAATAATTCCTTGCCCGGGTCAGTACATTCAGGTCTTTTTGCTCAAAAGAAATACCTGTTACGGCTTTGTCGTAATCACCTGTTTCGGCAAGGTATGTCGCCTTAAGGTATATCATATGCGATCGGGCTGCAGGACTTGGAAGTTCCTTGCAAAACTGTTGCATGCTATCAACCATGTTTCTTGCAATAGAAGTTTCACCTTGCTGTAAATATCCATAAAGCAACCAATGATATGAGTGATAACCCAGCGCATCATTATTTAATTTTTTTCGCTCTTTCCTGTCTTTTTCTGCGGCCCATGAAACGATATTGCTTCTTACAACTTTATCCCACATGCCCAGGGCGAGGTATGTATGCGTGGGCATGTGCAGCGCATGCCCTGCATCGGGAGCTACTTTCGCATACTTATCAGCGGTAGATAGGGCTAACGTGGCATGTTCAGGATCATCATACGCATGAATGATATAATGTAATGCCCCGGGATGTAATGGATTTCGCTCAATAACTTCTTTTGCAATATTTGCTGCCTGCTCAAAAACTTTGGTCTGCCTGCCTGCAACCGCTTTGCCAATCAGGGATAAACTATAAAATGAAGCTACCTCGTTGTTCCCCGGGTATTTTTGATAAAGTTTTTCCATGAAGGCAGCATAACTGCTGTCTCTTTCGGTTTTATTCCCCGTGCCGTATAAAATATTTACGCCTTTAATAAAATCTTTTTCCAGTTCTGTTTTTGCTTTCGCTATTCTTTCACCTGGTGTGGGGGCTAATTGATTCAGAATGGCATTTCCTTTCTCAAAATTTTGTTCGCGCCACAATGGATGATTATATGTCATCGCCTCACCCCAATAAGCCATTACAAAACCGGGATCAATTTTCTGTGCTTTTTGAAATGCCTCGGCCGCATCTTCATATTCAAAACTATGCAGGTACAATAATCCTTGTTTAAAAGCTGGTTGGGCAGCATGGTTGCCGGTTACTTCAAAACTAATTTCACCCAATTGTTCTTTTGGTTGATTATTAGAAGCGCAGCTGATAAAAAGAAATGGTAGCAGTATAGATGAGATGTATTTTGCAGGTTGCATGATGGTTGATTTAGCCTTTTAAATTTACTTTATTATCATGAACGGGCAAGATGAGCTTGCAGTTTAACGAGTATCCCTGTAAGAGCTATCAAACCAAATCAAAAATTATTTTATTCGCTCTTCTCACCAACAAACCAATGTTCTTTGTTTTTAAACAGCACATTAAAAGTGGTGAAAGTTCCATAAATGCGGGTGATGTATTGCTGCAGGTTTACTTTTTCTTCATCACTGAGACCCTTATGCGCATTTAGCTGTTGCTCCAAAACCCTCAACCGGTCTCTTGCCATAACGAGTTTGTGAAAGAAAACATCGATCGGAATCTCTTTCGGCTTTTGACTTTTGTCTGCAGGCTGTAAAAGCATGGTGCCATTTTTCCAGCGATCACCTAAAGGCACTAATTCATTGATACCGCCCCAAAGCCGTAATATTTTCAGGAGTGATTTTTCCATATCACTTTGTGTTTCTACTTCTACCGAAACATTTTCAGGAATGATTTCATCAAGATGCGAGTCGTTTTTATCGATCTCTTTTACGCCCTGGTGTATAAATGATATGATGTAAGTGGCATACCGGATGCCGACTATAACCCCTGGTCCGTGCTGAGTATGTTGTAAGCGGGTTCCAATTCCTAAAGTCAGTTGGTCCATATTGTTTGGTTTTAAAAGCTTTTTCGCTGGCGAATGTATTCTCTCAAAAATACTTCATATGAATCTTTAATGTAGGTCTGAAACTGGAAATCGGTACTGGCCACGGTAAATTCAAAAGGAGGCCTGAACAATCTCATAAATAATTCCAGGTCTGCGCTGTCCAGTTGGGTCAGTCTTCGAACGAGTACTTTATTAAACCGGTGGTCTACATACTTTTCTCTTTCCTGTGTCAGCAATCGTTCTTTGAACCGCACCATACTATTGTTTTTGCGAAACTGGAAAACACGGATCAATTCATTAATATCTATCCCGGCACCCATGGGTCCGATGCTGGTCATGGTGCCAATGTTTGGTCTTTGGAATTCAAATGCTTTGGCATAATCCTGCCGGTTTTGAATAGAATCCAGCCGATAATTTCTTGGACGGATGGTGATCTCCCTCAGGATTTCCATATTCATGGGAAGGGCAATATCAAAACGGGTGGCATCCATGATCTTAGCCACGGGGAATTTAATGGTAGGCTTATTTAAATAGGAGAACCAGACTGAATCCGTTTCTGCCACCGTGATCTCATATTTACCAAACCCATCGGTTATAGTTCCACGTCCACCTGTAGACTGAACAGAAACAGATTGAACGGGCACAGTTCGGGAACTGTCGTAAACTGTACCTTTTAATTTAAACTGGCCATTTACCCATTGCATTGAAAACAGCAGGCAAAAAATGGTCAACAGCTTTTGTATGTTTGGTGAAATAGTCAAAGTGGAAGGCAAGTAACAAAAGAATATGTGAAAGCGAAACTAAAGTCAGGATTGTTTCAGCAAGGTTTCAATAACCAAAGGGTAATTAGCATGCTCCAGTAAATGTATTCTCTTTGCCAGTGTTTCCGGGGTATCATCCTTCAAAACCGGGCATTTTGCCTGGAAAATAATATCCCCGTTATCATAATGCTCATCTACAAAGTGAATGGTAATACCGCTGAAAGCGTCCTTATTTGCAATGACCGCCTCGTGAACGCGGCTTCCGTACATGCCTTTACCCCCGTAATCGGGCAAAAGAGCAGGATGAATATTTATAATAGCGCCCGGAAATGCTTTTATAAAACTGTCTGGAATCTTCCACAGAAAACCGGCCAGTACCAGCAGGTCGATTTCCAACGCTTTTAAATGATTGATATACAGGTCAGTTTCAAAAAAGGCCTCCTTTTCAAGAAAAATGGCAAGGATATTTTCCTTTTCGGCAATCTCTTTTACGCCTGCAGTGGTTTTATTATAAAGAATACAGGAAATTTCTATTTCTTTTGAATCCCTGAAATGATCAATGATCTTTTGGGCATTGCTCCCATTTCCGGAGGCAAATATTGCTATTTTTTTAGGGTAATCCGCATGAGCTGTTGCAATCAGACCAGATTTAGCGGATAACCTGTTCGGACCAAACCTGCTGAACATCTTTTTAATGTATTGGGTGAAAAACGTGAACTGACCCAATGGAATACTAACCAATATGACCATGGCCGGCCAAATAAGAGTCATCAACACTATATATGCAGGATAATAAAGCCACCACACTTCTATTCCTGTATACTCCATGATTTTACGACCTATGAGCCCGGTCAAACTACCTCCAATGGTAAAAGTTACCAGGATCAGTATCAATCTTCCCAAACTTACCTGCCATTTTTCTTTTAGTCGTTTGATCATTAAGCAATTATTTCAGGGGCAAAAGTGCAAGAAAATTTTAATAATGAGTGGATTTACGTTTCATGATAGTTAATTTAAATATTTACGTTTATGTGACAATCCGTGTTTAAGAAAATTAAAAAATAATTAGACTAACTGCTTGAAACCCGCTACGGATAAGGCTTAAAAAAATTTTTATAATGTTGACATATTGTTAATATACTGGCTTATTTTTGCAGCCGATTATCAAGATTTTTATCTACACTTTTTAGATTTTTTGTGTCTATGCTTCCTTGTAAACCAATCATTAAGAGGATAAGTCTTTTTTTAGTTACCCTAGTTGCCCTGTTTTTAACTACTGAAACTGCAGCCCAGGATGGAAAAGCACTTTATCAAGCAAACTGCCAGGCCTGTCATGCCCTGGACAAGAATTTAACCGGGCCGGCTTTAAGAGGCTTCCTTGAGCGTGGTCCATGGGGTGACCGGGAAGAATTGTATAAATGGATTCACAATCCAGCCGCATATATAGCAACCAGCGATTATGCAAGCCAGCTAAAGAACCAGTATGGTTCCATCATGCAGGCTTTTCCCCAATTAACCAACGAAGAAATTGATGCCATTGCGGATTATGTTGCTACGGCTCCTATGCCCGGTGGTGGAACAGGTGCTCCTGGTGAAACAACTACAGAGCCGGCAGCTGACAACACCGGCCGGAACTCTATATTTTTTGGCATTTTATCGCTGATCCTTGCTATTGTTGCTTTGATCCTGATGCAGGTGAACAGTAATTTGAAAAAATTATCTGACGATAAAGAAAATATCAGGCGTCCTGATCCTGTTCCTTTTTATCGTAATAAGATATATATAGCCATGTTTGCCATGATATTCTTTGTGGTAGGTGGTTATTACCTGGCAAAAGGTGCCATAAACCTGGGCCGCGATAAAGGTTATATGCCCGAGCAACCAATTTATTATTCTCATAAAGTACATGCGGGGATTAACCAGATCAGTTGTTTATACTGCCATGGAAGTGCAATGGAAAGCAAACATGCGGCTATTCCTTCCGTTAATACTTGTATGAATTGCCATAAAGCGATTTCAACTTACGAAAAGGGTCCCAAGCTTTATACTGAAGATGGCGTTGAAATTGACGGAACAGCAGAGATTGAAAAGCTATATAAATATGCAGGGTTCGATCCCGCTCGTCCTAATGACTGGGATCCTGCAAAAGCAAAACCTGTGGAATGGATTAAGATCCACAACCTCCCTGATCATGTATATTTCAATCACTCACAACACGTAAAGGCAGGTAATGTGCAATGTCAAACCTGTCATGGACCTATCCAGGATATGGATGTGGTTTCTCAATTTTCTGAGTTGAGTATGGGATGGTGCGTAAACTGCCACAGGGAAACCAAGGTTGATTTTTATAACGCTGGCGACAGTACAGGTAATAAATTTTACAGTATTTACGAAAAGTTCCATAATGATTTGGCTTCTGGTAAAATGGATAGCGTAACCGTTAGCGATATTGGCGGTACTGAATGCCAGAAATGTCATTATTAAACCTTGTCCTCAACATTTGAGGTAATTCAATTTGAGTAAAAATTTCAATTTTTTTCAATTTTTCAAACGGATATAAATGAGCGATAAAAAGTACTGGCAAAGTTTTGGCGAACTGAACAATGCAGAGGGCTTTAAGAAATTAGCGCAAAACGAATTTCAGGAAGATCTCCCTACCGACGATCAGGGCTGGCTGGATGCTAAAGCACCACGCCGTGACTTTTTGAAATATCTTGGTTTCACTACAGCTGCTGCTTCATTGGCTGCCAGTTGCGAATCGCCAGTACAAAAGGCAATACCTTTTGCCAATCAACCAGAAAACCTGGTACCTGGGGTAGCAAAATATTATGCTACTACTTATGTACAGGATGGCGATGTTTTACCAATTATTGCTAAGGTTAGAGATGGCCGTCCCATAAAAATAGAAGGCAATAAGCTTTGCAGCTATACTAATGGAGGAACTTCAGCAAGAGCACAAGCCTCTGTGCTTGATTTGTATGATTCTTTTCGTTTACCTCACCCGAAAAGAAAAGTTGGTGAAGGCCGTTTCGAAGAAATTCCTACCTATGCCCAGGTAGATAAGTTGGTGGGTGATGAGATGGCTAAAATCGGTGGCGCACCGGTGGTATTTCTTTCAACCACCATTACTTCGCCAACAACCAAACAAATAATTACGGAATTTTTAGCCAAATACCCCGGTAGTCGCCATGTACAGGCTGATGCCGATTCTTATAGTGGTATGCTATTGGCCAATGAAGCTTCTTTTGGCAGAAGAGCTATTCCTTCTTACCATTTTGAAAATGCCAAAGTAATTGTTAGCCTTGGTGCCGATTTCCTGGGCACATGGCTTAACCCGGTTGAATTCGCAAGACAGTACGTGGTTAACCGCAAAATTGATGAAGCGAAACCGGCCATGAGCAAACACTACCAGTTTGAAAGCTTTTTAAGCATGACTGGTTCAAATGCAGATGAAAGATTTACACATCGCCCCTCAGAAACTGGTGCTGTAGCATTGGCTTTATTAGGAGCGTTGGGCGGATCTGTTTCAGCACCAAATATTGCGGATGCTAAACTGAAAGCAGGTATTGCAAAAGTGGCAGCTGACTTAAAAGCTAATGGTGGTTTGGTAGTTTCAGGCAGCAATGATGTAAATGTTCAATCCATTGTCAACGCTATTAATAACCAGATCGGAGCTTATGGTAAATCTATTAACTGGTCCGAAACTTTAAATATTCGCCAGGGTATCGATAAAGACCTGGTTGACCTGGTGGCTCAAATGAATGCCGGACAGGTTGGGGCATTATTTATTTATGGCGCTAACCCGGCTTATACCTTTTATAATGCAGCTGGATTTAAAGAAGGCATGAAAAAAGTGAGGTTGGCGGTTTCTTTTAACAGCAAATTGGATGAAACTACAGAGCTGTGTCATTTCGCCGTTCCTGCTCCTCATTATCTTGAAAGCTGGGGTGATGCAGAACCAAAATCTGGTTATATCAGTTTTATTCAGCCAACTATTAATCCTGTTTTCAAAACCAGGCCTTTCCAAACCTCTTTGATGAAATGGAGTGGCAATACAACTGATTACGATACATTTTTCAAAACATATTGGGAAGGCAGGTTAGGTAAACAACAGTTTAATAAAGCTTTGCAGGATGGTGTTTTGGAAAGCGGAAAGTCTGCAATTTCAGCAGTTGGCCAGGCATTAACGGACACAATTGGTATTGCTACAGTTACGCCAACTTTAGGTGGAGGTACATTTAACAGTGCCAGCACATCGGCTGCAGCTGCCGGACTTGCAACCAATAAACAAGCTGGTAAATATGAAATTGCCCTTTACCAGACAGTTGCGGTAAACAATACGGCCAGCGGTGCAAACCCATGGCTGCAGGAGTTACCAGATCCGGTAACAAAAGCAACCTGGGATAATTATGCGATGATTTCCCTTGCCAAAGCCAATGAAATGGGGCTTTTTGTTGGTAAGGATAGCAATTATGAATACTTCCCTTCTAAGCCGGTGCTTCGCTTCACCTTTAATAACCAGGAATTGGATCTGCCCGTGCTGGTCATTCCGGGAATGAATGCGAATACCATTGCCATTGCAGTTGGTTATGGCCGTAGTAAGCATATTGGTGTGGGCATGGAAACGGTTGGAAAAAATGTTAACCATTATGCCACATTCAATGGAAATACCATTGACTTCCATAATGTAAATGTTACCGTTTCGGAAAATAAAGTAGGGGATTATAAAATTGCTCAAACGCAGATTCATAATTCTTATGAGAATCGTACAGAAGTAGTGAAAGAAACTACGATGGCGACTTTCCTGCAAAATCCAAAGCAGTTTAAGGAAGAGCGGGATCATCTTCATTCCACTTATGCACCGCAATCTGGTGATTACCGGACGGAAGGAACCTTGTATCCAAGTTTCCCTTACCCGGGTCCTAAATGGGGTATGGCTATCGATATGAACAGCTGTATTGGATGTAATGCATGTGTGGTTGCCTGCCATTCAGAGAATAACGTTCCTGTTGTTGGTAAGCTGGAAGTTATGCGCTACCATGATATGCATTGGTTAAGGATCGACCGTTATTTTGTATCAAAGGAAGATAATCCGGATGATCTGAAGGCTGTTGTTTTTCAACCCATGCTTTGCCAGCATTGCGATAATGCACCTTGCGAAAACGTTTGCCCGGTTGCAGCAACCATGCACAGTTCAGAAGGTATTAACCAAATGATTTATAACCGTTGTATCGGTACCCGCTATTGCGCAAATAACTGTCCTTATAAAGTTCGTCGCTTTAACTGGGCTGATTATATGGGTGCAGATAGTTTTGATGATAACCAGCGCCAGGTACTGGAAGCGTCTGTACTTCATATGAATGAAGACCTGACCCGTATGGTGTTGAACCCTGATGTAACTGTTCGTGGCCGTGGTGTAATGGAAAAATGTTCATTCTGCGTACAACGTACACAGGAGGCCAAGCTGACTGCAAAAAAAGAGAACAGGGCTATTAAAGATGGAGATGTTTCATCAGCATGTCAATCAGCTTGTCCTACCAATGCCATTACTTTTGGTAATGTGCATGATACGGAAAGCCAGATCAGTAAAGTAAGGGCTGAAAATCCATTAAGAACATTTTATGTGATTGAACAGATCCATACATTACCGAATGTTACTTACCTGGCTAAAATCAGGAACACGGATGAAATTATTTCGATGGACGATCATGAGCCGGAACATGCAAGGGAGGACAAAAGTGCCCCGGCGCCAGCTCATTAATAAAACAGGTATTAAAACCGGCTCTATAAAATTGTTGATCATAAAAATTTAATAGCTCGTAGCACTTAGCTAAAGCTCAAAGCTGAAATTATATGAGTTTACTCAGATACGAATCACAGGTAAGACCACCACTGGTAGAAGGACACAAAGATTATCACCAGGTTACAGAAGATATTTGTCGCCCGGTAGAAGCCGCTCCCAGTTTATTATGGTGGATTGGTTTTGGGATATCTGTCCTCCTGTTATTATTTGGAGTTCTTTCCGTGTATATGGAAGTAACCTATGGTGTTGGTCAATGGAACCTGAATAAGACCATCGGTTGGGGTTGGGATATTACCAACTTCGTATGGTGGGTAGGTATTGGTCACGCCGGTACTTTGATCTCTGCTATATTATTACTTTTTCGCCAGGGCTGGAGAACAGGAGTTAACCGTGCGGCTGAAGCTATGACCATCTTCGCGGTTATGTGTGCCGGCCAGTTTCCTATCTGGCATATGGGTCGTGTTTGGATGGCTTTCTTTGTAATGCCTTATCCAAATACCCGCGGACCATTATGGGTGAACTTTAACTCCCCGCTTTTATGGGACGTATTTGCAATCTCCACCTATTTTACTGTTTCACTTTTGTTCTGGTATTCGGGTTTGTTACCTGACTTAGCAACTTTAAGGGATCGTGCCCGTAAAAAATGGCGCAAACATATGTATGGTGTACTGTCTTTTGGATGGACCGGTTCTACCAAACACTGGCAACGCCATGAAAGTTTATCATTGGTATTGGCGGGTTTATCAACACCCCTGGTACTTTCAGTGCATACAATCGTATCCTTTGACTTTGCTACATCCGTGGTTCCCGGTTGGCACACAACCATCTTTCCACCATACTTTGTAGCCGGTGCTATCTTCTCTGGATTTGCCATGGTGCAAACCCTATTGCTGGTTACCCGTAAGGTTTTAAATCTTCAAGAGTATATCACTATTGAGCATATTGAAGTAATGAATAAGGTTATCGTTTTAACCGGATCAATCGTTGGAATCGCTTATCTCACAGAATTATTCATGGCCTGGTATAGTGCGGTTCAATATGAAGAATTTGCATTCTTTGAAAACAGGGCGAATGTTTTCAGCCCATATGGATGGAGTTACTGGTTGATGATGGGTTGTAACGTAATATCTCCGCAGATTTTCTGGTTCAGGAAAATGCGCAGAAACCTGTTGGTAACCTTCTTTATGTCGATCATCGTGAATATTGGTATGTGGTTCGAGCGTTTTGTAATTATCGTTACGTCCGTTTATCGTGATTACCTACCATCTGCATGGAGTACTTATTATACTCCAACGATTTGGGAAGTAGGATTTTACCTGGGTACGTTTGGATTGTTTTTTACCTGCTATTTCCTGTTCTCTAAATTTTTCCCGGTTATCGCTATTGCGGAGATTAAACATATCCTGAAGAAGAATGGTGAATCATATAAGGAGAAAATGGATGTAATTGAAAAGGAAAAAGTAGAAGAATTTGCGCATCATCATGTTGATACGCATCATTGATAAAATAATGTTTATAACGAAAGCTTTCAGTTAACGCTAAAGCAACGCTTAAAATAAATATATGTCGGTAAAGAAATTCATAGTAACCAGTTT
Organism: Chitinophagaceae bacterium; assembly: GCA_036675565.1. GTDB lineage: Bacteria > Bacteroidota > Bacteroidia > Chitinophagales > Chitinophagaceae > JACCYQ01. Next base: position 14,278 of record JAKFER010000180.1, read on the forward strand.
TGATGATGAGGAAGTTTTGTTTCCAGCCATCAAACAAGTACGTAAATCGGGGTATAAGATTCATGATGTATATACGCCATTTCCCATTCATGGTTTGGATAAAGCCATGGGATTGAGAGATACCAGCCTGCATACAGCCGGATTTGTATATGCTATCATGGGAACAACCACTGCATTAACTTTTATTACCTGGATTTTTACTACCGATTGGCCCATGAATATTGGTGGTAAACCAAACTTTGCATTACCAGCCTGGATCCCAATTACATTCGAGTTGACTGTTTTGTTTTCTGCAGTAGGTATGGTGCTTACTTTTTGTTACCTGTGCCAACTGGCACCATTCGTAAAGAAAGATCACTTCAGGCTTCGCTCAACAGATGATCTTTTTGTAATGGTCATCGAATGTACATCTAAAACAAATGAAGAACAGGCCACAGCATTTTTAGCACAATTGGGGGGGAAAGATATAACCGTAGAAATGAAAGAAACAGAATGGTGGTTAGGCAGGTATGACAAAGATGACAGGCACACACTTGTTAAAGCAGAACCAGAAATTATACATTAATTGTTTATCCCGGATCGGATTGATTTTAAATTTTCTGATCCTTACTATTAATAAAGAGCTAATGAAGAAAAGTTTTATAGCTACCGGTATCATAACAATGGGCATGTTTGCAATCGGATGCGGTGGTGGAAATGATACCCGCAACAATGCCTATATGCCGGATATGGCTTACAGCCGTGCTTTTGAAACCTATACAATGTCGGCTGAAAAAATTGCAGAATTGCAAAAACAGGGAATATTTTATAACACGATGCCTGTTGAAGGAACCATTGCAAGAGGTGAAATGGAACCCTATGATATTCCGAATGATACAACGGGATATGCCCAATCCTCATCGGTACAGGATCCATTACCTCCTATGGATGAAACCTATTTTAAAGAAGCAGAAAGACTATACTTGGTTAACTGTGGTATTTGTCATGGTACCAAACTGGATGGAAACGGTCCATTATGGAAAGGGGGTGATGGCCCTTATCCTTTAGCGCCAAGAAATCTTTTAGATGATTATACTAAAGGCTTATCTGATGGAACCATATTTCATGTTATTACATACGGGAGAAATTTAATGGGGTCATATGCTCACCAGGTAACACCAAAACAGCGTTGGATGCTGGTAAAATATATCCGGTCGGTACAAAGTGGAAATAAGCCTGCAGCTTCAGATTCAACTGCAGCAGCGGCGACAGGAATGGGAACAGCAACAACAGATAGTGCAGCAGTAACAGCACCAACAACAACGAACTAATATTTTAGAACTTTTATTAAGCGAATTTTAAACGATTCATGATGGCAATCAGGGAACAGTTTTCAAAAACAAAAAACTTCAATCTTATTTCATTGGGATTGATGGGTGTAGGACTATTATCGATCATCATACTTTTTATAACGCATGGAGCTTCAAGTGACCATCATGAGCAAGCTCGTTTTTGGTCAAGCCTGCTGCAGAACAGTGTTTATTTTTTATTGGTAGTAAATGCAGCTATGTTTTTTATCGCTGCCACAACATTAGCATGGGGCGGATGGCAAATTTCTTTCAGAAGAGTATCTGAAGCTATCTCCAGTTGTGTGCCTGTATTAAGTATCATTACCGGTGTTATTTTATTAGCCATTGTTTTTAGCGACAATCATACTATTTATCACTGGACAGATACAGAGCATGTAAAACATGATAAGATCTTATTGCACAAAGCAGGTTTTTTAAACAAAGGATTCTTTATTGTTTGGACGATTATTACCCTGATTGGCTGGAGTTTGCTGGGAGCTAAATTACGCAAGATGTCCCGCAGCATCGATAATAAACCTCTAAACAGGGAAGAAGGCAAAAAGTTTATTTGGGACAGTACAGTTTGGTCAGCCATTTATATTGTATTCTTTTCATTAACGGTAATGTCGTCTATTCCATGGTTATGGTTGATGAGTATTGATGCACACTGGTACAGTACCATGTACAGCTGGTATACCTTTGCAAGCACATTTGTTGCCGG
>JAKFER010000021.1:0-16208 GCA_036675565.1 Chitinophagaceae bacterium
CTGAAGCTTCACCCGAAAAAATGCCCCATTCCTTGCTGCCCTCGAACTGGAGCCCAGCACTGATACTCATGGTTGACTGCCCTGAAGAAAAATCTTTTTCCATTTTAAAAATAACTCCTTCCCCACCGGAAAAACTGAATTTTTCACAGTTTAATGCCAATCGTCCAACCACAAATGGAATATCAATGTTAATGGGACATTCCATTTCTTTGGTATCATCAGATTCTTCTTTGGGTGCTACATTCGTTATTTTATCATCGCATCTTCCACCTGCTATAACAAAGGGGTTATATGCTAAAACTTTCAATTTAGATAAATATTCAGAAGCTGCATTCAGGAAGGCAGCATTAGCCAGGTGTTCATTCAATCCGCTCATATAACCGTAATAGGCTTCAATATTAAATACCCAGCGCAAATGCCTGATTTTTTCTTTTTGAATATCTATACGTGCAGCTGAAATGGCACCTTGCGAACTATTTCCCAGCGCAAGCATTTTTTGGCAGCGCTCCTCATTTAACTTAAAAATTGCTGCACAATCAGCAGCCCGACCTTCACCACAATCATATTGGGCATAACGCTGATCAAAATCTTCAATGATTGCCTGTCTTTGTTTTTCATATTCATCAATCAAACGCTGGTAAACAGTTTCAAGATTTTTCATTTTTTCCATGTGTGATATGGATTCATTCTGCATTTGCTTTGGTAAATATTTCATTTTACGCATCGTTGCCATGTTCAACTGGCTACCGGGCATAAATAGCTGGCCGGGCATCGACCGGTTCTTTAATGCATGCATTAAATCCTGCTGTGTTTTTTCCATTGAACGGTCCAACATTTCATCACCAAGTTTTCTTTCTGCAAAACCCAGTTCGCTGTATTGAAAAGCCATCTTATCAATAAAATTTACAAAATCCTCGTGCTCCTGTTTAATATACGGCGCATCACCAGGGCCAGAACATTGCCGCGGTAGTTGATATTTATATTCATTAAAATATGGAAAGTCAATGCTGATGTTCATAGGTGGAACAAAGCCTTCAGCATCATCACCAGCAATCTCTGCCAATCCTTCTTCTGCTTCTGAGTGATGTGATCCTTTCAATGCATTTTCGAAATACGCCTGTGCTTTTGCTTTATTTCCTCTTGACTTTTCAATTTGACCTGCAGTATTATTTGCTTCGGGGTGATGAGGAGACTTCTTAATACATCGTCCAAAAAATTTCATGGCCGTATCTAACTGTCCAACCCCGGCATATGCCTGGCCAATATTGTTCAATACCATTGGATTTTCCGGAAACCGGTTGTACAAAGATCGCAACACGGGCAAAGCATGATAGGAAGCGCCACCCATGTGCAACAATGCACCCAGGTTATTTAAGATCAGCGGATCCCCGGACTTTTGAATGCCGGCCTGCAGCGCCATCAATATAGCTTCAGCCCGCGAACCATTATACCATCTACTCATAGCCGTTATACTTAATTTATCTCCATCCTGGCCAAGAAGTTTCACTGAAGCCTGAACAGCATCAATTGCCCCTACAGGTAAATTCGTTTTATAAGCAGTGTACAATTTCTTTAAATAGCCACTCATTTGCCCTTCATTGGTAGGTGTAGCAGGCAAGGCAGCCAACGTTGTTTTGTTTGGCAAAGGGAAAACTTTACTTTCTTCATCATCTTCATTTTCCCATGCATCCCCAAATCCCGTATCAAACATGACCTGGCGAGCCAGTGCTTCTGTCTCTGCGGATATTTGTTGAGGATAAACACCAGTACCTAAGAGCACGCAAAGGATATATAATAATCCATTCTTCATTGTCAGGAATTTTAATATAGATGGAGATTTTTTTTGTTAATGGATGCACCCGTTGGATGCTTCCTTTTTGTAGGCTGATATCTATTAACGTCAATGCATACCCTAAAACGGTCATGCTTTTACAAATTCTACCCTGCGGTTTTGCTCCTTACCTTCTTTGGTTTTATTGTCAGCTACGGGACTGGTTTCTCCTTTTCCATCTGCACTGATCCGGTTTGCATCAACATTAAATTCTTTGGCAAGCAAATCTTTTACAGCTGTTGCTCTTTCCTTACTGAGTTTGAGGTTAACAGCATCATCCCCATCAGCACTGGTGTGCCCGATGACCTTGATATTTAAAGTCGCATTTTCTTTTAATACGGTAGCTATTTCTTTGATCACACCATAAGATTCAGGTTTGATCACGGCACTGTTAACATCGAATAAAATACCCGTTGTACTAAAACTTCCCTCCTCTACAAGTTTGTGCCTGGTATCTGGTAAACCTGATGCAACTTTTATATTAGAAATATATAATCCGAAATTATTATCGTGATAAGGCCAGTATTCGGCAACACTGAAGAAAAGCTGGTTAAGTGGAGAACCGGTATTGACTACTTTTGGAAGATCAAATATTTTCTGGTCATTTACCCAAAAGCGTATACGTTGCTTTTGAACCTGAATAGCATAATGCGCCACTTTAAAAAAAGATTTGCTGTAAGCGGCCACTACCTGTTTATCACTTTCAAATGTATTCCTGCCATCGTAGCGTGTACTTAATTGCATTTTAGAAATTGCATCCACGTTCGGCTGCAGGTTAATGGAAACTACATTCTTTGAAAGGTATTCCCTGAACAAATCATTGCTGGCAGGATCAGGATCTCCAAAACCGAGTAAACCCAGGTTGAATGATGGAAAAAACCTGGTTCCCGAAGGAGCAGTTCCATCAATGATCACATCGAATTCAACAGTATAATCTTGTCCATATTCTTTCTTATTATCGCTGAAATATTTCATACCGGGATAAAGACGCAACCAACGTCCCTGGAAATTTTCAAGTGTAACAACTTCACCTTTCCCGGAGGCGTTCCAGTTAACAGGCAACTCACCAATTTCATCCTGGCTGAAATCTTCTTTATAGATAATTTTTTCACCTGGAACAAAATCGTAACGACTGTATGCTTTAATTCCTCCTTTTTCGGATTCAGCAGATGCTACACCTGTTTCTGATTGATTAGTTTCATCATTTTTGTTTTTGCCTTCTGCATCATCCAGTTCTTTGTCTATGGCTTTGTCAATTTTATTATCGATCCTGTTCTGAACCTTATTTTTTGCCTTATTCAACATGTTCCCTAATTGCGCCTGCAAAAGAAATGGGGACATAGTGATCCAAAGAATGAAACAAATTTTTTTCATTTTGATTAATTTATTATTAATGAATTTTGATTATAGTATATAATTGTTTTTAAAAAATGTCTTTCAGATCATCGCCATGCAGCAACCAATTTGCACAATTCATTTTTAAAGTCAGTGATTTTAAAAAGGTAAGGACCTGTCAATAGTCTCCCTGCATTAATATTTATGTATAAGTAGGTATTGGTATCTGGTATAAAAAGGATCATAGTTGATGATCCTAATCCATCACCTTCATGCCCCCATTGTAGTGTACTCCCTTCAGCATATTGAAAACATTCAATGCCTAATCCATATTCAGGCTCAGTTGAATTTTTTCCTTTCACCCATGTACGCATTTCATTTAAGGATTCCGTTGATAAAATATTACCAAGCTGGTTGTAAAAACCAATTACATTCACTGCTGTTGCTGCTATACCCCCATATCCATCACTTGCATTTGCTAATGCATTATTCCAACGCGAAATGTTCTCCAATTGATTATTACCAAAACGATCAAAATAAGAATTTGGGAATGACATGGATTCTACCTGCCATGCCGGTAACTGGTACCACGAATTTTCAAGATGATGGGGTTCAAATATTTGTTCCTTTAATAACTGACTATAACTTTTTCCAGTTACTGATTCAAGAATTAATTGCAGTAATAAATAATTAGTATTGGAATAAAAGAAATCGGTCGATGGTTCAAATAAAAGTGGTCTTCCATCCATCATCTTTAATTTCTCCATTAGTGAAGGCTGCTGTAAAGGATTATTAAATTGCGCTACTTTGAAAGCCGGCAATTCTGTTACATTATCAATTCCGGAGGTATGATTCAATAACATCCTGACAGAAATCTTTTCATGTCCCTCAATGTATTTTAAAACTTCACTATCAAGGTAGGCACCAATTTTTTCATCCAGGTTGATCTCCCCAATTTCCTTTTGCAATAAAACCAAAGCAGCAGTATAAGTTTTGGTAATACTAAACAACCAGTTAGCATCGCATTTTTCCAATGCCCGGTGGTCTTCAATTTTAGCATAACCACCCGTTACATATAACCATCCATCGCCACTCTTTATAGTTACTTGTATCCCTGGTATTCCCTGGGTTATATATTTATTCACAACAGCCTGAATGTCCGTTTTCATTTCATGGTTTGGATTGGATGTGAATCCTCCCTGGCATTCAGTGTAGTTAGTTTGATAGGGATCTTTTTGACATGAATTCAAAAAAAGAATTGCGCTCAAAAGCCAAAATGTATTGATAAATGATTTCATGCTAATTATTTTTAAAGGTTTTTATTTTGAGACCAGCAGATAAAGAAGATACCGGAAGAATAGAAAGACCAGGACTGTAACCTGATAATACCTGTAATTGGTAAGCCATAAATGGGATCAGGTCATAACGGTCAATGATGATCGATTTATAACCCACATTTAATTGCAAAGGAAATTGCAACATGCCTTTAACTGGTTGCCCCTTTAACCAGGAATCTCCATTGTATGCTAATGATTGAGAAGGATAGCTTGCTATCCTGTAACCTGCACCTACCGCAACACCTATTTCTAATTTCGTCGCTATAGTTGCATTAAAATGAGCCAATACCTGTAAGAAGTAAGCATTCCCTTGTAATTTGTTTTTTGCAAATCCTCCTTGAACGCCCAGGCCATAATTTTGTTTTGAACCCATCAACCGGTGCAGCCCACCATACATCGTTAATTCAGGTCTGCTGATTTTAAGTCCCTGGACTGGCGCATAAAAAGAATGAATACCTGAGGCCATTTCTAATTGCCATTTTCCATTGGAGGTTTTACTTTGGCCTATGCCAGTAATGGAAAAAAGCAAGACGATTGAAAAGAATAAAAATGATTTCATGATTAAGTGCATTAACTAATGAAACACAAAGATTCATTGTAATAACACCTTTTTCCATAGCATGATAATGTGAAACAACCGCTTTAAAAAATAAAAGATGTGACATTTACATCACATCTTTCTGTATGGTTTGGGGTTTAATGAAATTTAAAGAATTCTATCCTTGAATGCACGGGCTACGGCTTCGCTTTTACTGTTAACGTGTAATTTTTCGTATATCTTTTTGATGTGACTGCGAACAGTATCAATGGCAATAAACATTTGGGAAGCGATCATTTTATAACTGTAACCATCAACCAATAATTGCAGCACCTGTTTTTCTCTTTCACTTAAATTATAATCTTCACTTTTAGGTGTATTGATCTGCGAAAACATTTTTAAAACCTGGGTTGCTATACTGGCCGTCATGGGTGCACCACCACTGGCAGCTTCCGTAATGAATTCCAAAAGCTTTGCTGGTGGCGTCTTCTTCAACACATATCCGTTAGCGCCGTTTTTTAATGCTTCAAATACATTACGGTTATCATCAAATACCGTAAGCATCAGCACTTTTACTTCATCATTTTTTTCCCTGATCAGTTTTAAACCCTCTATGCCGTTTGTACCCGGCATATCAATATCCATCAGGATTACATCAGGTTTCCAGGCTTCTACTTCAGCAGCGACATTGTTGCAATTTTTATATGCAGCAAGCACCGAAAAACCTTCGCTGCCATCTATTAACATCGTTAGTCCTTCTCTTAGCTGAGGATTGTCTTCGTATAGCAGCAATTTTATCATAGACTAAATTTTACCAAAATTACTATACTACCCCGCAATCTTTAATCACATATTAATGTGTAATTATGAAACGGGAAGATTGAGGGTGATCTTTGTGCCTTCCCCAGGTTTTGACTGAACCTGTAACCTGCCCTTCAGGCTCTCCGTTCTTTTCTGCATATTTCCCAATCCATTTCCACTATCCGCAGCCTGAACATTAAAACCAATTCCATCATCTTTAATAATAAGTATCAAACGATGCTGATGATATGCCACATGAATAAATACATGGCTGCAGCGTGCATATTTCGCAATGTTATTAACTGCTTCTTTAAAGATGAGGAAAAAATCCCTGCGAGCTTCCATATTTAATTTTACATCTTTCACATTCTCATCCACCTTAAAATCCAGTTCAATATCTTTTGCTTCCAGCACACTGGTTGCAAATTCCCTCATGCGCCCGGTAATTTTTTGAATGGTGTCGTTATCCGGTTTGATGCTCCAAACAATATCGTCCATAGCTTCCATCATACGCTGGCTATTGTCACTGATCTTGCTAATATAATCACTGGCCTGAACAGGATTTGAATTCAATCTTGTTTTGGCCATCGAACTCAAAATATTAATTGTACTTAAAGTTGAACCCATATCATCATGCAGATCCCGTGCAACTTTGGTCCTTAATTTTTCCAATGCAATTAATTTATTCACTCTCTGACGATAGATAAAATAAATCAACGCAGAAACAATTAGTAATAAAAGTGTGATAAACCACCAGGTTTTATAAAACGGGGGAGCAATATAAAAATTCATTGTTGTGATGGGTGATTGAACCCCTTGCATATTCTCGCAACGAACCATAAACTTGTAACGGCCTGGTGGCAATAATGTATAGCTTGCAATCTGGCTCCTGTCCGCCTGCACCCAATCTTTATCTGCACCTTCCAATTTATAATAATAAGTTAGTCTGTCCTGTTGTGAAAAACTGAGCGCCGAAAAGTAAATAGCAAATGCATGCTCATCAGGTTTCAGCTTTATCCGATCAAGATTTAAAAGAGAATCAACCGGCATAAAATTATTGAATAAACGAAAGTCGGTTATAGTTACAGGTGGTGGTTTTACATCACTTTTTAATACATCCGGGTTAAACCCAAAAAGTGTATTTTCTCCACCAAACCAAACCTCTCCATTGCGCATATTAAATTTTGCTGTGGACGCTTTGTCTGCAAATACGATCCCATCCCGTTGATTATAAACCGTAAAAAGATCCTTTTTGAAGTTGTAGCTGCTTAAACCATTGTTAGTAATCAACCAGAGCATGCCTTCTTTATCCAGACTCATTTGCGAAACGAATGCAGAAGGTAATCCATTATGAATGGTCTTATTTATTATTTTTCCAGAATTTATATTCAGGATGCTTAATGCTCCTGTATTTGCGAAGAACAGGCTATCGTTGTATTGCAATATATCAGTAACCTTATCGTCTGCCAATGATTTTTCTTCGTTGCCCTGGCTGGTAAAATGGTATATAATTTTTTCTCCTTTTTCATCCAGTACATAGATGCCCTCACCTGCAGTTCCCAGCCAAATCCGGTTTTTATGATCTATGTATAAACGTAAAATACCTGAATTGAACTTGTGAAGAAGTTGAAAACTGCTATTCGTATAAGGAGTACCGTTAGTCCACTTACCCAATTTGCCACCCAGGGTGCTGAACCAGAGATTACCCCGGGCATCTTCTTTAACATGACGTATCGTTTCGTTATTAAAGAAAGGAGGCTGTAGTGCATGGATGATCTTTTTTGTGGCTGGATCAATAACGGCAATATATCCCGCATGGCAACCTGCCCAAACATATCCGGTGGATTTATGCTGATGCAGATCCCAAACTCTTTTAAAAAAAATATCCATTTCCTTATTACCTGTTTGTGGTGTGGGCTGATCAATCTTCCTGAAAAATTTGTCAAAGAAAATCAGTCCCACATTCCAGGTACCAATCCAGTTTTCCAGGGATTGGGTTTCTAAAATGGTTTGTATCATGATCTCCTGCCCTGACAACTTCTTGAATAAAATATTGTAAACGCCTTCTTCTTCCGGGCTGGTAACATATAAACCATTGTCTGTGCTGATCCAGAGATTGTTTTCATAGTCCTCATGTATATGCACAATGTTGCGGCTGTTTATATCATACTCCTTAGGATCATTTTTTTTATGCTGGATTAGCTGGTTGCTTTCAGCATTATAACTCAATAAGGAGTTAATGCCTGCAGCCCAAAGTATACCACTTTGTGAAATCATTAATTGGCTAACATCCATATATGCCGTTCCCAATGCTGGTGGATAGCTCTGTTCAAAAAGAGTTTTACCTTCTTTAGGATCATAATGCAAGATGGTTAAGCCTTTTTCTACAGGCCTGAATTTCCAATAACCGATCCAGTAATTCCCATCATCCCCAATCACAAAATCACTGATGTGATCCAGGTTTTTTTCTTCAAACAATGGGATGCGTTGAGGATTATGTCCGCGATAATAAAGTTGCTTATCATGGGATTGGTAAACGGCCATACCACTATCGCTGATCAGCCAATAATTACCATTGCGGGTATCTTCATACATATTTCTTATGGGCCAGTTGGAAGGAGTTTTGATTGGTAAATCCTGGTCAGTAAAAGTATTTCGCAAAGAGTCGTAAACCAGCACACCATAGCTGCGGATGATTAAGAAACAACGACCCTGGCTGTCTGTGAAAAGTTTATAACCGGCATTTGTTTTTAATGGTGTTTTAGTTTGAATTGCCGCCTTTTGCCAGGTAAAATTCCGGCGATCGTATTTACCAATTGTGGTGCCCTGCCTGATCCACATTTTTTGATTACCTGCATCAAAAATTTCGTCTACACCTGCCGGTGGTAAACGGATTGCAGGGTCCATAATGGTAAACTGTACAAATTTTCTTCCATCAAATCTTTGTAAACCATTTTCAGTGCCTACCCACACAAATCCTTTTTCATCCTGCCAGGTACATTTTATTTTATTGGTGTTAAGGCCTTCATTAGTTGTAAAGCGGTTGAATACCAAAGCCTGCTGCGCATGAGATATTTGACAATATATCAGGCAACACATAATTAGAGATATCCTTGGCAAGGGAAACATTTACATCCAAAAATATAAAAACGTTTTGCATATAAATCAATGATTTATTTAAATCACATGTTTATGTGGGTTAACCCTGAGTATAGTGATTATTGAATTATCCATTTCCCATAAAAAAAGGCTGCACTCTTTGTGCAGCCTTAATCTTTTATGCAGGCACTTTGCTTTTCATTTCACGTTCCCAGAAACGGTGGCTTGCCACAGCATCCCTGAACGTTTTTATATTTCCATTCGTAATCACACCAAGTGCAGAATTGTCTGCATTTAATTTTTCAATTTTATTTGAAAGGTAAGTCTGTTGCAAAAATGACACAGCATCTTTATCACCTCCTATAGCCTTACAATGACGGAAAGCTTCATTCACAAAATGAATTGCATCCGGTTCATTAATTAATGCATCAATGCTCTTTGTTCCACCAGGAATATATACCGCATCAAACAAAACTGAAGCAGCATTGAAGAGTGTTTTATCAGGCAATAAAGAAGCACCATTCATTCCTTTAACCGGCGCCAAAATGGGTGCAATCAGTTTTACCATTGCTCCTTCCGCATTTAATTTACTTTTCAGATTATTAACTGATGCTTCATCAACACCTTCTGCAATCAATACAGCAATCTGCCTTCCTTTGATTGAATTTTTTATGGTATTAGCCATGCTTAATGGTGCCGATTTTTCAAGGGAAGATTTCACAATTACAGGTTGGTAATTTTTTGGATTTCCATCTGCAGGGATTGCACCATTCGTAACCATCATTGGCTTCTTTGGCGGTACGGCTCCGATTTTTTTTGCAATATATTGAGCCATTTCAAGATTTACATTGGAAAAATGATCCACTACTTTTTGGCGTATATAGGGCAATGTTACCAACGACAGTTCAAAACTGAAGGCGTCTTTAATATGCTGTTTTTCCGCTTCAGACTGGCTGTTATAAAACAAAGTTGCCTGGCTGAAATGATCCAGGAAACTTTTGCTTCTGCCCCTGATCTTTGAAGAGTCGATCCTTTCCTGGTGACTTGTAAATCCGCCTTCAGACATTTTAGCTAAAAATGGGCATCCACCTCCAATGCTATTGGGTGAATAACTGACTTTACCTTTATCGATTTGCTGGCGCATATGTCCATCCCGCTGGTTATTGAAGATGGTATTCACAGATCGGTTGATTGGAATCTCGTGAAAGTTAGGACTACCCAAACGCGAAAGTTGTGTATCTGTATATGAAAATAATCTCCCCTGCAATAAAGGATCATTGGTAAAATCTATACCAGGCACTATATGGCCAGGGTGAAATGCTACCTGCTCTGTTTCTGCAAAGAAATTATCAGGGTTGCGGTTGAGGGTAAGTCTGCCTACAATTTGTACAGGCACTAATTCCTCAGGAATGATCTTGGTGGGATCGAGCAAATCAAAATCAAATTTATGTTCGTCTTTTTCGGGAACAATTTGTACACCTAAATCCCATTCTGGAAAATTGCCGCTCTCGATAGCATCCCAAAGATCTCGGCGGTGAAAATCAGGATCCTTACCTGAAATTTTTTGTGCTTCGTCCCAGGCCACGGAGTGAACACCGAGTAAAGGTTTCCAATGAAACTTCACAAAATGACTTACTCCCTTTTCATTGATCAGCCGGAAAGTATGAATTCCAAATCCTTCCATCATGCTAAAGCTGCGTGGAATAGCACGATCGCTCATTGCCCACATAATCATATGCGAACTTTCAGGCATGAGCGAAACAAAATCCCAGAAAGTATCATGTGCAGAAGCAGCTTGTGGAATTTCATTATCAGGTTCTGGTTTAACGGCATGAATCAGGTCGGGGAACTTCAAAGCGTCCTGGATAAAAAATACAGGGATATTATTACCCACCAGGTCGAAGTTGCCTTCGGTGGTATAAAATTTTACAGCGAAGCCACGCACATCACGTGCAAGATCGGTGGAGCCGCGGGAACCGGCAACTGTACTGAAACGCACAAATACTGGCGTCTCCCTGCCGGTGTCAGTAAGGAACCCGGCTTTGGTATATTTTGATAATGAGTTGGTGAGTTTAAATACACCATGGGCAGCAGAGCCACGTGCATGAACAATCCTTTCAGGAATTCGTTCGTGATCGAAGTGTGTGATCTTTTCGCGAAGAATAAAGTCCTCCAGCAGCGAAGGTCCACGGTCACCTGCTTTAAGCGAATTGTGATCATCGTTGATGCGTAGACCCTGGTCGGTAGTCATAAATTGATCGGTTGCATCTACCGTGTTTTTAGAAAGATCTGCCAGTTTGTTATTGGCAGGCTTGCCATTCTTTTTGGTTGATTTTGCCATAAAAATTTTTTGAAATGGTATGAAAATGAAAAATGTTCAAGAGGGAGGATGAAAATAATGATGCAAAAATTACACCTGCACGGACATAAGTTACTAACCTGGAAGGACAAATAATTTATGGAGAAGTAAATAACGAACCGTAGAATGGATCGAATATGTTTTCATAACAATACCATATGGTAAACGAAATATTTGCGACCAGATAATAGCGGGCATAAAAAAAGGCAACGATAATTATCGCTGCCTTTTTGTGGAGGTGACCGGAGTCGAACCGGTGTCCAAACATATTCGTCAAAAGCTTTCTACATGCTTATTCCGGTTTGTTGTGTCGGGAAATAACTGGAAAACCGAACGACCGATTATCTCCTTAGCTGTATGTTCTTAAGTAACCGTCACAGCCTTCGGTTACAGCATCCTGTTTTGTTTGTTGAGTCGGCGGCGGAGCATGGTAACAGAACAACCTGCTCAAGCGGCCCTAATGACTAGCTAATCACTGATTAGGCAGCCATGGCATACTGAGTATTGCCATTTGAATTTTTCGTATTCAGATTATCGGGCTAATTACGCAACGCCCGGCATGCTTACACTCTCAAAGATCTACGCTGTCAAAACCAAACACCCCCGTGTTAAGTTAAAAGTCAAAATTTAAAATTAAAAAAGTCAGTACTGATTCTATCAATTTGCATTTTGAATTTTAAATTTTTTATTTACCAACTACATTAATACTATCATCGCCTGTTGTGTCACTCACTTTATCGTTCAGAACAAAATTGAGCAACTCCGGAACTTTTTCCTGCTTTTAGCAACAAGCAATTTACGAAACTTCAAGTGTAATAAAAGTCAAAGAAAACTAAAAGAAGTAATATGAAAATATCACGCAACTTTTAAATTTCAACTTTAAAATTTTACTTGAAAAGCCTCCATATATCAAGTCCCAAAGCATATGCCATCAATCCTAATAATAGAACCATACCCACCATTTGTGCATACTCCATGAATTTGTCACTTGGCTTACGCCCGGTGATCATTTCATATAAAGTAAACAACGCATGTCCACCATCGAGTGCAGGAATGGGTAATATATTCATGAATGCGAGTATGATAGAAAACAAAGCGGTCATGGTCCAGAAACGTTGCCAGTCCCAATAACCTCCAAACATTTTTCCAATACTTACAACACTACCCAGGTTATCCTGTACTTTATGTTCCTCAGAAACAAAAAGCAAGCGGATACCTTCCATATAATCTTTTAATCGGTCAACGCCGAATTTGGCTCCGGCTGGTATGCTTTCTAAAAATGTATATTCTATTTTCTCGGTTCCTAAAATTTCACCAGGATTGCGGGCAATAAAACCCACAGTTCCATCTTCATTTATTTTTACTTTAGCGTAAGCCGTATCATTATTTCTCAAGATAGCCAGTTGAACATCTTTACCGGTATTTTCCCTTTTGATAACATCAAATTCATCATAAAACATAAAAGACTGTCCATTCATTCCAACTAACTGGTCACCTTTTTTTAATTCTCCTTCTAACACTTTTGCAGATTCACCAACGCTATCAACAATAACGGGTACACGCGGTGAAAGAAAATTGCTGCGTTGGTTTTTTGTCAATTTTGAAATCGTTCCTTCAGGCAATGTAATTACGGTATCCCGCCCCTGGCGATTTATTGTCAGCGAAACTTTTTCTGTCAGCATCAGGCTTTTGGGCAATGTATTCAGGTAAACCAATGGTTCGTTGTTAACCGCCTTAACTATATCGCCATCTTTAATACCAACTGTTGTGGCTAAGGAATCTGCTGCTAAACCATAAACCATGTTTTTGGCTGGTAATCTTTCTTCGCCCCAAACAAAAAGAATCCCTGCAAAAATGATCAATGCCAGGATAAAATTCACGATCACACCACCCAGCATAATGATCAACCTTTGCCAGGCCGGTTTGCTGCGGAATTCCCAGGGTTGCGGAGGTAATTTCATCTGTTCCTTATCCATACTTTCATCAACCATTCCTGAAATCTTGACATAACCACCTAATGGAACCCAACCCACGCCATATTCTGTTTCACCAATCTTCTTTTTAATAAGAGAAAATCCTGGATTGAAAAAAAGGAAAAATTTCTCTACCCTGCATCCAAACCATTTGGCAGGTAAAAAATGACCCAATTCATGTAATACGACTAATATGGAAAAAGCCAGAATAAATTGTCCGAGGTTATTTGCGAAAGCGGTCCAGTTAATTGCTAAAAAATACATAGGTTAATTTGATCCTTACCAGATTGTTTTATGAAAAATATAGCCGCAAATATCAGTTAAATTAAATATCCATCTGAAGCTTTATCAATTATTTAGAAAATATGAATGAGTCCGGAAATTTTATAACCGGATCAGGTCTGCGGCAAAATTGCGGGCTTCGCCATCACTGGCACTATAATCATCCAAAGTTGGTTCTGCAATAAATGGAATCTGTTCCATCGTTTTTTCAATTACATCAGTCATATCCAAAAATCCCAACCTGTTTCGCAGAAAAGCAAATACGGCGATTTCATTAGCGGCATTTAAAACGCAGGGCAGATTACCGCCTTTATTTAAAGCTTCTATAGCCAACCCAAGATTTCTAAAAGTGCGTATATCGGGTTCTTCAAAAGTCAGTGTGCCTACTTTTTTCAAATCCAATCTTGGATAATCATTAGAGAGCCGGCGGGGAAATGATAATGCATATTGAATGGGTAGCTTCATATCGGGCAAACCAAGCTGCGCCTTCACACTTCCATCTTCAAATTCAACCATGGAATGAATGATACTTTGGGGGTGAATCAGCACCTTAATTTGTTCAGGCTTTAAATTAAACAACCAGCGTGCCTCTATCATTTCCAACCCTTTATTCATCAAAGTGGCAGAGTCAACGGTGATCTTGGCGCCCATGCTCCAGTTAGGATGCTGCAGCGCATGCTCCCTTTTTATATTTACAAGGTAGTTTGGTTTGCGACCCAGGAATGGACCGCCCGATGCTGTCAATATTATATTGTCTACTTTATTACGGGTTTCCCCCACGAGGCATTGAAAAATGGCTGAATGTTCTGAATCGACAGGAATTATAGGTGAACGGTGCTCAACTGCTTTTTGCATGATGATCTCACCAGCTACAACCAGTGTTTCTTTATTTGCCAGCGCAACTGCTTTTCCATTTTCGATGGCTAAAAGTGTTGGTTTTAATCCTGCATAACCAACTATGGCAGCTATCATCAAATCATATACATCCATAGCAGCCACATCTTCCATAGCCTGCTCACCTGCAAAAACTTTTACATCTGTTCCCGCCAACGCTTCTTTTACCTTTTGGTATTTCTTTTCATCACCAATAACCACAATGTTGGGATTGAACTTTAATGCTTGTTTAATCAACAATTCATCGTTTTGCCGTGCAGTCAGCACTTCCGCTGAAAATAAATCAGGATGTGACTCTATTACTTCTAATGCTTGCGTACCAATAGAGCCTGTTGATCCGAATATAGCAATCCTTTTAATGTGTTGTTCGCTGTTCATTCCTGACAAAAGTTGTTTTATTTAATTGTCTGTCCACCGGGAGAGCTGGTCCGCCACCACCCGATCGTTACTTAATCTTGGCACTTTGTTTTGCCCGCCCAATTTATTGATGGATTTCATATAATCAATAAATCCATTCTTTTTAACCGGGTTTATTTTTAAAGGTGCTAATATATTACCCCTGATCAGGTCATCATAATAAATATTTTTATCCCGGAGATGCTGATCCACTTTTAAAGCAAACCGGCTCATATCTTCCGGGTTCTTTTCAAATTCTATCAGCCATTCATGATAAGATTGTGAGCCATCATTGCCAATAACCGGCGCAACCGTAAATTCTGTTATCCGCACATTTTCTTCTGCGGCAGCTTCCATCAGGCTCTGCTCTACCTCTTCACCAATCACATGTTCACCAAAAGCAGAAATAAAATGCTTGATCCTGCCGGTTACAACAAGGCGATATGGATTTAAAGAAACAAATTTCACCGTATCACCAATATTATAACTCCACAAACCTGCGTTATTATTGATTATCAAAGCATAATTAACTCCCACTTCAACTTCTGATAAAGACAGCCTTGTTGGATTTTCCTGGAAAATTTCATTGGCCGGCACAAACTCAAAAAAGATGCCGCTATTGGTATTCAGCAATAAACCTTCTTTATGTTGCGAATCCTGGAAGGCGAAAAAGCCTTCCGAAGCTGGAAAGGTTTCAATGGAATCAACTTCCTTACCAATACTATCAAACAGTCTTTTTTTATAAGGTTGAAAATTTACGCCGCCATGAACCAGGACCGAAAAGTCGGGGAACAGGTCTTTGATCTTTTTTCCTTTTAATTCAATCAGGCGATCAAAATACATTTGCACCCAGGGAGGAATGCCGCTGATCAGCGTCATATTTGTATCCACGGTTTCTTTTACAATCTGGTCAAGTTTTGTTTCCCAATCTTCAATACAATTGGTTTCATAAGAAGGCAATTGATTTTTTCTTAAATAACTGGGTATGTGATGATTTACAATGCCACTCAATCGGCCGGTGGGTATATTACCTACTCTTTCCAATACAGGAGAGCCGGATAAGAAGATCATTTTTCCATCGGCAAAGGCATTATTGCCACTTTCTGCCATATAACAAAGCAAGGCATTGCGGGCTGTATTAATATGATTGGGAATAGAATCTTTGGTAATAGGAATATACTTAACGCCACTGGTGGTACCGGAGGTTTTGTCAAAATAGATTGGCTGGCCTTTCCAGAGCACATTATGACGGCCTTGCTTTATTTTTTCTATATATGGTTTAAAAGCTTCATAATCGCGGATAGGTACAGCTTTTCTATAGGCTTCAACACTGGATACATCATCAAATCCATGATCTTTGCCA
>JAKFER010000171.1:0-2379 GCA_036675565.1 Chitinophagaceae bacterium
GCGCCTAATGCGAATGCGGGTGCAGACAAAGTATTGACTTGTACTATTACTTCAATAGCCTTGAGCGGTTCTTCCTCAACAGCGGGAGCAACATTCTCATGGGTTGCAAGCGATGGCGGACATGTTGTTTCCGGAGCTAACACCGCAACACCAACTGTTGACATGGCCGGTACCTATACTTTAACCGTTACCGATCCATCCAATGGTTGTACTGCTACTGATGTTGCTTTGGTAACCTTGAACAATACGCCTCCAAATGCTAACGCAGGAGCAGATGCCCAAATATTATGTAGTGTAAGTACTGCAATATTATCAGGATCTTCTACTACTGTTGGTGCAATATTCTCATGGGTTGCCAGCGATGGCGGTAATATTGTTTCTGGAGCCAATACAGCAACACCAACGGTTAATGCTGCCGGTACCTATACTCTAACAGTTACTGATCCAGCCAATGGATGTACTGCTACTGATGTTGCTTTGGTAACTACTCAAATTTGTTCAGCTGCTTTATGTACCTATACCCAAGGATACTATGGAAATGATGGAGGTATGTCCTGTGCTCCTGATGGTCTGGGCGGATTTGCAAGTTATACAACCACTGAGCTTATTGCAAAAGCGTTGGCTTCTTATGGTGGTACTATGACTGTTGGATTGCCTGGACATTCTGTTTGGATGACAGCACCGGATGATATAGACGATATTATTAGCGTATTGCCTGGTGGTGGTGGAAGTAAAGTATTGGCACCTTTCGATTATCAAATAAGTGCTTTACCTCCTAATTACTTGAAAAATGGAACTATCAATAATGCTTTGTTGGCCCAAACTATTACTTTGGGTCTTAACCTAGGTATCAATGGTAGTCTTGGTGATTTTGTATTGCAAGCGGGAACTTTTGCAACCGCAGCTTCAGAAGGAGGTTGTGGCTCTGATATTCCTAAGGTACGTTCTTGTAATCCTGATGGAACAGCAAATAATGAATATGAGTATTACACTATTCCTGCTGATGTTGTTACTGCTTTAGGTGCTAATGCTACCGTTGATGGATTGTATGCTTTGGCTAATCAAGCTTTAGGCAGTGGAGACACCTATGGATTATCACTTAGTGCTATTGAAAGTGTGGTTGACAAAATCAATAATGCCTTTGACGGTTGTAGAATACCTGTAGGCTATGGTATTGAGCCGCTGGTTTGTCCTGTGATTACATTGACAACTTTTTCATTGACAAGTGAAGCAGAGGCTGCCAGTTTTGAAGCCTATCCGGTTCCTTTCAAAGATCAGCTTACCATCAAATACAATTTTGATTATGTGTCTGACGTGAAAATTGAGGTGTTTAATTCTCAAGGGGCTTTGGTTTTTTCTATGGTTGATACTAACAGTTATTTGAACAAAGAAGTTACCATAAGCATTAGTTCCAGTTTAGAACAAGAACAAGTGTATATTGTGAAATTAACTACTGATAGAGGAAGCAGTACTAAGACTGTTATGTCTTCGTATTAATTAATTGAATTTATTTTAACTAAAACATCCGGCTGGTCCGGATGTTTTTTTTATGAAAAGAAGCTGCTGTTTTAGGGAGGTTTTCAAGTTAATTCCCTGTTTTTTTTTAAAACTATATTTAAAAAAATAAATTTTGGCACAGTTCATGGATAGGTATAAAAAGTTAACCACTTAAAATTAAAATCATGAAAAAGATTATTACACTTTTGGCAATCATTGGAGTATTTAGCCTGCAGGGATGTACCACCGAAGAAAACGTTGTCTATGATGATAGCGATACTATACCTGAAGCTTTTGAAATTGAAAATGTAGATTTAGTAAGAGTAGCCGATAATGAATATAGTATTTCAAATACTTTTCAAAATGAAGTGGGAGGTAGTTTGTTTGATGATGAAACGGTTTTGGTTTATAGATTAACAGATTTGATTAATTCAACTACTCCGGTGTGGCAGTTAATCCCACGAACTATTTATTTTTCGAATGGAGATGAGTTGGATTATGATTATGATTTTAGTAAAATAGATTTTATAATTACAGCCAGAGGTAATTATAATTTATTAAATAGATTAAGTTATATTGATAATCAAACCTTTCGTATTGTAATTATACCTTCTGATTTATTAGGCAGTATAGATACCAATAATTATCAGGAAGTAATGAATACACTGAAATTAAAAGAAACACAGGTTCAGAAAATTAAGCTCTAATTTTAGTAAAAAGCATAAAAAAAGGAAATCGAGAGATTTCCTTTTTTTATTGTTAGTGTGCCCAGCATGGGCGATAACTCTAGGGTGTAAGTCCCGAACACGCCTTTACAGTGGGAAGTGTTAGCTGACTGCAAGGGTGTCCATTGTGAATTGGAATCTGAAGGAAGCAGTAGGC
>JAKFER010000262.1:0-2375 GCA_036675565.1 Chitinophagaceae bacterium
TGGCGATATCATTAACAGACCTGGATTTTACTGTTAAATCATATAAATCCGGCATCAGCGGATCTGATCATGCTACTTCATTTAGCTATTCGGGATCAGCAGGAAGCAGGAATGCAATTTACTCGTCTTCAAACAATGATCCCGGCGCTGTTATGACCTATGACATTTCTCATTATAATCCTGCAAAGAATACAGTAACCATCACCTTCAGCGGCCAGGTATTTGATGCAAGCGGCAATTTGATGAATATTTCAAAAGGGAAGATAACAGCGCATGTCGATCGTAAATAAGGCTCCGGCAAAAGCCTTACTGACATAAATTATCATTTCTTGCACTCCTTACAATTAGTAAATTATAGGTCTGGGTAGAATATTACAACCCAGGAGCTATATTCTGTGCTTATTCTAACTGCTCCTGATTTTTTTAAATAACAGGAGCTGGATGGATTTTTTTATCTTTTAAAATAATTCTCAAAACTCTTTTTTATGAGGTTTTTTAATTTCGGATATTTAGTTTTATGAAAACACTTACATCATTTTGTTTATTCTTTTTCCTGAGTTTTACCTTTTCTTGCAAAAAAGATAAGATTGAAACTATTTATGTACCTGATCATTTGAGAAAGATGCTCCCGTATACCAATGGCCAAATAATACGTTTTGCAAATGGAGGTGGTAATATTATTGAAACAAAAGCAGAATTAAGATCGGGCATGGTAGAAAAAGCTTATTGCGCTGGTTGTGAAACATACCGGAAAGAAGAGTACATTGAATGCAAATTCAATATTGGGCTGTATAATTTTGTAACCTTCTCTGTTGATAATCGTCCCAATATTTTCATGAGTATTATGTCTCCCCGGGATAATTATCAGCAAGGCAGTGGATTTGATTTCCTGACTGCTGAAAATGCATCCCAACCGATCTGCAACGGCCCAAGACAAACCTGTTTAGGGACGGTAACACTTAATGGAGATGTTTATAATGATGTCCTTGAGGTCATCAGTGGTGCAACCCAGGCCGACAAGCTTACAAAAGCATATTATACAGTTGCCAAAGGCTTGATAGGGTTTGCATATGGCGATGGACTCTTATATAGTTTGCAATAATAACTACACATTAATAAGCAATTAGAAAGCGTATAGCACTATAAGCTTTATACATTCCCAGGTCATTATACAATTATCCTTTTAAATAAGTGCAGGGTACGTTTTTCGGGGTATAATTTATCCCATACTTATGTTGCAGCAGCTTTGTTACCACATTTGATATGGTAATTTCATTTCGATGCATTTGCGGAAGAAGTCCCATCATGGCATAGCTGATGGGATTAACAGCCGGGATCAATGTTTCCCACTCATATCCTTTGCCCCAGGTAAGGCCCGGAACAGTTAATTCAAGCCCGGCAGAATGTGACAGTAGAGAATCCATCATTTCCGCGGAATTATTTGAATTTTGGTTGACCGTATGGAAGATTGGCGTTTGTCCACCAAATCCATATTCATCAACCCCGGCTTTTGAATTCACATCGCCGCCATGTTTTATTAATACTTCAGCACAGGATACATGATTGAATTCGGCGCAAATATGTAAAAGCTCAGCCTCGTGCAAGGGTGTATAGGCACAGCGAAGTGTATATTTTTTTGAAACAGCATCCGGGTCGTTACTGATAAGGTCATTAAGAGACGCTGCATCATCCAGAAGTACAGCCAATAATATTTTATCATCAAACTCCAATCCATGATCAACAAAAGCTTTTACACAATCTTTAAAACGGGGACTGCGGGTATATTCACTGGTCAGTTCATAAATAAGCGGTTCGCCCCTGAAATGATCATTGGGGTCAATACCATGAGCAAAACATTCTCTTATCCCTTCTGCTGAATCGAGTTCTATCTGGATAACCAATTCATTCAAATAGTCCATAAAACTGTTTTGGCAAAGTTCATTAAATTGGTATAGAAATGTAGAAAGAAAAATTCTTCTCATTTAATTCATAATACCTCGCGGCAGTACAAAAGATTAATTTTTCTTGTTGAGTTGTTAAAAAAAAGAACGTGAGAAGGTTCAAATATGCACAGCATAATCATGCTGTGCATACAGCAATTAATCCCTGGCATTTTTTATGAACAGATGGAACTGGAAAGATTTTATAGGAACCAAATATTTTCAGCAGACAATGAGATATAGACAGTATCTCCTTCCGCAAATTGATTACTGTTTGTTTTCACCCTGACCAACTGATGGGCTACCAATACGTCAATGGTATAATAGCTGCCCCAGAATAAAATATTTTTCACCGTTCCGCTCAAAGCATCATTGCCAGCTTTGACGAAACTGAAATGTTCAGGTCGGCTAAGTAGTTTTTTACCATTCAAAGAG
>JAKFER010000223.1:0-2375 GCA_036675565.1 Chitinophagaceae bacterium
ATGTATTCATTCGTGCCCGTTCGTGCAATTCGTGGCCAATTCCATCGTTACCCAATAGGCAAACTAAAATTAATTGCCTAATATTGTCCGCAAATCCGCCACTACCGAATGAACCGGCCAAAATATCTCTTATCCTGCTTATTATTGCTTATCTCCGTTTTGGGCATGGCCCAAAAAAAATCCGCATACGTTTCCGGCAAGGTTATCGATGAAAACGAAAACCCGCTACAAAATGTTTCCATTGTTATCCTGGGCAATCAAAAAGGCATCATGACCAATGATACCGGTTATTTCAGGTTAAAAGTTCCGGCAGAAAAAGCATTCGCCATCATTTTCAGCTATACCGGCCACCGCGAAGAACAAAAAAATTTCCTGCTCAACGAAAATGAAGAAGAATATCTCACTATCCGGCTTGAAAGAGGAAACACCACAACATTAAAAGAAGTCATCGTAACCGATCAGCGTGACCGCACAGAAGCCGGCCTGATCCGTCCCAATCCAAAATCCGTAATCAATCTTCCATCCGTTACTACCGGCGTTGAAAGTTTGATCAAAATATTTGTCGGCTCCAACAATGAACTCACATCACAATATTCTGTTCGTGGTGGCAGTTATGATGAGAACCTTGTGTATGTAAACGACTTTGAAATTTTCCGCCCTTACCTCGTAAGAAATGGTCAGCAGGAAGGTCTTAGTTTTATCAATCCCGAAATGGTCCGCAATATCAATTTTTACAATGGCGGTTTCCAGGCAAAGTATGGCGATAAGATGAGCTCCGTGCTCGATATTCAATACAACAAGCCGAAGCGTTTTGGCGGTTCCGCTTATGTAGGAATCCTGGAACAGGGCTTGCATGTAGAAGGCACATCCAACAATAATAAATTCAGTTATTTAATTGGCGCAAGAAACCGCAGCAACCGAAATTTATTAAGCCGGCAGGAAACACAAGGCAATTATGTTCCATCCTCAAGTGATCTTCAGGCTTTATTAACTTATCAATTGACCAACCGGTCAACTATTGAACTCTTCGGCAATATCTCACAAACAAAATTTTCACTACAACCAGCATTCAGCCAGTTGACATCTTCCGTCTTCTCTCCTTTCTTCACCGCCAACCTGGGCATTGATATTTATTTTGAAGGAAATGAAAAGGATCAGTATGTTACTAATATGCTCGGAGTTTCTTTTACCAACCAGCTCAGCAAAAAACTGAAATTAAAATGGATGGCTTCCCGTTTTGAAAATGATGAAAGAGAAAATGTAGATATAACAGGAGCTTATTTATTCGGCAACCGTGATTTTGATAAAAGCAAACCCACATTCGGTTTAATTGTCAATCCACTTGGCGCCGGTGTGTTCCAGAATTTTGCAAGGAACCAGCTCAATATTGAGAACTGGAATTTTTCGCTCAAAGGAAACCTGGACCAGGGCCGCCATGCATATCAATGGGGCATCGCTTATGATAAAACATTGATCAATGATAAACTCAATGAATGGGAGTACCAGGATTCAGCAGGTTATTCATTGCCTTATCAACCGAATCTTTTGCAGTTGAATAAAGTGCTTAAATCAAAAGCTGATCTAAACATTGATAAATTTTCAGGCTATGTGCAGGACAATATTCGCTTTGGCGATTCACTGAATACTTACACTCTCACCGCCGGACTCCGTTACAATTACAATTCATTAAACAAAGAAGTTCTTATTTCACCACGGATCGGCGCCAGTTGGAAACCCAACTGGAAACGTGATTTTGTTTTTCGGATCGCTGCCGGTGCGTATCACCAGCCGCCTTTCTATCGTGAACTGAGAAGATATGACGGCACTATCAATACTGATCTGAAAGCACAAAAAAGCTGGCAGGGTATATTGGGATTTGATTACAACTTCACCGGCTTTGGACGGCCCATGCGCTGGACCACCGAAGCGTATTATAAGAACATGACCGATGTAGTGCCTTATGATATCGACAATGTACGTGTACGTTATTTTGGTGAGAACAATGCCAAAGCTTATGCCGCCGGTATTGAAATGCGGCTCTATGGCGAACTGGTAAAAGATGCAGAATCCTGGATCAGCATTGGCCTCATGAATACCAAAGAAGATATCAAGGGCGATACCTACAAAGATTATACACTCAACGATCTCAATGAACCCATTGATAGTGTAACCCTGGAAAAAGGTTGGGTGCGCCGCCCTGCCGACCGCCGCATTACCTTTGGTATGTACTTCCAGGATTACTTAGCCACCAACCGCAATTTAAAAATGTACCTCAATCTTTTGTATGGCAGCAACCTGCCTTACAATATTCCCAACAATACCAAGTACCGCAATGGCCTGGAGATCCCCGCCTATATAAGAGCCGATATTGGTTT
>JAKFER010000043.1:0-16092 GCA_036675565.1 Chitinophagaceae bacterium
GGGCTTTGGCAAGAACGGACCAGTTTTTACAAACAACACCAGGCATTGGTACTGCATTGATGGCGGGTTTTGGAACAACGGCAAGAGGATGGAATGGTGCTCAAAAAATATCAGGACGACCTGGATATGCATGGTATTTTGGTCGGGATGGCCAATGGAGTGCGATGGCGATCAATGCTTACGGGGATTTTGCTATGGTAAAAGAAACCCTGGAAACTTTCATACGCTTTCAGGACATAACCGGCAAAATTTACCACGAACTTACTTCGAGCGGTGCCGTTCATTATGATGCTTCGGATGCCACACCATTGTTTGTGGTTTTAGCAGCACACTACCTTAAATACAGTGGTGATACAGCATATGTCCGTTATCGTTGGGCAGAAATAAAAAAGGCAATGGACTTTTGTTATAGCACTGATACAGATAAGGATGGCTTAATTGAGAATACAAACGTGGGTCATGGATGGATCGAGGGCGGTTCATTATTCGGAACGCATACGGAATTTTATTTGGCCGGGACCTGGGCAGCGGCCCTGGAGGCTGCAGCTTATATGGCGCAGGCCCTTGAATTAAACGAAGCCATTCGATATGTTAGCGATGCCAAAAAGATAAAAAAGATTATTGATCTTGATTTCTGGAATCCGCAGGAACAATTTTTTCATAATGGCAAAATGCAGGATGGATCCTATATGCCCGATGCTACGGTACTGGCTTCAGTGCCTGTATATTTTGGTTCGGTTACAGATGACCGTAAGGCAGAAAAAGTTAGTGGACGCTTTAGCAATAATTATTTTTCCACGGATTGGGGTATCCGGATGATCGAAGACAGTAGCAAAAAATATAAGGCCGGAAGTTATCATGCTGGAATGGTTTGGCCACTATATGGAGGATGGGCATCCTTGTCAGAATATCAA
This sequence comes from Chitinophagaceae bacterium, assembly GCA_036675565.1. Lineage (GTDB taxonomy): Bacteria > Bacteroidota > Bacteroidia > Chitinophagales > Chitinophagaceae > JACCYQ01. The sequence goes on from JAKFER010000043.1 coordinate 915, forward strand.
ACAGGTCATTACAGGTCTGGTTACCAGCACATCATGAATAACCTGTTACAATATCGTCATTGGTCAGCGGGAAGCATTGAAGAAACATTAAATGGGGATGTTTTTATACCAAACGGTGTATGCAGTCACCAGTGTTGGAGCGAAACGATGGTATTGCAACCTGCTATTGAAGGAATGCTTGGATTAAAGCCGGATGCATTAAAAAGCAGGCTCGAATTATCACCATATTTTCCATGGAACTGGGCATTCTGTTCGGTAAGAAATATCCGGATGAATGATGCTTTAGTACATCTGGATATGAAGAGAAGTAATGGACTAACCATGTATACGCTTACTTCAAACAAAGCTATTGATATTGCATTGAATCCTGTATTTCCTTTAAATACATTTGTAAAATCTGTAAAGATCAATGGTAAAAAAGTGCAAGCTTCTAAAATTGTGAAGCCAGGCGGGTTGTTATTGAAATTATCATTTTTATCCATACAGGGAGAGAACCTGATTGAAGTGGAAACCGATGGCGGGATGGGAATTCTCCCTATAACTTCGTTTCCGCAACCTGGTGATACGTCCATAGGCATACAGGTAATATCAGAAACTGTTCAGGGAAAAAAATATATGGCAGAAGTAAGTGGGCGTCCGTCAATGTCATATGAAATACCATTGTATAATAAGGAAGTCATAAAAAAAATTACAGGTGCTAAACTTATTAAGAAGGATGGTGATATTACCACGTTGGAAATTAAGTTAGATTCCCCAGGTAATCAACGATACGTAAATCAAAAAATAGAAATAGAATTTGAGTAAGTGCGATTTTCACATTTTTAAATAAAACTTTTTCGTCGTTCAATTATAATTTCCTATGGCAAAAACTATTGCAACAATAACCATTGTGATTTTCAGCGTGCTATCAGTGGATGCACAATCTTCATTACAGAAATTATATCCTGTAAACTTTTCGCAGGTAAATATTACGGATGATTTCTGGACACCCAAATTGCAAACGGTAGCAACAGCTACGCTTGATGCCTGTGTTAGTTATACACAGGATAAAACTGCCCGTATCCGCAATTTCGAAAATGCGGCTAAGCATACCGGTAAGCATGAAGGCATTTATTATGATGATTCTGATGTTTATAAAGCGATTGAGGCCATCGCGTATTCATTAAAGAATCATCCGGATGCAGCACTTCAAAAAAACACTGATGAATGGATCGACAAAATTGCAGCAGCCCAATTACCCGATGGTTACCTGAATACCTATTACCAGCTTACGGATCTCAGCAAGCGCTGGACAGATATGGAAAAGCATGAAGACTACTGCGCAGGACACCTTATTGAAGCGGGTATTGCTTATTACAATACAACAAAAAACGATAAGCTGCTTAATACGGCTATCCGTTTTGCCAATCATATTGATTCCACTTTTCGATTGCAAAACAGGCCATGGGTTTCTGGTCACCAGGAAATAGAACTTGCTTTAATGAAGTTGTATCATCATACAAAAAATGATCGTTATCTCAAATTGTCCAATTGGTTTTTAGAACAAAGAGGAAAAGGGAATGGTAAAGGAGTGATCTGGGATCAGTGGAACGACCCGGATTATTGCCAGGATAAACTACCGGTGAAGGATCAGCGAAAAATTACCGGCCACGCCGTAAGGGCAATGTACTTGTATACAGGTGCTGCTGATGTTGCCGCCGTTACAAATGATGCAGGTTATATTACCGCGATGGATTCAGTTTGGAATGATGTGATACAACATCATATGTACATCACCGGTGGTATCGGCGCACAGGGAACCAATGAAGGATTTGGTAAACCATATGACCTGCCCAATGAAACCGCTTACAGTGAAACCTGTGCATCAGTGGGTATGGTATTCTGGAATCAGCGCATGAATATGCTTTCTGGCCATGCAAAATATATTGATGTTTTGGAAAGAAGTTTATACAATGGTGCATTGGATGGATTGTCTTTAACGGGTGACCGTTTTTTTTATGGTAATCCGCTGGCATCTTCTGGCAAGCATAGCAGGAGAGAATGGTTTGGAACAGCTTGTTGCCCGTCAAACATTGCCAGGCTGGTAAGTTCATTAGGAAACTATATTTACAGCACTTCAGCAAATGCGGTATACGTAAATTTATTTGTTGGCAGTAATACAAACATTGCATTAGGTAGAAATAAAGTTGCACTTTCTTTGGAAACAGGTTACCCATGGAATGGGAATGTCCGGATAAATGTATCGCCAAAAAATAAACAAACTTTCGACATGCATATTCGAATTCCCGGCTGGTTAAATGAACCGGTACCTGGTGATCTTTATCATTATGAATCCCCGGAAAAAGTTGTTCCGCTGATTAAAGTGAACGGGAAACAAACAATATATGAGACGAAAGATGGTTATGCAGTAATTAATCGTCATTGGAAGAAAAATGATGTAGTAACAATAGAGTTTCCGATGGAAGTAAAAAGAGTGATCAGTAATGCTGCGGTTAAGCAAAACCATAACAGAGTTGCATTGCAATATGGTCCGCTGGTATATTGTGTAGAAGGAGCCGACAATCAGGGCTCGGCACACAATTTAGTTGTTCCTCCAGGAACTGATTTTAAAACATTTTTTCAACCTGCATTATTGGGTGGTGTGAATACCATTCAATTTGAAGCTCCGGTACTCACGGTAAGCAACGATGGGCAATCTGTTGCTACAGAAAATAGAAAAATTACAGCCATCCCTTATTTTAGCTGGAATAATCGAGGAGCAAATGAAATGCAGGTTTGGTTGCCTTCCATTATAAAAAGTATTGGGATCAATGAATAGCGCTTTTAAGATTTTTTATAATTGAAGAACCAAAAAAAACCTGCAACTGCAGGTTTTTTTTTATGATAAGAAAGTTTTTATAAGATTAATGATTTGATCAGTCAATTTTCTTTACAGTTAAATTCAGCATACCATATGTTCCGTATTGTGCTTTCTCGACGCGGATTTTATGTTTACCATTCAAATGTAATATGGCTTCCTTATAATAATCAGCATCAAAAATAATAGCCGAAGGATCCCATGAATCTATTACCAGTTTATCATCAACGAAAACCCTGACAATCTCCCCCGCTGTAATTCCCAAACGATATTTTCCCTTTGGAGCATCAACTTCAGTTTTTACCAAAGTGGCAAATTTTGATCTGGGTAAATTTTTGGTTTGCCCTTTTACCCGCTCATAATCCAATGAATTGGCTTTAACAGTTTTGATTGGCACGCTTTTCAATAACGCGTTAAATGCAGCAGTTTCTTTAACAGGATCGCTAGTGGAATCAAACCTGAACCAACTCACTTCCCAATCCATTGGCAGACTTGTTTCTCTATACTCAAACCGGAAAGGTTTACCAGCAGCAATTTCTTCACCAAAGGGTGAAATTATTTTTTCACCAGTGTACTCCAGTTCAATTAAAATAAAATTATTTGTGCTTGTTTTTCTCTCGACTTGAAATTTGTCTGGTACATCTCCTTTATTTGGTGATAAAAGTTCAACACCCTGCATTTTTACGACTTTCCAGGATCCTTTAGGCCCCATAATTTCAAAATTCATCTTGCCGGATTCATCTGTATCTGTCCACCAAAGCAAAGGGTATTTAAAATTATAAGGGCCCCATTCAGTCATCATAATGCTTTTCTTTCCTTGTGGATGATCTGCTGGTAAAAACGCATCTTGTTTTATTATACCTGGTAATAACGTACTGATGTAGATGCTATCAGGGGAATAATCATAAAGCTGTTTGCCGGTTGTAAATTTTAGGTCTTTTACCAGTGAATCTGTTTTTTGAAATGTTTTGTATCCTGAATATTTATTATCTGCTATCGTTACCGATTGGGTATTTTTTATTGAGAAGACAGTGGGTGTGTTTTTAAAAACATTGTTGGTTATTGAATAATTCCTGCTTCGGGTATCTTTTTTATTCATCAAACCAAAATCTGATCTTCGGTTAGGTATGGCCCACAATTCAATGGCCAGGCTATCTGCAGTAAAACTATTTTGTTCTATTATATTATCCTGTCCGTGTTCTATGGAAATACCTGCAAGATTGCCGCTAAAGTCATTTTTGACAATCACTGTATTATAACTAAAACCTCCCCATATTCCATGCCAGCATCCGTGCAATTTGTTTTTAATAACTTTGTTTCGACTGAATGTAATTTCTACAGCATTTGTAGGCGCATACGAAAAATTGTTACCATAAATCAGGTTGTCATTACAACCGCCAATATTTTCATCGATGGTTTTCTGCCCAGCCCATAAAAAGAAACCATCACCTGAATGTGTAGCGGAGTTATAAGCGAATACATTTTTGTTACATTGGTCAAAAACAAGTATACCACCTGAATCCTGCCCACGATAATAATAACCATAACTGTAGCCTCTCACATTCCAGTCAATTTTATTATAAAGAATGTAATTCTCATTACTTTGATACATGCCTATGCCAATACCTGAATTGAAAGAAAAATTATTGTTATAAGCCTTTACATTCATACATCGTGTCATCATCAGTCCGCATTGTCCATTTGTAATAATGTTGTTTCTGATAATTGCATTTTTACAATCGGAAAGATAAATCCCAGCTCCAAATCTGAGCCATTCATCCTTGTCATTGTGATGATAACTTTGCCAGTCACTTGCATCCTCTTTTAACCTGCCACTCTTTAAGCGTTGTCGGTAATTATAAGAAAAATCGCAGTTGATAATTTGCAGATCATCTACATTCCTCGCAAGCGTAGCGACTTTATAACCTTTTATAATCGCATTTTTAATGATGATATTTTTTCCTTTTTTAATACTGATACCTATACCAGTAAAACTATCGGGTTCCTTAACATTTTTGTTTCCTATTAAAACGGCACCATTGAAATCAATGGTTATATTATCACCCTCTATAGTAAGGGCAGGCGTTAAAGGATTGCTGCCCGGAAAATAATACGTTCCCTTTTTAACTATGATGGATTTTTTTACAACATCGCCCTGTCTTAAAATGGTTTCGTTTTCCTGGGCGTTTAAACTTTTTATATGCAAGATGAGCAGTAAAGAAAAAAAGTATTTGATGGGTAATTGTAACTGAAATTTAATCTTCATGAATGTAGAATGTTTGTTGCAAAGTATATGATTAAATGTGCTTATTAATGGTGTTTTATTGAATAATGCCGGCAACGTTAACGCATAACCGTATTCATACAATCATATCTAAAATCTTTTGACATTAAAGTTGATGTACTATAATAGTAAGTCGTGTATCGTTATATGATCGGGATGAATATTACTAATGGTTTATGTTTTTCGGTAACGATACCGGTAACGTTATTTTAATGTTTTGGACTTGAGTTGTTTTATTGGTTTTTCATAAATGTATATTCGGTTTCAGTATTTCAAGGATACCCAGGAACTAAATTCTGTAAACAGTTAATAATGGCGCTTATGAAAAAATTACACATTCTCAATTTTCTTCTCATTTTTATCTTAACACTGCCTGCGGTTTTTGCGCAGGAAATAAAAGTAACGGGAACAGTTACAGATAGTGTTGATAATGCATTTTTAGGTGGAGCAACAGTTACTGTGAAAAATTCCAGTAATGGGCAATCAATTGATTCAAAAGGAAGTTATTCTATTATGGCACCTGCTGATGGGGTCCTTGTATTTTCCTTTCTTGGCTATGCTACCAGAGAAATAGCTATTAACAATCGCCGGGTAATTAATGTAAAACTACAGAAGACCGAAGGCAAAGGGATGAATGAAGTTGTTGTAGTTGGTTATAAAAGTATTTTGAAAAAGGATGTAACCGGCGCAGTCTCTTCGATCAATGTAAATGATCTACAGGATGTTCCAGCTTCATCTTTAATCAACTTACTTGCTGGTAAAGCTCCTGGTGTACAAGCGGTAGTTCGCAGCGGGTTGCCTGGTGGTTCTGGTGGTGGCCTTGTTATCAGGGGCAATACAAGTCTTTCTGATGCAAGTGATGTGAATGGTTTAAGTAACCCGCTCTATATAGTAGATGGTGTTCCTGTGTCATTAGAAGATCTTGCTGGCTTTGATGTTAGTCAAAACGATTTTTTTGCCACGTTGAACCCCGAGGAAATTGAGTCGATGGATATTCTTAAAGATGCAGCGGCCACTGCTATTTATGGATCAAGAGGTGCTAATGGGGTAGTCATCATCAAAACAAAGCGTGGAAGAAACATGAAGACGCGTTTTAATTTCAGCACATCCCAGGGTGTGAATTTTGAGCCTCAAAAATTAAAAGTTTTTATTGGTGAAGCAGAACGCGAGGAAAAACTTCGTCTATATAAGGAAAGTCTTACCACTCTTTTTGGAGACGAGGCATGGATCGATGTTCGGAATGGTCTCGAAGTAGAAGGCTATATGTTACCAGCGGTGTTAACGGATAAGTACAATCCTGCATTTAATAATGCATATGACTATCAGAAGTTATTCTATCAAAAAGGAATTACCAGTCAATACGATCTTAGTATGGACGGGGGAAATGAGAAAAATGCTTTTCGTGTAGGCATGGGGTATTATGATGAAAAGGGTGTATTGGTGGGATTTGGATTTAAGCGGTTCAATGCAAATGCAAGTCTGACTTCTGATATTTCTAAAAAGTTGCATAATGATTTTTCAGTCAGGATGACATACATGGACAGGCAGGGTGGTCAGTCTGATAACCTGCGTTCGTTTCCAACAAGTCCGACGCAACTCCCATCATCATTATATTATAAGACACCAGCTGAACTGGAATTACTTTCCGGCAAACTGGGTGATACCTATAATAATAACAAGTCATACTTGTTAAGTTTGAATGAAAGCTTGCGTTATAAAATAATGGAAGGATTAACCTGGGATAACCAGGCTGCAGTTTCAGCTAATTTTGGTAAAAAGGATTATTTTGTTCCTTCAACTGCTTCAGCCAATTTTTTATCTTATGCTGAATCTTCATCAAGCAGCAATATTACATTCAATGCGCATTCAATATTAAGTTACTTTAAGCAAATAGGTGATCATGAATTGACAGGCCTTGCCGGTACAGAGGTAAACATGGAACAGCAAAATTTATCTGTATTATATGGAGAGGGGGGACCCAGTGATTATATCCGTGTTGTGCAAGGTTTTAGTAAAGAAAACACCCATGGTTACAGCGATATAGTGAGGTCAAATTTGCTTTCATATTTTGGCAATATTTCTTATGGGTATAAAGACCGTTATAAAATAGAAGGAGTATTGAGAAGAGACGGCTCTTCCAGGTTTGGAGCTGATAACAAATGGACTACATTTCCTTCTGTTAAAACTTCATGGATATTTTCTAATGAACCTTTTTTTAGCCCCCTGCAGGATGTAGTTTCTTTTGGTAAAGTACGCGTTTCATACGGTTCTTCGGGTAGTATTGCTGCAGATCCCCTGCTACAGTACAATTCACTTATATCTACTACAAATATTGGTGCAGGCATAAATAATATATATGCAAACAGGATTGATGTAAATACTTATGGAGGAAATGGTACTATTATTCCTGACTTCAATAAAATTGCCAACCGTTCATTATCCTGGAGCAAATCAACCGAGTTAAATTATGGACTTGATCTGGAGATGTTCAATAAAAGATTATATATAACGGGCGATATTTATTCCAGGTATTCTTCAGGTCTTGTATTTGTTTCGCAACTGGCGCCTTATGTTGGTTACAATTCCATTCGTTCTAACCTTGTAGATATGATCAGTAATGGTTACGAATTAGGTGTTACCGGTTACCTGTTTCCAAGGACCAATAATTTCCAATGGGACTTAACACTAAACCTTGCCCGCAATAAAACAACTATAGCAAAGCTGGGTAACGAAGGGCGTGATTACATCGCTAATAATTATGCTTTTGTATTAGGTCAACCTGCATTTCAGTATTATACATATGAATATCTTGGGCCATTGCAAAGCGTAGATGATTTGCCCGTAGATCCAATGACGGGACAGCCGATGCGATATTTGTGGGCAGATGCGGGCCTTGCATTGAACCAGCAAGGAAAAATATTTCCCGGAATGCCAGTATTCACTGATGTGAATGGAGATTATATGATAGATGGGGCCAATTATGGTTATGACAAAAAAATCATCCAGGGAAAATCACCTGAACCTAAGATACAAGGCGGATTTCATACCAATATTAAGTACAAAAATTTAAGCCTCCGTGTTCAGAGTTCATTTGCATTTGGTCATTATGTTTTCAACACTTCTTTGCAGCAAATGCTTGCACAATATGATGATAACATCAGTTACTTCACTGATGCCTTATATGATCTTTCCGGATCAGTAGATTTCTGGGAAAAACCCGGCGACAATGCCTATTATCCTATGCGTTATATCAGCTACAGTGATGGTGGCAGTGCCCGTTCATTCCGCGAATCTTCCATGTTTATACAAAAAGGGGATTATTGGAGCATAGATAATATTACACTCTCATACACTTTGCCTCAAAATATTTCATCTCGGATTGGATTTCGCAGAATGAATGTTTATTCTACTTTAAGAAATGCATACATATGGAAATCTTCAGACATTCCTGATCCACGCATGATTACAAAGACCGGGTATTATAACGGACAGGGTTACCCGATAAACAGAAACCTTGTGCTTGGATTAAATGTACAATTTTAAAAAACGAATAAAGATGATGAAAAAATTAATATACTTATTGGCAATTATAGCCACATTAGGTTCAGGGTGTAAAAAGAATTTTTTATCTCCCAATCAAATTGACCTCGTTTATAATGAGGTGTTTTGGAAAACAGAACAGGATGCAGAAAAAGCTGTACTTGGAGCGTATTCGCTATACCGCGGCTTAATGGTAAATGCCCAAATGTATAACCGCGGGGATGTTACCACTGGTTTATGGAAACGGGGCTGGAACGGAGGTTCAAGCAGCGCTTTTTACCAACCAGGCAATTTTTCAAATGTAAATGGTTCGGAAAAATCATGGGGTGCTTTGGAGTCCTATGCTGATTGGAACAGTTTTTACAAAATTATTGCACATACCAACCTGGCGATTTCAAAAATAGAAGGGATGGAAGAGCAAGTATTTTCCCAGGGAAAGAAAGAATCTTTATTGGGTGAAGCTTACTTTTTAAGAGCACTGACTTATTACAATATAGCCACTATCTGGGGTAATGCTCCGTTGGTGGTTGAATCTATTGAAAGTTCCACTCAGGTCATTTCTCCTGAAAATATTTTAATCACTGTTCCCCGTTCTCCTGATATCGAAATTACCGAACAGGTACTGGCTGATGCTTCAAATGCTTCCGCCAAACTAAATTATGGTATGCCCGGTTCTGTAAACTGGGGTATTCGTGCAAACAAAGCAAGTGCGCAGGCTCTTTTGGGTTATGCAAATTTATGGATGGCATTTTTAAAGCAAAGAGATGGCCAGGCTGCAAATACTTATATCTCCGATGCGGTAAAAGAATTAGAAGATGTTGTATCTAAAGGACAATATAACCTGGTACCTTATACCAGTGAATCAGCAATTCAAAATATGTTTAGAGGACAATCTTCTGAAGCGGTATTTGAATTAAATGTGTCTTTGGATCAAAAAGAATCTTATAGGGCAGACCAGGGTGGCATTGAATTTCTTACCAGTAAGTTTCAGCCATTGGATGGAGATGAAACTAAGGACAGGGCTAATTTTATAAATTTCATTCCTTATTCCAAAAAGGAATTTATTTATCCGGAATATCCAGATGATAAAAGAGCTGAATTATTTTGGAAAGCATGGGATTCAAATTATGAAGAACCCTTTTCGGATGTAAGCCAGGTTTCAAATGATCGTACAAAAGTTACCTGGTTAACAAAGTTCGCATCGTTTACAGTAGACCCCGCTCACCAATGGAATGAATACAACGCTTATTTCGCAGAATCTAACATTCCTATATTTCGGTACACCGATGTAAAACTTTTACTTGCTGAAGCTTACGTAAAAAATAATCAACCAGGGCAAGCATTAACAATTGTTAACGAAATTCGCGATCGTGCCGGTCTGCAACCATACTCCGGTTCAGATTTGTTAACTGAAATTTTACTACAGCGTACCAGTGAATTAATTGGTGAAGGAAAAATATTTTTTGATTATGTACGGAACAATTACTTCCCTTTTAGTTCTGCTATGACCCCTGACAGGTACGCAGCCCAGGGTTATTACTGGCCTGTAAGTGGTAAAATCATAACGACCAATAAATCAATTTTTCAAACGCCATATTGGAACGGGAAAACAATGTGGTAAACATTAAATAGAAAAAATTATGAATAAGGTACTTTTATTTTTTTGTGTGCTGGCGGTCACCGTCATTTTTACAGCATGCAAAAAAGATGCATATATAATTGGTGGTGAAAAAAATGAATCCAACATAGTAAATAAGACCAGTTATGATTTTCTGAAATCGTTTGATGCAACAAATGAAACGGCCCGTTTAATTGAAAGGGCAGGATTAATCAATGAAGTCAATGGTGACGTTACCATTATTGCACCGAGCAATTATGCCGTTCGCCGGTATCTGCGCCGAAAGAATAATCGACTGATGCGCCTGGATCCAAACGCTCCTTTGATGACGATCGAAAATATTCCAGAAGCCGATTTACAACAACTGCGCTTATACATGGTAGATGGTAAATACCTGAGCACAGATCTAAGTAAAGAAGGTATCATTCTTCCTACACATAGTCCTGGTGATTCTGTAAGGTTAAGCCTGGAAGAAGCTAATGCAGAACCCGGAGCTGCCTGGGATGGCGGCGGGCAACCAGGCCAAGGCTACCAGTATTCTAATTTTATGCAAAGCAGGCCATTAAAAGTAACGGTTCATTTTAAACGCGGCTCTAACTGGGAAATGGATCCGGGCCAGCGCAACGCGATGGGTTATGATAAACCCGAATGTGACCAGGTGTATAAAATGTATATTTCTGATGTAAGAACAACGAATGGCGTAGTACATGTAATTTATAGCGGTGATTATACTTATTCTGATCATTATTATTATCATACCCTCTTCTTTTTTGGTACCAGGGCAGATGACAAATTGTAAACAAAAAAATAAAAACATCATTCAAGGGTTGGTGGGCTGAATACTACAAAAGCCAACTACTCGCCGATGTTCAAAAACATTAAAAAAAATCATGATGAAAAATATTGTATTTAGTACCATCATTCTTTTGTTTTTCTCAAGCTGTTATAAGGTAATTGATGAAAAAGGCTTTTTGAGTGATGACATTTATCTTAAAGGTGCAGACACGGTAATGGTTTCGTTGGGAGGGAAAGGAAACACTGATATTGCATGGTTAGACGGTTCATCTATGCCAGCCTTATTTTCCATTGTTAATATCAGGGATATAAATGGAAATCGTTCGGAACAATTCTTTACAAAGTATAAATATAAGAGCTGGACCAAGCCATATAATAACAAGACGGATACTACCATGGAATTGATCAATGCCAAGCTTAGTGAAATGGAGTTGCCTCCTTTTGATATTAACCCAACTAATGGCATGTTGCAATATTTGGAAACCACCAGCAACCTTAAAAACCCTAATGATATTTTCTTTGTCGATGTAAAAGTTTCAAATTCGAAAGGCGAAAAAATTATTAAAGATTATGCAACTATAAAATTAACCACCGATAAAAAGCCTTTTACATTTTTCCGGGCTACAACGGCAATCTTACTTGTAAATGGTGGTGGTCAAACAACATTTACATTATATGATTATATACCAGAAGATGCATTAGACAGGCACCAGAATATTTATGACCGTAATGGAAAAGAGTTTATTGATATTTATAAGAAAAGCGATGAACCTACCACGGGTGTTAAGGTGATTATTCAATATTTAGATTCTGAAGGAAAGATTTTTGATTCTAAAGATTATGCAACTTATGCTGCAGGAACAGAAAGTTATTTTGATTATGCTGTTAATAGGGTTAATACACCAGAAGGCGCTGAGGTTGAGTTCCCTATTACACCATGGCCGGCAAACCAAAATCTCCTTTCTTATTTGAGAGGAGGTGTTATGGATTTTTCTGTACTGGATACTGCAACAATGCACAAGGAAATATATATAGACCAGAAGTATCCATTTTTAAATCCATGGCCAGATGATAATTGGGGAGCTGAAAAATGGTATATCAGACTTCGTTCAAAAATAGTTTTTAATGAAGCGGGTACATGGGTTATATCTTGTAAATTTCCATATACTCATCTTGACGGTACATTCTGATATAAATTTAATCTCAATTACTCTTTAAAACTAAAATAACTTGATGGCAAAGTATATAGCGAAGATATGTTTGATGATTGCATCTGTTTGCAGCTTAACCTTGGTGTATGCGCAGAAAAAAATAAAACCATTGAAAACAGCAAAACCAATAATTGTAAAAGTTGCTGTTGTGATGCAAGATCCAAAAATTCCATCGATGGGAAATAAGCGAATGCACGAGTTGTTTAAAACACCCGGTTATACATTTCAGTGGAATGATCCATGGAAGTTGATGGAAGATTACCGGGATACTTTAAATGCAGTAAGCGGTGGTGCAATCCAGTATGAAATAGTAAAAATTTACGATGATTCTCTATTCTTTACAAGACTAAGAAATGAAAAGGAATTACTTTCTATGGATCGAATTGTAAAGTTGCTTCAGGAGCCAGGTTGGGAAACATTTAAAAAGGAAGGGACAAAGTTTGATTATAATAAGTTTATTGATCATTACGGCTTTTGTGATATGCGGGATAAAGGTTTGATAAACGAAGTTTGGCTTTGGTCCTTTCCTTATGGCGGAACGTGGGAGTCAACTTTTGCTGGTGAAAATGCATTCTGGCTTAATTCAAACCCTGTAGAAGGTTCATCCTGTAAAGAATTGTTAACGATTATGGGTTTGAATTATGAAAGAGAAATGTCCCTGGCTTTGGAAAGTTATGGTCATAGATTTGAATCGATTATGCGAAAGGTTTATGGTCGTTGGGATAATACAGCTGCTAACCCAAATAATTGGGAAATTTTTACTTCTTTCGATCATAAAGTTCCTGGGAAAGCTCATATTGGAAATATTCATTTCCCTCCAAATGGGATTAAGGATTATGACTGGATTAATAAAACAAAAGTAACCACCTATGCAGATGCATGGAAGAATTATCCGAATATAACTGAAAAAAATAGTCGGATCGTAGATTGTCATGAGTGGAAATGCTCTCATTTAGGTTATATGACCTGGTGGATGCGTCATATCCCACATTTCAAAGGCATAAATACGGAAGATGGTAAACTAAATAACTGGTGGTATTATGTTGTTGATTATAATGCAGCTGTAAAGAAAGAAAGCAAGTTGAATAAGAAAAATTAACAATTGGCCGGTAACATTTGCCGGCTCTTTTTATTTGCTGGAATTGCGTACAATTAGTTGTGTCCTTAATTGGATGTTTTGAAATTCTGTAGCAGGAGAAGCGATTTCATCAACAAGCATTCGCATGGCCAGCTTGCCTATTTCATAACCAGGTTGCATTACTGTAGTTAGAGAAGGTTCCACTATGGAACTTACAGGGTCATCATTGAACCCTGCGATCTTTATGCTTCCAGGGACATCAATTCCCTTTTTTTGCAAATATCTTATGGCAGTAATTGCCGATAGATCATTAATAAAAAAAATGCCATCTGGCAGAGGCTTTGATCTGACTAATTTTTTTATGGCATCTAAAGCGTCCTCTTCAAAATTGTTGCAACGATAAATAAGGTTTTGTTGCTCGGGTATCTTATGATCAGCTAACGCATCCGTATAACCTTTCATTCTGTTGATTGAAACAGAAGCATTAATAGGGCCTGCAATATGTGCAATTCTTTTACATCCTTTTTTTATTAAATGTGCTACTGCTTTATATGCACCTTCGTATTCATTAACAACTACTTTGTGACATGGAAAGTCAGCAATTGTTCTATCGAACATAACTATAGGAATTCCCATTTTTTTTACTTTTTCCAATTCACTTGCTTCCTTAGTATCCTTGGAAACAGATATCAATAATCCATCAACATGACAAGCCACCAGTTTTTTAATGCATTTAATTTCCTGAATGGCATCTTCATTACTTTGGCAAAACATCAAGTGAAAATCATATTCGCTGGCAATTTCGGTCATGCCACTTAAAGCTTCTGAAAAATAATTTGAATGAATAACAGGTATAATAATACCAATGATTTTTGTTTTTCTTTTTACCAGTCCTTGGGCCATTACGTTCGGCTCGTAGTTCAATTCTTTCGCAAGTGCTAATACGGCACGTTTTGTTTCCGGATTAATATCATTTGCATTTCTTAGTGCTCTGGAAACAGTAGATACAGAGATATTCAATTTTTTCGCAAGGTCTTTTATCGTTACTTGAGTGTATGCCATTAAAATATTTATATACAATTATCAATTTAGTAATATCTATTTTAAACTTCCAAATATTAATTATATATCCTGTTAATTTTTCGGTAACGTTATTTTACAAAAGTAGGCGCTTAATTAAATTCTAGGTACTATTTCTCATAATTTAGAAAAATGAAAAAAGTAATTTATTTTCTGTTATTGAAAATTATATCTATGAATATTAGCGCTTCACCTGTAGTAGATACTACCAAAAATTTGTATTTGCAAAATCGATCTCCTCTTAAATCAAAACCTTATGTGGCATTGCCACTCGGTAGTATTAAACCTTCTGGTTGGTTATTGAACCAGTTAGTGGATATGAAAACGGGTATGTGTGGAAACCTCGATAAATTATATCCCCAGGTAATGGGAGATCGAAATGGCTGGTTAGGTGGTGATGGGGATGTATGGGAAAGAGCTCCTTACTGGTTAGATGGGTTGGTTCCATTAGCATATATCCTTGACGACAAAGAATTAAAGGAAAAAGCACAGCGCTGGATTGAATGGTCTTTGGAAAACCAAATGGATGACGGATACTTTGGCCCAATACCACCTGATGTAGAACCAACTCCTGAACCAGGTTTGCAAAGAGATAGAGCACGCGATTGGTGGCCAAAAATGGTTATGTTAAAAGTGTTGCAACAATATTATGATGCTTCAAAAGATGAAAGAGTCATTGATCTGATGTTAAAGTATTCGCGGTACCAATTAAAGA
>JAKFER010000008.1:0-2370 GCA_036675565.1 Chitinophagaceae bacterium
GAAACCAGGGAGGTGAAGGTTGCTGCAAATGATGAATTGATGAATATTGTTGTAAAAATTAGCGTTGTTACGGGTGAATCAGTGGAAATTTTAAGCACAGGCTATTACAGAGTACCTAAAGAAAGAGCCACCGGTTCTTTTGTACAGATCAATCAGGAATTGATCGAACGCCGGGTGAGTACAAGTATCCTGGATCGTTTGGAAGATGTGACCTCAGGAGTATTGTTCAATAAAGGCAATGGCTCCCAGGTTGAACCTATCACCATCAGGGGTAGAAGTACCATTTTTGCCAATACCGCACCATTAATTGTAGTTGATAATTTTCCGTATGACGGCTCAATAGAAAATATTAACCCCAATGATGTGGAAAGTATTTCCATTTTACGGGATGCTGCTGCCGCTTCCATATGGGGGGCCAGAGCTGGAAATGGAGTAATAGTAATTACCACAAAAAAAGGCAAATACAATAGTAAGGTTCAGGTAAGTTATAACGCTAACTTAACCTTTGGAGGTAAGCCAGATTTGTTCTATGTACCTCAAATGGATATAGCGGATTTTATTGCTATTGAAGAACAATTATTCGCCCGCAACTTTTACAGAAGCGCCGAAATTTCAGCTGCAAAAACCAGGCTTTCTCCGGTCGTTGAAACGTTGATTAAAAAAAGAGATGGATTGATTTCTGCTGATGAAGCTAACCAGTTAATAGCAGAATATAAAACGAGAGATGTTCGTAGAGACTTAGAAAAATATTATTATCGAAATAGTATTAATCAGCAACATTCATTAAATGTCAGAGGTGGATCTAACCATCACCAGTACACTTTTTCTGCGGGATTCGACAGGAATCTATCTGACGAGGTAGGCAGTTATTTTAACCGGATTACACTAAATACTTTAAATAACTGGTCATTAATTAAAAATAAACTTGAGCTCTCTGCAGGTGTGTACTTAGCTCAGAATAAAAACTATTCAGACACAAAAAGGCCACAGGTTTTTGCTTATGATCGCCTGGCAGATAACGACGGAAATCCATTGAGCATTACCAGGAGCTATAGTGAGCGTTATATCAATTCAATAGCTAATGACGGCCTGTTAGACTGGACCTATATACCATTAAACGAACGAGGGTTGGAAATCCAGGATAATCGGGCTCTTGATCTTAGGGTTACCACATCTGCAGGATATCAAATCTTACCTGGGCTAAAAGCAGAAGTATTATATCAGTACTGGCAGAATGGTCAAAGAAATTCAAACCATTATCCATTTGAATCTTACTATACAAGGGATTATATAAACAGGTATACACAAGTCAATCCCGATGGAAGTTTTTCAAAACCTGTTCCTGAAGCTGGCATTCTTTCACTTAATAATATCAACGCATCCAGCCATAGTATAAGAGGACAACTGAGTTATTTTAAAGAAACTGGTAATCATTCCTTATCTGCACTTGCAGGTTATGAAGCAAAAGATATGGAAGGCGCAAATAATGCGGTTACATATTTCGGTTATGATGATGAACTGGGATTAAGCAAACCAGTAGATTTTAACACCCGTTTTAGAATGTATTTTAACCAGGGTTCTCAGGTAGCGATTGATCCTGGTATTGATCATGGTGGCACTATTGACAGGTTTATATCCTATTATGCAAATATTGCCTATACAAACCGCAGGAAGTATTCCATCACACTCAGTGCAAGAAAAGATCAGTCTAATATATTTGGGGTGGAAACCAACATGCGTGGTGTGCCTTTATGGTCAGCAGGATTGGGATGGAACATCAGTAAAGAATCGTTTTATAAACTAAGCTGGCTACCACTGCTAAAATTCAGAGCCACTTACGGATATAATGGAAATATTGATAAATCCTTATCTGCATATACTACTGCATTTTATTCCATCACGCCATGGTATGAATTAATACCGGGCTTGTTAAGAGGAGGCATAATTAATCCTCCAAATCCATCCCTTCGTTGGGAAAAAATTCAGGTGTTAAATCTTGGATTAGACTTTGAATCTAAAAACAGAATAGTTAATGGATCTATTGAATGGTATGCGAAAAAAGGTATGGATTTAATAGGCAATATGCCAATAGCGGCTTCAACTGGCTCTACAAGATTCAAAGGTAATTTTGCCAGTACGCTTACAAAAGGAGTAGACATTACTGTTAATACCACAAACTTATCTGGCAGGCTTGGATGGCAAACCAGGTTTTTATATAGTTATGTTAATGAAAAGATTCTTTCTTATTCAACAAGGGCTAGTGTAGCGCAATATATGTCATCTTCTGTATCGGGCTCGCTCTCTGCTTCAATTTATCCAATGGAAGGCAGACCTTTATTCTCAGTGTACTCTTACCCATGGGCAGGTTTA
>JAKFER010000218.1:0-2362 GCA_036675565.1 Chitinophagaceae bacterium
AGAAGCTATTCCGAACAGTAGCGTTAATACTTGTATAATGGAAGGCACTGTTCATGATACTATTGCAGATGCCGCCCAGCAACTAAAACCACAACTCATAATTATTGGCAAAAAAAACAATTCAAGGTACTTTACATTCTTTAGTTCGGTTTGCCCTAATAGACTTGCTAAATCCACTGATTGTCCTGTTCTAACAGTTATGCAGGGATCGGTTAATTCAAAAACAAAAATCATTGTTATTCCTGTGCGCTCCATTATTCCAAAACGAAAAATAGAATTAGCAAGGGTATTTGCCGAAAAGTATAGGGCGAAAATACATCTTATTGCTTTGCAGAATAATACAGGTGCCGGGGATATTGAGAGAAAAGCTCTTCTCGATACATACAGGATATTAAAAACAGGGCTACCTAATCCAATAGAATATCACTTATTAAATAGTAACAATTTCCCAAAAGCCACTTTAGATTATGCTGAAAGCATTGGAGCCGATGTACTATTTGTTAATCCACGGACAGAAACTAAAATTTCAAACCTTACAGGCAAACATATAAATGACGTGCTGACATCATCCTCAAAATTAAAAATTTTGTCAGTACAACCATACCCCGACAGGTAAGCTCACAAACATGACTATGAAAAAATGTTTATGGAAGAAATTAAAGACATACCAGCACTGAAAAGATTTAAAAATTTACTATGAATACACTACCATTCACTGAAACAGTCGGCGCCATTGCCGCTGACGATTATCGAACCGCAAAAGTATTCAAACAACTGGGTATTGATTTTTGTTATAGTGGTAATAAAACTCTGGAAGAAGCCAGCCGGGAAGCTGGTATAACTGAAGAACAATTAAGAACTGCACTGAAGCATGCTGCCAGGATAAAAGTGACTCCTTCGCAGGAATTTAATAACTGGGACCTTGACTTTCTTATCGGTTATATTACCAATACTCATCATCGCTATGCTAAAGAGAATGCAGCTATTATTTATGACCTGGCTCAAAAAACTGCTTATCGCAACAACGAAAAGCACCCTGAATTGGCAAAATTAGCTGCCGCACTCTTTTTCTTTATTGATGATCTGCTAACCCATTTAAAGAAAGAAGAACAAATTTTGTTTCCCAATATCCGGCAATTAGTTAAAAAGAAAAGTTTCTTGAAAAAAACTAATTATACCACATTTGGTTTTATAAAGGAGTCGGCAACTGCGATGAAGAAGGAACACCTGGCAGCGGGTAAAGAACTAAAGTTTTTTCGTAAGCTTACCAACGATTATATAGTACCGGCAGATGCCGGTCATTCACACAAATACTTGTTTGAAAAAATGAAAGAATTTGAAAATGATTTGTTTTTGCATGTGCACCTGGAAAACAATATTTTATTTCCAAAAGCTATAGCGCTGGATGAAAGAATAACCCTGCCGGCAAGAAATGTTGAAACCCGGTGATATTAATTTAAAAAAATGATTAGCTTTTAATTGGAAATTAATTTTACAATATTAAATAGCAAAACAACATGAAAAAAATAGCGATAAACGGATTTGGCAGAATTGGCAGAGCAGCCCTGAAAATAATTATGGACACTCCCGGATTGGAGGTCGTAGCTGTCAATGATTTAATGAGTATTGAGAATGCAGCCTATTTACTCAGGTATGATAGTGTATATGGCAAATATGAAAATAAAGTGAACGTTGATGATACTCATTTACATGTCAGGGACAAGAAGGTTTTATTTATTTCAGAAAAAGATCCGGCAAAACTTCCATGGAAGGACCTGGGTATAGATATAGTAATAGAAAGCACAGGCCTTTTTACAAACAGGGAGGATGCTGAAAAACATATTCAGGCCGGGGCGAAAACCGTGGTAATTTCCGGCCCTACCAAAAGCAAAAACACACCCACCGTTTTACATGGTGTAAATACACAGGATGGAAAAACAGCCGTGTTCTCCTGTGCAAGTTGCACAACCAATAATATTGGCCCGATCATTGAAATTATAGATAGAAGAATAGGGGTCAAAAAAGCGATATTAAATACAGTTCATGCTTATACGGCTTCCCAAACGTTGGTAGATGCACCGTCAAAAAGAGAACCAAGAATGGGACGTGCGGCGGCAGTAAACCTGGCCCCTGCCTCTACCGGAGCGGCAATTGCAACAACTAAAGCCCTGCCCCAATTAGTAGGCAAGTTTGACGGTGTGGCGATAAGAACCCCTGTACCCGTAGGCTCTATTTCAGATATCACTTTTATCGCCGCACGAAATACTTCTGCTGAAGAAATTAATAGTGTCCTGGCAGAAGAATCGAAAACTAAAAGATACGAATTAGTGTTATCTGTATCAGATGAACCGCTCGTTTCCTC
>JAKFER010000227.1:0-69092 GCA_036675565.1 Chitinophagaceae bacterium
CCTTCGCAAAAGATCAACCAGACCAATATGTTTGGTGATGGAAATGTGGAGATCATTTTATCGGGTGATACTTTTGATGATTGTTCAGAAACAGCAAGGAAATACACGGCTGAAAATAAAATGACGTTCATTCCTCCTTTTGATGATCATCGCATTATCGAGGGACAAGCTACTGTGGCTATAGAAGTTCTGGCCTGTCAACCTGAAGTTGATTATTTATTTGTTCCGGTTGGTGGTGGCGGTTTATGTGCAGGCATGGGAAAATATTTTCAGCAGGTTTCACCAAAAACAAAGATCATCGGTGTGGAACCTGAAGGTGCTCCATCCATGAAAGCCGCTCTGGAAGCCGGCTACCCGGTTGTATTGGATGAAATAGAAAGATTTGTTGATGGGGCTGCGGTAAAACAGGTTGGTGAAATTACGTTTGCCTATTGCCGTGAAGTATTGGATGATATGCACCTGGTCCCGGAAGGAAAAGTGTGTTCAACCATTCTCCAACTGTATAATGAAGAAGCCATCGTTGTGGAACCGGCGGGTGCATTATCCATAACGGCACTTGAAGATTACGCGGAAGAAATAAAAGGTAAGAAAGTAGTGTGTGTTATCAGTGGTAGCAACAATGATATTGACCGCATGCAGGAGATCAAAGAACGATCCCTGCAATATGAAGGATTGAAACATTATTTTTTAATCCGTTTTGCACAACGTCCCGGAGCGTTGAAAGAATTTGTGAACCTGGTATTGGGTCCGCACGATGATATTACCCGGTTTGAATACATGCAAAAACACAATAAAGAAACGGGGCCTGCCCTGGTTGGTATTGAATTAAAAAGCAGGCATGATTATAAATTATTGTTAGATAACCTTCATCGTTATCATTTTCAATTTACCGAGTTAAAAAAAGATGATGATCTTTATGGCTATATGATTTGACAGTAAGGAATTAGAAGTTCAAAAAAATTTCATGACAAAAAAGATTTCGATCCAGGGTTACGAAGGCAGTTTTCACCAGATTGCCGCCCAGCATTATTTGGGAAAAGATATTGAAGTAATTCCCTGCGCTACATTTAAAGAAGTTGTAAAAATTGCCGCTAATGCCAAAGAAAGTGATGGCGGCTTTATGGCAATTGAAAATTCAATTGCCGGCAGCATCCTGCCCAATTATTCACTGCTCAGAAAAAGTAATTTAAGAATTGCAGGAGAAATTTACCTCCGCATCAACCAGCACCTGATGGCCAACCCGGGTGTTTCACTGGAAGATATCAGGGAAGTTCACTCCCACCCGATGGCCTTACTGCAATGCGTAGACTATCTGGAAAAATATCCCCATTGGAAACTGGTAGAAACGGAAGATACCGCGTTGAGTGCAAAACATATTCACCAACACCGAAATAAACATGCTGCTGCGATTGCCGGTGACCTTGCAGCAAAGATCTATGGACTGGATATTCTTGAACGCCGCATTCAATCCAACAAAAAAAATTACACTCGTTTTTTATATTTACAAAGAGCCGATGCGGTAAAGGAAATATCAGATTCAAACAAAGCTTCTATTAATTTTAATGTTCACCATTCAATAGGCAGCCTGGCTAAAGTACTGACACAGGTAGCTGAAAAAAAAGTGAATCTCAGTAAACTCCAAAGCATGCCCATACCAGAAAAGGAATGGCAATACAGTTTTCATGCTGATCTTGAGTATGATACGATTGAACAGTTCAATGAAGTCTTGGAAAGCATACAGGATTATATTACCGAAATAAAAGTGTACGGTAATTATAAAAAAGGAGAAACGATTATTTAAATCCTATATTAAATTCATTCTCTAAAATAAAATGAATTATGCCTGCTTTTGTTATCGTTGAAATAGCCATTCATGATCATGAAAAATATGAAGATTACAAAAAACTTACACCTGCAGCTGTAGCTGCATTTGACGGAAGATTTGTTGTACGTGGTGCACAGACAGAATCATTAGAAGGCGACTGGCATCCTGAAAGAATTGTTGTATTAGAATTTCCATCAGTTGACCGTGCAAAAGAATGGTGGAATTCTGATATTTATTCCGAAGCTAAAAAGATCAGGCAAAGCGCTGCAAGCACAAAAATGATCGTTGTTGAAGGCTTTTCATAAAGTTTATTGTTTTTAGAATTCATCATTCAACGCAAACACAGGTTTGCGGTACATCCATTTACCATTGGTAAAATCAGGGAATTCAACGGTTTCATTTCCCCTTTCGATTGATAATTCACTCAAAGGCGTTATGGCGCTCCATGCTGCTGCATCATAAACATCCATAGGTGGTTCTTGTTTGCGTTTGATTGATTCGATGAATGCATGGATCACATAGAAATCCATTCCACCATGTCCCGAACCTTCCGCTTCTTTACTCCATCTTGCCCATAATGGATGATCATATTTTTCAAGCCATTCCTGTTGTGGCTCCCATTGATGCGACTTAGGAGATTTTCCTTCGATGTAAATGCTTTTATTCACATCCATCCAGATGCCTTCAGTTCCCTGCACCCTGAAGCCTAATGAATAGGGCCTGGGTAAGTTGGTATCGTGTTGCAATAAAATCGTCTCACCATTGGCACAACTAATATTGGTTGTTACCACATCACCCAGTTTGAAATTGATCTTTGCATTTGGATGATCATGTCCGCAGGTTTTAACAATATGTTCATGAAGTCCTCTTGCCTTTGAAGAAAAAGAACTGAGGTTGACCATGCGATTTCCCCGGTTGATGTTGATATAATTTGCAACAGGGCCAATGCCATGCGTCGGGTACAGGTCACCGTTACGATAAATAGAATGATGCGTACGCCATTGCGCTTCGGACCAGGCCTTGTCTCCTATTTCACAACCACCACCATAAGCATTTTTACCATCATTGAATTTTACATCCCGGAGGTCATGCTGGTAACCACCCTGCAGATGGATCAATTCGCCAAACAGACCCTGGCGAACCATATTTAATACGGCCATCACATCGCGGCGGTAACAAACATTTTCCAGCATCATCACGTGAGCATTATTTTTTTCAGCTTCCCGCACCACATCCCAATGATCCTGCAAAGTAATACCCAGCATCACTTCTGTTCCCACATATTTGATACCGGATTGCAATGACCCTATGATCATTTCCTTGTGCCATTCCCAGGGCGTTGCAATAATAACCGTATCCAGCCTTTCCTTATCCAGCATTTTCTTCCACGCATAAGGATCGCCGGTATATATCTTTGGCAATTTTTTATCGCTTTTACTGATCATTGATTTTGATATCGTCAGCATGCGGTCATCAATATCACAAATAGCCACAACGTCCACATCACTTCTTCGCAATAACAGGTTTAAATGATTTTGCCCACGCAAACCCACGCCAATGATGGCAACTCTCACATTTGATTTCATTGCACCTGCAAATAAATTTATAGCCGGCGTTACTGCAAGTGATGCTGTAGCTAATGCAGTATTTCTTACAAATTCCTTCCTGTTCATATTTAAAATATTATATGATTGATGATACTGATAAAATATATGATGAATATAGAAAAGTTATTTTGATTTAACGGCTAACTGGCAGGAACAAACGTAAACATCCATTTTTCAGGGTTCTGCCAGTCTTTTCCTTTAAAGCTACCAATGGGTGATTTTATCAACACTTCATTCCATCCTTTTTTTAAAAAAATCTTTGTGGGTTCACGGTATTCATATCCTTCATCCATTAGGGGAATTTCAGAATTGCCCTTTTGACCTCCTCTCTTCCAAACCGGCGGGTCGATCAACTTTCCATTCACCCAAACTTTACTTTGGTGATTATCCCAGGTGCCTGGTTTTGGTGAATCGGTAGCAGGAGAACGGGATAAATTATTAAAGCCGATCCAGAAATTTTTTACCTGCTCTTCATCGCTCCATATCCTTGTACTGGCATACCAGGTAGTATTTTCAATGGGTTCTTTTAATACACCTTTAATTAATGGCGCCCACCAATGCCGCCAAATAATGGTGCCGCCAACGACACTATCGATAGATTGTAATTTGCTGATGTCATTTTTTTCAGGACCAAAAGATTGAATAAGATCGCCTTGATTTGCAAAAGGTCCGTATAATTTCCACTTAGCAGAAGATTGTTTTGCATAAGGAAATGGAAGATTGGAAAAATGCAGTTGCTGATGATCCAGCAAACGATTTTCAAATTCAGCAAACTCAATAGCTTGTGTTGAACCCGTTTCACCAATGGAAGCAACCCATCCCTGCTGCCCTCCACCCCGCCAGCTTCTTTCCGCAAATGCAAGCATACCTGGATATACGGGATTCATCTTCAATATATCTTCTTCGCCTGCAACAGCCCGGTCATGCCACATGCACAAAGTTGCTCCGAGTAATGAAGAATCCCCTTTTATTTTACCGCCGATCATCCTGTTGAATATAGTAACAACACTTTCCAAAGGATCCATATGATTAATGTATAAATGTCTTGAGTCAATAAATTGAATGGCTTTGTTTTTAGTTTGCATTGCGTTATCATCCATCCACAATTGGCGAAGCGTATTATCAGTAAAATTTCCACCTGGCTCCCACCCAATCACTTTCTTTCCAAAACTTTCAATATAAGCTGTTACTTCCGGTACAAATTTCTGGTTAGTGATCTTCACTTCATCTGCGCCTATATGTAAATAAGGCAGATCATAAGTTTCAATAAATTCTTTTAAAATATTTTTCACGATCATCAATCCCGAATCAGATTGCATATCGGTTTTCATAGCTCTCTTAAAAGCAGCGCTGTGACCGGGCATATCAATTTCAGGAACAAATGTGATATACCGCTCTTTACAAAATGCGATCAAATCTTTGATCTCAGCTTCTGAATAATACATGCCTTTATTA
Organism: Chitinophagaceae bacterium; assembly: GCA_036675565.1. GTDB lineage: Bacteria > Bacteroidota > Bacteroidia > Chitinophagales > Chitinophagaceae > JACCYQ01. The sequence continues at coordinate 4,888 of JAKFER010000227.1, forward strand.
CGAAGCATATGCTCCGGCGCTGTAAGCTGAGGGTATTGTTTACTGGCGATTCTCCATGCAATATCTTCTGTGGGATGAAAATGAAAAACATTCAATTTATATTTCGCCATTATTTCTATCTGCTGTTTCAACAGATCCAAGGATTGATAATTTCTGCCCACATCTACCATATAACCCCGCCAGGAAAAAGAAGGCCAGTCCAGGATTTCACAGGCATTCACCAGTACTCCATCACGCATTAATTGTTTCAGTGTTTGCAGGCCATTGAAAATTCCATGATCAGTTTTGGCTGTAAGGTGAATTTTATCAACGGTAACATGAAGCCTGTATGCTTCCCGGGAAAAATGTGGTGTAGCAAAATTCTTATCGATTTGCAGTTCGATGAATGGCTCATTTTTATTTGCCGTTTTTGCAATCTTAATTTTATATCCTTTTTGTTCCAGGTAATTCTTAAGCTTTTCAGCTTCCTTCCTTAGTTTGTCATCCTTTATAACAATTGTTTTACAGGCATACAGCCCAAATAAACCGTTTTTCCAATTTACCGATTGAGGCATTGGAATTAATGAAGGCTTTAACTGCAAATCATAAACATAAGGGTATACCAAATGTTTCCACAATAAATAGGCTTCGCCATTTAAATGCAAACCATCATTGGTAAGATTTTCTTTTAATTTTCCATTTCCATCACTAAACGGTGTATGCAAATCAATATAAGTATAGGATTTTGTAACCGCCACCTCTTTTAACCGGCCGTTTACTTTTTTTATTTGTTCACCCTTTGCAGTATGATTACTAAATTTTCCAAACACATCATTCACAGGCAAAATGCTTTGGATATATATTCTTGTTGAAGGTGCCTGCTGTTGCAGGTAAGAAAGAGTCAACAAAATATTTTTCACCACCGTATCCGGCGAAATATTCCTTGCGAGGTCGTTGGTGCCGATCATCAAAAAAACCTTTGCCGGTTTTCTTTTTGCCACTTCATCAATCCGGTGAATGATCCCGGCAGTGATATCGCTGCTGATGCCCCGGTTTTTTATTCTTTTATCATCAAATAATTCATGCCATTCACTTCCTTCGGTGATGCTGTTACCAATGAAAATGACATCTCCCTTCGTTTGGGGCAAAGATTGAAAATGCGTAAACCGCTGATGATAATAAGTAGTAAATATAGAATCAGGATACAAAGGCAGTTTAACCTGGGCAAACAAAATTTGCTTAATGATCACTAATCCAATTAATATAAAAATCTTCTTCATCGGCAGAATTTAAATTTGAAACCTGGTTTCATTGATCCTTTCTATTGCACTTTTATTTTAAATGTAGATGCCGGCAACAACTCCGAATTCACGAGGTTGGCATTTGTAAATGGTTTCCATCCATAATACACAAAGGCAGGTTTTTCTTTTGAATCCATTACGATTATATTGTTTTGAATAACTGCTTCCAATTCTGTTATTCCATCTGTAGAAAAGCCTCTTACATTTTTTCCATCGGCGGTTTGCAAACCATTCGCTGTGTATCGGAAAGAAATAAAAACCTTGCCCTTTTTATATTTGGCATTCAATGGCAGCGGACCAGAAGGCAGCATATTTTTTTTGTACGTTTTATTCAGAGCCCATCTTGCCAATCGTTCACCAACCGCTTTTTTATTTGTTGGATGTACATCGTTTTTCAACCCAATATCACTGCTAACAGCCATGCCGCCATTTTTCACTTCATCTAATAGCCTTCTTTGTTCATCCCGAAACTGCGGCCAGTATTGTGATTTGTAATTTGCTGTGTCAATTGAAGACAACTGCACCCAGTAAAAAGGCATAGAAGGTAGTTTCCATTTTTTACGGTAATCATCAATCATCAAATGTAACAGGTGCCTGTACTCTTCCACCCTTGGCCATTCAAGTGCGTTGCTTTCACCCTGGTACCACAACATACCTTTGATGGGCATTGTGAGAATGGGTTGTATCCCGCATGTATAAGCAAACCCGGGTTTATAAGCATGATGTAAACCAAAATCATCACCATAACCATTAATATTTTCGCCAACATTCTGTTTACCTCTTTCGCGAATCCATTCCGGCAGATGATCATTTTGCAACCAGTTTCCTTTTATCTTTCCTGAAAATTGATCGCTGTTTTGTAATGCTTCGCGACTGATAAAAGTTTCAATCGGCCCTCCCCCTATAGATAGATTTATTAATCCAATGGGAATATTTTCACTTGCAATAATATTTTTTGCAAAATAATATCCCACCGCACTCATGTCTTTTACTGAGTTGCTGTCACAAACCTGCCAATCAGCTGCTCCATAAAAATCCGCCAGATTCAACCTTTTATTTAATGAATCGGTATAAGGTACTCCGTAAACATTTCTGCCTGCTGGCGAAGGATTATATAATCTTATCAATGGTTGATTTGTTTGTTTCACTTCATCTTTAAAATGCATTTCTTTTGACATGGGCCATTCCATATTTGACTGACCCGAACAAATCCAAACATCGCCAATCAGAATATTTTTCAATTTAATAGTTTCGATACCACTGCTGATTTGAATTTCCTGTGGGATTGCATTTGCTTTTTGCTTTTTAAAATAGACGCTCCATGTTGAATCAGCTTTTACAACCACACTCCTTTTTTCTCCTGCAAAAGTTACAGTGACCTGCATTCCCGGCGTTTCTTTGCCCCAAATATGAATTGGCTGATCTCTTTGCAAAACCATATTATCGGAAAATATCCTGGCCACCTGCAATTGTGATACAGCTAATAAAGGGATAAACAATATGCTAATCAAAAACAACTTCATTCTTTCTTGTATTAATTTTTGAAAGCAGTAAACCTATAATCACTAATATAACACCTGTTACCGTGTAAACACTAATGACATCATTTGTTAACCATGCGGCGAAAACAAAACCAAATATGGGACATAAGAATAACCAGAGACCTGCCTTTACCGCATTGGTTTGCAATAACCATAACCAAAGTTGTACTGCAGCAATGGAAACAGGAATAGCGAGCCAGGCCACAGACAACCAAAATGTTTTATCATAGTGATTGGCATCACCCTTATAAAAAAATAAGGTAAAAGGCAACAAGAATAATCCGCCTAATAAGGTTTGCCATCCATTGATGATTAATAATGAAAGACCATTCCATTCCTTGGACGAAAAATAAATAGCACCCACAGAATATGACAGCATACAAAATAGAAGAATCAACAACCCATTTGTTGTTACTGTAGCTTCTGAAAATAAAGGCCATGCTGCACAAACCACTCCCACCATACAAATGATAATCGACAATATAACCGCCAATGTCAATTCCTTTTTTAAAAAAAATACAGACAGGAAACTAATATAAACCGGGTTAGTGGCGATTGCTAATGCACCTATGCCTGCAGAAACTGTTTGCATGGCAATTACATAGAATCCCAGGTAGATGGTGATATTTAATAGTCCGTAAACAACAATTTGTTTCCATTCTGTTTTTTGGGGTAACCGAAAACGCTTTATACCATGAGCAATGAATAACATGATGGCTGCACCCAATCCAAAACGAACCACTGCGATTACCAGGGGCTGGGCTACAGTCAATCCAATTTTTGTAGCCGTAGCAGCGGAAGCCCACAATGCAGCAAATAATATCCCTGCTACCAACCATTTTATCCTTGAATTCCCGGTGTTCACCATTTATAAAAAACTTTTTGCTGGCAAATTAATCACATCAGCAATGGGTGATTATTCAATAAAAATTACTTTAAATATCCCTGTAACAATTGCAAACAATACCATTCCTGCCTGGGCAAATGAAAGGGTCCTTTAAATAAATTTCCTTTTGCTGTTTGCGCTATGCTTCCATCCCGGTGCAGGTAACCAAACCATTCACCATTTTTTTTATCATGAAAATGTTTGTAGGCATAATCATGCACCAATTTATGCCAGTCAGCATATTTTTCATTTCCCGTTATAAGATAAGCCAGCAATGTTGCAATGATGGATTCATTGTGCGGCCACCAGAATTTCATATCCTGCCAGTATTCCTGCACAGGTTTGTTGTATACATCCCGGAAATATAAAATGCCGCCATGTTCTTTATCCCATCCCCGCTCCCACATATAGTCAAGCATTTTACAACCCAATTCAATCAAATGCGGATCGTTGTTGCGGTGTTTGGCTTCATGTAAAATAAACCAGGCGCCTTCAATGGCATGCCCGGGGTTGAGTGTACGTCCATCAATATGATCTATGATGGATCCATCGGGGGCCACCTGCTCCATCACGCAACGCATATTTTCTTTTACAAAATAAGTTTCAATTTCACTGATCCATTTTGTTATCCATTCATCACAGCGGTCATCACCAATGGTTTCTCTAAGTTGTTGCGCGGTGTTCATCATGATCATGGGCACACCAATACCCCTTGTACGCCTGGTATCCGTAAATTTTGGTTTCAGCAAACCGGGTGTGGTAGCATATTCAATACATTTACCAAAAACACGTCTTGCTTTTTCAGCAGCTTCTTTATCCCCGCTGGCTTTTGCATAAGCGGCCGCAGCAATTACATAAAATGTTTCGGAGAAAAAATATCTTCTTTTTCGTATTGGCCTGCCATCTCTTGTTACGTGAAAAAACATTTGTCCGTCGGTATCAAAACAATGTTTGTTCAGAAATTCGTAACCCAATTTAGCGCCATCAAGCCATTCCTGTTTTTTTTCCACTGTATTGTACAAGGTTGCCAACAACCATGTGGCACGTCCCTGTATCCAAACAGCTTTATCATCATCGATTAAACTGCCATCCGCATCCCGCATCAACAAAAAACCACCATGTTCTTTATCAAAGGAACGGGGAAACCAAAAAGGAACGGTGTCATTTAATAATTGGCTTTGGTAAAACAATTTCAAATTTTGTAACTCGTCTTTGCTATAACTCATATCTCCATATTTACACGATTACCATATTTTTTTCTTTTTCCGGAAGAAAATTTTCCGCAATCATACATCGCACACTGCCGCCACCTACAGCTTCAATTGTCTGAACTGATAAGGGCATAAGGGAAACATATTTTTCTAAAACAGATTTCTGTGCTGCATCAAGAACTTTGTAAGCACTTGCTGAAAGAGCCAAAACATTTTTACCATTTCGGGTTTTCAGTTGTAACATGTTACCCGCAAAGTTTTTCATTTGGCTGTAAGAAATTTCAATTAATTGATGACCGCTTGCTGTGAGTGATTCAATCACCTTTTTTCTTTCTGTTTCATCAGTAATGCTTTCCAGGCAAATAACACAAAACTTTTCAGCAATGCACATCATTACATTAGTATGATAAATTTCCTTTCCATATTTGTCAAATGCAAAAAAATATATGGGTTTGTATTGCAGCAACTCGCAGACCTTCAGAAAAAGTTCTTTATCCGTACGCGGAGAAAGACATGCATAACCAATTTTATTCTGATGGTCGAATACAATGCTTCCTGTACCTTCTAAAAAACGAGATTCCTTCTCATAAAAAGAGAGATCAACAATTTCTCTGATGTTAAACATTTGCTGCAAGCCTTCCAGTATTTCTTGTCTTCGTTCCGATCTTCTGTTGGCTGCACACATTGGATATAGGATTACCCGTCCGTCGGGGTGCAAGGAAATCCAGTTGTTTGGAAAAACCGCGTCGGGTTTTACTGGTTGTTCCGTATCATCAAACACCAAAACAGAAATTCCATTTGATTCAAGGGTTTGCACAAAAAGGTCAAACTCCTCATTTACCTTATACTTTAATGTTTGTTCATCGTGGTTCAATATATTTTGAAAAGAATTGGAAATAGCGGTTTCAATGTTGTAAACAAAGTTTGCAGGACGGACCAGAAAAATATTTTGTGTGGTTTGCATTTCAATCTTTTTTATGATATAAAATAACTGCTAATTCACTGAATGATATGCATGTCATTTTATAATTTCACTAACCGGCACCCGCATAAAATACAGATCCCTCACTCCTTCATAAATAATACCGATCGTTTTATCATCAATTTTGGTGAGTGCCGAATAACCATAACCGGTTCTTTCGTCCAGCAATAAATGATTTTTAGCCAACCAGGTCTCACCCAGGTCAAGACTTGCTTTAATCGTTGTATTGTTACGTGTTGTTTGCGAAGCAACATTGCTGAAAAACAAAATCTCTTTCATTTGTCCTTTTACATTTACCCGGGCTTTTGTAAAACCTGCCATACAAACCGGGTCAATCAATGCTGAATAGGATGTAGGATGTTCTATCCATGTTTTTCCCATATCAGTTGTAGTGGCCACACTTCTGAACTGGCCGCGATTATCCCGCATATTCAGCATCAACGTGCCAGGCGTGGTTTCAACCACCTGTGCCTCGGTTGTATTGCTCTTTGCGCCCGTGCCAGTTTTCCATGTTTTGCCCTGGTCATTGCTGTAAATAATAGAAGAATAAGGAATGCCGACAGATGATGGTTTTGTCGTTTCATCCCAATATTGCGATGGAAAAACCAGTGTGCCATTTTTCATAACAATGCCATTACCGGGACCGTTAAAGTATAAATGCCATGCAGGATTTTTAACCTGTGAAGTAATGCTGTATGGCTTGCTCCAGGTGAGACCATCGTCATCACTGCTTACCAAAACAAACTGGCCAGTAGTATCGGGTGAAAGGCCAGGTTTAGAACCTGCAATAGAGCGATTGCCTTTACTCCACAATGCGGCCACCCATATTTTTTTGGTGTTGGGATCAAATAAAATAGCAGGATCACCAACGCCATTGTTTTCGTGTGGCGGTCCCATATCCATGATATTTTTCATGGACTCCCAGGTGCGGCCCCCATCGGTACTGCGGCTCATGCCTACATCAATATTGGCAGGCAGGTCACCACTGTGTTTGTAACGGATATCATAAACCGAAATTAATGTGCCTTTATCCGTTGTAGTAATGCCGGGAATGCGATAAGTGTGTACACTGTCATCCCATGCTTTGCGAATAGCGATTCCCATCCTGTATTGACCATCCGGTTTACCCGCAGCAGTGTTTGTTTTTGGCGTGATAGCATGCACATATCCGTTACCGGTAGTGATGTTTTTAAGATTAATTAATAATTTTTTATCGATGTCCGCATTGGATTTTATTGTGGCAATGAACCAGATCGTATTCACACCCTGGTGTAAGGGAATATTGACCGGGATGTTCAATGCGGCAGCCATATTGTTAATGCTTGCTATTGTATCTGCGCCATCCAGGAAACCCCTGTATCTTTCATCCCGCACGATCACATTTATTTTTTCAAGAGATTCAACGGCAGCATCATTCAATTGCAATTGAAAACTTTTATACCGGATGTTTTTACCGGCTGGTACATAGACCGTCAGTTTCAGCAACTGGTTATAATCAACACCCTTCAGCAGCGGCACCTGGGAATGCGTGACAGTTATTTTTTCACCGGCAGTTGAAAGTACAGTTTTTGCTTTTTGAGAAAATGCGGTTACGCCCGATACAACCATCATCAATATCAACAGGTAATTATTTTTTTGATATAACCTCATTGTAACGTATTTAATTAAAAAAATTTATTTCTCATCTACATATTCATTCGCTTTTGGCCGTAAAAAAGAAAGCTGAATAATCAACGCTACTGCAACAATGCCAGCCAGCATCGCGAAACTTTTACCGAGGTTTCCCGCGTCAGTGGATCTGCCTAACAAATCAGTTATAAATGCGCCGGCAAATACACCCACCATATTCATCAGTCCATATGCCGTTGCCCGGTATTTGGAAGATACAAACTGGCATAGTATCGGCATGTTATTGGCATCGAACATACCAAATCCAAAACCAAAACAAAACGCTGCACTGATAACAGAAAATAAAGAATCACCGAAACCTAAAAACAGTAATGCAGGAATGGTGAGACCCAAACCGATGGCACTGGTATAAATCCTGCCACGCAAATTTTTCTGCACCCATTTGTCTGATAAAATGCCACCAATGATAACCCCGATAAATGATGAGGCGGCTATGGTGATGGTCGACATCGGACCAGCCAATGACATTTCTATATTGAGTTTTTGTGCAAATAAAGTAGGCAACCAGTTTTTGATGCCCCAACCCGGCAAACTGGGAACGGCGAAATAAAACAGGATGATCCAAAATGAAATATTAGTAAACAAAAGGCCTAAACCTTTGAATAAAGAAGTTTTGGATTTTATAAGGATGCCATCATCTTGTAAAATCGGTATATCAATTTTCTTTTCTCTTAAAAAAATAACGAGGATCACTGCATAAACAATACCTACTAAACCAAAAGAATGAAATGCCGTATTCCAGGAAAATCTATCAGCAATGGTAGCACCAAATCCTCCCAAAGCCTGGCCCATATAAAAACCGGTCATGTGTATGCCTATGGCCAGTGATCTTGTTTTGGAAGAATGAAAGTCGGCGATGAGTGATAGACCAGCGGGAATATATAAAGCTTCACTAACGCCCATGATTGCACGCAACCAATATAACTGGTTAAATGTTTCCGCATAACCCATGGCAAAGGTTACGCCTGACCACACGAAGAGGCTGACAACGATCAGCCATTTTCGGTTAACCTTGTCTGCTATCATACCCGCAACCGGGCTCATAAAACCATAAATCCAAAGAAAAATGGCCATCAGTCGACCAAAATTTGCTGCAGTTTGCAATTCGGCAACATCCACCTGCATAGAAGGCTTCATGGTTGAAAGCATTTGCCTGTCCATATAATTCAGCAGGGCCACAACCCACAACAAGCCTACGACAACCCATGGATAATATTTTGAAAATCTTGTTTGAGTAGCATTCATGTATGAGAGCCTTTAAACCTGGACGTTAGTTGAAATGTATTGTACCAACCAATATTTGAGGTGTACGAACACCTGCTTTTACTTCACCGCTTGGAATGATGATTTTATTTTCATGATTGATGGCAACCGTTGTTACCGGAACATCAAAGGGTATTGAATCAGCCTTTGTCCATGTATCCGCATCTGCACGATACAATAATATCTCTTTGCTGAACCCCGGATGCGTTGATTGTACTATCGTTTTCTTTTTAATTAATTCTTCTTTTATGCCTGCATGTTGTTCATTGCTGATGGCCGCTATCAGTTCTTCTGTTTTATGAAACGTTTCGCCTTTATCACCTCCAAATAATAAAATCGAATGATCGCCAACAGCCATTCCCGTACCGGCAGACACCGCATAGGGCATGGATTTTTTTTCCGTCCATTTATTGGTATCAAAATCATAACTGAAGGTGGATAAAAACAAATCGCTGGTACTGCCTGGCATTCTTTTTCTTCCACCCATAACATAAATAGCATGTTTATTACCGTTAGACTGTACAACCATCACGGCATGTGAAATTGGTTTGGGCAAAGGTTCCATTTTCGTCCAGCCCGCATTCAGGTTATCCAGATCCAGTTTTAAAAAATGATCGGAAACTTTTAAATTTTGCTCCCCGCCTGCCAGGTACACGACATTATTATAAAAAGAAAGAGAAGCATTGGTTACGGCAAATGGCAAATCGGGCAGGTTACTAAACACTATACGATTATTATCAACATCCCATTGTACCAATTGAACTTTATCACTTAATCCATCATCCCCTTCTCCACCAGCATAAATAATTCCTGCAGGCATAGAACAAACGGCGCTATACGCAATGGCATCCGGAAGACTGAACGTATCTACAAATGCGAAAGAATCTTTTTCAATTTTATAAACATATCCTGTATTATAATATTTTTTTTGTCCACCCAACCAAGGCATATTACCCGGGAAATTTGCACCACCACCGATTATTAATACATCGTTGTGAATGCCTGCAATGGGCCCTGCCAGCCCAAGTGCTTTTTGTGCAACATTGGCAGCAGGTAAATAGGCGGCGATTTTCCATTCAATGGATTTCACCTCGTTTTTTTGAGTTGATGTGCAATGCATAAATAAAGGAAGAACGGCGATAAAATAAATGATTCGGTAAAACATACTTCTATCAGGTTTTGACTTCAGCTTTCAATACAGAACAAAAGCTATTAAAGTTAACCTGTTCAACATCTTTTTTAAAAGATTTAAATTTCTCAGTGGTCATATTCCTGACCGGCAGACGGAATTCCCCGCAATCCATTCCGATCATTTTCATATATGCTTTACCGGTAGCTATACCGCCATATTTACCCAATAACCTGATCATATCAATGGATTGTTGCTGCAGCTGTTGCGCTTTTTTAAAATCGTTATTATTAAAGGCATCAATCAAATTGTAATAAAGTGGAGCGGCGTAATTAAAGGTGCTTCCTACAGCGCCTTTAGCCCCCAATGATAAAGCAGGCAACATATTCTCATCTCTTCCCCAAAGCATATCATACTTACCATTTTGAAAATGAAGACAGGATAAAAAATCCATGAAATCTTCATGCGTGTATTTTACGCCGGCAAAGCTGGGAATCTTTCCATCAACAGCCTGCAACAGGTCAAACATGGCAAAACCCACACCTGTAAGAACCGGAATGTGGTAATAATAAAATGGCATGTCGGGAACTTCGGCTGCGATCTCTTCACAAATCTTAGCTAATACATCTACATCAGCTGGTTTAAAATAAAAGGGAGCCGTAAAAGACACAGCATACAATCCAACTTCTCTTGCATGCCTGGCCAAATCTTTACAATCGGAAATGCTGGTACCACCCAGTAATGTCATTACCTTAAAATTTTTATCCTGCTTTGTACAGGAAGCCCAGGCTTCAGCAACAAGTTTTTTTTCGTTTGTTGTTAAAGAAACACCTTCGCCGGTTGAACCACATATGAATGCACCTGTTACGCCATTGTCAGCCAGCATTTGATAGTAAGACGGAATGATATCCAGGTTCAGCGAACCGTCTGCGTGCATGGGTGTAAATGGTGCGGCAATAAGTCCCTGCAAATGATTTTTATTTTCAGTATTCATGATGTTATGAATAAATTTTAAAGCAAGATAAGTACCGGGAACAAGACTATTCCCGGTTGATGTTTGCTTATGCTATATGAAAAAATTATACTGGTAAAATTATTTAGGCTTAGACGTCAGGTAACCCGGTGTTTGATCTACCAATGGATCATTGGTCCAGATGGCAGGTTCTATGGGCCATAATATTTTATGTGCCTGTGTTGCTTTATCTAATACCCCATAAGGATGATTTGGACTGATGAAAACCAGGGGTTCATTGCCATATTTCATCCGGCGCAGATCATACCAGCGCTTTCCTTCATAAACAAATTCTTTACTGCGCTCTTCAAAAATAGCCAGTTCATTTTCATCTTTTGTGCCATTTACAAAAGGTGTAGGATCTAATCCAGGACCTCCAAATGCACGATCACGAATTTGTTGAATATACATTGTGGGATCACCACCTTCTGCATTTGCAATTTCAGCCAGCATCAACAGCCTGTCTGCTTCACGATAAACCACCCAGTCATCAGAAAAATATCTTTTGTTAGCATCGATTGTTCCAAGAAATTTTACAAGTGCTGTATTTCTCACTGTAACTACTGCAGGTGTAACACTTTTATCTACTTTGTAATAATCATAAAAAGTTGCATCTCTTCTTTTATCCGCTACATCATAAGATTGGAATAATTCAAACGTGTATCCATAGCGTTGAATGATCTGCCGGCTATTTGTTGCGGCGATCATCAATGGATCTACCAGCGTAGACCCGCTACCGGATGAATCTTTATAATGCAGGTTATCAAAATTAAAAGTGGAATATAAAAAAGTAGCGTAGTTAGTCATTTCTTCTTCCCCGACACGAAAACGAATAGCCAGAATGATTTCAGGATTATTCTTTTTGCCATAACTAAATACATCTGCAAAATTAGGCTGCAATGCAGGTCCTGAAATCGCGTTCAATGCCGATTTAGCCTCTCCCAGGTCCGCAGAATTATTATAAACTTTGGCTGACCATAAATACACTTCACCTTTTAACATCAATGCCGCCAATGGATTCCATTGACTTTTATCAGCAGGTATGCTAGCAGTTCCAAACAAATCAACTGCTTTGTTAACGTCTCCTTTTACCACAGCTAAAACTTCAGCCTCTGGTGCTCTTGCTTTGCGAAGTGCAACAGGATCGGTGTTACCATTTAAAACTTCAGGTTCTAACCTGATGGGCACACCGCCATATGTACGCAGCAAATGAAAATAATAATATGCCCGCATGGCATAAGCCTGTCCTAATAAATAATTCTTTTTATCGGCAGCTAAGAAATCTATGCTTTCTACTTTTTGAATAAAGAGGTTTAATTGCAAAATTGGTCCATACATGCCTGCCCAACTACCTACACCGGCCGATGTTTCTTCGATTGCCTGGTTAACAATGGTCAATTCATTGAGTGATGTGTTTTGGCGATCAATATTACTAAAAGCACCTCCTCTCATTTCACCAAGGCGTACGAACATGAACTGGTTGTCGCGGAATTGCTTGTGCAGGCCCACCATAAAATTGGTTACCTGTGCTTCATTCTTCCAAAAATTTCCATCGCCATAATAATCTTCCGGGGCAAGATCCAGTGTCTTGCGGCAGGAAACAGCAGCCATTGTAAATGCTGCTACAAATAGTATGATCTTAAAATTATTCATTTGATTATTTTTTATTTTTTTAAAGCAAGTTTGAATAAAATCATGCTTTTAAAATAATATGGTTAAAAAGTTATGTTAGCACCAAAAATCAATTGTGTCGGTATGGTGTATGCGCTATTTTGAATACCAGTCCTTTCCGGCAAATTCAATAAATCATTGGTGAGGTAGCCGAGGTTTTGCCCGGTAACGGTTAATGTTAGTCCACTCATACCAGCTCTTGATATCAGTGCTTTTGGCAATGCATAACTCAAAGAAATTTCCCGGAATGAGAGGTAACTGGAATTCACGAAGAACATATCGCTGGGCCTGTCAAAATTCTTTGTGTTTAACTGGTCGGCCCATATATATCTTGGATATTTAGCGTTGGGATTTTCTGGTGTCCAGGTATCTTTTACAACATCTGTTACATTGAATTCACCCTGCGCACTTGCCAGGGACCACATTTGCATAAAATCCTGTTGTATATGACCCAGTGCAAAATCAAAACGTGCAAACAAACTGAAACCTTTCCATGATACAGAAGTATTAAATCCACCGGTCCATCTTGGCAATGAGCGACCCAGGGAAACTCTGTCACGATAATCAATAGTATCATTCTGATCAATATCCTTCCACATCATATCGCCTAATTGAGTGGCTATATAACGGAAGCCGCTGCCATTCAAATTCATTTGCGTAATGAGTTTCTGGCTTGCAACTCCCCTGCCTGCGCCACCGTTTTGATAAGCAGCTTTGGCAGCCTCGTCTACTTTATTATAATCTTCCAGATCTTTTTGTGTCCGGATAATACCTTCTGCAACAAAGCCAAAAATTTCACCCCACTCCTGTCCTTCCTGCAGACCACCAACCCATACTAACCTGCCTGTTGCAGGATCATAAACCTGTTCACCACCCTGCCTGTTTTTCTCATTGCCATTAAAAGGAAGTTTTAAAATCGTATTCTTATTCCATGCAGCATTGGCATTGATCTGCCAGGTTAAATCCTTGCGTTGGATAACTTTATACCCCAAGTCCAATTCAAATCCCCGGTTACGCATGCTTCCATTATTAGTCCTGATGCTTGATACGCCTGAAGATGTTGGCAGGCTTACAAAAGCCAGTTTATCATCCGTTATCCTGTTGTAATATGCCACTGATGCATTAACCCTGTTTCTAAAAAATCCCATATCAGCACCTACTTCGGTCGTATTTGTTTTTTCCCATCTTAAGGATGGATTTGCAATGCCGGTTTGTAAGAAACCAATATTACCATTGTAAGGAACCTGCGAACCATAAGCACCCTGAACTTCATATAAACCCACTGCGTTACTGGTTCCAATTCCTATATTACCGTTTTTACCCCAGCTTGCCCTGAGTTTCAAAAATGACAACCAGTCTTGCGTTGCGGTCATAAAATCTTCAGTATGTACCATCCAGCCAATAGATGCTGCCGGGAAAATCCCATACTGGTTATCTCCAGTCAAACGTGATACACCATCTCTTCTTACTGTAAATGATGCCAGGTATTTTCCATCCCAATCGTATAACAAACGACCAAAGCCTGACATGATGCGATCACGGTTATGATAAGTATCCGTACTGCGTGTTTGCGTTGTAGCATTATCTAGTGTGTATTGCAGATCCTGGAAATCATCTGTCGGTGCCTGGCTGCCAGCTGCATAAATTCCTTTGGCATAGGCATCGTAGTATTCAAAACCTGCCATGGCATCCACATTATTTTTTCCAAGGAAAGTGGTGCTGTAATTAATGATGGCATTATAGGTTTGGCGGATCGTTCGGTCAAAATAAGCATCGGTAAATCTTGTCCTGTTCCAGCCAGCATTGGGATTTGTTCGGCTCAATAAACCTGTACGAAAATCTTTGTTGAATGATTCTCCAAAACCTTCATCATACATCCAGATAGCACCCAGTTTTACATACAGGTCTCTCAGAATGTCTACGCGGAATGATTGTCCTAAAGTAAATTTATCAGATTGGTTACTGCGTTTATATTTATCAATATTTACAATTGGATTTCCATCGCTGGCATCTCTTCCTAAAATAAATTCGCCTGCCTCATTGGTGCCACGCAAAGTTGGTGGAGCAGAAAGCATTCTTCCCCAATAATTGCCTTCACCATTTTGAAGTGACTGATCCCGCCAATTTGCTTTATTAAACTGCAGGCTGCTTTCAGATTTCAACCAGTCTTTAATTTTATAATCGCCATTCAGTGTAAAAGTTAATCGCTTATAAAATGTAGCGAGAGACAAACCGTCTTCATCATAATATCCCACATTGGCAAAATAATTTCCGCGGTCGTTGCCACCACTCATGCCAATATTATATTCCTGGACGTTGGCTTTATCATGCAAACCATAATCCCCATAATTAAAATCTTTATAAATAAGATCTGCATAAGTTCCATTTGGATCATAATTACCTGCAGCATTTGTCAGTACGGCATCTTTCATGGTTTTCCAACCAGGTTGGTTTAATAATTCCCGGTTGATATCATTTAAACGCATTACACTCCAAATAGCACGGTTATCATAATTACCATCCAGGATAACACCTGTTACCGGGTCTTTATATAAGTTTCCTGTTGCTCTTGGACCAACTCCAGACAAAGCTGAATTAGAACCTACGGTTCCAAAAGTTCCGTTGATGATGGCTTGCACAACACCCATGCGGCTCCATTTAATATAATCTTCCGCACTTAAAAAATTATAAGGAACATTTAAATAGCTGATGCCGGTTTTGGCTTGTAAGGTGATAGAAGAAGTTCCGGATTTACCTCTTTTAGATGTAATCAGAATTACGCCGTTACTGGCTCTTGCACCATAAATTGCAGTGGCCGAAGCATCTTTCAATACTTCAATGCTACCGATATCTTCAGGGTTGATATCACTTAATGATCCCCTTACCTGGCCATCCATTAAAATTAACGGGCTTCCGGTTCCATCAAAATTGGTACCGCCACGTAAAATAATTTGTGGAAGGGAACCGGGTCTGCCCGTTCCAGTTGATACACGAAGACCTGGTATGGTACCTGCCAAAGCTTGTGCAGGATTGCTCCGCATGCCTGTTTCTAAAACTTTGGGATCCAGTTTAGTGATGGAAGAAGTTAACTTGGAACGTCTTACCGAACCGTATCCAATGACCACCACTTCATCCAATTTTCCCTCGGAAGTTTGCATTGAAAGATTAATGGTGTTTGAACTTCCAACCGTGATTTCCTGTAATGTAAACCCGGTATAACTAAATACCAGCACATTCCCTTCCGACGCTTCAATAGAATATTGACCATCACTATTGGACTGGATGCCTCCCGGCAATCCTTTAATGGTCACACTAACACCCGAGAGCGGGTTTCCGTCAACTTCGGAAATAATGGTTCCGGAAATAGTTTTGACCTGGGACCATCCTGATAAACTTATCAGGAATAATAAACCCAGTAATCCTGATTTGAGATAAGCAGCACTTCTCATACAGCAAATAATTTTTTATTGATGAAGTATTATGTATGACATAATAAAGTTAACAGGTTTTCCAGGTATCCTCCAAATAAATTTTTTCCCCACTGTATAATATTGATATCAAGCATTTTAATCCATTAAAATTTGTTTTAAGTCTAAACTTTATAATATAACTTCGAATAAGTAATACATAATTAAACCTTTAGTCCACTGCCACATTTATTAAAAACAGTTGATACAAGTTCCCTGGTTGATAAGGTAGAAGCCAGCCTGGTTGAACTATTACAAGAGCGAAAACTCGCTGTTGGCGATGTTATTCCCAAAGAATTAGAATTAGCTCAAAGACTTGGCGTAAGCAGAACAGTAATCAGGGAAGCCCTTACCAGGTTAAGAATTATGGGTTTGATAGAATCCAAAAAGAAGAAAGGTTCTGTAATTACAAGTCCTGATCTTTTTGGTATGATGAGTAAGAGTATGAACCCTCATATCCTGGACCAGGAAACTTTAAAAGAAATTTTTGAAATCAGGTTAGTTCTTGAAATTGGAATGGCAGATCTTCTTTTTCATCGCATTAAAAAAGAGGACATCGAGCAACTAAAAGAAATTGTGAGTAACGAACCCCCTGCCACACAATACCATCTTTTTAACATTGAACATGAAATTGCTTTTCATGGAAAATTGTATGAGATAACGGGTAACAGCACACTGAAAAAATTTCAAAAAATGTTATTACCTGTTTTTGATTATGTCCATCACAGCGGCTTGCTTAAGAAACAACCGCTTTTAAAAACGTTTGTTTCACATAAAGACCTGGTGTCTATCCTTGAAAACGGCAACCCGGAACAATTCAGGAATGGCATGCGCAATCACCTGGAAAATCACTTTGCCAGGTTGTTCGATTAATTATTCTATACTTAACAAGATAATTGTGCCTGATAGCTTTAACAGCTTAGCGCTTTTGCAATTGGCTAATCACTTTCTGCAATTCCACTGGATTGCCCGCATATTTTTCAAGGTTATATAATTCAACTTTTCTGAAATCAATCGGGTGACTTTCACTTTGCAGGGAAATGGTGCCCTCTTTTATAGTAACGCCATCTTTCTTTCCAAGGCGCTGTGTCCAAGGATCTTTTCCATCATATTGCGGCTTTGTATATTCCATGACCGTATCACCATTTACTATATGTTTGATAATAGAATCTCCAAGCACTAATATTTCTGCACGAACCCATTGATCTCCATGGAAAGTTGCAGATGAAGAATTGATACAGTGCGGGGTAAATAATGAATCGTTCATGAACACGTTTGTGCCTGGTGTACAAAGGTTGTTTGTGGGCCGGTCATGTTGACCATCTCCACCCAAGAACTGGGCTTCGAGTGATACGGGAAAATCCTGTTCAAACGCCATTGTTTCCGGTGATTGTCCATGAAGCATGGCACCACTGTTTCGCAGGGCCCAGCCGGCACCGCCTTTTACCTGTTCCCCGGTAAACCGGTATTCTACCGCCAACAAATAAGAACTGAACTTGTCTTTATAAAATATATGTCCAAACTGGTCATCAAAATTTTCATACTGATCATACCGCACTTTCAATAAACCATCTTCAACCCTGAACGTGTTTCCAAAGTTTTCATTCAATGCATGATTTCGGATCTTAATCGTCCAGTCATCCATGTCCTTACCGTTAAATAATTGTATCCATTCATTTTGAGGAATTTTCTTCGTAGCGTTGCAACTAACTATTATCAATAGGGTTAAATAAAGAAAAAGTTGTTTCATTTTCTGGTTGATTATTTATATAAAATTGAATGAATAAATTAATTTTTAAAAATACAGAACAATTGAATGGAAATTAAACAGAAAATCCTTTCCCCTATTTTTTTGATAACTCGTGAAAAATATATTGGAGGATTGATAAGTTGGCTAATCTAAACACTAAACTCTAACTCTGAACACTTAACTTTAAACCATTCGCAATTATTTAAATTCAACAAGAACAATTGTATCAGGGCCGTTCATGACGACATCGTTTAATGAAATGCCCAGGCCTTCCTTTTCCTGTTTGAATTTTATTTTTTGTGCAGTCCCTAAAACTGTCACCTGTTTGACTTTATTATTTACACCCGGCAGCATAATATTATTTGTTTCCGGTTTATTAAAAATATGCAGGTATATCTTTTTATCTTTTTGTGTAGTGACACCCCAGGGTTGCGGCCCCACAGGTCCACCTCTTGTTTCATAGATACTTTCACCAAATTCCTCAAGCCATTTCCCTGTTGCTGCCAGTGTATCAGTAAATTCCGGTTGAATAGCACCACTCGGCATCGGACCTACATTCAATAACAGGTTTGAGTTTCGTCCTGCTGCACCTACCAGTAACTGGATTACCTGGCTTACCGTTTTATAATTCCTGTCAGTGATATTGTAACCCCATGAACCGTTCATCGTTTCACAGGATTCCAGCGGTAATTCATCTGACGCTTTTTGAAAGCTTAACCCTGATTCATTTTCGCCAGGAAGGTCTCTTTCAAACATTTGAAAATCTTCACCGGTTATCGGTGATAAATGATGATTATTCCCAATCATGCATTGTGGTTGTAATTGATGAATCAGTGAATAAATCTCATCGTATTTCCAATCAATTCTTGAAGATCTGTCTGCATTTCCCTCGGGGTTTGTCTGGTCCCAATGTCCATCAAACCAAATAGACATAATATCTCCGTAATTAGTTAACAATTCAGTCAACTGGTTTTTCATGAATTGCAGGTAGGTTGAATAATCAGACGCTTTTGTTCGGCCTGTTCCTTGTCCTGTCCTACCGGTTTCCCTGGGATAATCATCCCGGTACCAATCAAGTGTTGAATAATACAAACCCAATTGCATGTTTTGCTTTTTGCATTCATCAGCCAGCATTTTTAAAACGTCTTTCCCATATGGGGTGTTGGTGATCTTCCAATCAGAATATTTAGTATCCCAGTTAGAAAAACCATCATGGTGCCGGCTAACAAATATGATGTATTTCATGCCAGCATTTTTTGCAGTAGCCACCCATTTAGCCGCATCAAAATCAACCGGGTTGAATGCCCGCTGCAACCTGGTGTAATCAGCAACTTTTATATTTCGGTTATTCATTACCCATTCACCATCACCCAATAAACTGGATAAGCCCCAGTGAATAAACATGCCATATTTTTTATCCTGGAATTGTTTACGACTTTCAATATTTTCTTTGGTTGGATTGTATTGTGCAAAAAGACAGATTGAATGCAGCAATAAAAAACTAATGATAGCAGCAAGTTTTTTCATCATGGAAATTTATATTGGTTAAAAGCTGATTGATAAAACTATTTTTTGTTTGGGATATCCTGTACACAACGGAAACCGGCATGTTCTAAACCAGTATCTGGACTGCTTTTCATGCGCCTTGCTACGCGATAACCACTGCAATAACTGTCATTGCATAAAAAACTACCGCCCCTTAAACTTTTCTTAGGAGTATATGGTTCCTGCGGATCTAAACTTTTTTGAGGACCGGCAGGATTCAACGCAGTTGAATGAGCAAGTGTTTGATAATAATCCGCATCATACCAGTCACTGCACCATTCCCATACATTTCCTGAAATATCATACAGCCCGTACGCATTTGGTAAATATGATTTTACAGGTGCTGATTTTATATACCCGTCCTTTTGCTGATTCAGGTAAGGAAACTCACCTTCCCAGCTGTTTGTTTTCGGCAATCCTTTGCTTACATGTTCATTTCCCCATGGGTAAATATTGTTTATTAGCCCACCTCTTGCAGCAAATTCCCATTCTGCCTCCGTTGGTAATCTTTTATTTACCCATTTGCAATAAGCCATTGCATCATACCAACTGACATGAACAACCGGGAAATTTTCTTTACCCGTAATATCAGATCCCGGGCCTTGCGGGCTTTTCCAATTGGCACCCGGAATCCATTGCCACCATGCATTAACGTTATTCAGATCAACAGGTTTGCTGGTTTGATGAAAAACCAATGAAGCAGGAACCAATGCTTCGGGCGGCGGTGCCGGGGTACCTGGTGGCAGCGTTTTTTTCAACGCTTCCCAATTTGGTTTTTGTTCGGCGGTTGTAATATATCCAGTTTCATCTACAAAGGCTTTGAATTGTGCATTGGTCACTTCAGTCTCATCCATCCAAAATGGAGAAATGGTTACTGAATGTTTTGGGTATTCATCCTGGCTGGCCTGTTCATTATCTCCACCCATCATAAATGTTCCACCAGGAATATATACCATTCCAAGGTGAGAAGTATCATCATTACTTTTTATACTGCTGTCAAATATATTTCCGGAAAACCGGGATGATACCTCCATACAATCATGGGTGGAATCAGTATCTGCAACAGCAATGTTTTTATTATTGCTTTCGCATGCCATAAATGAAATCACACAAAACAATAATATTTTTTGATGTGGAAACATGCCCTAAATTAATCTTTCCTGATAACTCTGAAAGTAAATCGCTCAAATTACAAGGGATAAATTTTCCTGTAAATAATAAAGATTGATATAGAAAAAAATGAAGACGACTGCTATTCTTTAAAGCAATCATTTATTTCAACAGAAAATAAAACCGGATATGGATTATACTAAAGGAAAAAAATAAAGATTAATTTATTCCTCACTTAAATAAATTTTTCCAGAAGTTTTGTTCAACTAAATGCTGATGTTAAATTTGAAAAGTTCTTTTGCCTGCAATTTTTTTCTAATAATATTTTTCTTCTGGAAATTATTTATGGATTTAATTTTTGGTCCAATGTTTTCAGCATGTAGGAAGATAGAATCGTTGCAACAAGCGCAAATAGGTAGCTTATCCGGTTATCTGTTAAATTATAGTTTGGACAAATGTTCCAAGCTTAAATCATTAATTAAATTATGTAGAAAAAACTCTACAGTTTTATAAATATTGCCATACCATTTAGTTATAAAAACCCTTCAACTGCCTTAAATGAGCATTAAAAAAAAATCTGCAACTACCCCTGTTAATGGTCAATTAACGAAGTCGAGAACTTCAAAAATTTTGAAAAAGCCAGCTGGGAAAACTGCCGGGAAAAAAGTTGTTCAAAAACCCATTAAGCAACTTGTAAATAATCAGGCAATTGATTCTTCAGAAATGGATATAGTTGATGCCCGTACATTGTTAAAGGTGTTGACTGAAGTGAAAAATGGAAATTTTACTGCAAGAATGCCATTAGACCAGGTGGGTCTTTCCGGAAAAATTTGTGACACACTCAATGAAATCATTTCGCTGAACGAAAAGATGATGCAAGAATTTACCAAAGCAGGAAATACAATTGGTAAAAAAGGTAAGCTTACACAACGGATCGAAGCGCCTTCATCTAAAGGTGCCTGGAATACCGGGATCGATTCCTTAAATACATTGATATCAGATTTGGTTCATCCAACCATTGAAATTGCACATGTAATCAGCTCGGTTGCAAAAGGAAATTTATCACAACAAATGTCATTGCATATTGGCGAGCAGGCATTACAGGGTGAGTTTGCACGAATTGCAAAAGAAGTAAATGACATGGTTAAGCAGTTAAACTTGTTTTCTATGGAAGTTACCAGGGTGGCATTGGAAGTGGGATCGGAAGGTAAATTAGGAGGACAGGCAAAAGTAAAAGGTGTTGCAGGAGTATGGAAAGATCTGACCGATTCTGTAAACCAGATGGGAAGCAACCTGACGGCACAGGTAAGAAATATTGCAGAAGTAACAACAGCCGTAGCCAAAGGTGACCTGTCGAAAAAAATTACGGTTGATGTTAAGGGTGAGATTCTCGAATTAAAAAATACGATCAACACGATGGTGGATCAGTTGAATTCATTTTCTTCTGAGGTAACCCGTGTGGCACTTGAAGTTGGTACTGAAGGAAAGTTGGGTGGACAAGCCCAGGTAAAAGGTGTGGCAGGAACCTGGAAAGATCTGACGGATTCGGTTAACCAAATGGCCAGTAACCTGACAGGCCAGGTAAGGAACATTGCAGAAGTAACAACGGCGGTGGCTAAAGGCGATCTGTCCAGGCAAATTACGGTTGATGTTAAAGGTGAGATCCTTGAATTAAAAAATACCATCAATACGATGGTGGACCAGTTGAATTCTTTTGGTTCGGAAGTAACAAGGGTGGCACGTGAAGTGGGATCCGAAGGTAAACTGGGCGGTCAGGCCAAAGTGGAAGACGTTGGTGGTGTTTGGAAAGATTTGACAGATTCTGTAAACCAGATGGGATCGAACCTGACAGCGCAGGTAAGAAATATTGCAGAAGTTACAACGGCTGTGGCGAAAGGCGATTTATCAAGAAAAATTACGGTTGATGTTAAGGGTGAGATACGTGAATTAAAAGATACCATCAATACGATGGTGGACCAGTTGAATTCATTTGGTTCGGAAGTAACAAGGGTTGCCCGTGAAGTAGGATCCGAAGGTAAATTAGGCGGACAGGCAGATGTGCCGGGTGTGGGTGGAACCTGGAAAGATTTAACCGACAGTGTAAATAAAATGGCCAGCAACCTGACAGCCCAGGTAAGAAACATTGCAGAAGTAACGACGGCTGTGGCAAATGGTGACTTGTCACGCAAAATTGCGGTGGATGTAAAAGGTGAAATTCTTGAATTAAAAAACACCATTAATACAATGGTGGATCAGTTACGTGGATTTGCCTCCGAGGTAACCCGTGTGGCTAGAGAGGTAGGTACTGATGGTAAACTCGGTGGACAGGCGAATGTACCTGGCGTTGCAGGAACATGGAAAGATCTGACCGATTCTGTAAATCAAATGGCCGGTAACCTGACAGACCAGGTAAGAAATATTGCAGAAGTTGCTATCGCGGTGGCGAATGGTGATATGAGTAAAAAAATTACGGTTGATGTTCGGGGTGAGATCCTTCAATTGAAAGAAACACTGAACACAATGGTGGATCAGTTGAGGGCATTTGCATCAGAGGTAACCCGTGTGGCCCGAGAGGTTGGTACGGATGGAAAATTAGGAGGTTATGCATTTGTACCCGGTGTTGCAGGAACCTGGAAAGATCTAACGGATTCTGTAAACCAGATGACGGGTAACCTGACTGCTCAGGTGCGTAACATTGCAGAAGTAACAAAAGCGGTGGCCAGTGGTGACTTATCAAAAACAGTAGCCATTGACGTTAAAGGTGAGATCCTTGATCTGAAGAACACCATTAATACGATGGTTGAACAGTTGAATTCATTTGCATTTGAGGTAACCCGTGTGGCACGTGAAGTTGGAACAGAAGGTATGCTGGGTGGACAGGCAGAAGTAAAAGGTGTTGGTGGTACATGGAAAGATTTGACGGATAGTGTAAACATGATGGCATCTAACCTTACCAGCCAGGTACGCGGTATTGCTAAAGTTGTAACATCTGTTGCGGAAGGTAACTTACGACAAAAACTTTCCATTGATGCAAAAGGCGAAGTGGCAGAACTAACGGAGACCATCAACGAAATGATCAATACACTCGCTTTGTTTGCAGACCAGGTAACAACCGTGGCCCGGGAAGTGGGTGTTGAAGGTAGACTTGGCGGACAGGCAAGTGTACCAGGCGCTTCCGGTATCTGGAAAAACCTGACGGATAACGTAAACCAATTGGCACAAAATCTAACGACACAGGTGCGTTCCATTTCTGAAGTTGCATCTGCTGTAACGAAGGGAGACTTAACGCAAAACATTCGGGTTGATGCAAAAGGTGAAGTAGAATCACTGAAAGATACCATCAACCAGATGATCACCAATCTTCGGGAGACTACAAGAAGAAACCAGGAGCAGGATTGGTTAAAATCAAATCTTGCCAAATTCACGCAAATGCTGCAGGGTCAAAAAGACCTCAATACAGTAACAAGACGCATACTTTCTGAACTGGCACAGGTGATCACCGCACATTATGGCGCCTTTTATATCCTGGAACAGGATGAACACATGAAAGAGGCTAAATTGGTTTTATGTGCGGCCTATGCTTATAAATCTGAAAAAAATATTCCCAAAGAATTTGCACTTGGAGAAGGTCTTGTGGGTCAGTGTGCCATTGAGAAAGAGCGTATCATGCTGACCAATGTACCAGGTGATTATTTACGCATCAATTCAGGTTTGGGAAGATCAAAACCAACCAACCTGATCATCCTTCCTGTATTATTTGAAAATGATGTAAAAGCAGTCATTGAATTGGCTTCATTGGATGAATTTACTGAAACACACTTTGACTTCCTGAACCGATTAACGGAGAGTATCGGTATCGTATTAAATACGATTGAAACCAATACACGTACAGAAGAACTGCTGACACAATCACAATCATTGGCGGGCGAATTAAAAATTCAGCAGGAAGAATTAAAACGCACCAATGATGAATTACAGGATAAAGCTTTGTTGCTGGTAAAACAAAAAAACGAAGTTGAAGCCAAAAACAAGGAAGTAGAAGAAGCCCGCCGATCACTTGAAGAAAAAGCCGAACAGCTTACACTAACGTCAAAGTATAAGTCGGAATTTTTAGCGAACATGTCGCACGAATTACGAACCCCCTTAAATAGTTTACTGATCCTTGCACAGCAACTTTATGAAAATGGTGAAGGAAACCTGAATGAGAAGCAGGTGCGTTATGCAAAAACGATTCATTCATGCGGGGATGACCTGATACAACTGATCAATGATATTCTTGATCTTTCAAAAATCGAATCTGGATTTATCTCCGCCAATATCGGTTCTGTTCGATTTGCAGATATCGCATCATTTGTTGAAACAACATTTAAACCTATTGCAGATGCAAGACATTTGCGATTCACCATTGAAACGGACACCCATTTACCACAATCACTTGACACAGATATACAACGCCTGAACCAGATCCTTAAAAATCTTTTATCCAACTCCTTTAAGTTTACAGAAAAAGGAGAAGTACGGTTGCATATTTATGAAGCTAAAAAAACATGGAAATCAGACCTCCCCACCCTTTCCAATGCTAAAAACGTTGTGGCATTTGCAATCAGTGATACAGGCATCGGCATTCCACAGGAAAAACAGAACATCATATTTGAGGCATTTCAACAGGCGGAAGGAAGTACCAGCAGAAAATATGGTGGAACAGGTTTAGGACTTTCAATTAGTCGTGGATTAGCTGAATTACTTGGTGGAACCATTGAATTGGAGAGTAATCTATCGCAGGGCAGCACATTCATATTATACTTACCTATAGAAAATACATCAGGATTAACCTCTATTGAAAGTTCAACAGGACAAAATCAACAGGCATCACCATCATTATCCTTAACACAAAATGAAAACATGTCAAATTCCATCCGCCTGGTGAGCGATGGACTTGAAAGCCGCAACCTGAACATCGTCAATGAAATGATCAATGAAGCTGGTGACGACCGGAATAATATTCAGCCTAATGATTTAGTCATGCTGGTAGTGGAAGATGACCTACGTTTTGGAAAAATCATCCTGGATAAGGCGCATGAAAAAGGATTAAAGGTGGTCATTGCCGTTAGTTATATAGAAGTATTCGATTTCATAAACCGGTATAATCCCATTTCAATAACACTTGATGTAAAATTACCAGATACAAGTGGCTGGAAGGTTTTAGAAATGCTGCGAAACGATTTAAAATATCGTCATATTCCAGTTCATTTGATTTCAGGTGAAGAAAATAAGGCGCTTGCTTTGAAACGGGGTGCCCGAAGCTTTACACTGAAACCATTGGACAATGATATACTGGAAGAATTGTTTGATGAAATTATTTCATACCATAATAAAACAGTTAAAAATGTTTTAGTTATCGAAGACAATGAAATAGATTCATCACAGATACTTAAGGTTCTGAAGAATGATACCATCCGCCCAACTTTAGCAACCACAGCAAAAAAAGCGTTGAAACTAATTGAAACAAAAGATTTTGATTGTATCATCCTTGACTATACGCTACCAGATATGTCGGGGACGCAACTGGTAAGCAAAGTGGCAGAAGTAAAAAATAAAATAACGCCACTGATCATTTATTCAGCAAAAGATTTTAATAAAGAAGAATTAAGAACAGTTAATAATCATTCCAATGCTGTTCTTTTAAAAGATGTGAACTCGCTGGAGCATTTGCTGGAAGAAACAGTACTTAATCTCCATATAGATCACCAGTTGCTTGAACCCGACAAAAGAAAGATCATTGAAAACATCCGAATGAAAGAAGATATCCTGGCGGGTAAAAACATCCTGGTGGTGGATGATGATGTAAGAAACCTGTTTGCACTTACCACAGTTTTTGAAAGATACAATGTAAATGTAATAACTGCAGAAAGTGGAAAAGAAGCCATTTCTATCATCAATGAGGACAATCCAAAAATCGATATGGTACTCATGGATATCATGATGCCTGAAATGGATGGTTATGAAACTACCCAAAAAATAAGGAGGGAACACAAAAACAGCACTTTACCCATTATTGCGGTTACAGCCAAAGCTATGAAGGGTGACAGGCAGAAATGCATAGAAGCAGGCGCTTCTGACTATATTACTAAACCTTTAAAAATAGATCAGCTTTTATCCCTGATGCGGGTATGGTTTTATAAATAAAGAAATAACATGCAGCAGAAGATACTTTTAGTGGATGACAGGGAGGATAACTTATTATCGATAGAAACGATCCTGGAAACGGATGGATACCAATTGGTAAAAGCCAACTCCGGCAGGCAGGCCCTGAAAATTTTATTGAAGGAGTTTGACTTTGCACTCATCCTTATGGATGTAAAAATGCCAAACCTGAACGGGTTTGAAACGGCTTCACTCATTTATGAAAGAGAAAAACTAAAACATATACCGATTATTTTTATCACTGCAAATAATTATGGTGATGAAAATATATTTAAAGGTTATAAAGCAGGTGCTGTAGATTATATTTATAAGCCTATCAATTCAGATTTGCTGAGGGCTAAAGTTTCCGTTTTTATCGAATTATATAAAAAAAATCACCAGCTGCTGGCGCAGGAAAAAAAGCTGATTGCCATAAACAAGAATCTTGAAAACGAAATCAGGGAAAGAAAGATATCGGAACAAAAAGTACATGATCTGAACAGTCAATTATTGCAAAACATTGCGCAATTAGAAGATGCCAATAAAGAACTGGATCGTTTTGCATTTATGGCTTCGCATGATTTACAGGAACCTTTGCGTAAGATCAGGACGTTTAGTGATCTTTTATATATGCGTTACAACGACAACCTGGATGAAAATGGCAAAATGCATATTCACCGGATCAAAACAGCTGCAGAAAGAATGCAATTGCTGATCCAGGATATTCTTACATTTTCAAAAATGTCGCTTGATAAAATAGATTATGTAGAAAGTGACCTGAATATCATCATGAAGGAAGTACTGTCTGACTTACAGGAAACGGCACAAAAAGAAGATGCAACCATTACAATAGGTTCGCTTCCAACTTTACCAGTAAACCCTGTATTAATCAGACCCTTATTTTCAAACCTGATTTCGAATGCTATCAAATACCGCAGGCCCGATATCAAACCAGTTATCAATATTTTTTCTGAAAATGAAGTGAATGATGACCGGAGAAATGGAAATGAACATAATAAAAAATATTGCCGCATTTATGTGCAGGATAATGGTATTGGCTTTGATCAAAAGTATGCCGAACAAATATTTGGCATGTTCCAACGGTTACATTCCAACAAGGAAATTGAAGGAACAGGTATTGGCCTGGCACTATGCAAAAAAATAGTTGAAGAGCATAAGGGCTTTATTTCGGCCCGCGGGGAAATCAATAAAGGGTCTACATTTGTTGTTTCGCTCCCGGTTTTACATATGGAGGAAGTACCACTGGATCAGACGAAATCAGCAATGCCTCAAAACTAGAATTCTTATTTTCCTTTTATTTTCCTTTAGAAAATTAAATATCCTTCAACAGGGAATATATTTTTCGTGTAATTATAAACGTGAATACTTGTTTTAAAGTATAAAGCATTCCGCCCTCCAGCTTTATGCTGATGCAACGATTTTGTGATTCACTGCTTTAATTCTAAATTGAATACAGATAATGCATTTTATATTGCGCCGAAAATATTCCCGCATATGATTAATTCTTTTAAATACCTGATCTGCTTCTTTTTTTTTATCCCACTATTTACGAATGGACAAACAGTACAACAATCATGGATCAGGATAAATCAACTGGGTTATACACCGCAAGGTATTAAAGTGGCCGTTTGGTGCAGTAAAGAAAATAAAGAGGTGAATGAATTTCAATTGGTAGATGCCCTGACCAAAGAAACTGTTTTTACCGCAAGCGCCGGAAAATCTTTCGGCGCTTATGGACCGTTTAAGCAATCACATCGTCTAAATTTTTCTGAGTTTAATCGGCCTGGTAAATATTACCTGGTTGCAGGTAATATCACATCGCCTGAATTTGAAATAGGTACTGATATTTATAATGGAGCTGCGGATTTTTGTCTTCGATACATGCGCCAGCAGCGATGCGGATACAATCCATATTTACAGGATAGTTGCCATACGGAAGATGGATACACGCTATATGGCCCAATGCAGGACAGTACCTATGTTGATGTTGTTGGTGGGTGGCATGATGCAAGTGATTACCTGCAATACGTTACTACTTCGGCAAATGCCACTTATCATTTGTTAATGGCATACAGGGATTACCCCGAAGTATTTTCGGATGAAAAAAATGCTGTCGGTACAGATGGAAAGAATGGAATAGCAGATGTAATGGATGAAGCCCGGTGGGGACTTCAGTGGTTAATGAGAATGCATCCGAAAGCAGATTGGATGTTTAACCAGATTGCTGATGACCGTGATCACATTTCTATGAGAATACCCAAATTAGATTCTCAATATGGCCGTGGATACCAAAGGCCGGTATATTTTGTAAGTGGAGAGCCTCAGCAACGTGGAAAGTTTATGAACAACACCACTGGTACTTCTTCAACAGCTGCAAAATTTTCGAGTGCATTTTCTTTGGGTGCCCAATTGTATAAAAAAATGGATAAAGACTTCAGCAAAATGCTTTTTGCCAGATCTGCTACTGCTTATGCATTTTCATTACGAAAGTCTGGCGTTACACAAACAGCCTCTGTAAAGTCACCCTATATTTATGCAGAGGATAATTGGGTAGACGATATGGAACTTGCGGAAGCAGCACGTGCTGCATTATTGAAGGATTTAGGTTCAAAAAACTGGAGGAAATGGACTAAGCAGAATAATCTTCCCGAAGCTATTATAACAAAACAAAATATTTTAAATAACGCATTTGAATATGCGCAAAAAGAACCGCTGACTCCATGGCTTGGAGATGATACTGCCAAACATTACCAATGGTATCCATTCATTAATGTGGGCCACTATGAATTATTAAAACAGGCAGAAGGTGATCAACACAAAACAGTATTGGCTTATTATAAAAATGGAATTGAAGATGTTTGGGAAAAAGCTAAATCAAATGCATTTTACCGGGGCATTCCTTTTATCTGGTGTAGTAATAACCTCACCACTGCATTTGCTATACAGGCGAACTGGTACAGGCAGTTATCCAATGATGATCAGTTTAAAGAACTGGAGCAGGCAAATATTGACTGGTTGTTTGGTTGTAATCCCTGGGGTACATCGATGGTTTATGGCTTACCCGACTGGGGAGATACCCCAGTTGATCCCCACTCAGCCTTCACACATTTAAAAAATTATCCTATTGATGGTGGTTTAGTCGATGGTCCTGTCTATGGTTCCATTTATAATAATCTGATCGGCATCAGGTTATATAACCCCGATGAATACGCGGAATTCCAAAGTGACCTGGTAGTTTATCATGATGATTATGGTGATTACTCAACGAACGAGCCAACGATGGATGGTACGGCATCACTGGTCTACTTGCTAGCTGCAAAAGAAGCTGAAGCAAAGAATTTAATAAACGTTAAATCAAAAAAATAAGTAAGGATGATTACAGCATTTACAAATGCTACCATATTTGATGGTGAAAAGGAATGGAAAGAATATTCTCTATTGGTAAAGAATGGGGTCGTTTTGGATATTGTTTCAAAAGAAGCAATTCCGTCGGATGCTGTTATCATTGATCTTTCAGAACAATATATTGCTCCCGGTTTAATAGACCTCCAGATTTATGGAGCAGGCGGCTATCTTTTTTCAAACAACCTTTCAGCAGAAGCTTTGCATGCAATTTCTGAGGCAATTATAAAATCAGGCACAACTGGTTTTATGATCACGCTGGCAACCAATTCAAAAGAAATTTTCAGCCAGGCTATTCGTGTTGTAAAAGAAAATCCACATCCTGCTTTACTGGGAATTCACTTTGAAGGGCCCTGGTTAAACCCCATAAAAAAAGGGGCACACATTGAAAAATTTATCACGAAGCCATCTTTACAAGATGTACAGGAATTGATCGATGAGGCAGGAGATGTATTCAAAATGGTAACATTAGCTCCTGAAATTGCTGGTGATGAAATCATCCGTTTATTATGCAAAAACAACATCATTGTTTCTGCAGGGCATAGCAATGCCAATTATGATGAAGCGGTTAATGGATATCATTCGGGAGTGCAAATGGCTACACACCTGTTCAATGCCATGTCACCCATGCATCACCGTGATACTGGTTTGCCTGGCGCCACTTTTTTATCGGACCATGCAATGGCAAGTATCATTGCAGATAACATTCATGTTGATTATGAAACGCTTAAAATCAGTAAAAAATTAATGCAGGACAGGTTATTCCTGATTACTGATGCAGTTGAAGAAGTTCTCGAAGGCGCCTATGTTCACGTAAAACAAAAGGACAAGTACACCCTACCCGATGGCACACTATCCGGATCGCAATTAACACTGCTTCAAGCAGTTAATAACTGTATTCAATATGCGGGAATCTCCATTACAGAAGCGTTACGTATGGCTTCAGCCTATCCCGCCCGTTTATTGGAAAATACAGGTAGAGGAAATCTTTTGAAAGGCAGCAGGGCCGATTTTATTGTATTAGACAATAAATTAACATTACAGGATGTTTATCTCCAGGGAAATCAACAAAAAAAGGTTTCCTAAACAACCTTTAACAGATAATTTGCCATTGGTACTGTTACCAAACGCCCTGAACTGCATCTAATAAGTAAGAAAACAAATTATATTATGAACAAAAATTCTACATATAAAGAGATCTTGCTCTTCACCGGAACTCACTTTTCTTCCAAACAATACAGCGAAAGAAATGAAGGAGAAACGGGTAAACAATTTAATGATCGTGACCAGTTAAAAGAAGCTTGCTGGAATGGTTTAATGCCCGAGTTACTTCCTGAAGTATTTAACAAACATGAAAATCCCCGCAACTTGTTTGTTTGGGAAGTAAGAGAAGAAGATTCTTTTATTGGCCTGGAAATGGGAGAAGCACCTGAAGATATTGATCGCTTTGATTCTATTGATCCTTACCGCTTCTTTTCATCTCTCCATATGAACTAAGAAATCACTTTACCAATAATCATAAAAAAAGCTGCCGGTTTTTGCCGGCAGCTTTTGCATTTAAATATAAACTGGATCATGGTAATTAAAAATAATTTGGCATCACCATACTATCTCTTTTCATCAATCACTCAACAACTTCAACTTTCCGGATTTTCTTATCGTGTGTGCGTACCAGTTTGGTTATTCCATTATGCTGAATGAACTTTTTATCAAAAACATCTTTCCTTGATCCATTTTGTTTTAATTCAACCTGTATGTTTTTAAGAGGTGCATGCAACATAAAGTCTTCAATGGTTTCAACCACATCTTTATCAATAAAATCAGCCCGTGATGTATCGATCAAAACAAATGAGTTTTCTGTAACTTCTTCCAGCTTCCTTTTGATAATTGCTTTATTTAAAAAGGAAACATCTTTTCTTAACCTGAAATGATAACGATTATCATCATTCACAACAAAAACTGCAGATTTAAAATTACTGCGAATGATGAAAAATAATCCGGCTGCAATTCCGATTAACACACCTACCAAAAGGTCGGTTAATAAAATGGCAGCAATGGTTATTACAAATGGCAGAAACTGGTCTAATCCCTTTTTATAAAAAGCTTTAAACAATGCGGGCTTAGCCAATTTATAACCTGTGAATATCAATATAGCCGCTAAAACGGTTTTAGGGATCATGTTTAATAAGAATGGAATAAATGCCACAGACACTAATAATAATATCCCATGATAAACAGCAGACAATTTTGTTTTAGCACCTGAATTTACGTTTACAGAAGAGCGAACGATTACGCTGGTAACCGGCAAACCTCCTATAAGTCCTGAACAAATATTACCAAGTCCCTGTGCTTTTAACTCCCGGTTGGTTGGGGTTACTCTTTGGTAAGGATCAATATCGTCGATAGCTTCAATGGCTAGTAAACTTTCAAGGCTTGCTACCAGTGCAAGGGTTATTGCCGTGATCAAAACCTGTTGATTGAATACCTGGCTAAAATCGGGGAAACTGAAGAAGGAAATAAATTCAGTTGCAGAATTTGCGATAGGAATAGCAACCAGGTGCTCACCATCCAAAGCCTGAAACCAACCGGTTTTTTGAAATAAAATATTCAGTCCCACGCCAATGAATACGACCAGTAAAGGCGCCGGAACATATTTTATAAAATATTTGGTTTGAGATGATAATTTCTCCCAAAAAACGTAAAACAAAAGGCAGATCACCCCTATGATTATTGCTGCAGGAGTAATATGCAAAAATGCCTGGAAAAAATTTGCAAAAATATTTCCGTCATTATCTTGTTTTACGGCTACATCTTTTACAAATTGAGAATCATCACCCAGCAAATGAGGAAACTGGTTCAGAATTAATATGATACCGATAGCCGCCAGCATTCCTTTGATCACACTGTTTGGAACAAAGTCTCCTATGACACCCGCTTTTGCAAATCCAAGTATCATTTGAAATACTCCCGCAATTACAACGGCCAATAAAAAAGCCTCGAAAGATGGTAATGTAAATATTGCAGTTGCTACAAT
Organism: Chitinophagaceae bacterium; assembly: GCA_036675565.1. Taxonomy (GTDB): domain Bacteria; phylum Bacteroidota; class Bacteroidia; order Chitinophagales; family Chitinophagaceae; genus JACCYQ01. The sequence goes on from JAKFER010000227.1 coordinate 38,064, forward strand.
GGCAGTTAAACCAGCTGCAGGGCCACTTACGCTCAAATGTGATTTACTGGCGAGGCCAACCACTATACCACCAATAATACCGGCAATCAAACCACTGAATAATGGCGCACCGGAAGCAAGCGCTATGCCCAGGCATAGCGGCAACGCGACAAGGAAAACTACAAGTGAAGCGGTAATATCATTCGGTAAACTTTTGAAATAATCTTTTGCACGAGGTGCCATAATTTTTCTTTTTGATGTTGAAAAATGAAGTGTCACTCCTTTTCAATGAATCATTGAAGGAGCATTTGAAAAAGCAAAAAAGAAAAATTATGAGTTGGGTGGTGGACAGAGCAACTCCCCATGAAAAGCTATATACACTTTGCATTCATGTGTATGTAAATGATCAAGGTTTGCTGTTTGGAGTTCCAGGTTTTCATATTGTCCATGTAAGTATTCCTGCACCTGGTCCGGGGTTTTTTCTTCAGTTGTATTTGAAAGTGGATTGTAATTATTGTTGGTCTTTGACTCGTTTACATCATTAGGTTGCGATATCTCACTGGCATACTGCTGGGCATTATACACAAATGGCAAACTGATTGTAAGCCATCCCAGAGCCAATATCATAAATATGGCTGAAATAATTTTGTGTATTGGGTATGTAGTTGGTCGTTGGTTCATGTAAAAGTGCCCGAAACTAATAATTAACGTTCAAACATCCAACTTGTTTTAAAAAATTCACATGTTTTTAATATACAGCCTCAAACAAGCCAGGCTTGATCTGCAAACTATTTGCCTCTTCATTAATAGCAAAATTTCTATAATAATTTTTGTTCCATCATTGACAGATAATCTTAATGTAACCTTTGTTACCGTACAACCTAATGTTTAATTACAACTTTACACTCACAAAAAAAAGATTGTTATGGAGATTGTAGGTTTCATATTTGCAGCCATTGTAGGTGTTTCTTTAGGATTGATTGGAAGTGGCGGATCTATTTTAACCGTCCCTATTTTAGTTTATATCATGGGAGTAAACCCAGTGCTGGCTACAGCCTATTCCTTATTTATAGTTGGATCAACGGCATTGGTTGGCGGTGTTCAAAGTGCCATGCAAAAACGAGTTGATTTCAAAACAGTATTCATTTTTGGTATGCCTTCCATTGCTGCAGTTTATGCCACACGTTTATGGCTGGTTCCTTTAATTCCCAATGAAATTTTTACCATTGGATCCCTGGTCATCACCAAATCCATTGCCTTGATGTTGCTGTTTGCTGTTGTAATGATCATTGCGTCAGTAACCATGATAAAACCGGGTAAAAATAAAGATGCTGATGAAGATGCACCATTGTCCTATAATTATCCCATGATTTTATTGGAAGGAACGGTTGTAGGCGTATTGACCGGGTTGGTGGGTGCCGGTGGTGGATTCTTAATTATCCCTGCACTGGTTTTACTTGCCCGCATGCCTATGAAACTGGCTGTTGGAACATCTCTTTTTATAATAGCTGCAAAATCATTGATCGGTTTTATTGGAGATCTACAGGGTGAGCAGGTCATTGATTGGAAACTATTAGGCGGCTTTACAATACTGGCGACCATAGGCATTTTTATAGGCATTTTTCTTTCCAAAAAAATTCCAGGAGAAAAATTAAAAAAATCATTTGGCTGGTTTGTGCTGGTGATGGGCATTTACATCATTGTAAAAGAAATCTTTTTTCCGGGTGGTGGAGCTCATTAATGACAAAATATTGATTCAAAAACTCGCTGGGTAACCTATGATACTTAAAAACAGAAATGCAACAAATGTTACCTTCTAAAGAAAAATAAATAATCAACTTTACATAACAATTATACTTAAAAACTAAAAAGATAACTATGTATTTTCAGCACATTTACGACAAAAGCCTGGCACAGGCAAGCTATTTTATCGGTTGTCAAAAAGCTGGCGTTGCCGCTGTTATTGATGCAAAGCGTGATGTAGATACTTACCTGGAGATTGCAAAAGCGAATAACATGAAGATCACGCATATATTCGAAACACATATTCATGCGGATTTCCTGGCAGGTTCAAGGGAATTGGCAAAACTTACTGGTGCAGATATGTACCTGTCGGATGAAGGTGGAAAAGGCTGGGAATATGAGTTTCCTCATGTAGGCTTAAAAGATGGTGACAAAATTAAAATTGGCAATCTTACAATGGAAGTATTGCACACGCCTGGTCATACACCAGAAAGTATCAGCTTTTTATTGACCGATAATCCAGCAAGTGATAAACCGGTGATGTTGTTTACTGGTGACTTTGTTTTTGTTGGTGATATCGGTCGTCCTGATTTATTGGAGAAAGCCGCTGGTATGTCAGGCACAGCGGATGCAGGTGCATTACAAATGTATAAGTCGATCAATAAATTCAATGCACTCGAAGACTATATCCAGGTATGGCCTGGCCATGGTGCAGGTTCTGCCTGTGGTAAAGCTTTAGGATCTGTACCAAGTACAACTGTTGGTTATGAGAAAGCAAGGAACTGGGCGTTTCAGTATGCTGGCAATGAAAAAGGGTTTGTTCAATATCTTTTAGCAGATCAACCAGAGCCGCCTAAGTATTTTGCGATGATGAAGAAGTTAAATAAGGTTGACAGACCATTGCTAACGGAAGTTCCAAAGTTGAAAAAACTTTCAGCGGAAGAATTAAAAGACGGTTTGGCTAAAGGTCTCAAACTGATTGATGCAAGAGATAAAACAGCATTTGCTGAAGGTTTTATTCCGGGCAGCATAAATATTCAAGGCAATAATTCTTTTGCAACATGGGCTGGTTGGTTTTTAAAATACGATGAACCATTTATGCTATTAGCAGATGAAGATCAGTTAAATGACCTGACCAGGAAATTGATGCGGATTGGATTGGATAATATTCATGGTTACGTCCCATCAACTAAAGTTTGGACAGATTCAGGTGGCAGTTTGCAAAAAGCCAATGTTATTTCATTGAATGAAACAAAAGAATTAATCAATAATAATGGTGTGCAGGTTGTTGACCTGAGAGGTACATCTGAATTTAATTCAGGTCATATTGCTAAAGCGGAGAATGTTTTTGTAGGAACCCTGCCTGAAAACCTGGATAAAGTCAGTAAAGATAAAAAAGTGATTATCCACTGCCAGGGTGGCGACAGGGCTTCAATTGCATATTCTATTTTGGCAAAGAATGGGTATGATAACGTCGTTAACTTTTCCGGAGGTATCAATGAATGGGTAAACCAGGGAGAAGCTGTTGTTTCATAAAACAATAAAGAGGCTGCCAGTTTCGCAGCCTCTTTATTCATCATGCCCTTTTATCATCAGCATAAAAAATTCAAAGCAGGATCTACTCTTTGAGGAAGATGCTGGACTAATAATATCTCTCCAAAAAATATAGTAATCATTAATACAATGACTGTAGAACAAATTTATACAGGCTGCCTGGCACAGGGTGCCTATTACATTACATCTAATGGAGAAGCGGCCATCATTGATCCCTTGCGGGAAACCAATCCTTATATGGAGAAACTTCAAAAGGATGGAGTTAAATTAAAATACATTTTCGAAACGCATTTTCATGCAGACTTTGTCAGTGGCCACCTGGATCTGAGTAAAAAAACAAATGCGCCCATCGTTTACGGTCCAAATGCCAATCCTGAATTTGAATCCATTACTGCAAATGATGGGGATGAATTTAAAATAGGTGATGTTACAATCAAGGTCTTGCATACACCGGGTCATACTTTAGAAAGTACCACTTATTTATTAAGAGATGAAAATGGAAAAGATCATTGCATTTTTAGTGGTGATACGTTGTTTTTGGGTGATGTCGGCCGGCCTGATCTTGCACAAAAAGCAGCTCATATGACGCAGGATGAATTAGCCGGTTTGTTATATGAAAGTTTGACTCAGAAAATTATGCCGCTTGCTGATGACGTTATTGTTTACCCTGCTCATGGAGCAGGAAGTGCCTGTGGCAAAAACATGATGAAGGAAACAGTTGATACATTAGGCAATCAAAAGAGAATGAACTACGCTTTAAATCAACCCAATAAGGAAGCGTTTATTAAAGCAGTAACCGATGGTCTGCTTCCGCCTCCTGCCTATTTTGGTTTAAATGTAGCTATGAATAAACAGGGTTACGAAAATTTTGAAAGTGTGTTAAATAATGGCATGAGATCTCTGACTCCTGGTGAATTTGAAATGGCTGCAGAAAATATGAATGCCCTTGTTTTAGACACCCGGTCCAACAAAGATTTTTACAGAGGATTTATTCCGCAATCAATCAACATTGGTTTGGATGGTGATTTTGCTCCCTGGGTTGGTGCATTAATAGCAGATGTTAAACAGCCACTGTTATTGGTTACGGATGAAGGAATGGAAGAGGAAACGATTACCAGGTTAAGTCGCGTTGGTTTTGATAATATTCTTGGTCATTTAAAAGGCGGATTTGATGCATGGCTGGAAGCTGGAAAAGAAGCCGATGTAGTGGATAGAATTAAACCTGAAGAATTTGCCAAAGAAGTAAATGTTGAAACTGATAAAATACTGGATATAAGAAAACAATCGGAATATATGGCAGAACATATACAAGACGCTTACAATAAACCATTGGCAGATATCAATACCTGGATAAAGGACATTGACCCGGAAGAGCACTTTTATATGCACTGCACCGGCGGTTACAGGAGCATGATAGCAGCTTCCATTTTACAAGCCCGGGGATACCGGAACTTCACAGAAATTGAAGGTGGATTTAAAGCACTGATCAATACAAATGTGCCTAAAACTGATTTTGTTTGCCAGAGTAAGCTGATGAAAGCCTGAACATTTTAAAGCAATGGTCTTATTTAATTGTAACCTTTGTTACGTAACAAAAATCAGGTGAAGTTTAATTTTGCCAAAGAAAATAATAACACATCTATTTTTTATTCCGAATGATCATGTTGAAACTGATGTCAGCAGATTTAAAGAATAAATCAATCAACAGTCCTTAAATTAAAAGAGTATGGAAAGTTTAAAAATCCTCATTCCCACAGACTTTTCTGTTCAGGCAGAATTTGCTTACCTGATGGTAAAAAAACTGGAAGAAAAAACACCCGTTGAAGTTCATTTTTTACATGTGCTGAATGTACCGGATACTGTAACGATGGATTCGAAAGGCGACATTCAAACTTGTGGTGAAATTGATGTTCAATACGTGGTTCAACAGAAAGAAATTGCGGAACGAAAACTGGAGAATTTAAAACTTCTTTATGGACAAAACATAGACACTCATTTTTTGTTGGGTAAAGTAACCGATGCCATTTTAAATTTTGCGGAAAAAAACCATTTTGACCTTGTTGTAATGGGTACTAAAGGCGCCTGGGGAATCCACGAAAAGCTTTCCGGTTCGGAAACACAAATGATTGCACGCAAATCACGCATACCAGTGCTTTCTTTAATGTGTGACCGGTCAGACCTGAACATACAAAATATTTTACTGGTCCACGATTTCAGTCATCCTGCAAAAGAAGATTTAAAATTGATGCAAAAACTGGCTAAAAGTTTTAATACAAAATTTCACTTACTGCAAATTACATCCGGTAAAGTGGAAGCTGAGAAAGCAACCGTTGAAGAAAATATGAAGAAATTTGCAGCATTAAATGATTTGGAAAACTATTCATTTCATTTAATAAATGATAAAGATGTAGAGAACGGTGTAATCCATTTTAACCAGATGAATAATATGGATATAATCTGTATCGGAACACATGGAAAAGGTGGCCTGTTTCATAACAGTGCTACAGAGAAATTGATCAACCATCTTTTTAAACCAATTATTTCATTTCATTTAAATTAATAACACAACAGAGTATATGAGAGAATTTATAACGCAAACCTGGTCATGGTGGTTTTCAGGAGCTGTAATTGCATCAATCATGTTTTTCCTGTTGTACTTCGGCCAGTCATTTGGTTTTTCATCAAACCTGAGAACTATTTGTGCTGCAACTGGTATGGGGAAAAAAGTAAAATTTTTTGATTTCAACTGGAAGACCCAAATATGGAATTTAGTTTTTTTAGTAGGGGCAATTATGGGTGGGTTTATCGCTAAACAATTTTTGTCTACCGATGTACCTGTAGAAATTTCGCAGGCAACCATTAATGACCTGGGCAAATTAGGATTTGAAGCTCCTACCACATTACAACCTTTAGAATTATTTAGTTTGGATGCGGTGCTTTCTGTAAAAGGTTTTCTTGTATTGGCGCTTGGTGGATTGATGGTAGGCTTTGGCTCAAGGTATGCAGGAGGTTGCACTTCAGGGCATGCTATTAGCGGGTTATCTGATTTGCAGGTTCCATCTCTTATTGCGGTTATCGGCTTCTTTATCGGCGGCCTGATAATGACATTCTTAATACTTCCATTAATATTTTAAAACACATGTAATGAGCCATGATAGGTATATCACCAATTAGATGTTTATCTGGCTAATAAAAAAAATAAACGCATGAAATTTATAAAATTTTTGATCCTTGGAATTGTCTTTGGAATTGTGATGGCTAAGTCAGAAGCAATTTCATGGTTCAGGATACAGGAAATGTTTCGCTTCCAGGCTTTTCATATGTATGGCATTATTGGAACAGCAGTAGTGCTTGGTGTCATAGGCGTTGCACTTATTAAAAAATATAAAATCAGGGATTTCCATGGCAACCCGATCCTATTTCACCCAAAAGATAAATCCATTACACGCTATTTAATTGGCGGAACCATTTTCGGTTTGGGCTGGGCATTAAGTGGTGCTTGCCCCGGTCCTATGGTTGTTAATATTGGTTACGGATTTTTAGCAATGGGAATCGTTTTTCTTTTTGCTATACTAGGTACTTATTTATATGGATACTTCAAAAACAGGCTGCCTCATTAAGCGCATGATTTAATATGTAGAGGTTGGGTCAAAAATGAATTTTTATAAACTTGTTTGATTTTATTTATTGTAAATGTGCAATACCCTGGCCGGCTTCTGTAAGCCGGCCTTTTTTAAAAAAAATAACAGGGGATTTAAAAAATATTGAAAATGAAAAAGATTGTAATAGCTCCGCTCGGGTTGCTAATGGTTCTTTTTATAAATGCACAACACCAGGAGATTTCTGAAAAGCCTGAAATGTATAAAGGCAAACAAGCACAAGCAGTTGATTCTACCTCTTTATTATCTGCATTTAAAAGAGGAAGTGTTAACGGGCACTTTCGATATTTTTTTATGGGCACAAAAAACGAGGATGGTCTCACTAATTATTACGCAAATGCTGCGGGTGGCGGTTTGCGTTATGAAACCGCAAGATTTCATGGTTTACAGTTTGGTGTCAGCGGCTTTTATACATTTAATATCGGTTCATCAAGTTTAGGTAAAGCAGATAGTCTAACGGGGCAGTTTAACCGCTATGAAATTGCTTTGTTTGATGTGGAAGATCCTGATAATAAAAAAGATATTGATCGCTTAGAGGAACTTTATATCAAATACAATTATAAAAAATCTGAAATAGTTTTTGGTCGCCAGTTAATCAATACGCCATTCATCAATTTACAGGATGGCAGAATGAGACCCACAGGTGTTGAAGGTATTTGGTTTGAAATGAATGAAATAAAAAACACCAAAATTGAAGGTGGTTGGCTGTATTCCATATCTCCCAGGGGAACAACCAAATGGTTCGATATTGGAGAGTCCATTGGCGTTTATCCTGCAGGTGTTCATATTGACGGATCAAAATCCCAGTATGCAACAAACATTGAAAGCAATGCTGTATTCCTGTTAGGCGGTCATGTTGAATTACACAAAAACATCAAATTGCATGGCTGGGATATGTTGGCAGAAAACATTTTTAATACGGCTATGCTACAATCCGATTTTTCACTCCCATTAAAAAATGATGAAAATGTATTTGCTTCAGTCCAGGTCATCCGGCAGGATGCTGTCCATAATGGAGGTCACGAAGATGAATCAAAAACCTATTTTGAAAAAAATGGCAGATCATTTTCATTTGGAGCAAAAGCAGGTTGGAAAAATGAGCGTTGGGAAACCAGCATCAATTATAACCGGATTACCAAAGAAGGTCGTTACCTGATGCCACGCGAATGGGGCCGGGATCCATTCTTTACATTTTTACCGCGTGAACGCAATGAAGGTTTTGGTGATGTACATGCGATCATGGGAAAAGTAAATTATAATATTCCAAAAGCAAGACTTAAAACATCCCTGGCAGCCGGATATTACCAATTACCGGATGTAAAAAATCACCGGTTAAATAAGTATGGACTACCTTCATATACCCAGTTTAATGCGGATATAAGGTATTCGTTTGACAAGATGTTGAAAGGCCTGGAAGCCCAGCTTCTCGTGGCAGGTAAATTCAATAATGGCGAAACATACGATAATAAAAACTATGTATTTAATAAAGTAAACATGACCCAATATAACTTTGTTTTAAATTATCATTTTTAAGAGGTATGGAGCATACAGAAACATTAGAAAGGATTTTTGAACCGGCATTAATAAAAGAAATGTACCAGTTTGGTGTCATCAAACATTTTAAGGAAGGCGATATTATTATGGATTATGGAAAGTATATCCGTATGATGCCGATAGTGCTGAAGGGCACTATTAAAGTTTACAGAATGGATGATAGTGGCAATGAGATTCTGTTGTATTATTTATCCAGCAATGAAAGTTGTTCCATTGCATATAGCTGTTGTGTTGAAGCAAAGAAAAGTGAAGTGAAAGCCGTAGCTGAAGACGATGTTGAGTTATTAGCCATACCACACATCAAATTAGATGAATGGCTATGTAAATATCCCAGTTGGAAAAACTATATCATGCATAGTTTTAATGAACGCTTCCTCGAATTATTTAAATCAATTGAAAGTATTGCATTCAGAAAATTGGATGAACGCCTGATATCCTATCTCAAAGAAAAACAACGCATTTCAGGTTCCAGTATCATCAAGACCTCTCATAATCAAATTGCCGAAGAGTTAGCAACATCCAGGGTTGTAGTATCCCGCTTGTTAAAACAATTGGAGAACGATAAAAAGGTTATCTTATATCGAAATGAAATCAAACTTCTAAAAGACTTTCATTAAATACCTTTCAAATCCGCTTGCTGGTTATAGGCTTTTCAAAAGTATTTCTTCGGCAATAACCCATTTTATTTCTTGTTGTTTAATTTCTTAATCAGATCAATTTCATCCTGCCTGTAGGGTGTACCATCTTTTCTGAAAATATCATGAAACCATTCGACAGGTTCACTTCCATCCGGCACAGGCGTATCCCACGCATAAATGGTGTTGCTTTTCCCCGCAACAAATCCCCAGTTAATAGCGCCAACATTTTCCTTTTTTAACATGGGCAGAATATTGGCAAAGCGGCTGTTTCTTGTTCTGGCCATATACTCTGTACATATCAGCGGCCTTCCATTGGCTTTTAGTAAATCGATGGTGCGCTGATGCCACTGTGGTTCTTCATAATTATGGTAAGTGATGATATCAGAATTTCTCAATTGAAACTCATTCAACTTTTCAAAATCCCATGCCCATAAACCAACACTAATGGGCTGATCAGGATTTACTTCCCTGGCCCAAGTAAAAACATTTCTCAATAAAGGCAATGATTTTTCTTTTTTGCCTGAGTTGCCGGGTTCGTTATAAAGATCCCATAACAGGATACGTTGATCATTTTTAAAAGAATGCATTATATCCTTCACATATTTTTTTAACTCCGGGAATTGGGAAGAATCGGATGAATGCGGATCACCAGGATCTTGCACCCAGCCAGAATTATGAACACCGGGTTTAGGATCAGGCTGTTTACCTGATATGCCTTCTTTATTCCAGCAATCATCAAAAAAAACAAAAATTGTTTTGATGCCGTACTTGTCTGCAATTTTTAAATATTGATCCACTCTATTTTTAAAACCACCAGGATCTTTTTTCCATGCAATGCTATGCAGGTAAACCCGCATGGTATTGAAACCAATATTTTTTGCCCAGCTAAATTCTTTTTCAATCGTTTCCGGGTCAAAAGTTTCGGCCTGCCACATTTCAAGTTGGTTAATTGCAGTAGCAGGTAAATAATCAGCCCCCGTTATCCATGGGTGCTGAGCATACCAGGCTTTTGCTTTTTCCACGCTCCAGGGTGTACCTACAACTTCAATTTCATTGTTTATATTTTGAGCATACACCAGGTTTAAAGAAAAAAATAAAACCCATAAGCTTATCATATTCTTTTTCATCACATAAATATTTTATTCAGTTATTAACCAATTCATCTTTAAAATAAGAAAATTTATCTATCTAGGCTTTAATACCCGTTATTATTAAAGAATAGTTGAAAACAATTTCCTTTAAAGTATACCAATATTGGCATCATTTATAAAATACCGTGAAAACACGGTTTTTTGGTTTGCAGGAACTAACAATATTTGCATCATGAATTTTGATTCGCCCCTGGTGCATTTCGAAAATGACATTTAATTCACCAGTACCCACCAGCCTGCTGAATTCCTGTTGCTTTAAAGCATAATGTCTGACAAGTCATGTTCAGGGATTTAATCAGAACCATTTTACCATTGAACCTTATCCTCTATTGAGCGCACTAATACAGTGCGCTCTTTTTTTACCGTTAAAACACGGTTGGTTGAAAAGATCCGAAACAGCATCTTTGTTTTAATTAACTCAATAATTAACCAAAACTAAATTTATGGCTCTTGCACAAAAACTGGAATTTATCATCAGGCGCAAACACCTGGAACAGGTACTGGCAAATTCAAAAAACGTAGCCCTTCGCATAACCCTGGGTGTTAACGCAAATGCATCTTTAGTCATTACTGCAGACGGGGTAACAACTCTTGTGAATTTTGAAACCATAGGAGAATCTATACCTATTTGTCCCGTACCACCGGATTGTGCACCAGAAGATAATAGCTAAATTTTCCAGGCTTATAGAAAAAAAGCCTGATTTTGCAGTTAAAATTTATACTCGTGATTAAAGAATTGGTGAATAATTTTCTTGAGCCATTATCGCCATTAATACCTCTTGTCCTGCTCCTTGTCCAGTTCAATAAAGTGAGCGCAATGAAAGAATTGCGCTTGCTTTTATTCATATACACCCTTTTGTTTTTACTAAATTTTACCGCGGCTTTGCTGGCATATTTTGACAAAACAAACATCTGGATTTACGATCTGAGTGGAATTACAACTTTTCTTTCCATATCTTTTTACCTGGCCATACTGCTTAAAACCGATCGGTTTCAAAAAATTATATACTTCTTTATCCCTGTTTTTACAACTTTTTACCTGGGCTACACTTATATGTTGAATGACAGCAGTATTTTCAACAGCCTGGGATATGCAGTGCTGGCTGTTTTGATCAGCATTTATTGCGTGTTTTATTTCCTGGAATGTATAAAATTTGAAACCCGAAAACTAACCGACCTCTATAGTTTCTGGGTAGTGACTTCATTCTTCATCTATTTTATGGGATCATTTTTTATTTTTATTACTTATAAAACAATGACCTCGCATGGCATTCAAACAGGAATGCTCTGGGGCTTACATAATATTGTTTATTTTGTATCCTGCTGTATTGCAGCATTTGGCATATGGAAACTCTTTCAAAAGAAATTTACCTTATTGGAGGCATAACGGTTTTTGCAATAATGATGACTGCATTCATTCTTGTAATTATTAGTGCACACCAGCAAAAACAACGAAAATATGCCTTGGAAAAAGCTGCAATGAAAGTTCAATTCCAGGAAAGTTTGTTGCGGTCCCAACTAGAAATACAGGAACAAACTTTAAAAAATATCTCCCAGGAAATTCATGACAACATTGGTCAAACACTAAGCCTGGCTAAATTAAATTTGAATACGGTTAAAATCCATGATCCTGAAAAGGCTTTTGAAAAAATTATATCCTCAAAAGAACTGGTAAGTAAAGCCATCATGGATTTACGCTCTCTTTCAAAAACAATGCATACAGACACGATATTACAGGCAGGTTTAGTGAAAGCCCTTGAAATTGAATTACAGATCATTGGTAAGAGCGCTGATATTCATACCGCTTTAAGGGTAACCGGCACTCCATATAATCTTGATCCGCAAAAAGAACTGATCATTTTTCGTACCATACAGGAAGCCTTTAATAATGTCATCAAACATTCGGGTGCAGAGGCTACCAGCATTGAAGTTGCATATAACGATACCGGAGTGGAAATAACTGTTGCTGATAATGGAACCGGATTTGATCCCAATACTACTACTACTGAAAAACTAGGGGGTTCCGGATTAAGAAATATGAAAAACAGGATGCAACTTATCGGCGCAGGATTAAACATTCAGCCCAATAACCCGCATGGCACTAAAATTCAAATTTCAATACCAAAATAATTACTGTGAATATAGACATAATGAAAGTTGAATTCCTGCTGAATAATTATGACGAATACGTAGTTTGTTAATGTAAAAATTAGAAAATATAAATGCCATCATCAATTACTTTCGTCAATCAACAAAAATTAAATACTAACAGATGAAAGCTAGCATAGCTTTAGCCGATGATCATGTATTGCTTCGTAATGGTCTTGCCAACTTATTAAGAGAACTGGATTATGATGTTTTGTTTGAAGCAGACAATGGAAAAGATTTTTTAGAAAAGCTAAAGGATCATCATGCACCGCAAATAGCCTTGATGGATATTAACATGCCAGGTATGGATGGTTATCAAACTACGTTGCACCTGAAACAACATTTCCCGGAAATAAAAGTATTAGCACTTTCAATGTACGATGATGAGAACGCCATTATCCGTATGCTAAGGAATGGAGCCAAAGGATATATACTAAAAGACAGTGACCCTGCAGAATTAAAAAATGCACTGCAAGCGCTGCTGCACAAAGGTTTTTACCATTCGGACCTGGTAACGGGCAAATTGATACATACCATAAACAATATGGATGAACCGGAACATGCTACCATAAAAAGTGTTCTTGGGCTGAACCCCAAAGAAATAGAATTCCTAAAATTAGTTTGCACTGAAAAAACATACAAAGAAATCGCCGACGAAATGCACTTAAGCCACCGCACAATAGATGGTTACCGCGATAATTTATTTGAAAAATTAGAGATAAAAAGTCGTGTAGGTTTGGTCCTTTTTGCCATTAAAAATGGAATAGTCCCAGTTTAGGATTATCAAGAGGTTCGTAATTTCATTGCCTTTAAATTACCGCTCACCAAAATTTATTTCCATATAAACCACAATGAAATAATTTAGGCGAATACTTACCAATGAAAAAACTGATCGCCACATTGATTTTTGCATTTGCACAATGGGTTGCTTTTTGCCAGCAGGATGCAACCATTACAATAACCGTAGAAGATGGCCCATCCAACCCATTACCAGAAGCTACAGTAGAATTATTACACATCCGGGATTCTGTTTTAATCAAGGCGCAGGTAACTGATATTTCCGGAACCGTAATTTTTGATAAATTATCACAGGGCAGTTACCTGTTCCGGGTAAGTCTGATTGGTTATAGAATTAAGTATGTAAACTATCCTTTGATTTCAACAAATACATTTGACAGTTTAAGTATCAATATGGAAAGAAATATTGAACAACTTTCCAATGTTATTATTAATTCTATAAAACCCCTGGTAGAATTAAAACCGGGAAAAACGATTATAAACCTGCAGGCCGGTATTACCAATACTGGTACCACTGTTATGGAAGCACTGGAAAAAATGCCGGGTATAACAGTGGATAGGGACGGGAATATTTCCCTGAAAGGGAAAACTGGTGTTACGGTATTTTTAGATGGACGACCCACCTATTTATCCGGTGCCGTACTGGGCACTTTACTAAATGGTATGAGTGCTGAAAATATTGCACAAGTGGAGTTGATGGACCAGCCACCTGCACGTTATGATGCGGCAGGCAACGCCGGGGTGATCAATATCATCACAAAAAAAATATTACAAAAAGGTTTCAATGGCAATATATCAACTGCGTTTAGCCAGGGCCGTTATCCTAAAAATAATAATAGCTTATTACTTAATTACCGAAGTGGGAAATGGAATCTATCCGGCAATTATTCCTTAAACCTAAACAGGGGCTTTACCCGTATCCAGGCTTTGCGCACTTTTTTCAATCGGGATGGAAGCATAATTACTCAACTTGGCCAGCCAAGCTTGATAAAAGGGGAAGGTCACTCACACAACCTTCGCATCAGTGCCGATTATGCGTTGACTCCCAAAACCAGCCTGGGAATATCAATGACGGGTGTCAAATTAAAGCGTGAAAGTGTCAGCGATAATACTGCTATATGGAAATCACCTGGCGGCGTTACAGATTCGCTGATTCAAACAAATAGTAATATCCAATCAAAATGGCAGAATGGAGGCATCAACTTTAACCTCCGTCACAGCTTTAACCCCAAACGGGAAATAACAGCAGATGCAGATATGATCAACTATCGTATCAGGGGTGAGCAGTTTTTTGAAAACAAATTGGTCATGCCTTCTACTTATGATGAAATTTTCAGAGCAAACATTCCTAATGATATTCAAATTCTTTCAGCCAAAGTTGACTATACAGAGGAATTTAAAAATATCAAACTGGAAACAGGTTTAAAAACGGCTCGCATTACCACAGATAATATGGCTGCTTATGAAATGAAGGATGGAACAGCATGGAAACCCGATTATGGAAGATCAAACCATTTTTTATACTCGGAAAATATACACGCAGCTTATATTTCATCTGAATCCAGGTGGAATAAATGGAACCTTCAAACGGGTCTTCGTTGGGAATGGACCGGTTACCAGGCAAACCAATTGGGAAATGTGGTGGTTAAGGATTCTGCATTTTCACGCAACTACAACAATCTCTTTCCTACCCTCTTTGCATCTTTTGAAGCAGACAGTAACCATACATTTTCGGGTATGGCCAGCAGGCGCATAGATCGCCCTGCGTTTCAAAAACTAAATCCATTTTTATTTATCATTAATAAATATACTTACCAAAAAGGAAATCCATTTTACAAGCCACAATACACATGGAATTTTGAACTATCCCATAATTATAAAGGGAAAATCCTGACGGGGTTAAGTTATAGCAGAAGTACTGATTATTTTTCACAGGTATTTCCTATTGACAGCAGCGGTATTGTATTTTATACAGAAGGCAATTTGGATTTACTGGAGAATTTTGGCATTTCTGTTGGCCTGCAAATGACGCCTGTTAAAGGATGGAATTTATCTGCACAATCTGTATTCAATTACAAAAGAATGAATGGTTTTATTGAAAAAAAACTAACAGCAGATATTAGGCAGCTTACGGTGAATATCAATAACCAATTTCGATTTAAAAATGGCTGGAGTGCAGAACTCACGGGTTTTTATACATCCCGCAGCCAAAATGATATCCAGGAAATAGTTGATCCCGCAGGACAACTGTCAGTCGGTATTTCAAAACAGTTATTTGATAATAAAGGAACGATAAAACTTGCGGGCCGCGATCTTTTTTATACTCAATGGATGAAGGGTATGACCTATTTCCCTATGGCTACTGAATGGTTTAAATTAACCCGTGATACAAGAGTTGTAACCCTTTCTTTTTCTTACAGGTTGGGAAAAGCATTTAAAACATCAGAACGAACCAAAGGTTCCAGTAGTGAAGAAATTCAAAGAGTAGGTACTGGTTAATATGTTACAGAACCACCTGATTTAATCTCCAAAATCACCCAAACATGTGTATGTCCTGATTCAATTTTGCAACATCTTAGTGCTTAATAAACCAGGATATGAAAAGTGTTTTAATGCTCATTATTTTTCTTTGTATACATGTTAGTAAACTATTTGCACAAACCAATAATTTCGCCAGGAATACCGTGGGCATTTTTACAGGCATTGAAATGAACACTATTAGCGGACTTTGGGGATTGCAATACGAGAGAAGTTTACATCAACAGGATAAATTAAACATCAGTGCAAAAGCGTTGTATATTTTTCGTTATGAACTTGGAAACATGAAGCTCCTTGGAGGCAGCTGTTGCGAGTACTACCAATCTGCTACATTATTAGCCACTGCCTCCAGGTTTACATCACCAACGGCAAAGCCTAACCGATTTTATTTACAGGCAGGTTTGGGTGCAGGGATAAAAACATATGCATTCGAAAATCTTCGGCAGCAATCAGTTTTTCCCGCCTTTGAAGCAGGGTTTGGATTTAAGTTACCAATGAATGATCAATTAATTTTGCAATGGCATAATTCGTTTCTTTTTCTCCATAATAATGGCGCCACTATTAATGTCGGGCTATCATTAGGCTTTTAAATTTCAACGTTACAGTAATTCCCATTCTTCACTTTATGAGTATAAAATATTAAACCTAAATTTAAATTTCAATCAAAAATCCTTAATAAAAATGGAAGTAGGTAACCATTTGATTTATTTCAAAGCTATCCATTAACTTCAATTCCAATTTTTAGAAACTGATTATGGATGTAACAATAAGAGCAGCAAACGAAATGGATTTTCCTGCCATATTTACATTGATCAAAGAATTTTCCATTTTCCAGGGCACCCCGGAAAAAGTATCCATTACTGCAGACCAGATGGTGGAAAATAAAGATCTTTTTAAGTGCCTGGTGGTTGAAACAACGGATAAACATGTTATAGGATTTGCCAGTTTCTTTTTTGCTTATTATTCATGGTCCGGGAAAGCCTTATACCTCGATGATCTTTATATAATGGAATCGTTTAGAAAGCAAGCAATCGGTAAAAGACTTTTCCATGCGGTATTGGATCATGCAAAAAATGAACATTGCAATAAAATGCGCTGGCTGGTTTCAAAATGGAATACAAATGCCATTGGCTTTTATAAAAGCATCGGAGCAAATATTGATGAAACTGATCTTACCTGTGATTTGACTTTTCAAGATTGATAAACAACGCATTCATTTTGGCTCAATATGGTAATAACATGATTACTTATAAACGGTCCACAACCGACACGGAACTTGCCGCAATACTGGCTTTACAAAAGATTAACCTGAAAGAAAATATTACAGGGAATGAAATGGAAAGCCAGGGTTTTCTTACCGTTTCTCACACGTTAGCAGATTTACAGGCATTAAATAATTATGAAAAACATTTGATTATTAAAGATGATGAAAAAGTAGTTGGTTATTTGCTTGCCATGACAAAACATTCAAAGCATGATATTCCCATATTAATTCCCATGTTTGAAATTTTTGATAAAATAAGTTTCATAGGGAAACTCATTTCAGCATACAATTATATTGTTATAGGACAGGTTTGTATTGATAAAAACTACCGGGGACAGGGTATTCTGAATCATGCATATCATGCATATAAAAAATATTTTTCAGAGAAATATGATTTTGCTATTACTGAAATATCAACAAGCAATACCCGGTCATTACATGCGCACAAAAAGCTTGGATTCAATGAAATATACACGTATACCGATTCCAATCAAATGGAATGGAGTGTTGTTATCTGGAATTGGGATTCAATACAAATCCTTTAAAACTTCAGGATTTCTATTAAAAAAATTAATCAGAACTAACGGATCATGATTGATTTAATAAAACGTTCATTATCTCCTTCATACAATAAATTATACAGCCCTTTCGGCAAGTGTGAAATATCAATGCTTGTTTTGAGGCCGGTAAATGTTGTTTCATAAACGATTTTGCCTGATGTGTTTGCCAAACTGATATGACCTTTTTGAACTGGTTTATCAGAAATTATTTCAAACACAGAATGAACCGGGTTTGGAAATACTTTAATGGACTTTGTTTGATGATCTACATTTACAATAACGGTTTTTGAATATTGCAACATACCGTTTGCATCCTGAAATTTCAGCCTGTATGTGTACACACCATTTACTACTAAATTATGGTCCTCGAAACTTTTTGAATGCATCTCTCCCGCCCTTTCTGATAATGTAAATGTTTGAATCACTTTCCAGTCTTCTGCATTAAATTTTCTTTCCAAATCATAACTACCCGAACTGGCATCCTGCAACATGGTCCATTGCAAAAGCAGGTTTTTATTCTTTATTTCTTGCGAAAAACCGACCAGCTTAACAGGCAATACAATCAGTTCAATAAAACCATAAGGTGATTCCCCGGTGGAAGCATTTGCAAATAAAGGTCCGGACATATTACCATCTATCTGGCCGTTAAATTTTGTTTTACCATTAATAACAATTCGCTCTGATCCACTACCATGCGTATTTATGGAACCTCCGTTAAATAAATAGACTTCAGATTCATCCAGGAGGTCAATTTTACCAGAAGGATCAAAATCGAGTGTGCCATATACATAAATAACGAGACGAGGTTTACCACTATTATAAATATTTCCATTTACAGACAATGTAAAAGATGCTGGAATTATTATGGTATCTCCGTTTGCAGGTACACCTGTGGGCAGCCAGTTAGAAGCTACAGACCAACCATTATTAGCATTTGAAACTGGTGTTTTAACTCTTGAAAAAGCTGCGTTAGATAAAATACAGCCTATTAAAAGCAGGCATAAAATTCTTATCATAAGGATTATGTTGGATTATATCTTCATAAGGCAAGCCTTAGCGCAACAAGATAATATTTAATTGTCTGCAATCAAAGTATCTCTAAAAATTGGATACTAATCTTAAGATTAGTAATAAGAAAATAAATTTGAAGCTTCTGTAAAACAAGTAAATATACAATGTCAAAAAAAATCAATTATGCTCTTCAAACAAGTTCCAATATTTCTCAAATTCACTTTTAGAAATATCAACGGTCAAAAAATGATGTCTAAAATCTTCAATGACCAGGTTATTGTCAGTCCAATAACCATAATTCTTTTTCCATGGCATTATCATGATGGGCTCATTTAATTCGTTCAATCCTATTTCCCTGTTGGGATAATAACTGTCGGCCTCAAATTCAATTAACCAGGACCTGACTTCTCCAATTTTACTTTCAAAATCCGGGTTGGCTACAGGAATGTCTGTCTCCAAACTGGCTCCGGTTATTAATTGACCAATATTTTCAGGAGTTTTTTGAATGCCGGATTTAGTGCATATACATTTTATATAGGAGTTGCTCATAGTTTTAATGCAAAGTTGAAATACGTTTTAGCGTAAAGTACGCTAACTGGCATTGGAAAAATAATATTAGATGATATTACTACAGAGAAGTTTTTTATATTTTAAAGATTATTTGTATAAACCAAGAAACCCCGGTAATGGCCGGGGTTTAAATTCGTACATTCAAAATTTACTTCTTTGTTGTATCAACAGAAGGGTTTGCCCCGCTCATGCTGCCCATTATCTCATTATGATCCTGCTGGCTCATAAATCCCCAATGTTCTGTTACCATACCATTCTTCAATTTAACTACATCCACCATGGTATCGTCCATGTCCATCCCCACCGGCATGCCCCAGGGATTTTCTTTTGATGTACCGGTCATTCTTACCAATGCAAAATGATAGTTGCCATCCGCTGAAGTGGCATCGGAAATATGTTCCACTTTCAGACCATCAAAGTAGTTATGGATCTGGCTGATAAAATGTTTTACACTATCACTGCCTACAATGTCATTTCCATTTGCACCTCCATTATGGTCGATGACATTTTTATCAAGTACGCTATCGAGTTTACTCACATCGCCAGTTTCAATGGCGCGGTAAATTTCACGGCTGTTTTCGGTGTTACTTCGGGCTACATCCATATGATCGCTTTCACCGGGGGAGGCAGACATATCTGTACGTTCATCGCAAGAAATCAGCAGGGCTGCTGTTGTCATCATCAATAATAAATGTTTCATAATCGTTGGTTTATGTGGAGAATAATAAATACGACAATTAAAACTGACGTTTCCTGCAGCGTAACGAGTTAGTTCTTCGTGGTTATGAATTTAATTTTTGTTAGCGACCTGAAAAAAATTAAGTCATAAATATCCTTGAACTTTGTGAAAATAAAAAGATGCATTTGCCTGTAACCTTTCTTTGGTTCCCCTACTCTATTTTATTACCAGGCACTTAAATGTTCAGATCAAATTATCAATCATGCAAAACATACTTGAACAATCGAAACTTGCAACAGATGAATTCTTAATCGACAAGATATTAAGCGGCGAACTTTCCTGGCTTGAAATTCTGATCAGGAGATATAATACAGTTTTATACAGAATTGCCCGGGGATATGGTTTTAATCACCAGGATGCAGAAGACCTGATGCAGGACGTTCACGTTATCGCATATACAAAACTTGCCACATTTGAAGGACGGGCATCCTATAAAACCTGGATTTCCAGGATCATGATCCATAAATGTCTTTACAAATTAAAGTACGGATATTATAAAAATGAATTACCGACCGAACAAATTCATGAAATTAATAGCCAACCAATGAATGTAACAACAAACGAAAACCAAACTGAACATGCTTTGTCTAATCGTGAACTTACAGTCGTTTTAGAAAAAAGTATTCAAAACATTCCCGGCATATACCGCACGGTATTTATTCTAAGAGAAGTAGAAGGATTTTCTGTTGCTGAAACTTCAGAACTGCTGGAAATAACAACTACCAATGTAAAAGTCCGGCTAAACAGGGCAAAGACCTTATTGCAAAAAGAAATAGAACAGTTTTATTCAAGAAGTGATGTCTATTCCTTTAACCTGGTCTATTGTGACCGGATCGTAAACAGGATATTCGAAAAGATTCATGCCATCCATAACGGTGACCAGTTACCGGATAATTAAAAAATTAGAAAAGAAAACCCCAGCCATTTGTAACCAAAAAGAAATTAGTTACTCTATTAATAAAAACAACTGATATGGATATCACAACAACACATGCAAAGGGTCATGCTCATCATGAAACTTTGACAAACTCAGAAAAAGCAGCTTCCATTTTAAAGTGGACTTACGGGCTGGTACCAATCGTTGCCGGAGCGGATAAATTCATGCATTTGCTAACAGACTGGGATAAATATCTAGCCCCTGTCATTGCAAATATGCTTCCACTCTCAACAGGAAGTTTTATGAGCATTGTCGGTATCATAGAAATCATTGCCGGTGTGCTTGTCCTGGTCAAACCCAGAATCGGGAGCCTGGTGGTTGCAATTTGGTTGATTGGTATTGCCATTAATCTTTTGTTAACCGGTCAATATTTTGATGTAGCTGTTCGAGATGCAGTTATGGCTATCGGTGCTTTTTCGCTTTTTATACTGAGTATTAAACCAAACGATTAGCATAAATAATGGAATGATCTAACTGCTATTAAACATTATTCATAGAACCGTTTCTGTCAATCAGGAATCATCCACTTTTTTTGCCTTAAAAATGTTACGGGTCTAATTGTAAATGAAATAAAACTTTATATTTGGTTGCGCAGCAAAAATAATCCTGCACCAACAAGAGTTTAAAGCATGCATTAATACAAGTTCATCAGAAATTCCACGCATCCTATACCTGCACCACGCAGTTCATCAAGTATTTACTACAGGTCATCAGAACTTTTAAACCCCTGCTGATTATTAGTGTTCTTTTGGATAGCCATTACAAGATCTATTCACAAACCTAAAATCAGTAACATGAAAAAGTTTATTTCATTCTCCCTGGCCGGCATTGCTTTTTGTACCATCCTGTTTGCATTCACCCGCCCAATGGGAGCGCACAGTGTACAGGTTTACCTCGATAAAAAGATGGTCGTCGATCAGCATCTTGATTTCAAGGGTAATGCTCCGAAAGTAAAACTGGCTCCAACTGAAAAGTACAACCAGCTTATTGTGAAATACGATGAATGCGGCAGAACGGTGACCGGCAGAAAAATTACAGTGAAAGACGAGGACAACAAAGTTTTAAAAGCCTGGTACTTTAAAGGCTCCGCTACAGGCTTTGCGCAACCCATGGAATTCCAGTTCAAAGACATCATGGCACTGAAGAAAAATGGAAACAACACTCTGAAGTTATATTATTCATCCAATGATTTCCCGGAGGGTCAGCATGTAACATCCCTGGTTTTTGGTGGGAATGCCATAACAGCTTCCAGGTAATAAAAAATGCAGCGCCACCAGTCTTTTAAACCCGGCTGGTGGCACTGTTATACTATCGTTTAAAAAGACGGTTACCCAAAATTTGCCTGACGATTTGCTCGTGCAAGACCCGGCTTATGGGAATGCGAACGTTGTCAATGATAATTTCATCTTTTTCAATTGCCTTCACGTGGGGAACGGAAATAATAAAGGATTTATGCACTTTTAGAAACTGCTCTTTTGGTAATTGATTTTCCAGGCTTGTCAACGTGATGTAAGTAATTAACTTCCTTTCTCCCACATGAATAATGGCATAGTTTTGCAATCCTTCCACATAAGTAACATCCCCAAAAAAAACTTTTTCAAACTTACGGTCGCACCGGACGAAAAAATAATCCACTGCTACGCTGTTTTCAGCACGGGTTTTTAATTGAAAGTATTCAAGTGCTTTTTGCGAGGCTTTTAGAAACCTGTCGAAGCTTATGGGTTTTACAAGATAATCGATCACATCAAGCGTGTAACCTTCCAGTGCATAATCTGAATAGGCAGTGGTAATGATGGTGAGCGGCGGATTCTTTAAAGTCTTCAGGAACTCTATCCCACTGAGTTTGGGCATATGAATATCGAGGTAGATCAGGTCGATCTTTTCCTGGTTCAGGTAACCCGCTGCCTTAAGCGCATTTTCGCACGAAGCCACACAATGCAGGAACTCAATTTCCTGGACATGCTCCTGCAGTCCTTTGCGTGCAACCGGTTCATCATCGATTATGAGACAATTTAACTTCATGTGCCATTTTCAATTTATGATTGTTTCAATCAATACAGATGGCAAGGTTCACCTCGTAACTACCTGGTTTGTTGTTTACCATTAATTCATGGCGGTCCTTATATTGCAGTTCAAGCCTGCGTTGTACATTCTTCAAACCAATTCCCTTGTGATCGTTCATGGTCAACTTCGTTTCTTTGGTGTTAAATACGTTCAGTACAATTTTGTTTTCAACTTTATCGATTCGTATGCGTACTTCATTTTTTTGCGGGTGGTGCGATACATGCTTGAATGCATTTTCAACGAAAGGGATGAACAGTAATGGCGCCATGCTGAATCCGCGAATATCTTGTCCAACTTCAAAGGAGATGGTGTAGTTTATATCTTTTCGCATGCGTTGCAGCGCAATATAATTTTTTAAATATACGATCTCCTTTTCTACCGGGATCTCGGTTCCGTTACATTCATATAACTGGTAACGCAGCATTTCTGAAAAAGCAGAAAGTGATTCACGTGCTGATGTATTTTGTTTGTCGATCTGGAAATAGATGGTGTTGATTGAATTGAAAACAAAATGCGGGTTGATCTGTGCTTTCAGGTGTTCTAATTCGGAAGAAAGTTTTTCAACTTCCATTTGGCGGATAAGCTGTCGCTGAAAATACCATTCCTTACTCAGCTGCAGTGCAACATGAAAAGCCAGGTAAAAAAGTCCAATAGAAAAATTGTAATAACTATTATAAAATATGGAATTTTTACTGGCATCACCCAATACATAACCATTGAGGTAGACGTCATGAGTATTTTTCAGCAGCGTATACAATCCAATAGAGATAAATAAAAGGAAGATATAAACTACTATTTTTTTTGTCCTGGCATATCTGGGAACTAATATCAACCAATTGAAATAAATCAATATTGCCAACAGCCCGTTGCGGGTTATAATTTCAAGGATAAATTGGTAAAGACCGGCTTCCCGGATTAAATCGACGCGGGTGAACATGTGAAACCCAATGGTAATGACCCAGAAAATGATATGATCCAATTTGTAGGTCCAGAAGCGGTTCATATATCAAATTAAGAATTTTCATTTGATCACAAGCAAACAATAACTGTAGATGCGCATTCAAGGGAATAGAAAAATTAAAGAATTAACGTTAAGGCATTATATCAGAAATTTTTAATGCTGATTGCTTAAATTTTTTAAATTAAAGCGTAAACACTTTTACTGTTGATTTAAGTAATAAATTGATTATTAAAAACATGGATGGAATACAGGCAATTTTGCGTCTATTGTTGCCTGTTATATTCTGTTTATACTTGCAGGAAACCCTGCTTTAAAAGAATGAATACCACAAGCATTAAATTTTCCAGATTGTCTTAAAAACACTTCAGTGTTTTGCCATTTAAAACAATAACATCATGTGGTAATCCATTAATATATTTATACCCAACCATGAAAACGATGTACTGAAACAGGAAAAAATGACATTGAAATAAATTTGTCCAGGCATCTCTTCATTCATATGCATGACCTTTCACCATTCATCCAAAATCTGGAGTGTAAAGTTTAGTGAAAATGTAAATTAGTATTTGAATTAGATGTTATGAAAACATTTTTATTCATTTACCTTTTCCTGTATGTAGTAACACTAACCGCCCACCAGGGGCCATCTCCCAATCCGTCGGTTGACGTAATATTCAATAAAGCATTTCCAGATGCAACGAATGTAAAATGGTTCGAAAACAAAGATGGTTTCGTTGTTTACTTTACTATCAACCCGGTTCACTACCAATTGAGCTTTAATCACGAAGCAGAGATTAAACAGGCAATCCGGTATTATAATGCAACGCATCTTCCACCCTATATATTAAGCAGGTTAGCCCAAAAATATCCAGGCCCCCAAATTATAAACGTCACTGAAATTCAGGATGCATCCAATACGAGTTATATGATCAGGCTGAAGGACAAGGAAAAAATCATAGAATTGAAATCAGATGCATCAGGAAAATTTGAAGTACACAAAATTTTAAATAAAGAATAAGATGTTCCGGCTGCTTTTACTTTTTTTGTATCTATTCCAAACTACGAATGCTGCAAGTCAGAACATGCTGTTGATTGACAAACAATTTAAAGATCCACCACAGCATGTTAATGAATTTCAGACAACCCAGTTTTTTAATAATAAGTTTCCCATATATACAAACGAAATACAACTGGTTAAGCAAAATGCAGATGCATTGGCACGCATGCTGGACCGTTTTGATTTAAAACCCCTACAACAGGATACTTTATTGGCGGGTCATTCGAAGTTTATTTTTTTTAACCAGCAATCCGGTTATGCTAATGAAATGACCGTTATCTTATCTACCAGCGTAAACAACATGGAGTTGAATTTAACTTTAATCAGCCAGGAACACAATAAGCGAAATGCCCAATTAAAACTTCTCGGTCTGGTTGATTACCTTTCTTCGCAAATACTTACTGCAAGCAGGTAATCAATACCGCACTAAAACCTGGCTTTTTTTGACTTTTTTTGACAATGTCATAAAAATAAAAAACCCCGCAAATTCAGTATTTGCGGGGCTTTTGAGCGATTTGAATATTTTTGAGTAGCTAAATTAGTGATCCCGCTGGAAGCACATTGATTTGTTTAAATCAATTGATTTCTAAAAGATTAATTATTAATTAAATCTTCATTCGCTCTTATTACACTCTGTAAATTTTCTTCTTAACGAGCTGTCAATAATTGACAGTCAAATATATAAATAAATTCTTGCTTCAGTATGAATCCTTCATCTTTTTTTACTGCCGATGCCATTTTCTTTAAAGAAATTACTTTATCTTTTAGTCACATTTTTTCTCATGGATTACATTACATATGAGTCTTCAGCAATCCCGTATTTATCTCAATGATGCTTCATTTATTCCTCATTATTTTCTCTGTAATTATATACCCATGCAAACTGGTTCTGATAATCTTTCCAGAAGCCTGATCAGATTCAAAAAGGCATTGGCAGATGATTTACAAGCATGGATTGACTGCGCTGTGAAGGAATTAAAAAGCTTACTCTTTCCCATAGATTTAATTATTCTCAGAGCACTAAGCGCTGATGAAACCATCATAAATACCAATAAAAAAACTGCTTTAGATAAATTGGGTAAAGCAATCTCTAATGATTTAAGTACTACCTGGATGACTGATTTAATAATGAAGAAAAAGCCAACAAGACCTTTAAAAACATTATCTGCAATAGAAAGAAAAAACGAACTAGAAAATATTTATACCCTCAAAAAAAAATTGTCTATTTCACATCCTGAGAAATTTCTTTTAATTGATGATATTGTAACAACTGGCACTACGATGCAGGCGATTGCTAATTTATTACGTTTTCATTTTCCCGATACAGATATATTTGTGTTTACTTTGGCCAAAACCACACATGAAGACGAATCTAATTCTTCATTAAGCTTAAAAGGAAACACCTATAATTGGTATCACGATCAGGCAAACTGGATGATTGCGGATGCTGAAGAAAATTATGTAAACTACCATCAATTGGTAAGTTTTATTTTAATGGATAAGTTTGAATAATGCAATACTGTTATTGGTAGCATTTTGAAAACTTATAATTATTAAAAAAAACCTTAATTAATTTAACGGTCCACAAAAAAAATATAATTTACCATCCCACATATGCCGGTGGCTTAATGCCTTTCAATCGTAAATAAACTATTATTTGGCCTACATGATGGGTTTGGTGATCATGCATCAAAATAAGTATTTGCCTGCGTGTAAGCGGGCCAGAAAAGAAAGAAACTTTTTCATCTAATTTTTTTTTATCCAGGTGATGACCCATCATAGCCTGGTCATAAGCATCAGAAAGAATTTTTATTATGGCAGCCTTATCTAATAAAGAATCATTAGTAATTGCATTACTCCCATTAATATCCAGATAGGCAGAAGAAAGCCACTGCATATTTTTTGCGATATGTAATAGCTGCTCTTTAAAACTCATTTCTTCTGCAACCGGTTTAAAACTAAAATTTTCGGCTGGCATCAAATCCACCATTTTTAAAGTATACACTTTTGCGTTTGTCCATTTACGTGCCAATTGAACAAGCAAGCTATCCATAGGTTGTGCATTGGAAAGAAGTGGCGAAAAACTTATTATCAGCAATAGAAGGTTGCAAACAACTTTATTCATAATACTATATATTTATTGTGAAATTATGATTTAGTAAACTTTGATACTACAAATTTAAATTGTGTTCCAATGAGTATTTAATTCATGTGTTGTAATTATCGTTTTTGCTAATTTTTTCTAATTATCATCTCAGTCAGACCTGGTGTATCCATCATCCGTTCAATCTCCAGTTGTACGATCATTCTTACATCTTTTTTTACTTGCATAAAGCAGTTGTTTATTGCTGTTGCATTAACAGTTGAAAATTCCGGTAACTCTTTACTGTTTTTGGATTCTTTTCTGAGCGCTGCATGATCATTAATAATTTCCGAACAAAATGCTTTTAATTCAATTTTTTGATCCGGATTGTCCGCTACCATCCCAACAAATTCACCACTGGATAAGGATGAAATTTTATTCACCGGAATGGCAAGATCCAACTGCTTTGATTTTGTAACAGAAGTATCGTTACGATTGATTGCAATGCTTTGCCTGTCCTGTAGTATTTTTCCAAAACGTTCCGATAATTGTTTGGCAGCATCTCCGCTGACCTGACCACTTATAACATTCCCTACTATATTCATGATTACTTCTGCCTGTTCTTTACCATAATGCATTTTTAACTGGCTGGCATCCTGAACTGCTAATGTAGTAGCCACCTTATTTGACCTGGCGGTAGCAATCAAGTTATCCATACCATTAAAATAGATTGTTGGAAATTCATCAAAAACAAGGCTGCTTTTGAGACAGTTTTTCTTATTCATTACCCTTGTAATGGCGGTAATATACAAGGAAAGCACAGCACCATAAGTCTGCGTTTTTTGAGGATTATTACCCATGCAAACAATTTTAGGATCTTCGGGATTATTGATATCCAGGGTAAAATCATTACCGGATAATATGTAGTACAATTTTTCAGAAGAAAGCCTGCTCAAACTAATTTTTGCACTCGCAATCTGACCTTCCAGTTGTTCCCTGGCTTCATTGAGGTAAGCTGTTACAAATGGATTAACTAAAACTTCTATCTGAGGCTCGGCTCTTAATATGGAAAATAACTTATCGTATTCTACTTGAGCCAGTTCAATGACATGAGGTAATGTACAATATTTACCGTTTTTATATTTACATAGAAACCATATTAATGCAGTGACAAAATTGATAGGAGATTCAACAAAGAAATCGCCGCTTTTTTTGATCCATTCATGATTTAAACCCAGCATGATTGTCCTGGAAGATTCTGCAGCATCTGATATATCAGTCATTGTGGATACATCCAGTGGATTGCAACGGTGAGAGCGG
This sequence comes from Chitinophagaceae bacterium, assembly GCA_036675565.1. Classification (GTDB taxonomy): domain Bacteria; phylum Bacteroidota; class Bacteroidia; order Chitinophagales; family Chitinophagaceae; genus JACCYQ01. The sequence goes on from JAKFER010000227.1 coordinate 66,392, forward strand.
TTTAAATCATCAAAATTAATTACATAGAATTTCGGGCAAACTGGAAACTTGTGTTGATTTTTCAGGTAATGATTATAGGCAATTTTTGACAAGTCATCGAACTTAAAGTCATAGACAAACATGCAAAAACCTTTTTCAATATGCTGTTTGATAATGTGCTGTATAATAAAATAAGATTTGCCACTTCCGGGGGATCCCATAACAAGCAGCGATCTGAAAGGATTAATAATATTAATCCAGCTTTTCCTGTATCGCCCTTTCAGATTATACCTGGCTGGCAAATTAATAGAGTATTCATTGTTTAATAATCTTTCCTCCTGGGGAAATGTTTCATTCAGAGAATTGAATACATTTTTATTCAATTTTTGATGAATAATTCTCGTTAAATAGGTTCCACCAGTAAGTATTAATATAAACCCCAGGCTACATAACAACATATATAGAGAAGCTACTAAAACATCCTTCATTCTAATTAGCATAATAGAGTAACTGAAAAAGTAAATGATCAGTCCAGCAACACTATAAGCTATGGCTATCCTGTAATTCAATGTTTCACTTTTCTTTCCCCGCGAACCCAGCAGTGAAATCAATAAAACGATCAAAGCAATTAATTTTGATTTATGAAAATTTTCAAACATTCCGGTATTATATATATTTTGAAGGATGTTGTCTGTCAATTCAGAATAGAGGTCCCATTGAAAAAAAGCGTCATAGCAGTAATAATAAAAATGAATCAATAAGACAGTAATACTGATTATTCTTGTCAGGTCCATTATCTTTCTTAAGCCCTGTTCATTTTCCCCAGTTTGCATATGCTTTACTTAAGTAATTAATGAAATTTTCGTTTTTTCTTTTTATGTTTTTTTAATTCGAATGGCAGGTAATGGTATTCGTTGGAAGGCAATAAAAGGGTATCCATTACTTTCGTTAACTCATTACCAGTTTTGTCAAAATGCAGAGCATCCTTTTTCAATGAATGCTCACCTGTGAATTCCAATGACAACTGGACAGACTGCCTCGTAAAAATTTGACTTTCACCAAGTCTTTCCAGAATGGCTTTTGCACTGTAACCACTACCTATGTCACTGCCATTAAATACGCACCGGGTATTATGATCTACATATGTTAATCCATAAATAATACCCTGATCATTTTGCCGGACGATCAGACTTATCTTTTCTTTTTCCAAAGCTTCGGTGAAAGATTTTAAATTTTTTGGAGGCCTTATCATGATCCAGTCAATGGAAGTTTTGATGGATTTTTTAAATGATTGTTTGAAGGCTTTATTCTCGATAAATTTTTTTTCGAGGTATGGCAGTGTGGGTTTATTATGTATAGAACTTGCTTTGATGGGTACACCTATTTTATTTCCCTGTTTATCCAATATGCAGTATAAAAGCCCTTTACTTTTAAAAATGATTCCGTCCTCCCTACCCCGGTCAGCTATGACATTAAACAGTTTCAGAACCGCATTTAACTCTGCAAGGGATCCGTATTTGTATTTTGGAATAACAGCATCCAGTACATTGGTGATACCTCTTTTTATGGGTGATTTTCCATATTGTACCTTTTGGATGTTTAATGGCAATATTTCACCTTGAATATGTCCATTCTGATCTTCGGCTTTTACTAAGTTGAATTTAGATTCAATTTCTTTTCGGGCTGTATTTGATTGATTTTTCCCAATATTATGAAGCGAAATTCTCCTTCCATCCTTTTGAATATTTGTTGATACAATATGCAGGTGAGGATGACCGGCATCCAGGTGTTTATATACCAGATATGCTTGGTACCCGAACCCAATTTTCTCCATATATGTGGATGCGATTTCAATAAGTTTTTCATTGCCGAACTTTTCCTCCATTGCAAAATTGAGAGAGATATGAATGGCATTCGTGGAAGCTCTTTTGTTCAGCTCTGTCAGTGCCTGAAATCGATTTAGTTTTTCATAGAAATTTAATTGCGAGGCATCCTTTAAAAATTGGTGGGCATAAATACACTGCGCATGCCCTTCTTTTAATTTATGTTCATTATAATTAAGCGCTCTTCTAACAGAACTGGGTATGGTTATTTTTGCGACCATAGTTCATAAATTTGACTTAGTTTTTCCTGGATCTCTTTCACCTTACTAACAAAGATTTTCTTATCCATTTCATTCAGGATTGCCCAGGACCTGATCTCTGGTACACGGTCAAGTGTATGAAGTTTATGCACTGCCTGGTTAAAGTTTTTTCCAATTAAATTCAATTCATTTTTCAACTGGATCATTTCTTCTAAAAATTCATCTGCACATTGATTTCTGTATTTAATGATGACCGGCTCCCGGAGCAGCACCAGCCTGGCATATTCACTCAGGCTGTTACAGGTGGACCGGCTGTATAAATGATTTAGTTTCTTTTTCTCAATGGCATTTAACCTGATGGGTAACCACTTGGTTCTTATTTCTTCTGGCTCTTTCACTGTCCTATGTTTTTCCCGATTAATAAAATTTTTAACTTTCAAATCTGCCACAATAAACCCGAAGCGACTCCGGAGCGAAGGGCAAGATGCCCCAAACGTATCACGTTTGTACATCTTGCCGGTTGCAGATTTAGCAACCTGGACGCTTTTATAAATTTAGCCTTGTGGAGACCCGAAAAAAATACCTGTTCAGATTCTGAAGGTGTGAATACGGGGTTTTAAAAATAAATTTGAAAGAAGA
>JAKFER010000271.1:0-15874 GCA_036675565.1 Chitinophagaceae bacterium
GAGGTCTGCTCTGAGATACAGAAGTATTTCATTTCCGGCGGCATTTCAACTTTCAATTCCTGGCAGATTTGAAAGAAATGATCCACAGCATTTCGGCTGGTGAAAATGATGGCAGTATGATGCAGTATATCGATCTTCTGCTTTCGGAACTCCTTCACTGAAACGGGTTCAACCTGAATAAAGGGCCTGCTATATGCTGCATCCATATTTAATTGCAAATTGGAAGTGTCATTTAAAGGATTTTTCAGTAGCAAAGGATCAATCTGCCCATAGGCAGCATTGAGGTATATAATGGAGAGGAAAATTAAACTGAACTTTTTCATGATTGTTTTCTCAAGTCTATAAATAATTCAGTGTTGGTAATTGACACTGGAAATGTTCGCAAATTATCATCAGCGGGACCATTGGTGACCTGCCCTTTGATATTAAACTCGCTCCCATGTGCCGGGCATTGCAGGAAATCTCCGGATGCCTGTAACTCTGTTCCCTGGTGGGTACATCTCATCCATAACGCTGAGTATTCATCATCAGAAAAGCGGTAAACACAAATCGGATATTGTAATGCATCATTTCTAATAATTATAAATGATCGGTATTCAATATTTCCTTTTTGCCTGATTTTAAATTCTTCCTTGTTTATAGTTAATCCATCTTTCACAAGATTACCGGAAATATATCTGGTAGAAGCACAAGAAGGAAGCATTGATGCAAATACTGTGGTTGCTAAACAAGCAGTACAGCCTTTTGCAATAAAATCTCTTCTGTTCATTTATTAATGCTTTACAATGATTCAAGGAACTTAATAATATTAGCCTTGTCTGATGATGAAAGCTGTTGAAAACTGTTCTTGCTTTGTGTTGCCTCCCCACCATGCAATAAGATAGCTTCTTCTATGTTTCTTGCCCTGCCGTCGTGCATTAAAAAAACCTGTCCGCCCTGAGAATTCTTGGATAGACCCAACCCCCACAAAGGAGGGGTTCTCCATTCGGCCGGTAACGCCGTTCCTTCCGTATACCCATCATTTAGAGCTGCACCCATATCGTGTAAGAGTAAGTCTGTATATGGGAAAATAGTCTTATTGGATAATGCGCCTATCGAAGACATGCCGGTTTGCAATTGAGGCGTGTGGCATTTACCACAAGAGATGTTTAAAAAAATCTGCTTCCCGGCGACAACTTCCGCATCATTTTGATTTCTTTGAATTGGAGCTTTAAGAGTTTGGAGATAAAAGACCACATCCAAAACTGTTTGATTAGAAACTTCTGGATCAACCTCAAGTCCGTTATATGTATCGTAGACTTCGTATGTAGAATTAATACCCATATCCTGGTTATATGCGTTGGCTGTTTGCTGTTGCAGGTCATATACAGAAGCCTTTTTTCCGAAGCGGCCTATGTATTTTCCATTTCGCTCAATGGTGCCTGGTCGGCGCTTGCTGTAGTGCGGGATATTTATCCAGTTTGGACGACCGGATATTCCATCCCCGTTTGCATCGTTTTCATCAGCCAGTGCGAGTATTGTGGCGTCGGGTACGGCTTCTAATAATCCCAGGCCAGTGTTTGCCGGGGGCATAAATCTTGAAAATGCTGCGCCTGTGGGGATTGTTTCCGGCTGAAATCCCGGAATAGCTCGATCCTGCAATTGCGGTGCTCCCAAATGAAGGAACTGATTAGACAAAGTATCGCTTTGACCGAATCTGGTAAGGGTTGTAAAAGGATGTCCTTTACCGTCGCCGGCATGGCAGGTTCCACATGAAGTAGCAACAAATCTTGGACCCAGACCGTTTGAAGACGTGAAAATTTCATCATTAAAAGCAACATCACCACGTAAGAAAATTCTTCTTTCCTCTGCCGTCAACTCGTCTATTGGACCATCAAGTATTTCTTCGTTGGCAGGCGCATCTGGCAGCAATTTGTTGCAGGAAATCCCGGCAGCAATTAACAAAATGAAAATTCCGATCACCACTATGTGCATCTTACCCATGTTCGAAATTTTTTACAAATATAACCGATTATTCGATTAGACGAAAAATATAGTTAGACTAATCTAACAATTAAGTTTTACTAATATGATTATCTTTGTTAAATGGTGTCCTCGCAGTTAAGTTTTACCGAAGAAAATTATTTAAAAGCGATTTACTTTCTTTCGGAACGAAATGAGTCGTTCGATACTTCCACTTCAGAAATTGCTGAAAAAATTAACACCAAACCACCAACTGTATCTGATATGCTTAGGAAGTTGACAGAGAAAAAGCTGGTTAACTATGAAAAATACAAGCGGGTTCATTTAACAAAAGCTGGGAAGCAGGTTGCAATGCTTATAATTAGAAAGCACAGGCTTTGGGAAGTATTTCTACATGATAAATTAGCGTTCACCTGGGACGAAGTGCATGAAGTTGCAGAACAGCTTGAACATATTGATTCAGATAAACTAATACTTCGCCTCGAGAAATTCCTTGGATATCCCAAAGTCGACCCTCACGGAGATCCTATTCCATCGGCAAATGGAGAACTCAAACATGCACAGCGTACTACATTGTCGGAGGTAGAAAAAGGCAAAAGTTGCCAGGTGGTAGGTGTTAAAGACAGTTCATCCAATTTCCTTCAATACCTGCAAAAGATTAATGTGGGGATTGGTACTAAAATTAAGATAATTGAAAAGATTGCTTTTGATGGTTCATTATTAATAAGTCTCAAGAAGGGCGAGCAGCAGGCGGTGTCGCAGAAATTTGCTGATAATGTATTGGTGACATGTTAGCGTTTGATAATTATGTCGCTTTACCAAAGTCTTTTTCCCCTTAAGTTACCGCCTTATTTCCACTTCGTAACTGGAAGCATTAGGTAAACAAAAGGAAAACACAATGATCAAATTTGTTATTCCGTTATCAGTCATACGGTTTTCTTTTGGATTCTCACCGCATTTAAAATGGCCAGCAAAGCAACGCCTACATCGGCGATAACTGCTTCCCACAAAGTGGCAATCCCTCCAGCGCCAAGAATCAACACAAATACTTTTACCGTCATTGCCAGGATTATATTTTGCCACACAATACTTCTTGTAATTTTTCCAATTTTAATAGCTGAAACAATTTTATGCGGCTGGTCATTTTGAATTACAATATCTGCCGTTTCAATCGTAGCATCACTACCTAATCCTCCCATTGCAATACCCGCATCTGCTAATGCCACTACCGGAGCATCGTTTACACCATCGCCAACAAATGCTATCCGTTTCCCTTCATTTTTCAACGCTTGTACTTTCTCCACTTTACCTTCCGGTAACAAATCGCCGTAGGCTTCATCTATTCCAACCACTTTTGCTACCTGGTCAACAACCGATTGTTTATCGCCAGACAGCATAACCGTTTTAATATTTAGGCTGTGCATGTCTTTGATGGCTTGTGCAGCATCTTCTTTTATTTCATCGGCTATTGTTATGTACCCTGCATACTTGTTGTCAATTGCTACTACAACAATCGTATCAACGACAGTTTCAACTTCCGACGGAAACAGAATGCCAAACTTTTTCAGCAGCTTTAAATTTCCGGCCAGCACTTCTTTGCCCTCTATCTTTCCTTTCAATCCGTGCCCTGCTATTTCCTCCACATCAGTTGTTTTCGTGTCTTTATCTAAATCACCTGCGTATTCTATCACCGCCTTGCCCACAGGGTGCGTAGAGTTTCGCTCTAATGCTGCCGTAAGCCGCACCAGGTCGTTCTTTTCTATTCCGTTGGGAACCACCTCCTGCACTTTGAAAACACCCTTGGTCAGTGTTCCGGTTTTGTCCATCACAACGGCATTCACTTTCGTCATTACATCTAAAAAATTCCCACCTTTAAAAAGTATTCCATTCCTTGATGCAAGCCCAATGCCGCCAAAATAGCCAAGCGGAATAGAAACTACCAATGCGCAAGGACAACTAATTACTAAGAATACTAACGCCCTGTAAAACCATGTTTCAAATTCATAATTATCAACAAAAAAATAAGGCACTAAACAAACAGCCAATGCTAAAAAGAAAACAATAGGTGTATAAACTTTTGCAAAGCGGGAAATAAATAATTGTGTTTGTGATTTACGTGCCGTAGCATCCTGCACCATTTCTAAAATCTTACTTAGTTTACTATCCTTAAATAGTGCATCCACTTTTACTTCTGCTACTGTATTCAGGTTTATCATGCCTGCAAATATTTTCTCGCCTTTGTATTTTGTATCAGGCTTGCTTTCTCCAGTTAGTGCAGCAGTATTAAAAGAAGCATTTTCAGATAACAGTTCACCATCCAATGCTACCTTTTCGCCTGGTTTTATTTGAATGGTTTCAGCCAGTTCAACTTTAGATGGGTCAACCACCTGGCTTGCACCATTCCTCAAAACAGTTACTTCATCTGGACGTATATCAAGCAGTGCCTTAATACTTCTCTTTGCCCTATTCACTGCTGCATCCTGGAACCATTCGCCTATTTGATAAAATACCATTACCGCTACGCCTTCTTCATATTCTCCTATAATAAAAGCACCAATAGTTGCAACACTCATTAATACAAACTCGTTAAAGAAATCGCCTCGCTTTGACTTACGAAAAGCAAGTTCTAAAACTTTGCGTCCTGCTAACAGGTAAGCAATGAGATTAATTATGAGTAAAGCGATATTTGGTAATTCTATATTAAATCCATACTCCAGCACGAGCAGAACAATTAATATAGCTAATGCCAGCAGAAGATCCCAATGGCTGCGCCAACCTGCTTCGTCTTTTATTATACCGCCACCTGCTTTTGCATGATCGTGTCCATCATCTTCTGCATGAGCTTTTTCAGTTGGGTTATCCGCAACCTTTGAAAGTTCTTCTAACGCTAACCCTTCTGCTTTTTTATCATTCTGTTCCATAATTTCTTATTGTATAAAAAATGAAATAATACCTGTTATAATTAATGTAAGTCCTGTTATAATTCCTGCATTATGCTCCCATTTATGCCAGTTAACTTTAAGCAAACCTTTGAACACTATCCTCACCCAAAGGAGCATTCCTGCAATGGTGATAACTGAATACATGAGTGCAATCATTGCCATCATATACCAGCCTTTCGTACCAGCCAAAAGAAAGTAAGCCTCAATTTCCATGCAGGGCGAAAGAAACATAGCAACAACCAACGCAGCAATGATTGAGCTTTTTGTTTTTTTCTGTGCAAGGTCTTTATCTACATGAAAATGATTATGTTTATAATGTTGCCTTACAAAATAAAAGCCCATTAGTATCAAAATAGAAGGTGCAATCACACGGGTAAATTGGTCAATATGATTTGTGAGTTCTTTACCGATAAGTCCGAGAAGTATTCCAATGAGAACTGTGCTGATTACATGCGCAGCCCCTGCTATAAATGTTATACGGCTCGTTTCTGCCAGGCTCCATCCTTCTTTTTTGCTAATTGCAAGCACAGGAAGCCAGTGATTTGGAATGACTGCATGTAATAAGCTGATTAAAAGACTGCCTACAATGATACTAAGCATTGATTTAATTTAGATAGTTACTATTAAACTGTTCCAACCAGTGCCATCAATGCCGAAAGGAGTACCACACATTTCCAACAATTCAGTTTCATCTTTATAATTTTTAATTTTTAAAAAAATTAGAATAAGCATGTGCCATTATAACAATGGCACATGCAAAAAATTAATTCATTTGCTGTGCTCCATGATGTTCGTGGCAAGCTTGTTCACATCTTCTACAAGCTTCTGCGCATCGTTTGCAATGATCATGGTCGTGCAGGCTACATTCTTCTGCACAGGCACGACAAGCTTCCTCGCAAATAAGCAGGTACTTGTGAGAAATTTCACTGTCCCTTAAAAGAAGTTTGGCTCCGAGAAAACAGATTTCTGCACAATCTCTGTTTAACTCAATACAATGCGCCATAGGCGTTACGTCGTTTTCATCAAGGCAAGCGGCTGCACATTCTTCACAAGCCTTTGCACAATCCAAAAGCGTTTGAATTAAAGATTCGTGTTTGTGTCCTGAATGGTGATGCCCGGTTTGTTGATGTTGATGTTCCATTTGGTTTTATTTTAAGAGTGAATAAAAACAACAAAAAAAATTATGACGGGATGATTAGTACAAAAAATGTTTTATTAATGCCCATGTTCACCCTCTCCCGAATTGGTCATCTTTGCCAATACAAAAAAGGCACCTTTCACTACAATCTTTGCGTTTTTCGGTATTTCTTTCAATAAGGTTATTTCTGTAAAACCCACATCGCTTGTACCCTTTGCTACGGGTATTTTTTCAAAGGTCAATCCTTTTTCTTCTTCATGTCCGGGCTGTTCTTTCTCATCATGTTTTAAACTGTCTCCTCCTTTTTCATGTTCATCTTCTGCATGTTCCTCAGTCACCATAAAAATAAAATCCTGTCCAGCTATGTTTACAATAGCGTCGGTTGGCACGGCGGGAACATTTGATTGCTTTAAACTGATAGCTGCCGTTATCGTCATGCCATCAATCAAACCAGTTTTATCTCCCTGCACTCTTGCATGTACAGTAACAGATTTACTTTCGCCTTCAAACGACGAACCCAATGAATATATCTGCGCATCATATTCTTTACCGGGATTGTTGGTTAAAGTGAAATGTATTAACTGGTTGTTCTGTAGTTTAGGCAAATCTTTTTCATACACAAACAAATCAAGATGCAACTGGCTGTTATCAACTATTTCTGCTACGGGAGAACTGGCATCAACAAAACTTCCCATTTCCGCTTTTACATCGCTCACTATGCCGCTGATAGGACTTGTAATAGACAACACGGAAATCAATTTGCCATTAGAAAGCCGTGAAGGGCTAATGCCCATTAGCTGTATTTGCTGTGCCAATGTTGATTTTGCTGTGCGAAGGGTTCTTAATTCAGTTTCTGCCGCCTGCAAATTTTTTAAGGCGCCTGCATTACCGGCGTTCAGGTCTTTTTGGCGGTTTACTTCCAATTCGGCTAAACCAATTCTTGCATTTACATTCAGGTACTCACTTTGCACTTGTACAAACTCGGGGTTAGAGATAGTAGCAATGGTTTGACCTTTTCTAACGTAGTTGCCCGGCTGAACAAGCAAAGATTTTATTACACCACTGTAAACGGAACTAACGCTTGCCTTGTTTTGATTAGGCACTTTAAGCACTCCGTTTGTTTTGAGCGAAGCCGTAAGTTGCTTTTCTACTATGGTACCTAATTCAATACCGATACTTTTCATCTGTTCATCGGTAAGGGTAGTGGTGTTTGTGTTCTCGTGTTCTTCTTCTTCTTCGTGCCCTGCTTCTTCCTTTGCTTCAGGTTCAGCAGTTGCTTTATCTCCGCAAGAAACTATGGTTGCACCAACTGCAAAAAAGGTTAAGAGAATTATTATATGCTTTTTCATCTTATTTCTATTTATTTCTTTATTGATTGATGTAATAATTGTATTGAACTACCGACTGGTTATAAGCATTAAGCACTTCCAAGTAGTTTCTTCTAATGTCTATGGCTTGTGTAAGGTATTGTGCTAAATCCGCAAAACTTATCTCTCCTCCACGATAAGCTAATGATGAAGCCCTGATGATTTCTTCCGATTGCCTTAGCCCGGATGTTTCATAGAAGGCTAACAGGCGGTTGTTCTTTTGTACTTCCTGAAGTACCTGCAACTGTTGTGTTGTAAACACCTGCCTTCCGTATTCATATTGTTTTCGTTGAACTTCCGCTTCGGCCTGTGCTGCTTTTACTTTATTACGATAGGCACCGGCGCCAAATAATGGGAAAGCGGCTGTAACTGAAAATCCCGTGAAGGGGTCGTTTACTCCATACAAACGCTGGCTAAAGAACCGGCCTGAAAATTCCGGCTTGTTTTCGTTTTTGATTACCGCAACATTAGCATTCGCAATATTGATATTTTGAGCTTGCAATGTGAGCACCGGGTGAACACTATCGGATATTTCATAAGGGAGCGGCAGCTTTTCTAAGGGAGCTTGCAAAGGCAACATTTGTTCGTTTGTATTTACAAGTTGCAATAGTGATTGTTGTTGAATCTGTATGTCATTGCCTATTTGATTTAACAGCGCTTCTAATTCTCGCATCCGCACATTGGCAGCAATGCTATCTAAACCAGGACTGTCACCAGTTCTTACTTTTAAAATCGCAGCATCATTCAGTGATTTATAAATACTATCTAACCGGTAGTATAACTGCTGCTTATCCTGCAAATACCAAAGCTCGTAATACACTGTTCTTACTGCCCGCCTTATGTCAACATCAATAGCAGCCGTATTTACCTGGTAATACTTTAACTGCTCGCTGAACAGATTTTTTTGCGCCTTGTATAAACCCGGCCATGCAATAGCTTGCGACACGCCTATTTTTAAAACGCCTTTATTATCACTGGGACGCAAATCTTCGTTTTCGACAAACACACCTGTTTTTTGAAAGGCAGTTGAGGTATTGATCTGAAGGCTGCCTCTATTGATTTGCGCATTGTTTATGCCATATTGTAAATTGTTTTTTGCAGAAGTAATTGCTTCATTAATATCAATTCTTCTGGGTTGCTGTGCTTGTACACTACCCGAAAATGTTAGCAAACTAATGACTGCAATAACCGGCAAAACTGTTTTCATTTTCCGCCTTCTTTTTGTTGAGAATATAATATAGAGTAGTGGCAAAACTATTAGAGTAAGAAAGGTCGCAGTTACTAATCCCCCTATAACCACAGTTGCCAGCGGCTTTTGCACTTCGGCACCGGCGCCTGTTGACAATGCCATGGGTATGAAGCCCAATGCGGCAACCGAAGCTGTCATTAACACCGGACGCAAACGGATCTTAGTTCCTTCCAGCACTCTTTGAACAATATCTTTCATACCTTCTTTTTGTAATTGATTAAAAGTGCTTATTAAAACAATGCCGTTTAACACTGCCACACCAAATAATGCAATGAAACCAACGCCTGCCGAAATGCTGAAAGGCATGCCTCTTAATAACAAAGCAAATACACCGCCGATGGCACTCATCGGTATAGCGGTGAAAATCAGCAAGGCTTCTTTCATTGAGCCGAAAGCAAAGAAGAGCAACAGGAAAATCAGTGCCAATGCTACCGGCACAGCAATGGTTAATCTTGCAGAAGCCTCCTTTAAATTTTCAAATGTGCCGCCGTAGGTAAAATAATATGCAGTAGGCAGAAGTTTTGCATCATTTAGTTTTTGTTGTATTTCTGTTACAACACTTTCCACATCACGGCCTCTTACATTGAATCCAACAACTATTCTTCGCTTACCATCTTCACGGCTTATTTGGGCCGGGCCTTCTTTAAATGAAACAGTGGCTACCTGTGATAATGGTATCTGGTTGCCATCGGTGGTTGCTACATACAAATTGCTGACGTCATCAATAGAAGTGCGACTTGCACTATCTAACCGTACCACTAAATCAAATTTTCTTTCATTTTCAAATACAACTCCTGCGGCCTGTCCTGCAAATGCTGTGCTTATGGTGTGGTTGATATCTTCAATATTTAAACCATAGCCTGCAATCTTTGCCCTGTCGTATTGAATAGTGATTTGTGGTAAGCCGGTTGTTCTTTCCACCTGTGGGTCGGTTGTGCCATTTACAGATTGAACAATGGCGGCTACTTTAGGAGCAAGCACAGCAAGTGTATCAATATTCTCTCCGAATATTTTTATAGCAACATCCTGCCGCACACCGGTCATTAATTCATTAAAACGCATTTGTATGGGCTGGGATGCTTCAAAAAAAACACCCGGTATAACTTCTAATTTTTCCATCATCATTGCAGCCAGTTCATTGTAGTCATCTGTAGTAGTCCACTCGCTTTTTGGCTTAAGTGTAATGATTAAATCTGTGGCTTCTGGCGGCATAGGGTCGGTTGGTACTTCGGCACTTCCTGTTTTTCCTACCACCATTTTTACTTCGGGAAATGATTTGACAATACGGCTTGCCTGCATAGATGTTTCCACACTTTGCGTAAGTGATGTGCCCTGGGGCAATATGACGTGGAAAGCAAAATCGCCTTCCTGCAATTGTGGTATAAATTCACCACCCATCCTGCTAAAAAATATGAGGGTAATGGCCAGCAATCCAACGGCTGCTGCTACCACAGCATATTTCATTCTGATAGCCCACCGGATAAGCGGTGAATATCCCCGCTGAAAGAAATCCATCAGTCTATCGGAAATATTTCTTTTATGCGTTGGTTTTTTTGAAAGGAATAACGCCGACATCATAGGAATGTAGGTAAGTGAAAGTAACAATGCGCCCAATATGGCAAAACTTACTGTTTGAGCCATGGGGCGGAACATTTTTCCTTCAATGCCTTGCAAAGACAGAATAGGCAGGTACACAATAAGAATAATGATTTGCCCAAATGCTGCGGAACTCATCATTTTTTTTGCACTGGCTTCAACCGCTTCATCCATCTGTTGTTGTGTGAGTTTACCAGCAACATGCTTTACAACCAGAAAATGCAGTGTTGCTTCAACAATTATAACTGCTCCATCTACTATCAAACCAAAATCTATCGCTCCCAAACTCATTAGGTTGGCGCTAACACCAAACACATTCATCATGCCCAATGCAAACAACATGGAAAGCGGAATGGCAGAAGCCACAATTAACCCGGCTCGAAGATTTCCTAAAAACAGTACTAATACAAGTAGAACAATTAAAGCTCCTTCAATCAGGTTTGTTTTTACGGTACCCACAGCACGGTTTACTAAGCTTGTTCTGTCAACATATGCTTCGATTTCCACATCTTCAGGGATAGCATTTTTAATGATTTCCATTTTTGCTTTTACCCTTTCAACCACGGCAGCGCTGTTAGCGCCTTTTAACATCATTACAATACCGCCCACTACTTCTTTATCACCATTATAGGTAACCGAACCATAACGAACAGCATTGCCTAACTGCACTTCGGCTACATCTTTTATCAATACTGGTATTTCATTTACTTTTTTAACAACAATATTACTGATATCATCCATGGATGATATTAATCCAATTCCACGGATAAAATAGGCATTAGGCTTCTTATCTATATAGGCGCCTCCGGTATTTTCATTGTTCTTTTCCAATGCAGTAAAGATTTCAGCAATGGTTGTATTCATTGCTTTTAACCGGTTTGGGTTTACAGCAACTTCATACTGTTTCAGCAAGCCCCCAAAGCTGTTTACTTCTGCCACACCTGCCGTACCGTATAATTGACGGGCTACAATCCAATCCTGCATGGTACGCAAATCCATTGCAGAATATTTATTCTCCGCACCTTTCTTTGGATGAATAACGTATTGGTATATCTCACCTAAGCCAGTGCTAACAGGTGCCAGTTCCGGCGTGCCAATCCCATCCGGAATTTTTTCTTCTGCTTCCTTCAGTTTTTCATTAACCAACTGCCGGGCAAAGTATATGTCAATATCATCGTGAAAAACAACTGTAATAACAGACAAACCAAACCTTGAAATGGAACGCATTTCTTCCAAATCCGGCAAATTTGCAAGACTTTGTTCAATTGGATAGGTTACTAATTGCTCCGTTTCCTGTGCCGCCAGGGTAGGCGTAAGCGTAATAATTTGAACCTGGTTATTTGTAATATCCGGTACAGCATCAAGGGGCAGTTTACCTGCACTCCAAACACCCCAAATTATCAGTGCCAGTGTCATCAACCCAATAATGAGTTTATTTTTAATACTAAAGTGAATGATTTTATTCAACATAATTATAACCTTCTATTGCATGAATGAATGGACAGATTTAGCCAGGTGGCTAAAGCAAGTCATTATAAAAAGAAAAGGTTATACTAAACGCGGAGGCTGCCAGACAGGTAGAGAAACCTGGATAATATTGGTAGGCATATAAACTATAAAAAGTCTATCGTCTTTATAGAAAGTATCTGCTATAATTGAAGTAGTATAATTTATTGAGATACTTGCACAACAGGAACATTGACAAAATGGTGAACACTCGTCATTGTGATTTGCATCTTCTGGCAATGGAGTTGTTAATATTTGTTCTGCCTTCATTTTGCTCGGGCTATCAGCGAAGTCGCCATCCGTACAAGGCAGACAGCTTATTCCAATTATCAGGAAAGCCATGATGAAAGCAAAAATTTTCATGCTTGCAAAAATAGCTGATTATGTAGCAACTCTTGCAATATATCATTGAAAAGATTACAGCGTTGTTGCATTTATCGTCGCTATTTAACGGAAATCCAACTTCTATAAACATTTCTATTTTCTTGGTTAAACTTCCAAATAAATTGTGAATTAAGGGGCCATTGTTACTTGCATTCAATTTATTAAATAGCTTAAATCTATATCAAGTAGCTTTATGTAGATGTCGCGATGTGTTGTGAATAGTATACAGCTAAGATGATCTTTAATTCTTTGAAAATGCTCAGTCAAAAAAATTATAATTCTATATTTACTTGTACTTCCATTCAATTATAAATAATACAAAGTAAAATACTGGTTCAAGGAAGTGCCACAACAAACGAAAAAGGGTATTGAGGTTGGTTAAATATAATTCCTCAATACCCTGAAGCTGTTGATTAAAATATGCTTTGCTACAGCTTTAAAATTCTATAAACACCAAAGCCTACCAACATAAGCACTATTATATCTACTATCAGTTGTTTTGTGTATAGCTGCTGATTGTGATTGTTATAGCCTAATTTTTATACCACCATTTACTACAAAACCATCAACAGGTGCATAGATGTCTCTGAACGTTGGATTGTTTATTGAGCCTGTATAAATGTTATCAAACTTTGTTTGCCGTGTATCGGTAAAATTTTCAAAGTTGACAAAAATTGAGAAGTGTTCCCAAACCTTTTCACCCATTAAGCCAAATGTCCAATAAGACTTACCAATGGCACCATCACTTAACTTTTGAGGACTAAAGTAATATGCTTCTAAACCTATTTTTAACTTCTCGTCTTTCTCATACATCAATACATTATTAAGCCTGTGCCTTGCCGTTAAAGGAAACCAGCTTTTAATGTTATTGAAATGAGTGTTTACATCAGCATAAGTATATCCTACAAACAATTTAAAATCACTGTAAGTAAACCGAAGGTTTGTTTCCATTCCTTTAGTATTAATGTTACCATTGGCATTAACAAATTGAGAATCGCCGCTTCCTGCTGTTGACAATACCAGTGGTCTGTTTAATTGTGTGTAAAAAAATAGCTGGTTCAGTGCAAGGCCTACTTCACCTATTTTAGTTCGATAGTTTATATCAAAGTTTCCACCTGCAGAACGTTCGTTTTGAGTTAGGCTTTGATTGATTGGCAATATATTCTGGAACTGTGTTTTCTCTGCTTCTTCATTAAATACTGTTGGTGTTTTGTAACCTAAACCACCCCCTAATCTTGCAGTAAGTTTTGGACTTACTTTCAGCATAGCAGATATTCTTGGTAACAATTCAAAGCCAAACTGCTCCACATAGTCACCTCTTAAACCTGTTTCTAAAGTGAACTTAGAGGATGGTGACCAGGTGTTTTGAATGAATGCACCTAAAGTATAATAGTGGTAGTTTCTTAAAGCATTATTGCTCTGCCGGTTTTCTTTAAAATCATCGGTTAAATAATTTGCACCTATTACCCAATCTGCTTTCTCCCCATTAGTGCTATAAGTTGCTTCTGAAAATGTTGATTGTTGTAAACCTTTAAAGGCATAAGTAGGGATTTGTATGAACCTGTCAAACCTGCTGTAACTGTTTTTAAAGTTTAGCTGTGACTTGTCATTAATCCTATGTGTTAGCTGAGCTTGTGTTGTTACACGGTCTGTGTTGTTCTTTTCAAAGAACCCGGCTGTTCCGTTTTTAATATAAGCCATGTTACCACCTATCCTGTCTTCAGTAATGAAGCTTATACCTACATTAGCTGTTGTCTTATTGCCATAGATAAAAAGCCGTGGATTTATAGTGTATCGCTCAAACTTTGGAATAGCTGTTAATCCAATATCTGCCGGGTCGTAAGCTCTTCCTGTATTTCTTGAACCAAAAACTGTAACACCTATCTTATTAAACTTCTGGCTGTAAAAGCCACTTAGGTCAAGACCACCTGCCGATGTTCCGTTGCCTATGAAGCTCAATTCCCTTCTTGCTGTTGGTGTTTTGGAAACAAGGTTTACTATACCTGCTATTGCACCACCACCATATAAGGTAGATGATGAGCCTTTGATAACTTCTATCTGTTTTAGGTCCAAGGGTGCTACCTGCATTAAACTTAATCCACCGGAAAAGCCTGAATACAGCGGGAAACCATCTCTTAGTATTTGTGTGTACCTGCCATCTAAACCTTGTATCCTGATGCTGGAATTATAAGATGTTGCAGAAGTTTGCTGTGTTTGAATGCCTGTGCTTTCACTTAATAACATTCTTATATCTCCTGGCTTCATGTTTCCTTTTTCTGCTAATTCTTCTCCCGAAATGGTCTCAACTCTGGTGGGAATGTCGCTTATCGTTCTGCTGCTCCTTGTAGTTGTTACCACTACTACTTCGATTTCATGTTCTTCGCCTTCCTCTAAAAGCACTTCCAAAGGTTCTGCCGTAGGCATTGGAACTGTTACTGAAACCTGCTTTTCTTCTAAACCAACATGGGATACTGTAATGGTATATGTGCCTGCTGCAATGTCTGCAAACGTTGCAATCCCTAAGCTATCCGCTGCTGTTGTTCTATTGAGTGATTCGATTGTTGCTGTAGCTCCTGCTAATGGTTCTTTATCTTCCCCATTTTTAATAGATAGACTGATTGTATATTGCGCTGAAATGCCTGTATAGGCAAGTAGCACTATACATAATGATAGAATTTGCTTCATAATTATTTTAAAAAAATAAAAAAATGTAAATAAATAATTGACTTTAAAACAAAGTTTTAAGCAATTCGGGGGGGTTGAAAAAGATAAGCTGAATAGGTGGAAGGTTTTAACCAAACCCATTTGGAATAGTGAATAGGTTTTAATTCCTGTATGTTTGGTATGTTAACAACATAAGTTACTTGGGTAAAACCAGGACAAGAGCTACAGGTAATGAAAGGTGAGCAGTTGCCTTCTGATTTATGATTTTCGCGGCTGGCATTTTTTGAAATCTGCACATCATTGCAACAATCATCCTTACTATAGCAAGAGGAGAAAGTTGCCGTCTTGGTGACCAATAACAAAAGAAATGTTAACCACTTTTTCATTCAGGTGCAAATGTATATGAAAACATAAATTACAAACAAACTAATTGTAGAAGTTAAAAGTTGATCTGATACTCGGGATTAAATTTAAGTAAGGACACGTATTTCAATAACCCCCCAAAATGTCATATAGCCTTTCGAAAAAAGGTTTGGTTTGTACTAGTCTTAAACACAAGAAATTCCGCTCCTCGTAAATCATTTTTCCCTATTCCTACAATATAACAACACGATTTCAGTCACTTTTGCGGCAAACTAAACTAAAATTGATTTAAGGATGAAAGGACTATTCGCGACTTTTTGCCTGCATTTTCTATCGGTATTCGCATTTGCACAAAACGAAAATGTAGTTGGAGGTATCAAAGGAATTATAACAGCAAGGGACAATAAGCCGGCTGTATCTGCAACGGTTCGATTAAAAGGCACTAAAAAGGCTACACTTACTAATAATGAAGGTGCTTTCTCGTTTGAAAATATCCTGCCTGGAAATTATAGCCTGGAAATTTCAAATGTAGGCTACCAGACTTTGGAGAAAGAGATAACCATAACAACAGGTCACATTACTGATGTCGCAATCCAATTAACTGATACAGAGACACAATTATCTGAAGTCATAGTATCTGCCGGACGTACAAGAGAGACGATTGATGAAGTGCCATCTTCTGTTTCCATTGTTGGATTAAAAA
>JAKFER010000117.1:0-2338 GCA_036675565.1 Chitinophagaceae bacterium
CAAAGATTGTGTGGTAAACACAGTGAATGGTAAAAATGTTATCAATTTTACCGTAGCCCATTCAGAAAAGTATAAAGACAGCCAGGGTGTCAACCAGGAAAAGACGATCTGGGTTGATTGCGCTTACTGGACTGACCGTACCGCTATTTCTCCTTATTTGCTAAAAGGAACCCAGGTGTTTGTGGAAGGATCTCCGGAGGTAAGAACATTTACCCGCCAGGATGGAACCGGCGGAGCTTCCTTATCTCTCCGGGTTCGTGAGGTACAATTATTAGGTAGTAAAAGTGAAGGCGGAAGTATTACGCCTGCATATACCAGCGGTGCTTCCTCATCATCTGGTTCTTCTTCCGGTCATGTTCCTTCTGCCAATGAGATCACGGAACCAATTGATGATCTTCCGTTTTAAAACAAAATGAAAACGAATAAAAAGTCCCTGCTCCGGCGGGGATTTTTGTTTTATAGGCTTTATGATTTGTTGTTTCTTTGCGCCATGTCAGAACAAAATTTTTCCTACCAGCAATTATACAATTTTACAAAAGCTGTTTTTCAAAAGATCGGGTGCAGCGAAGAACATGCAGCTACTGCTACTCAATCATTACTATCAGCCGACCTGCGGGGTGTTGATTCGCATGGGGTAGCAAGACTTAGTGGCTATGTTCGATTATGGGAAGTGAAACGTGTAAATGCAACGCCGGATATTAAAGTTATTCATGAAACGCCGTCCACAGCGGTAGTTGATGGAGATAGCGGTTTGGGTTTAGTAGTAGCTCCTTTTGCCATGCAGATAGCTATTGAAAAAGCGAAACAAGTGGGTACAGGTTGGGTAAGCGTTCAAAACAGTAATCATTTTGGCATTGCAGGGCATCATGCTATGATGGCTTTGGAGCATGATATGATCGGTATAGCGATGACCAACGCCAGTCCGTTGGTAGCCCCCACTTTTTCTATTGATAAAATGCTTGGCACTAATCCTATTTGTGTAGCGGCCCCGGCTGGTAATGAACCGGCTTTTGTTGCTGACCTTGCAACAACTACTGCGGCGAATGGTAAACTGGAAATTTTACAACGAAAAAATCTGCAAACACCGGATGGATGGGTACAGGATAAAGAGGGCAACCCTTCCAATGATCCGCATGTACTGAAAAGAGGAGGAGCTTTATTACCATTGGGCGGCGACCGTGAACACGGCAGCCATAAAGGCTATGCACTGGGTGCTGTGGTAGATATTTTTTCTGCTTTATTAAGTGGCGCTAATTATGCACCGTGGGTGCCACCATTCCCGGCTTATGTTCCGATGCCTTCGCAGCAACCGGGAAAAGGTATTGGTCATTTTTTAGGAGCTATGCGCATTGATGCATTCCGGCCTGCCAGCGAATTCAAAAAAGATATGGATCACTGGATACAGGGTTTTCGTTCCTGTAAAACAATTCCTGGTGAAGAAAAAGTATTAGTACCCGGTGATCCGGAAAGAGAAATGCATGCAGAAAGAATACAGCATGGTATTTCATTATTGGAATCGGTAGTAAAAGATTTGAAAGAAGTGGGGGATAAGTTCGGTGTTGAATTAAGTACTATAGGTAAATAATTAAAGCAAATGGATGTTAGCTAAAAAAACCAAATCCTTATAGTGTGTCTTGGGCAAGCTCATGATAAATTGTAACGTTGTTCCGTACTTGTGACAAATCAAACTAATTATGAAACTTACCTTCATTTTAACCTCCCTTTTTTTTGTCAGTTGTAATATTCAAAACTCCAATGATGTAGCAACAAAAAAAATAATTGAGGCAGACAGATTAAAGATTAAGCTATTAGGATATTGGGGTGGACTTGGAGAAGATAGTCCTGTTTGGGAAATTAAGATTGACTCGATTTATTATTGTCAAGAAAAGAAGGCATATCCATATCAAATTGTGGACAAAGATTTGGTAGTTGAACGACCTAAATCAAAAGGTCTTTTAAGAAACATTTCTGTTGTTGAGGACACCATGACATTTTATGATGAGCAAGGGTTAGCAATAAAAGGATATAGGTTCAAGGCTAAAAAATAAATTCAAAAGTATAAAAGCGTCGGGCAGACGAATATAAAATTTCAGACTCCCACGGTATCTGCTCGAAAGCCGAATAACGAACGGAACGCTGGTAACATAATTTCATATTCCTGTTAAATCTTATCTGATTGACGGCTATCTTTGCAGCCACAATTTTTTAATCAAAAAAATCAAGGGAGGGGGGAACAAAATGAAAGTAATGAAGTTTGGTGGCACCAGTGTGGGCAAACCGGAACGTATGCACCAGATCGTTTCGTTGGTAACAAAAGAAGCAGAACCAACGATTGTAG
>JAKFER010000255.1:0-15836 GCA_036675565.1 Chitinophagaceae bacterium
TGTTCGTCAACACTGGGTCACAACCGCCACTCACGGTCACCGTCGCTAACCAGGCTGCAAACGCCGCATCCAGTTCCGCCTGTGTTGCATAATCACATGCATCTACAGTTGTCGCAACTGGTGCTGTAAGAACTAGTGGGGCTGGAGTTTTTGAATAAGTTATGGTTTGGGTTTCCGTTGCTGAATTACCACATCCATCCGTAACTGTCCATGTTTTAGTTACTGAATAAGCACAGTCGCTCACAATTGTTTCCGGCCCCTCCACGCCCACAGCCGTTAAATTAGTAGAACAATTATCGGTAACGCTAGCTGTTCCAAAAGCGGCGGAAATTTCTGCTGGCGTTGGATCGCAATCCAGGGTACCTAAAGGTGTAAGTGTAATAACAGGCGCTGTTGTATCCCTGGTAAAACTGATCGTTTGTTGATCGGTATCCGTATTTCCACAAGAATCCGTAACTGTCCAGGTACGGGTAACCGAAAACTGGCAGCCTGCACCCGCCACTTCTGCCCCGTCAGTATATGATGCCGTAAGACCGGTTGCACAATTATCGGTCACAGTTGCTGTCCCAAAAGCAGCTTCAATTTCTGCTGTGGTTGGATTACAACCTAATGCAGTTGGTTCAGTAAGCGCAATGACAGGTGCCTCAGTATCAACAATACTGACAATGATTTCACAAGGTACACTCGGGCAATTATTTAAGCTTGTAATTAATGAAACAGTATAAGTTCCGCATAAATTATCTGCAATAATATTTACACTTGACCCCGTAGATGAACCATTGATCGTAGCATTTCCTGTAACAGCCCACTGGTATGAATAACCTGCAATTTCAGGGGTTGTATAGGTTTGACTGGATCCCGGACAAACTGTTGCAGGACCTTCAATACTGCATTCAGGAATGGGATGTACGATCACCTGTACATTCATCGTTCCGCCCGGGCATCCTCCATATGAAGTGGCTACCTGGTAAGTATAAGTTCCGGGTGCCGGTGGAATGGCTATTACGGAGGGCTGATCTGTGACATTCAGGTAATAGGGACTTGGAACGCCGGCAGGATCAATCAATGTCCAGTCATACTCCAACGGTAAAGGCGGTGGGGCAATACCTGCATTATCAATGGCCCAGATGCTGTTTGCAGAACCCTGGTAATTCCACCTGATTTTCAGGTTACTCAGACCAATATAATTTGACAGATCAATTTGAACATTATTCCAAACCCCGTCGGGATCTCCAAGTGAAGCAGGCCCGATCACCTCCAATAATGGTACAGAGAGATAAGTAAGTCCGCCATCTAATGAAATTTCCACTTTGATGGAAGCGCCGGCCTTCAAATCATAGGCCTGCTGAAAACTAAATACGGCTGAACTCATACCAACCAGGTTGAATGGAGCAGACATCATGGTCGTATTATTATTTCCCGCAGCTACAGCAAACTTGTCTGAATCCGGATTATCATATTCCACACCAAACGGATCAATAGGATTCGTTAAGTTCCATGGCGTATTTTGTTCATTATCCGCACTGGCTTCAATATTATGAGGAGCGCCGTTATGAGTTGCACTCCATCCTTCATTCTGATCAAGATTGGCACTGTTAAAAGCTTGTACACCCAACCATCCCGCAGGGAAACCTTCAGCAGTTGCCAATAAGTTTGCAGTGTCTCCCAGGCAAATTTCAGGAGGTGTGGAAATCGCACTGGTAGGGGCTACTGGTGGTATTACACTAATGATAGCCATATTGGAATACGCTTCGCCACAAACCCCGCTCTGAACAACCGCCCGGTAAGCAATGGTCGAAGTGAGATTAGTATAGGAAATGGAATTGGATGTATTGGCTACGGGTGACCAGGTAGTGCCTCCATTGGTAGAGGATTCCCAACGGATAATATTACCTGAATAACCTGTTAGTGTCAATGTTCCGCTATTGGAACCTGAACAGACATTGGTTATGGCAGGCGATAAAGTACCCGGTATGGCTGCTGGATCAACAGTTATTGTTCCATTTACAGATGGATTATTACATGGCCCGGTTGTGGTAACAGTATAGTTGTATGTGCCTGCCTGTGTAGGTGTTCCGCTGATGGTATATACACCGTTTGCAAAACTGCCGGTAACTCCTGGAGGTAAAGAGCCTGAAAGGGTGGCTCCTGTTGCCCCACCACCCAGGTTATAGGTTATATTAGTCAAAGCTGAACTTACGCAAATGGTCTGTGTGTTATTGCCCGAAGTCAGACTGATCGTTGAATGTTGGTTAATTGCCAGCGCTGCCGCATCAGAAGTGATTGAGGAACAGGTATAACCCGATGGGCCGGTAATGACCACATCATAATTGCCTGCATCGGCTGTCGTAACATTGGTTAATGTTAAAGTAGCACTGTTTTGACCTGGTATATTCACTCCATCCTTTCTCCATTGATAAACCAGCGGAGCGCCATTGGCATCTGCACTTACGGTCATTGTTGCGGTGACACCTTCACAAATTGTTTGATCAGCAGGTTGACTGTTAATGGTAATAGCCTGGTCAACGTTCAATGTCCTTTGGGCTGAAGTGGCAGGCAAACATGGAGAAGTGCCACTGACCACCACATAATAACTTCCATTATCAGCCGGGTTAGCCTGGTTAAAATGAAGATTGGCTGACTGTGCACCTGTGATATTAGCTGAATTATTTACAGCTGTTCCCCCGGGTGCTGTACCCTTAAACCATTGATAAGTTAATCCATCTCCAATGGCAACAACACTAAGATCTGCCGGCAATCCTGCACACACACTGGTATTGGAAGGCTGCGTGGTAATCACAACTGCCTTTTGAATAGTCAAAGTCGTTGTAGCACTGACAGGCCCACATGGACCTGCAGGATCATCAGTAGTATAGGTTAATGTAACAGAACCCGAATTAATATCCGTTGCGCTTGGTGTATAAATGGCATTGGGTGTATTATTACTAAATGTGCCACTGCCGCTGGTGCTCCAGGTTGCGGAACTGGCCCCGCCTCCAAATGATCCTGACATGCTAGCTGTTCCATCTGAACAAATTGTTTGTGATGTACCCGCACTTACAGTGGGAATTGGATTCACCGTTATGGTCCTTGTATCGCTGACTGCTGTACAGGGTGCTGTTGCATTGGAAGTAAGTATTAAGGTAACAGTACCAGTAAAATTTGCTGCCGGAGTGTAGGTAACCGCTGCCGGATTATTTGTTTGCGCTGTGCTGCTTAAACTGCCTCCCCCGGAACCGATGGACCAGGCAGCAGTTGTAGCACCTCCGCCAATACTTGCACCAGATAAAGTAATAGATGAAGGTGAAGCCGACTGGCAAATTTCCTGGGTGCCACCTGCATTAACTATTGGTTGCGGATTAATGGTGATTGTCCGGGTTGAACTCACTGCCGCACATGGCGCAGGTGCATTGGTTGTTAACGTTAAAGTAACAGTTCCCGAAGCATTTGCATCAGGTGTAAAGGTAACCGCCGACGGATTGTTGGTTTGCGCTGTACTGCTCAAAGTACCACTACCTGAACTTATGGACCATGCACCGGTTGTTGCGCTGCCACCGAGACTGGCACCAGTTAAAGTAATGGCAGCGGGTGTTGCAGACTGGCAAATGACTGTTGGACCACCTGCATTTGCTGTAGGCAAAGGTGTTACATTAATCGTGGCACTGGCTGTTAATGTTTGTGTGCAAGCGGGTGAGGCTGTATATGCTACACTGACCAGCGTATATGTGGTATTGGCTGATAAATTACCTGTATTCAGAGTGGCAGATCCGGAAGAACCCACTGCGATGGTTTGATTGGCACCGCTGTTTACCCTATACGTTACCGTTGTATTGGGTGTGGCAGTAACAGTAAGACTGGTAGCGGATCCAGAGCAAACGGGGTTGGCCCCGGCAACTGAAATACTGGCAACGGGCAAAGGTTTCACTATGACCAGCATGGTATCTTCAACCACAGGACATGCAACGGTGACAATATTACTTCTTAAGATGATGGTAATGGTGCCATTCGTATAACCCGCAGGCAATGTATAGTTGGATTTTAAAGAATTTTGGTTATTGATGGTACCTTCTGATATTATCCAGTCCCACTCGCCATTATTATTTATATCACCATCTGTGCCACCAGCCAATGTTATACTGTTGGTACCCTGGCAAATAGTTTGGTCAGGACCAGCATAAAGTTTAGGACTACCAACAAATATGGAAGTTATAGATGAAGGACTGCTGCCACAAACATTGGTTGCTACTACACTAATATTTCCACCTGCTGCACTCAGGTTGGCAGTAACTGCTAAAGAGGTTGTTCCCTGGCCAGAATTGATTGTCCAGCCAACAGGCACTGTCCAAGTATAACCTGTGGCACCTGGAACGGGATCGATGGAATATGTCAGATTTTTTGTAGGGCATACAGTTGTTGCTCCTTCGATAGGACCGGGTGCCGGCGGTGGGGCGGTTGTAATGGTTACGGGTAATGTTTGTGCCGTACTGGTACCACAAGTATTGCTTGCAGTTACCGAAATATTACCACTAACTGCAGATCCGCCAGTATTAACGGTAATAGTGGTGGTGCCATGCCCTGAAACAATTGTCCAGCCTGCAGGAACCGTCCAGGCATAATTGGTTGCATTAGGAACGGCTGCAATGCTGTAAGTCAGGTTATTCCTGTTAATACATTGATTGTTACCTCCTGTTATGATACCCGGTGTAACAGGTATGGCCGGTCTAACGGTCATGGTCACTGTAGATGTGGCAGTAACAGGACTTGCACATGGTTCATTGGAAGTCATAGTAACCTTTACCACATCATTATTTGTCAAACCAGCATTCGTATAGGTATTACTGTTAGTACCAACATTTGTTCCATTCAATTGCCATTGGAATGAAGGTGCTGTGCCTCCATTGATTGGATTTGCTGTAAATGTGACGGAAGTGCCGGGGCATATATTATTTTCGCTGGGAGTTATTGTTACCCCGGGAACGGGTGCTGGCAATACGATCATCGTTATACCGGCACTGGTAGCCGTTGCAGGAGATGCACAGGCTGCATTGGATGTCATGACAACCGTTACTACATCGTTGTTGTTTAAAGCAGACGATGTAAAAGTAGGGCTGTTGGTACCTACATTGGTTCCATTCACTTTCCATTGATAAGAAGGTGTAGTTCCACCATTAACAGGTGTAGCCGTAAAGGTCACGGAAGTTGCTGGACAAATATTATTGGCGCTTGCAACGATGCTGACAGATGGTACTGGTGCAGGTAGCACTGTCATGGTAACACTGCTGCTTGCTGTTGCAGGAGAAGGACAAGTTGCATTAGAGGTTATGGTCACTGAAACCACCGCCCCATCAGCCAGTGCTGCATTCGTATAGGTGGCACTGTTAGTACCTACATTTGATCCATTTACCTGCCATTGGTAAGTGGGTGCCGTACCCCCGTTAATGGGAGTGGCTGTAAAAGTTACTGATGTTCCAGGGCAAATATTATTGGCACTCGGGGCAATACTAACCGTAGGTGTTACCAGGTCATTTACCGCCATAGTAATGGTATTGCTGGTTACAGTGGCCGGTAAAGGACACACAGCATCTGAAGTTAACTCAACAGTTATTTTATCTGCATTCGTTAAAGTAGTGCTGGTAAAACTGGGACTGTTGCTCCCTACATTTACACCATTCAGTTTCCATTGATAGGTAGGATTTGATCCCCCATTAACAGGCGTAGCGTTAAACGTTACGGAAGTGCCTGCACAGATATTATTGCCAGGATTGGCAACAATATTGACAGACGGTATCACCGATTGAATGATATTGACGTCTGTTGTGTTACTTGCTGTACATCCATTAGCATCAGTTGCAGTTAAAGTATAAGTTCCAGTAGCAGCTACTGCTACATTTGAAATTGAAGGATTTTGAGAAGTAGAATTAAAAGCATTAGGTCCTGACCATGAGTATGTAATTGTTCCTGTGCCACCTGAAATTGAGGATGTAAGATTTAATGTGCTGCTTGAACATACCGGGGTGTTAGATGAAATTGAAGCAATGGTCAATGCAGCAGCAGGCTGTGTTATGGCTATGCCATTAACCTGAACGCTACATCCATTGGCATCCGTTACTGTTACCGAATAAGTACCAGCAGCAAGTGAAGAAAGATCCTGTGTGGTAGCTCCGTTGCTCCACAAGTATGTGTAAGGAGTTGTACCACCACTCACCGTTAAATCAATGGAACCCGTGGACTGACCAAAGCAAAGTACATCCACATTGGTCTCACCGGCACTCAATGCAGCAGCAGGCTGTGTAATGGCTATGCCATTAACCTGAACGCTACATCCATTGGCATCCGTTACCGTTACCGAATAAGTACCCGCAGCAAGTGAAGAGATATCCTGTGTGGTAGCTCCGTTGCTCCACAAGTATGTGTAAGGAGTTGTACCGCCACTAACCGTCAGATCAATGGAACCCGTGGACTGACCAAAACAAAGTACATCCACATGGGTCTCACCGGCATTCAATGCAGCAGCAGGCTGTGTAATGGCGATGCCATTAACCTGAACGCTACATCCATTGGCATCCGTTACCGTTACAGAATAAGTACCCGCAGCAAGTGATGAGATATCCTGTGTGGTGGCTCCGTTGCTCCACAAGTATGTGTATGGAGCTGTACCGCCACTCACCGTTAAATCAATGGAACCCGTGGACTGACCAAAGCAAAGTACATCCACGTTTGTCTCACTGGCACCCAAAGCAGCAGCAGGCTGTGTAATGGCTATGCCATTTACCTGAACGCTACATCCATTGGCATCCGTTACTGTAACCGAATATGTTCCCGCAGCAAGTGAAGAAAGATCCTGGGTAGTTGCCCCGTTGCTCCACAAGTATGTGTAAGGAGTTGTACCACCACTCACCGTCAGATCAATGGAACCCGTGGACTGACCAAAACAAAGTACATCCACGTTGGTCTCACTGGCACCCAATGCAGCAGCAGGCTGTGTAATGGCTATGCCATTTACCTGAACGCTACATCCATTGGCATCCGTTACCGTTACTGAATAAGTACCCGCAGCAAGTGAAGAAAGATCCTGTGTGGTGGCTCCGTTGCTCCACAAGTATGTGTAAGGAGTTGTACCGCCACTCACCGTCAGATCAATGGAACCCGTGGACTGGCCAAAACAAAGTACATCCACATTGGTCTCACCGGCACTCAAGGCAGCAGCAGGTTGTGTAATGGTTTGTGATGTTGTAGCCGTACAACCATTGGCATCTGTAATGGTAACAGTATATGCGCCTGCAGTTAGACCCGTAAAAATTCCGGTTGATGCACCTGTTGTATTTACTGTAGGTCCTGCAATTACATAGCTGTAAGGTGATGTTCCTCCACTTCCTGAAGCCGTCATCGTACCGGTGTTTCCACCATTGCATAATACAGCTGTAAAAGAACTGCTACCAGCTAATGCTGTAGGCTGTGTAATATTCAGTGTCCCATTTAGTGTAACAACACAGGATGTTATTGCAGCATCCCGCATTTGCACATTATAACTATTGGGAGCTAAATTGGAAAAATTTGGACTTGATTGCCAGCTGCCACCTCCATTGATGCTGTATTCATAAGTACCACTGCCACCAGTAGGTGAAGTGATAGTTATACTACCATTGTTAGCCCCAGAACAGTCCACATTTGATGATGAAACACTTGCTGCCAAAATATTATTTACCGTAAGGGTATGCGTAGCAGAAGCATTATTACAAGAAACAACGTTGGGGTTAAGAAAGGCTCTATAATAAAATGTTCCCGATGAATTGGTAGGTGGCGAATATGTTAAACCAGTGGCACCGCTGATATCAGTCCAACCTGTAGTTCCGTTAGAACTTATTTGCCATTGAGGAGTCATTGTTCCGGTTCCTCCACTGATGTTTGCAGTCAGTGTAATTGCCCCATTTAAACAAACCGCAGATGGGCCGGTAACTGTCATTGTAGGATCATCAACAATAGTAATAGTTTTAGCTGCAGTAGTTGCACTTTGCAAACAAGCATCTGTTACAACCACCCTGTAACTATATGTACCCGCAGTACCTAAACTTGCAGGATCGTAAGTAGCAGTTGTTGCCCCAGGTATATCACTCCATGCACCTCCGTTGGTACTAAGCTGCCATTGATAAGTGTAAGGAGCTGATCCACCAGATTGTGGAATGTTGGGAGCATTAAAATTTAATATGTCAGGATTATAGTTGATACACCCGGTTACAGGATTTGTATTATGCGAACCAGGGTTTAATGGTGGATTAACACTAAGTGTTGCCGTACTCGATGTTACAGAACTGCATCCATTTGTAACTATAACAGTATAATTTCCGGCATCACCAGCAACAAGATTATTAAGGATAAGACTTTCCTCATCAGCGCCTGGTATATCCGTTCCATTCTTTTGCCATTGGTAACTTAATGGTGATGTACCGGTTGCAGTTACACTAAAACTTACATTACATCCAATACCTGATGTAATTGAAGTAGGCTGATTACTTATTACTGTTGCTGCACTAACATTGATTGTTCTTGTACATGTTTCAACTACAGTTGCACCAGATAAAACCTGGACTTGTATTGTATAAGAACCAGGCGTTCCGCCATGATTTATCGAAGCCTGATCGGCAGTGGGTGTACCAACAATCGATGCACCGGTATTGTTATTGATTAAATTCCATGTGAAAGTTGGAGAACTAACAGATGTATTTGCAGTATATAAAAAATTTCCTCCAGTGCAAATTGTGGCTGGAGTACTAATTGAACATTGTGCAATTCCTTTAAGAGATAATCCCCCAATCATCACCACAAACAACAACAGGCATTTCACCAATGACTGAGCCATCCCCTTATGGAGATGACTTTTAGCCAAAGCGGATATGCCTGCTATAACGTCTTTCATTTTACAGTTAGCCGAGAGTGAATTTTCCAGGAATGAAAACTTTTTAAAGTTGGATCATACTCCTTGGGTTTATTGTTATTGAATCAAACAGAGCCAGGTATCTCAGCAATACCTGTATCCGCGTATTGAATAAAAAAATAACTAAATAAAATTGATGCTTTGCTAATCAGAATGGATCATCTTATTCAGGGCCGGCTCTAATGAAATACAGGATTTTTGAGTGGTCGCTAATAGGATGATGGGAAGGGCTGTAAATGTAAAAACATTTTCCATATTATTATAGTATTATTAACAGTTTTTGGATGGTGATTTTACATTAACGTCATATAAGATGAGCTTGTTATATAGACGCTTATGAAAATATTATTGTGGGGAGTTATACGAGATTTTTTTTCGTAGAATTACGTGTTGGTTGAATGGTTGATAAGTTGAAAGGTTGCATGTGGAATTTGGAATTGGGAATTTGGGTGAAATTTGAAAATTCAAATTCATTGTATAAACAACCAAAAACTCAACACCTAAACACCTAAACGTCTAAACGTCCAAAACTTTTGAACGCTAAATGCTAACCATCAACCAACTACATAAATAAAAACGGTTCTTGCAACTGTTCGGTGGTGAGTTTACGTATCGGCTTTGATGACCCCAAATCGGGGCAATAATCAAATAAAATGATATTCCCTTTGCGCAGGTCGATTGAAAAACGTTGTATTTGTTTATTAACAATAAGCTTAATGTCTAATATAAAATCAAAATCAATGGCTTTCCTGTTTTCCTCACTTCCATTGTAATTGATACGGATTCCCTGCTCATCCTGCACAAAATTAAAGTTACCCCGCCTGCTCGTATCCTTGTTATTGATCATATAATTTTTAAAAACCACCCGGTTATTCACTTTCATGCTTACCTGGTCCTGGTTGAAACATCCGCCTAAAATAATGGTGTAATCAAATCCCTTTGGTGCTTGTGCCCAAAGAACATTCATTGTGAAGAGAAAAATAATGGTCAGAAAGGGTTTCATAGGTTAAAATCCAGGACAAAATAGAACGTTTTGGCTGAAAATGCAAGCGATCAATTTGGCAATTCGGCAATTTTGCAATTCGGCAATTTGGCAATTTGAAAATGAAATTATTTTCGATCTATGATTCAGTGAATAAAACATATTAAAGTTTCAAATTAAAAAAGCTTTGAACGACTCAACCTGAAACTCTAAACCCTAAACTCTAAACTCACTGTCTCTCCCACTTAGAAGTAATCGTAATCGTTTCACCCAGTACGATCTGCATGGTCCGGGAAGTATAAAACTGGTTACTGGTCATGTTGGAGATCTTTTCATTCCGCTGGGCATTGCCTTCGGGTGTCCATACCAGGTAGAGTGTATTTAAAATTAACCAGGTGCCGTTTTTGGTCGTATTACAGTTTAACTGGTAAACCCCTGTTTTATCCTGGATAAATTGGTACAACATGTTTTTTTCACAATCATCATAGGTTGCCAAAACATCTTTTTCCTTGGTGCCATTTCCATCCCAGTCATAGGCTTTATCAGAAAGTATTTCCGTGATCTTCCAGGTACCCACCACCTGCGAATCCGCATAACCCTGCGGGTTATCGTTAGCTTCAACGGTCACACGCTTACATGCTGAAAATATAATGGCAACAACCATCCAGCATCCCATAATCCGGGTAAACCGGTTTGCAATCAGCCCTGGTATAAAATATTTCATCGCTGAAAAATTAGTAAATGTTCGCGGCATTTAAAAATGGAAAGTAAAAAAAGGATGAGGTTGAGGCTGAAGCTGAGGCTGAGGTTGAGGCTGAGGTTTAGATGTTGAGTCGTTAAGTCGTTGAGTTGTTTAGCTGATTTTCATATCATTTCACATTTCGACTACAACCGAATTTCTAAATCCCAATTCCAAACTCCATCCCTGCCTGCCGGGGATATCGTAGGCGGTGGTCTAGGACCTCTCAACCTCTCAACCTATCAACAAATCAACCTATCAACAAATCAACCTCCCTTAGATATTCCATAGATAACTCATTGATGTCATATTCATAAGCCTCATCTTATAAGATATATATTATCTGTATCGTATATCTACTATTTCAATTCACTATCCTATTTTATATTTTAGTATACACCCTAAACCCTAAACCCTAAACTCTAAACCCTAAAACAATGGCCAAACTATCCCCAGGCATACAGTTCACGGGCAGCATAGCCGGACTTTCTGCATACACCATGAAAGGATCTGATAAGATCATTTTGCGAAGCAAAGGCGGATTAAGTAAAAAGCAAATTTCCCGGATGCCGGCAAATTCTTTATTGAGATTGAATAACCGTGAGTGGCCCGGATGCGCCCAGGCGGGTAGTGATATCCGAAAATCACTGATGGGTGTGTTACACCTGGCTGATTATAATATTACAGGCTCATTGAACGCCATGGCAAAAATGATCCAGAAACTCGATACCGTGAATAAACAGGGTGAGCGTTCCATATTCATTTCTCAAAATAAGGAGTTATTAAATGGGTTTTCATTAAACAGGCAAACACTTTTTGATAGTGTGGTGAGGTATCCTCTACCGGTGACCACTAATCGCAATTCAGCCTCTGCAAAAATGACTATACCGGGACTCACGCCCGGGATACATTTGAAGCTTCCCTGGAGATACCCGGTGTTCCGCTTTTGCATTTCTCTCGGAGTGGTACCAGATAAATTTTATAACCCACACCTTAAACGTTATGAAGTCTCCGTAGAGCAGGATATGCCCTTTGCCATTCCATTAACAACTGAATGGAATGCCACAAATGAAAAATTTACCGGCGAAGAAATCAATATAAGTTTAGAAAACAATGAATGGCTGGATGATTCCATGAGCGTGGTGCTGGGAATCGGTATAGAGATGGGCCAGGTTTTAGCGCATAATGATATCCGTGAGGTACCGCATGCTGGTTGCGCCAAAATAATATCGGTATTTTGAGGGAATGGTGGTTGAAAGGCAGTTTAATTTTAGTAAGGCTTAAGGGCTTAATGGGGATTCGGGAAAAGGTTTGAGTTGTGATTGTTTTACTAATAAACCATTATCAGAGCAACTGACCCGGCTTTAGAATTAATCCTCTTCCATATTATATTAATCGGCTGAAGAATCACGGATGAGCTTTGGAATATACCTTCAGCAATATATCTTTACTCAGTAATAATTCCGGGCTGAAGTAATAACAACTACCGGCACTTCGCCAAACCCTGCACATTAACAATCATTGCCGAAAATCGCCACCCCGCGAAACTAATTTATCCTGACAAAAGCGATTAGAATTTGTTTTAGTTTTTCTTCTTTTTTTTAATTTCAAAAAAGATAATCATGCCAACAGTAGTAGTTCGACACAAAGTAGGAGATTTTGATACATGGCTTAAAGGTCATGAAGACAGGGTGAATATTTTTGCTCCTGCCATATCAAGTTTTAAAACGTTCCAGGACCAGGAGGATCCTAAATCGGTGGTTTTAGTGTTGGAAGTAACAGACATGGAAAAGCTTGGAGCTATCATGGCTGACCCAAATATACAGGAAGCGAAAGAACGGCACACAGTAAAGGACCCTATCCTGCTTTCAATGCAAGTACCAGTTTAAGTTATTGCACATCTTTAAAGAATCGTAGTCAGGATATTTTCAACTGTACTTTGCAACACTTTATGAGTTCTAAACTTATCAGGGGTTTTGGCCTGATGCTGGCTCCTGCTGTTTGAATTACGAATACCCCTGGCTGTTATTATAAAAAATATACAGCGTTAATGCTTGCAATAACGGTTATGCGCATATACTTTTACAGCTCATAGGATAAGGTTTATGGTTTAGGCCCTGAGCAAACCACTCCCCCTGGTTTTCCAGGGGGGCATTTTTTTACGCCGTTGTTGGTGGCAAATAAATACCTCTTATAATCTTTCAATTACACCAACAACCATATTAATGCTGCATAGAATCATGATGTTTACCTGGAAAAGTTGTTGGTGTGCCCTAAATCAACAATCTATATTATTTGAAGAAAACACCATCAACGGCGTAAATAATGAGGCAAGGAGAGAATACCGGGGAAATTATCAATCAGTAGATATTATCTGATATTTTCAGAAAGTAACTTTTGTTTAATGCTTTCATGCTGCCCACTTGTTGCCCACAACCCTGAAACCCTTACTGGTAAAGGGTCGGCTGTTAATATATCGTAAAGTAATCTATACCTTATATATGCAGAAGTTATGAAAATCAGATTCATATTTATAATGGATCTGCAAGTCATTAATATCAATTATTTTTTTAACAATGGCTAATCCTAAACCGTTAGATGTGTCCTGGCTGCCTGACGTTTTAAAACGTTTAAAAAGTTGTTCGTCATCTATTTGTTTTAAAGTACTTGTATTGCTAATGCAAAATCTTTTATTATTTATTTTTATACGGATTTTTCCACCTATGTAATTATATTTTATTGCATTACCTGTCAAATTGCTAATTAAAGAATCCGCAAGGAAGGGGTGCAATTTCACCATAAATTCTTCGGTAAAATCTAATTCGATTTTTAATTGTTTGTCTTTAATTATTTCTTCAAAAAGGTTTAAATATTTTTTAGTTACATCACCAAGGCTCAAGTCTTCTTTTGCCTCGTATTGATGATTTTCGATTTTAGCCAGCAACAACAGCGATTGATTTAATTTACTCAGCCTGCTTAAGGCAGTACTAGCCTGCATTATTGCTTCGGTCTGATTTTCTTTTAAATTTTCATCCTGTAATAATAATTCCATTTTTGTTTGTGCAACAGCAAGTGGTGTCTGCATCTCATGCGCTGCATTTTCCGTAAATTCTTTTATGCTTTCATAATCCTGATGGATTTTATTGGTCATTGAATTTAAAGAAGTATTTAGCTGGCTAAACTCCTGAATATTAGAAACATCGAAATGGATTGACTTTAATTTTTGAAGTTCTATGTTTTTGATTTTATATAGGGAAGTTTTAAATGGTTGCCATATTTTTTTACTGATGAACCAGTTAAAGATCATTGCTGCAAATAAAAGTCCAGCAAAAACAAAAATCATTACCCAGGTAATGTTGGTTAATAATGCTGCTTTTTGTTCCTGAGATTTTCTTATAACTATTTGGTACATGTTACCATTAACCGGAACAACATGACTTAATTGCCTGTATGGTATTTGTATATTTTCTTTAGCCTTAGTGCCATATACATCTATTATTTGAGGATAATTTTCAGATGCTTCATTAACCGGGTAAATTAGCAGATCCGGTGAACGTAAAATAAAATTACTGCCATTGCCAGTTGTAGCCTCAAGATATTGTAACCATTGAATTTCTTCATAAATAAGTTCCTTGTCTACACGATAATTTATAGCTTTTGTAAACTGGTTGAATAGTAAAAAACCACTTGCTGCAAGTAATGGTATCATTGCAATTAAAAAATAAACTGTTGTTTTTGTAAGTAGCTTCATTCTTAACCAATATTATTAAGCCATACCAATTAATTATAAACTAATTATCGGTAAAACAGTAACCGGTACCATGTACTGTTTTAATGTAATCTTCACTGCCCGCATCTATAAGTTTTTTACGTAAATTTTTAATATGCGTATAAATAAAATCATAATTACTAACCTGCTCATATTCATCGCCCCAAATATGAGCAGCTATAGCAGTTTTTGTTAAAACTCGCCGCTTATTAAAAATAAAATATTCAAGCAGCCTGTATTCTTTATCAGTTAGGTCAAGCGATCTATTTTCAACTGCAACTCTTTTTGCTTCAGGTTCTAAAACAATTTCATTAAAAGAAATTTTTTTACTTCCATCTAGATTCCTTCTTCTTATAATGGCATGTACACGAGCATTTAATTCAGATAAATGAAAGGGTTTAGCAAGGTAATCGTCCGATCCTAATTCAAGTCCTTTTAATTTATCTTCTAATGAATTTTTTGCAGAGATTATAATAATGCCTGACCTGGATTCAATATTCTTTAATTCTTTAAGCGAAGAAGATTGAGCTGTTTGCGGATCAGCACTGGTATCTATTTCGCTGGCAGCTGTAGGCGCTACATCTTCAGCAAATGCAAATGTTGTAAAGCCTACAAAGAGTAGACCAGCACATAAGTGGCGAATGTGTTGCATATAAAAGAGTTCCGGAACTTTATAATCAGCAGGTGAATTAAAAAAATAATCTTTTAACTATCTTAACAGCTCTTTATTGCTCATTGTTAAATCAAATTTTAAGAAATGTTAGTAAAAAAGCGACATTTTGCTGAATAAATAAACAAGTGGAAGTTTTTTTATAAATAATTGAATAAAGGGGTTTGTGTTGGATTAGAAATGCTGTAGAATGCACATCCATCGGCGGTGATGTTGATTAAAACTTGTTGAGAAACAAAGATTTAGCCCAAGCGGTAGAATCTGAAAGTCTTGAATAGGTTTAAAAATAATTAACAAAACCAGTTGACTTTCTCTGGGAAGAGAGTAGTATAGCCGACCTAGCTTGCTGATGACGAATCAGCAAGAAGATCATTAAGAGATTATGAAGAACAACTTGTGTGGATTTTTACTGATTGATCGATCGAAAATATTTCATTGATTGATGGTAAAAATTACTCGAAGTTTATTTGAGAAATATTTGTCAGAAAATTGATGAGCCAAGATTTGTAGCCATAAGCTACTAATGATTTTTAACTGAAGAGTTTGATCATGGCTCAGATTGAACGCTGGCGGCAGGCTTAACACATGCAAGTCGAGCGGGGAAGGGTAGCTTGCTACCTAACCTAGCGGCGGACGGGTGAGTAATGCTTAGGAATCTGCCTATTAGTGGGGGACAACATTCCGAAAGGAATGCTAATACCGCATACGCCCTACGGGGGAAAGCAGGGGATCTTCGGACCTTGC
>JAKFER010000052.1:0-2305 GCA_036675565.1 Chitinophagaceae bacterium
GAAACATGCAAAACTTGCATTACCCCAGGCACCTGATGAGGGAAACAGGAAAGCCCTGGAACAGGCTATTCAAACCTTAACTTCTGGTAAGGCATTGTAAAATTAATGGTGATTTACAGGGTCGTATTCAAACCTGTAGATGTCATAATTACACTGTGTCTTTTTTAAAAATTTAATTCATTTTTGTTAAGCCAATATATTCATTACCTAATAACATTTTGCAAATGGAACAAGCAAATAAAACAGTTATAACTGTAAAAAATACGATTAATGCACCGGTCAAAAAAGTTTGGGAATATTGGACTAAACCCGAACACATCACCCAATGGAATAATGCTTCTGATGACTGGCACTCACCAAGTGCAAAAAATGATTTAAGGGTTGGTGGACAGTTCTCCACACGTATGGAAGCCAAAGATGGCAGTATGGGTTTTGATTTTGGCGGCGTGTATGATGTAGTAAATGAAAATGAATATATCGAATACACTATGGATGATGGGAGAAAAGTAAGTGTGCGTTTTACATCCAATGGAGATCATACAGAAGTGGAGGAACGTTTTGATGCAGAAGAAACAAATCCGGTTGAATTACAAAGGAACGGCTGGCAGGCTATTCTCGATAATTTTAAAAGATATGCGGAAGCGCTAGGCTGATCTGTTGAAGAAAATCTAATAATTTACGTTTAGGGGTTGAGTTGTTTAAATGTTTAGCTGAAATAGCATTCCACTATATTTAAACTTATCAACTTTTCAACTAATCAACCTCCTGCTATATCTTTAATTATGAAAAAGATAAACTGGGGCATTATTGGTTGTGGTGATGTTACTGAAGTAAAAAGCGGACCTGCCTTTAATAAGGTGGCTGATTCAAGGTTGGTTGCCGTAATGCGAAGAGATGCAGCAAAGGCTAAAGATTATGCTTTGCGTCACCAGGTGGATTGTTGGTACAATGATGCAAACCAACTGATCAATGATGCTGCAGTTAATGCTATTTATATTGCCACACCGCCATCTTCTCACTATGATTATGCAATGGCCGCTATGGGGGCAGGAAAACCTGTCTATATTGAAAAGCCGATGGCGCTTAATTACCTGCAAGCAAAGGCCATTACAACATTTTCTACAAATAATAATATTAAAATGGTTGTAGCTCATTATCGGCGGGAGCAGCCACTATTCAAAAAGATAAAAGAATTACTGGAACATAAAATCATAGGTGATGTCAGGTTCGTTAACTTGTTATTCAGTAAAACTGCGCTTACTCCCGGCGAACTGGCAGAACCTAAAACTGCCTGGCGTGTGGATCCGGAAATATCAGGTGGTGGACTGTTTCATGATTTGGCGCCGCACCAGCTTGACCTGGTGTATTATTTTTTTGGTGATGTTGAAAAGGCTGGTGGTATTGCAGCAAACCAGGCAGGCCTTTATGCCGCAGATGATATGGTAGCAGGATATATTCTGTTTAAAAATAAAGTTGTTTTTACCGGGAGCTGGTGTTTTAATGCAGCACCCCAAGCAGAAAAAGATCATTGCGAGATCATTGGTTCAAAAGGTAAAATTGAATTCAGTGTTTTTAATAACCATGAATTCAAGCTAACAACCGAAGATGGAATTAAATTAATAAAATTCGATAAACCGGAACATGTTCAGCAACCGATGATCGAAGCAACAGTCGATTATTTTTTGGGTAAAAGAAGAAAATTTCAAACCTAGCAAGGAAAAAGGTTCGATAAAAAAGGACTTTAAGATTGCACTTAACAATCGTCCCTTCTTCCTAGTACTAATGCTCACACTTATCGTTAGTTGTTCTGTCATGACGGTAGAGCCAGTTCTGCCTTTATACATTGTCGAATTAGGTGGATCTTCAACTTATGCTGCATTACTTGCTGGTATTGTGTTATCTCTTCCTGGTGTAGCTAGTGCTCTATTTGCTCCACTTTGGGGGAAATGGGCGGATAAGGTTGGGTTTCAGCGAGTCTTGTTTATTGGGCTGCTCGGCGGTGGACTTGGAATGTTAGCTCAAATTCTTTTTGCTCAAATATGGGGTTTTTCGATTATCCGGTTTGTTTATGGTATTTTCTACTGTGCGATTTTCCCTGCATTAAATGGACTGGTTGTGAAGTCAACCCCAGAGGATTTTCGCGGAAGAGCATTCAGTTTGAATCAAACCTCAAACCATATCCGCGGGATGATTGGTCCCATCATTGGAGGATTTCTGGCTGGAATCTTTCCTGTCCGAAGTGTATTTATGGTTCCAGGAATATTGTTGCTGATAGCCATGGGAACGGTGTACTGGAATGCAGGTG
>JAKFER010000155.1:0-15649 GCA_036675565.1 Chitinophagaceae bacterium
TGCCATCTACCACATTTTTGTCTATCCATGCTGCGGGCCTTCCGATTAAATTAAATATGATCTTCTGCGTGATAAATAAATACAGTTCATCGATATAAAACTTTTTATCTGTTGCTTTATACAATCCACCGAAAGCATCAGCGATCCTTCCCGGTTTTTCATTTTGATTTTTATATAACCAGGCTGCAAGAAAAATGGCAATCAATACAAGCGCAACAAGTAAAACAGAAAATACCAGGTCCATATGCGTTTGCATAGGCACACCATCGGGTGTAACCAGGCTGGCAAAAGGAACAAAACCTGCAGCTATGGAACAAAAAGATAAAATGATCAAAGGCCATTTCATGGAAGCCGTTCCATCCGCATGATTATCATTTGCCGCAATTTTAAGTGGCGTATGAACTTTCCAAAAAATGGAGAAGTATAATCGGAACATATAAAAAGCAGTTAGCGCCGCCGTAAATAATGCAATCACAAATACAACTTTATTCGCATTGAATGCAGCGAGTAAAATTTCTTCCTTGCTAAAGAAACCGGCAAATGGCGGAACACCTGCAATAGCAAGGCAGGCAATTAAGAAACTGGCATGTGTAACAGGCATCAGCTTTCTTAGTCCCCCCATATCCTTCATGTCATTACTGTGAATAAAATGTATAACGGCACCGGCACCCAGGAATAATAATGATTTGAAAAAAGCATGGGTGAATAAATGGAACATGGAACCCGTATAACCTAACCCGTTTTCACCACTGTTACCTGAAATGCCGAGTGCAAACATCATAAAACCAATTTGCGACATGGTGCTGAATGCCAGCACTCTTTTTATATCCGTTTGCGTACATGCAATGATGGCTGCAACAAGTGCAGTTATCACTCCGATCCAGGTTACGAAATTTAAAGCAATGGCATCCATCGAAAAAATGGGGAATAACCTGGCAACTAAAAACACACCTGCTACAACCATGGTGGCGGCATGGATCAGAGCAGAAACAGGTGTTGGTCCTTCCATTGCATCGGGTAACCAGATATGTAAAGGGAACATCGCCGATTTACCCGCACCGCCAATAAATATCAATCCCAATCCCCATGTTAACATCGAAACGC
The DNA here is from genome assembly GCA_036675565.1 of Chitinophagaceae bacterium. GTDB lineage: Bacteria > Bacteroidota > Bacteroidia > Chitinophagales > Chitinophagaceae > JACCYQ01. Next base: position 1,105 of record JAKFER010000155.1, read on the forward strand.
CGAGGAAAGATGCGGTAGTAATGCCGATGAATTCAGCTGATTGGGTGGATGTTAATCTTTCGATCAGTAAACCAAAATCCAGTGTGCCACTGTAAAAGGCCAGGATTAAAATGCCGATCAGGAATCCAAGATCTGCAAAACGGGTAACAATAAACGCTTTTTTAGATGCGGCGACAGCGGATGGTTTTTTATAATAAAATCCGATTAAAAGAAAAGACGAAATACCTACCAGTTCCCAGAAAATATAGATCTGGAAAATATTAGATGAAAGCACCAGCCCCAGCATGGAAAAAGTAAACAGGGATAAGAAAGCAAAATAAGTTGCAAACCTTTCTTCTCCTTTCATGTAACCCAAACTGAAAATATGCACCATTAAAGAAATGAAACTAACCACAACGATCATCATCACCGAAATAGGATCCAGGACGGCACCCATATCTATCGATACATCAGGAGAAAAATTCAGCCATTGATATTTAAAAGCAATAATTTGCTGGTAAACACCATTTGCTTTTCCATCAACAAAAAAATATTGGTAAGCTACATATAAAGAAAGTAATGTAGAGGCCAGTAATGATGTGGTGCCAATAATGCCGGATGATTGATTAAAATATTTTCTGCCAAATAATCCGAGCAATACAAAAGTTGCAAGCGGCAATAATGGGATCAGTGCGATATAAGTTGCGTAGTTCATAATTAAACCATGTTATGCTAAAATTTCAATTCTGTTGCATCTTCCACATCAATGGATCGGTGACTTCGATATAAATTAATGATGATGGCCATGGCTACGGCAGCTTCAGCGGCGGCAATGACAATGATAAATATGGTGAAGAATATTCCATCCATTTTACCAGGATATAAATATTTATTAAAGGCCACGAAATTGATGTTCACACTATTCAATATCAGTTCGATCGACATCAGCATGGTGATCAGGTTGCGCCTGGTAAACAATCCATACATGCCAATAAAGAACAGGGCCGTACTTACAAAAAGAATATGGGTTAGTGGTATTTCAGTCATTTGGCCTCCTCTGTAATTACAGGTTTTGAAATGGTGGGTATGATTAAAGTTGTGGGACCTTCTGCTTCTTTTTCAATTGTTATTTTTTCTATTACCGGTGGTTCCTGTTCCGGTGTTTTCATAGCTATAACAATACAACCGATCATGGCAGATAATAATAACATACTGACCACTTCAAACGGAAGTATATATCCATATTCGGTGGTGCTTAACATTTGTGTTCCTATTGCATCAACCGAAACATTAAATGGCAATGTACTGGGTGCAGCAAAATTATATTCAGTGATCAGGTTGTAGGAAAAGCCAAAACCAAACAAGGCTGCAAGCACAGAAAAGATGGTTCGTTTAATGGAAGTCTTCTTCATTTCTATACCTGATTGCTGCGTTAGGAAAATGGAGAAGATGATCAATACGACAATGCCACCTACGTAAACAATGATCTGAACGGCCGCGATGAATTCAACATGCATCCAAAAATAAAGTGCGGCAATGCCAACTAATGTAAGCAGTAACCAGATGGCTGACCTGAATATCTTCCGGGAAGTTACAGCCAGCATCCCCATTCCTAATATGAATGCGGATATCACATAAAATATTATTGCTGATGCGCCCATTATTCTACACCCTCCCTGATTTTTGATCCTGGTTTATTTAATTTTTTTGTCAGCATGCTGCGATCATAAACGCTGTGTTCAAAATTTTGTCCCATCTTAATGGCATCCGTCGGGCATGCCTCTACACATAAATTACACATGGTGCATAGTTCCAGGTGATAAACAAAGGTGTCTAATGCTTTTTTCTTTTTCCCTTCGGGTGTAATATCAAATTTGGTAATGATCTTGATGGTTGCATTGGGACAAGCCAGTTCGCAGGCAGTGCAACCGGTGCAGGCATGCTCATTATTTTCATCATGCGGCATGATCACCTCGCCGCGAAAACGGTCGGCCATTTTTAAGGTGTCACGATTATCAGGATATTGTTCGGTGATGATTTCTCCTGGCCGCACAAAATAATGCCCGGTGCGTTTCATGCCGATCAACAAAGATTTTACGCCTTTGTAGATGTCGGATATATATTGAGTTAGGAACATGAGTTTCGAGTTTATCAGAGTTTAAGGTTTAGGGTTTAGAGTTTAGTTATTCGTGTTTTTATTTATTACCAATTTATATTTTTAAGTTTTGAAAAAAGATATTGTTCTTTTTTTAAAATTTAATTTTTAGAACTCTAAACCCTAAACTCTAAACTTTAAACATTTTAAAAATGCCACTGAAATATTGCCATCACAGTTGCCAATAACAAATTGAACATGCTGATCGGCAATAAATATTTCCATTCTAAATTCAATAACTGGTCAACTCTTAATCTTGGGAAAGTCCACCGGAACCACATGATCACAAAAATTAAAAAGAATGTTTTTCCAAAGAACCAAACCGACGATGGTATATAATCCATGATATGATTAAAGCCCTGCCAGTTTCCAATATGAAAAGGCATCCAGCCTCCCAGGAACAGCGTTGCGCCAATCGCACACACAATAAATATGTTGATGTATTCTGCTAAAAAGAACAATGCGAACTTCATCCCTGAATACTCTGTATGAAAACCTGCGGTTAATTCAGACTCCGCTTCTGCCAAATCAAATGGCGCCCTGTTTGTTTCGGCTGTTGCTGCAATGATAAAAATGACGAAGGCGATGATGACAGGAATATGTCCTTTGAAAATCCACCATCCATTTTGTTGGGCATTGATGATATCTGAAATCTGCAGGCTTCCGCTTAAAACTACAATGGTAAGAATGGATAGACCTGCCGACAATTCATAACTAACAATCTGCGCTCCACTGCGCATGGCACCAAGTAATGAATATTTATTGTTGCTGGCCCATCCTGCCATTAATATTCCAATAACGGAAAGTGAAGAAATCGCAGTTATATATAATACACCAATATTAATATCCCATATTTGAAATCCCTCTGCAAATGCTATGGGAGCAAGAATAAGCATCGCAACGATCATGACGATAAATGGCGCCAGGTTGAACAGGAATTTATCGGCACCATCCGGTGTTAAACCTTCTTTCATGATCAGCTTTAATGTATCTGCTGTTGTTTGAAACATACCCATGGGACCAACCCTGTTTGGACCCAAACGGAGTTGCATATGCGCAGCCACTTTTCTTTCCATTAAAACAAGCACCAGGCCCAATACAGCGAATAATGTAATAGCCAATAGAATAACCATCACGGATTGTATGATCAATACCCAACCGGGTGAAAAATTTGCATTCAGCCAGTTTTGTATTTCGTTTGTTATGCCTTGAAAACTAAACATGTTTTTGAGTATTGTTTAGGGTTTAGTTTGGTTGTTTAATGTTTCGGGTTTCGAGTTTCGAGTTCTGATGTTTGAAGAGTATATGCTTGTTAATAAATTCTATTAATATTTTAATGTCATATTCCAATTTTCAACCTACCAGCCGGCAGTTTTCAAATTGCCAAATTCCTAATTCCTAATTCCTAAACTCGAAACTCTAAACCCTAAACTTCTCACCGATCTATATCCGGTATCACCAAATCCAGCGTTCCCATTGTAGCCATTAAATCGCCGATCTTACTGCCTTTTGCCATATGCTCCAATGCTGATAAATTGGAGAATCCCGGCGACCTGAATTTAATCCGGTAAGGAGTTGTTCCGCCTTCGCTCACAATATAAACACCGAGTTCTCCCCGTGCTGTTTCAACCCTGGTATAATATTCTCCTTTCGGTAGTTTCAAAACTGCTTTTGTCTTTGCCTGGAATTCACCTTCGGGAATATTGTCGATCAATTGCTCAATAATTTTCACAGACTCTTTCATTTCCCTGATGCGAACCATGTAACGTGAAAAAGAATCACCGGCTGATTCCAGTATCTCATCAAACTGCACCTGCTTATATACTTCGTATGGGAAAATTTTCCGGATATCACAACTTACACCGCTGCCCCTGGCAACAGGTCCTGTGCATCCATAGGAGATGGCATCTTCTTTTGAAAGTACACCCACATTTTTCATCCGGTTTTGGAATATGATGTTACCTGTAACCAGTTCATCATATTCATCAATCTTCGATTTGAAGAGGGTGATAAAATCTTTTACTTTTTGTTGAAAGGTTGGATGAATATCTGCCATCACACCACCGGGCACCATATAATTCATGGTTAAACGTGCTCCACAGGTTTGTTCCATAATATCATTGATGGTTTCTCTTTCCCTGAAGGCATAAAAGAAAGGTGTAAACGCACCCAGGTCCATGGCCATGGCTCCCCACCATAATTCATGTGATGCAATGCGGGTTAGTTCACTCATGATCACCCGGATGTATTGTGCACGGGATGGAACTTCAACCTGCAAAGCTTTTTCAACCGTCATGGCACATGCATGATTATTCATGTGAGCAGATAAATAATCCATCCTGCTGGTAACATAAATAAACTGGCGGTAGCTTAAACTCTCACACATTTTTTCAATGGAACGATGTATATATCCTAAATGTGGTTCTATTTTTTTGATTGTTTCTCCCTGTAACGTGATCACCAAATGCAATACACCATGCGTGGCCGGATGTTGCGGACCTATATTGATCACCAACTCGCCATTCTCCTCGCTCACCGTGGAGACTTCTGTTGCATTTTTTATTATTTGTGTTTCCGTATACATAATAATTTTCCTTTCATTGCACCCTCACAGTGAGGGTTAGGGTCTTTACAGTTTGATCATATTGATCGGATCTTCAAAATCTTTGCGTAATGGATATCCTTCAAAATCATCTGTCAGAATTAGTTTTCTTAAGTCCGGGTGGTGGTTAAAATGAACGCCAAATAATTCAAATACTTCTCTTTCATGAAAATTCGCCGTTTTCCATATATCTGAAACGGTTTCTATTACCGGGTTTGTCCTGTCTGTTTTTGCTTTGATAACGATCGTATGCCTGTGTATGGTGGATGACAAATGGTAAACCATTGTCAGATGTGTTTTCCAGTCAATGCAGGTTAAACAAAACAGGTAATCATAACTGTTAGGTGCATTTATTAATTGCCTGGCCAGGGGTTTCCAGTCTGCCGCATCGATTAAAATATTCAACCATTCACCGGTTTCGTCAAATGTTGCGGAGGGTTGAAATTGGGTTATAAAATTTTTGATGTCTTCGTTTGTCATGACTGGATTTTTTCTGTGCGGATCTGTTCCCGGGTATAACCGCTTTTTATTTTTTCCTGTAATGCAATCAGCGCATGCAATAAAGCTTCGGGTCGGGGAGGGCAGCCGGGAATATAAACATCAACAGGGATAACATGATCCGCACCTTTTACAACGGAATAAGTGTTATAGAAGAATGGACCGCCACTGATAGCGCAGGCACCCATGGCTACAACATATTTCGGATCGGCCATCTGGTCGTACAATCTTTTTAATACCGGCGCCATTTTGTTTACGATGGTTCCGGCAATGATGATCACATCTGCCTGCCTGGGTGTGGCACGGGCCACTTCAAAACCGAAGCGAGAAAAATCATATTTGGCAGATGCCACACTCATCATTTCAATACCACAGCAACTGGTGGCAAAAGTGAGGGGCCATAAAGAATTGGAACGTGCCCAGTTAACAATATCCTGGAAGCTGGTTGCAATGATTCCGCCGCCGGGTGTTGGTATGATTTGTCCCGGAAAATCTTTGTTGGTTTCTCTTATTTCTTCTCTTACATCCATTTCAACGCTCCTTTTTTGTGGGCGTATAAAAAACCCATGAATAAAATGAAAATGAATATGACAATTTCAACCAACGCAACTAGACCCATCTTTTTTACAACTACCGCCCATGGATACATGAAAATCAGTTCCACATCAAAAATGAGAAACAGTAAAGCAAACAGGTAATATCCTACATTGAACTGGTGCCAGGGAGAGGTTTCTGTTGGTATACCACATTCATAGGGCTGGCCTTTCTGCAGGTTCTTGCTTCCTTTGTTAAAAATTTTGCCGACCAGTATTCCGCCGGCGGAAAAAGCAACGGCCGCAATGGTTAGAACTATTAATGAGACAGGACCCATAGGGAAATTCTTTTACGTTGGTTTTTAATCCTCTTGAAATTTACGACTCTCATACCTTTTTTCAGTTGTTTATTTCTTATTTTTTAATGAACACCGTTATATTTTTGACTGGTAGCTTAATATTTTTTAGATATGGATGATAGTCATCATAAAACGTCTATGCAATTATGGCTGAAAGAATTATTTTTAATTCATTATAAAATTTCCCAGGTTTTATCACCCGATAAAATTTTATTTAATGGGATCTTTCCTTTCTTAATGTATAATTTCTCCATTTGATCAGATAGAATATCATCATAAGTAGGCCTTTCTTCCGCATATATTACACCGAATGGTCGTGGGAAATGAACACCATCAAAATGGGTATCAAAAAATCTTGAAATTAAATTCGCCTTTGTCTTATCCTTTTCATCATGTATCCAAAGATCATTTACACATTCATCATTAATATTCACAATTACCGGTGTCAGGTCATCTAAACGAATGGCTTTATCCCCGTTGTTTCCAAACAGTAAAGGTTTGCCATGCTCCAGGAAGATGGCTTCTTCTTTTTTGGTTTCCTTGTCAGAAAAAGCAAAGAAAGCACCATCATTAAAAACAGGACAGTTTTGATATATTTCAACAAATGAAGTACCCCTGTGTACATGTGCTCTTTTTAAAATGCCTTGCATGTGTTTAGGATCACGGTCCAATGTCCTGGCAACAAAACTTGCCTTTGCACCCAAAGCGAGTTCAGAAGGATTGAATGGTTCTTCAATGGAACCATAAGGTGAGGTTTTGGTGATCTTTCCTTTTTCAGATGTGGGTGAATATTGTCCTTTGGTTAAGCTGTAAATCTGGTTGTTGAACAACAGGTAATTGACGTCAAAATTTTTTCTCATTAAATGGATGAAATGATTGCCACCAATAGAGAGTGAATCTCCATCACCGGAAACAATCCATACACTGAGTTCAGGATTGGCAGCTTTTACACCAGAAGCAATGGCTGCAGCCCTGCCATGTATGGAGTGCATTCCATATGTATCCATGTAATAAGTAAAACGTGATGAACAACCGATACCGGAAATAAAAACAAAGTTTTCTTTTTTCACGCCCATTTCCGGGAAAACGGTTTGCACCTGTTTTAAAATGGAATAATCACCACAGCCGGGACACCATTTTACTTCCATATCAGAAGAGAAATCTTTTGATACGAGTTTACCATTTGTCTGTATGGTACTAGTTTCCATTTTAATAGGTTTTTGTTAATTCAATGATTTTCTCTTTTATTTCGGAAGTGGCGAAAGGAAGTCCCTGAACTTTTGAATAGCCTACAGCAGGTACCAGGTATTTTGCCCTGATCAATTGTAACAACTGGCCACTGTTCATTTCAGGGATCAATATCTTTTCATAGCTATGAAGTAGTTCACCCAGGTTTTTAGGAAATGGGTTGATATAACGCAGATGGATATGTGAAACGTCATAACCTTCTGCTATTAACTCCCTGGTTGCTGTTTTGATGGCGCCATAGGTGGAACCCCAACCCAATACTAAAATTTCTCCATTTTCATTTCCACTGTCCGGTTTGGCTAATGGAATAAAATCTTCGATCTTTTTTATTTTGGCGGCACGCAATTGCACCATTTTTTCATGGTTGATTGGTTCGTAAGAAACATTACCGGTTCCGTTTTCTTTTTCCAGTCCGCCAATGCGATGTTCCAATCCTTTGGTGCCGGGTTTGATCCATGGCCTTACAAAATTTTCATCCCGCTTATAAGGCATCAAAGTTTCTCCTTCATTCAATTTTTTTAGCATGGGTGCTTTGATGGCAGGGATGTTTTCATTTGTGGGAAAACGCCAGGGTTCAGAGCCATTGGCAATATAGCCATCACTTAAAAATATCACGGGTGTCATATGTTCAATGGCAAGCCGGGAAGCATCCATTACCGTATCGAAACAATCGGCAGGAGAGGAGGCGGCTAATACGGGTAATGGCGCTTCACCATGGCGGCCATGCATGGCCATTAAAAGATCGGCTTGCTCTGTTTTGGTTGGTAAACCGGTAGAAGGTCCGCCGCGTTGGACGTTCACAACTACTAATGGAATTTCCAGCATGGTTGCAAAACCCAGGGCTTCTGTTTTTAATGACATGCCCGGACCTGAAGTGGTTGTTACTGCAAGGCTGCCGGTATAAGAAGCCCCGATAGCTGCACATATACCTGCAATCTCATCTTCTGCCTGGAAAGTTTTTATTCCGTTGGCTTTGTATTTGGAAAGCTCCTGTAAAATATCAGTAGCCGGAGTGATGGGATAGGATCCGATAAACAATGGTAATCCTGATTTTTCTGCTGCTGCAATCAAACCAATAGCTGTTGCATGGTTCCCTGTAATATTTCTGTAAGTACCAGCAGGCAGTTTTGCAGGCGCCACTTTAAACTGGGTTGTAAAAATCTCCGTGTTCTCGCCATAATTCCATCCGGCCTGTAAAGCCAGTACATTGGCATCGGCTATTTCCGGCTTCTTAGCGAATTTATCCCTGATAAATTTTAATGTATGATCCAGTGGTTTATCAAACATCCAGAACAGCAATCCCAGTACAAACATGTTTTTTGATCGCTCAATTTCTTTCATGCCAAGTCCCGTACCTGAGAGACATTCTTTTGTCAGTTTGGTTATATCAACCAGGTGCACAATATAATTATCCAGCGATCCATTTTCCAATGGATTTACACCATCGGGGTAATTAGCCAGTTTTAAATTTTTAGCATCAAAACCCTGTGCATTGGCAATGATGATGGAACCCCGTTTCAATCGGGGCAGATCCACTTTTAATGCGGCGGCATTCATGGCTACCAGCACATCGTACTGGTCGCCGGCTGTATATATTTCTGTACTTCCCAAATGAACCTGGAAGCCGGAAACGCCGGCCACTGTGCCTATCGGGGCCCGGATCTCAGATGGATAATCTGGGAAAGTATTCAGGTCATTTCCAAGCAAAGCCGCCGTATCGGTAAATTGCATGCCAGTCAATTGCATACCATCACCCGAATCGCCGGAAAAGCGGATCACTATTTTATCAACTTCAATTTTTGAAGTTGTCTTTTCTATATGTTTCGTTGGTGTTTCCATACTATTAATTATGTATGCAGGATTTCTTTCTTAGCCATTAGTTGTTCCACTGTCTCGGCATATACTTCATCAGGTACACAACAATCAACCGGGCACACGGAAGCACATTGGGGTTCCTCGTGAAAGCCCTGGCATTCAGTGCATTTGCTGGGTGAAATAAAATAAATGTCTGTAGAAATGGGTGGCAGTCGATCAGCTGCATTAACAACACTGCCATCGACGAGAACATATGAACCGGTAACGGTGGTTCCATCGGACATGGACCATTCCACACCACCTTCATAAATAGCATTGTTCGGACATTCTGGTTCACACGCACCGCAGTTGATGCATTCTTCTGTTATCTTAAGAGCCATAAAAATAGATTTTACTTGATTAAAACTTATTAAAGGTTCTCAAGTTTCCATTGATAAAAGCTGATGCAGGTCAAACTATTAAATGTTCTTTATCAACCGGCTATATGAATTATAACATGGGTAGCTCCATGTCCATTACACAACCATTGGATTTGACAAACAAACAGGTCAAAAAATAAATGAATAATTATTGGGGCAGATCAGTACTTGCCGATCTCCAGTTGCATTTTTTCAAGGTAGGGCTCCAGTTTATCAGTACCCTCAAAGGCGACGAACTTCGTGATGTAACGCTCATGTTTATGGAAGAAGACTTCTACATAAAAATGGTGAACATGAAAGAGTAAAACTTTATAGACGCCAGCATCTCTTCCACCCACACAAACACTGTTAATGATCAGGTCAATCTGGGCTATTTCATCCAGTAAATTGAAGTCGTCTAACGTCATGGCTCAATGTACAAATTAATTTGAGAAATTTATATTTTGAGATTTTATAAAATTTACAGATCGTGGAAATGTGAAAAAAAAATTGGTAATAGTTGATTTGTTGTTTGTTGATTGGTTGAATGGTTTTGGAATTGGGAATTAGTAATATTAGGAATTGGGTCACAAGTGCGGACAGTCCGCCTAATTCCAAATTCCAAATACCAAATTCCCTAATTCCATCTTAGGAATAGGGTCTTAAATATGGATAGTCCGCCTAATTCCAAATCCCCAATTCCCAATACCCGTGTTCACAAATCATCCAATCAACTAACTTCGCTTCATGCCGAAAGTATTGCGTATCATGAATCGCCTGATCGTGGGCGGCCCTATTTTAAATGCTTTGTTACTGACCAAATATATGGCTCCAGAATTTGAGACCATGTTTGTAGTGGGAGAAAAGGAAGATCATGAGCAGGATGCAGGATTTTTATTGAAAGACCTGGATATTAAACCCGTATATATCCCGGAAATGGGCAGATCCTTGCATGCAGGAAAGGATGCCCGATCTTACCAGAAATTAAAAAATATCATGCGGGAATTTAAGCCTGATATTGTCCATACACATGCCGCAAAACCGGGGGCATTGGGCAGGATGGCTGCCAAAGCCATGCGGGTGCCGGTTATTGTGCATACCTACCATGGGCATGTTTTTCATTCCTATTTTAATAAGTTAAAGACACAAGCATTCATCCAGATAGAACGCCACCTGGCCCGGCAATCCGATGGTATTATCGCCATCAGTGAACAGCAAAAAAAGGAGCTGGTAGAAGATTTCCGGATCGCACCTGAAAATAAATTTCACCTGGTGCCACTGGGTTTTAACCTGGATAAATTCAGGGAAGACCAGGAAGCTAAAAGAATTTCCTTCAGGCAGGAGTTCCAGGTGGCTGATGATGAAATAGCTATTGGCATCATTGGCAGGATGGTCCCGGTTAAAAATCATACCTTATTTATAGAGGCCATAGATTATGTTTTAAAACATACCAATCGAAAAATTAAAGCGTTTGTCATCGGCGATGGAGATACCAGGAAACCGATAGAAGAAATGGCTGCCGGCCTTGGCATTGATTTTTCTACCCAGCAGGCAGCGGAACATCCTCATCCATTGGTCTTTACTTCATGGCGAAGTGATGTTGACAGGATTTATGCAGGATTGGACATTGTGGCTTTGACCTCTTTTAATGAAGGTACACCGGTAAGCCTGATTGAAGCACAGGCATCCAACAAGCCCATTGTTTCAACCAGGGTAGGTGGTATTGCAGATATTGTAGTGGAGGGTGAAACGGCACTGCTTTCGGGTGTTGAGGAGCATGAAAAGTTTTGCCGTAACTTATTAAAACTTGTTGAAGATGATGCTGCCCGGGCAAGCATGGGAAAAACCGGGTCCGCATTGGTAATGGAAAAATTCAGTTATAAACGATTGGTAAAAGACATGGCAGCAGTGTATTATCATTTATTGGATAAAAAAAGCAGGCAGTAAAGATGTTCTCTTTCTTCAAAAAAAAAGCCACGGTTCCTGTTGATTACAGCATACTGAATACAGATATGCATAGTCACCTGATTCCGGGTATTGATGATGGCTCGCCGGATATGGCCACATCGCTGAAACTGATCAGCGGGTTGGTTGAGTTGGGGTACAAAAAAATTTATACTACACCCCATATCATGTGGGATATGTATCCCAATACAAGAGAGGATATTCTAAAAAGATTGCTGGATTTAAGAGAAGCTGTAAAGGAAAAAGGCCTTGATATTGAAGTGCATGCCGCTGCTGAATATTTTATTGATGAGCATTTCAGGGAATTACTGGCAGATAAGAAGCAGCTGCTCACAATACATAAAACAATGGTGCTGGTAGAATTTTCGCTGGCCAATCCGCCGATGGAGTTGAAAGATGTGTTGTTTGAAATGCAATTACAAGGGTATCAACCCATCATCGCTCATCCGGAGCGTTATCTATACCTGGAACATACCCGTAATTTTTATGATGAGTTGAAGGATTATGGCTGCATGTTCCAGCTAAACCTGCTGTCGCTGGGCGGTTTTTATGGCCGGTCTGTCCAGGAATTCTCTCAATACCTGGCTAAAAAAGAATATTACAATCTGGTAGGTACCGATATGCATCATATTCGCCACTTACAGGGTTTGCATGATGTAAAAGTATATGAAGGCCTGCAACGGGTGCTCGAAAGCGGTAATATCAGGAATGCCTATTTGTAGTAATTGGAATCAGGAATTTGTAATTAGGAATTTGGCTCCCAATTCCTAATTCCCAGTCCCTAATTCCTCCAACCTCATTTCCTAAATTAAAACAAATGTTCCAACATTAATTTTTTCAAATCAAGCTTATTTATTAACTTAGTGTTCTTGGTAAATTTAAAACACTAAGCCATGTCAAAATTGGAATTCAACCAGCTGTTACTGAAAAATGCGGATTTTCTGAAACCCTTTGCTATCAACCTTACCAGGGATTCTGAGGCAGCCAAGGACCTTTACCAGGAAACACTTTTTAAGGCCATTGCCAACAAAGAGAAGTATAATGTTGGCACCAATATAAAAGCATGGTTATTTACCATCATGCGCAATATTTTCATTAATGATTACAGGCGCAAATCCCGCCAGCAAACCATTTTTGATTCTACTCAAAATGACTTCCTGCTCGATTATAACCAATCAGCTATTGCCAATACGGCAGAAGGCAAATTGCGGTTAAAGGAAATCAATGCAACCATACATGAACTCCCGGAAATATTCAAAACCCCTTTCCTGCTTTATTTTGAAGGATATAAATACCACGAAATTTCAGATATCCTGAATGAACCATTGGGAACCATTAAGAGCCGGATCCATTTTGCCCGCAAATTGTTGAAAGAACAGATTTCCCGTTACTAAGTTTTCGTTTGGACACTAAAGTCCCGCTAACCCAGCCTCGCTCTAATATTTTTTTTCGCCTCAAGTTTTTAGGATTAAAATGCATAACTTTTATATCCTAAAACCAACGTTATGAGATATAGAATTTTGTTTCTTATCATCATGTCAGTCATGATGTGTCTCGTATTAATCAATTGCACCGGTAATACTTCTAACGAGCCAATCGGGGATGCCACTTCCAACCCGGATTCATTAAATCAAAGCATAGAAAGAGGTAAATACATTGTGACCAAAGTAACGATCTGTTTGGATTGTCACAGTGAACGTGATTACAAATATTTTGGTGGTCCTGTAAAAGATGGTACCGAAGGTATGGGCGGAGAGTTGTTTGATGAAAAAACAGTAGGTATACCAGGTTTACTGTATGCACGTAACATAACTCCGGATCCGGAAACCGGTATTGGCACCTGGACGGATGATGAAATATTCAGGGCCATTACGCGGGGCATCAGTAAAAATGGTGATACACTATTTCCGCTCATGCCCTATGTGAGTTACAACCGCATGGCTAAACAGGATATCATGGATATTATCGCTTACTTGAGAACGTTAAAACCAATAAAACATAAAGTGCCGGAACGCAAATTGTTTGTTCCACTGCATATGGTTTATCCTCCAAACCTGCAGACTTCAGCGGATAATAATGTACGGCCACCGGCATCAGACAAAATAAAATATGGTGAATACCTGGTTCAATCGGCAGCCTGTTTTGATTGTCATACTCCAATGGAAAATGGAAAATATGGACAGCCTTTTGCAGGAGGGTTTACATTCAATCTACCCACCTTTACCGTTACATCGGCTAATATTACACCAGACAAAGAAACGGGCATAGGTGCGTGGACAGAAGAAATGTTTTTGCAAAAATTTATACAGTACCGGGATAAAAACAATTATTTATTCGATCCAGGTAAACTAAACTCCATCATGCCATGGGTTTATTTTTCTCAAATGGATGATTATGATCTGAAAGCTATTTACGCATATTTAAGAACCCTTCCTCCAGTGAGCAAGAAAATCGAAAAATATCCTGCCAGCATCGCAGCCAGGTAATTTTAAAGCTTTTGATATATGCCACCTTTAAACCACCTTTAGGTGGCATATTCTTTTAATTACATTTTAGCATGCAAGATTCATTACTAAACCGTTCTATCAGGTTGTTGATTTTCTTTATCCTGGTTATTGTGGCTTTATATTATGCAAGGGATTTCCTGATACCGGTGGCATTTGCAGGAATACTTTCGATGCTGATGTTACCCATCAGCCAGAAACTTGAAAAAAAAGGCTGGCCGCGAGGGTTGGCGGTTTTAATATGCCTGTTGATTATTATCTCCATCGCAGGTCTACTAATCTTTGTGCTTTCCTGGCAGATCTCTGATCTTACAGAAGATATTACTAACATACAGGGACAAGTGAAAAAGTTTCTGGCCGCTGTTCAAACTTATATCAATGATCATTTTGGTATAACCCCACAGCAACAAAGCAAGATCATTGAGCAGCAGCAAACCACGGGCAGTAGCGGATCCATGGGCATAAATGTCATCACTTTTATGGGTGGTT
>JAKFER010000049.1:0-2291 GCA_036675565.1 Chitinophagaceae bacterium
AGTGGGAGGGTAAAGAGTATTGGTTTTATTCCCTGGTTGGATTGCTTTTTATGGTTGGATTATTCAGGCAGGGATTTGAAAAATACCTGCATGACCTGTTTCGTCTGTTTTTTAATAAGACCATGAAGCAAAGGCAGATCAGGGAACAATTGATCCAAACGCCTTTAGCGTCTGCTTTATTAAACTTGTTTTTTGTATTAAGTGGGGCTTTCTATGCCACTTTCCTGTTTCAATATTTTGAGATCATAGAGCCGGCTGATTTTTGGCTGATTATGTTATATGCCATTTTTGCATTGACCGTAATATACCTGGTCAAATTCATCTGGTTAAAAACAGCCGGTTGGTTATTTAACCTCCGGGAAACGGCAGATAATTATATTTTCATTGTATTTATTATTAATAAAATTATTGGGATTTTCCTTTTACCCATTATTGTTTTAATGGCTTTTTCATCCCCGGAAATCCTTGAAGTTGTTTTGGTTATTTCCTGGATAGGTTTAGGAGGTTTGTTGATTTACCGGTTTTTTTTGACCTTTGCAGCGGTACATAATCAAATAAATGTAAACCTCTTCCATTTCTTTTTATACCTTTGTGCTTTCGAAATAGCGCCACTGTTATTGATTTACAAGGCGTTATTATTATTTTTTGAACGAACGTAATTACCTTTGACAAAACTTTTAGCATAATCCACCATGGTTAAAAACGGAGTAAAAAAAATAGGGATTGCAGACCAAGTTGTAAAAAAAATTCTCATTACTCAGCCAAAACCAGAAAGCGACAAGTCCCCCTATTACGAACTTTCCAGGAAATACAATGTAGACCTGGAATTTTTCCCATTTATTGAACTGGAAGGCATTCCAGCCAAAGAATTCAGAAAGCAAAAAATAGATATCCAGGCTTATTCGGCAGTAATATTTACCAGCCGGAACGCTATCGATCATTTTTTTCGCAGTTGCGAGGAGATGAAAGTCACCGTATCCCAGGATACCAAATATTTTTGTATTACTGAAGCTGTAGCCCTTTATCTTCAAAAATTTATCCTTTACCGAAAGCGTAAAGTGTTTTATGGTGCCGATGGAACTACACGTAGTTTTATGGATGTGATCAACAAACATAAAAATACGGAGCAATTCCTTTATGTGTGTTCAGAAAACCAACAGGACAGTGATATAGTAAACTGGCTTAAAAAGAATGAATGCCAGTTTGAATTAGCATTCATGTATCGCACCCGCAGTACGGATGTGAAAGAAATATTGGAAAACAGCAATTATGATATCATTTGTTTCTTTACTCCAAGTGGTGTAAAGAGTTTGTTTGATAATATGCCACAATACAAACCCAATGGCACTTTGATCGGTGCTTTTGGAAGTAATACTTTTAAAGCTGTGGAACAAGCTGGAATGGAATTGACCATTAAAGCTCCTGAACCACAGACCCCATCCATGGTTGCCGCTTTAGACACCTATTTAAGCAAAGTAATCAAGAAGAAATAGCATTAGTTGAATGTAACGATTGTTTTCATAGCCTCAAATTTTTAAGAAAAGCCGGGAATTTTTACCCGGCTTTTTCTATTTCCAAATTCATCCCCCTTTCAAATTCCAGCCTAAACTTTTTTCATTGATGTAGATATTGCGACCTTTAAATCATGAATCAATTTCAAAACAGGCTAATCAATGAAAGCAGTCCTTACCTGCTTCAACATGCTCATAACCCGGTTGACTGGTATCCCTGGGGAAATGAAGCATTGGAAAAAGCAAAGAATGAAGACAAACCAATCCTGGTCAGTATAGGTTATTCAGCTTGCCATTGGTGTCATGTGATGGAAAGAGAAAGTTTCGAAAATGAGACTACGGCTGATTTTATGAACAAACATTTTGTCAATATCAAAATAGACCGGGAAGAGCGGCCCGATCTTGATCATATATATATGGATGCCGTACAGGCCCTAACCGGCAGTGGTGGCTGGCCTTTGAATGTTTTTTTAACGCCTGCAGGAAAACCATTTTATGGGGGCACCTATTTTCCACCCAAAAGAGCTTTTAACAGGGGCTCTTGGATGGAAACTCTGGAATCACTCGTTAAATTATTTAAAGAGCGGCGGAAAGAAGTGGATGACCAGGCAGAAAAAATGGTCGATCACCTGGTACAGTCAAATTCATTTGGCACCAATAATATTCCAGGAGGGGAAGAAGGGTTAAGTAAAATGGCTACTGATGAAATAACTTCAAATTTGCTCAAATCATCCGATAAAGTTTGGGGTGGATTTGGAAATGCACCTAAGTTTCCCCAAA
>JAKFER010000137.1:0-67834 GCA_036675565.1 Chitinophagaceae bacterium
TCATCAATATCCAGCAAAATTTCTTCTTCAGCATCCAGGCTACCATTTTTACGACAGTATTTAAAATATTGCCTGCCTTCGTCGCTTCGTGTGTAATAGTAATAACCATTATCATAAACCGGCACAGATTCATCCTTTTCTTTGATGCGGTTTTTCATTTCATGGAACAAGCTATCCTGGAATTTTTTTGTTGGAGCCATCACTTTTTCTACGTAGTCATTTTCCTCCTTCAGGTAATTGACAACCTTAGCACTATCTGGTCCTTTTTTAAAAAAGTCATTCATCCAATAATAATCATCCACTATGGTATCACCATGCAAAACAAATGTTCTTGGATTGATTTCGGCTATGGGTGGCTGAACATCATTTAGCCAATTTTTAATTCTATTTGATAAATTATTTTCCTGGCTGCTATTCATGGTGATTAAATTATCTGTGAATTGTAAACGTGTATAATAATTTTCGTTTCCATGAATTTACTGATGTTGATGGAAACAAAAAAAGCCCCGAAGGGCTTTGATAATTTTGCGAAAAAAAATTATTTATCAATAGTTAACCCGGCGCTGAAGTATTCTTTATTCAACCTGGAAATATTTGTAATCGAAATTTCTTTTGGACAAACCGCTTCACAGGCACCCGTAAAAGTACAAGAACCAAATCCCTCCTTATCCATTTGAGCAACCATATTTAAAGCACGGGTTTTTCTTTCCGGGTGTCCCTGGGGTAATAAGGCAAGATGTGAAACTTTAGCGGAAAGAAATAACATAGCTGATGAATTTTTACAGGCAGCTACACAGGCTCCGCAACCAATACAAGCTGCAGCGGCAAATGAATCATCCGCATTATCTTTTTCAATGGGAATCGCATTGGCATCAACGGCATTACCTGTATTGACAGAAATATAACCACCAGCCTGTATGATACGATCGAAAGCACTGCGATCAACTACCAGGTCTTTTATTACGGGAAATGCAAGTGAACGCCAGGGTTCTACAACAATGGTATCACCGTTTTTAAAGGCTCGCATATGAAGCTGGCAAACGGTAGTACCATGCCAGGGTCCATGAGGTCTGCCATTGATATGCATAGAACATGCGCCGCAGATACCTTCGCGGCAATCATGATCAAAAGCTATGGCATCTTTACCTTCATTGATCAGTTGTTCGTTCAACACATCGATCATTTCCAGGAAAGACATTTCTGATGAAATATCTTTTACTTCATAGGTTTCAAAATTACCATCCACCCGGCTGTTTTTCTGCCTCCAGATCTGGAGCGTTAAATTCATTGAGTAATGTTCCATTCTAATGAATAATTTTTAATTTGAAAATTTGAAAATTAATCAATCAGTCAGCCCCTAATTTTACTTTTTTGATGAGGAAATTATCTTCGATAAAATTTTCAGAATTTCATCAAGATCTTCTCTTAGTTGCTTTTCAAATTGATATCCTTCACTTCGTTCACACAAAATCAACCAATAAAGCGTTTCACTGGCTTCTTTTGATGCAATTTTCATTTTATGAATAAAGTCAATCTTACTTTCTGCATTCTGCGCTTCAAAAACATTTGCTCCTATTGATGTTGCAGAGCGTAATAACTGCCTGGCTATTATATACTTTTTATTTTGTTCAAGAACTTCGGTGTACTTAATAATTGCCAATGAAAACTGTATTGTTTTATCTACAATTATATTTTCCTTATCATCCCTCATTGTTTGAAAACTTGAATGATTAAAATGTTAGCTATTTTCAAATTAACACATTTTCAAATTTTCAAATTATTGTTATTTGTAGCTTCTCTGTGTCGGTTTTGCAACTTCAAATATCAATTCTTCTTTGTGTACCTGCCATTCATGTTCTCCTTTAAATTCCCAGGCGGCTACGTACTGAAAATTTGCATCGTCCCGTAATGCTTCGCCTTCTGGTGTTTGCATTTCTTCTCTAAAATGGCCACCGCAACTTTCATTACGTTGTAGTGCATCGATACACATCAACTCACCTAATTCAATAAAATCAGCTACCCGGTTCGCTTTATCCAACTCGGGGTTAAACCCTTCAATCTCCCCCGGTATCCGAACATCCGTCCAGAATTCTTTTTTCAATTGCTGAATTTCGGTTATTGCTTGCTGTAAGCCTTCCGCATTGCGGGCCATGCCACACTTATCCCACATGATCTTACCTAATTTTTTATGCAGGCTTTCTACACTTTGTTTACCGTTGATATTTTTTAATTGGTGAATACGATCATTCACTATTTTTTCAGCTTCAATAAATGCAGGATGATCCGTAGGAATGGCAGCTGTCCTGATTTCATTTGCCAGGTAACTTCCAAGAGTATAGGGAATAACGAAGTAACCATCGGCCAATCCCTGCATCAATGCAGAGGCACCTAACCTGTTGGCACCATGATCACTAAAATTTGCTTCACCCAATGCATACAAACCGGGAACAGTTGTCATCAGGTCATAATCAACCCAAAGTCCGCCCATGGTATAATGCACGGCGGGGTAAATGCGCATAGGTAGTTCATATGGATTTTCTCCGGTGATCTTTTCATACATATCGAAAAGATTACCATATTTTTCTTTTACTACTTCTTTACCATGATGGATGATCGTTTCAGCAGAAGCATTGTCGATTCCTAATTTGTTGCATTCTATTTTGCCATAGCGTTCAATAGCTGCTGCATAATCCAGGTAAACGGCCTGGCGGGAAGTTCCTACGCCATACCCGGCATCGCATCTTTCTTTGGCTGCACGGGAAGCCACATCACGTGGAACCAGGTTTCCGAATGCGGGGTACCTTCTTTCAAGGTAGTAATCTCTTTCTTCTTCCGGTATTTCATTTGGTTTGCGGGTATCATATTGCTTTTTGGGAACCCAGATGCGACCATCATTCCTTAATGATTCGGACATCAGCGTTAACTTACTCTGATGCTCACCCGAAACCGGGATACAGGTTGGATGAATCTGTGTAAAACAAGGGTTGCCGAAATATGCTCCCTGTTTATGTGCTTTCCATATTGCAGTGACATTGCTGCCCATGGCATTGGTACTTAAATAAAACACATTTCCATATCCACCACTGCATAACAATACGGCATGACCGAAATAACGTTCCAGCTTACCTGTAATTAAATTACGGGCAATTATGCCGCGGGCTTTGCCATCTATTTTTACAATATCAAGCATTTCGTGCCGGCTATACATGGTTACATTTCCCAGTGCAACCTGTCTTTCAAGGGCCTGGTAAGCACCGATCAGTAATTGCTGACCCGTTTGACCTGCTGCATAAAAAGTTCGCTGTACCTGGGTGCCACCAAAAGAACGGTTACTTAGCAAACCGCCATATTCACGGGCAAAGGGAACGCCCTGAGCTACGCATTGATCTATGATATTGGTACTTACTTCTGCCAGCCGGTGCACATTGGCCTCTCTTGCACGGTAATCACCTCCTTTAATTGTATCGTAAAATAAACGAAAAACAGAATCACCATCATTCTGGTAATTTTTAGCGGCATTGATGCCGCCCTGCGCTGCGATGGAGTGTGCTCTTCTTGGAGAATCCTGGAAGCAAAAAGCTTTAACCTGGTAACCCATTTCGCCAAGTGAAGCAGCAGCTGATGCACCTGCAAGCCCCGTTCCAATAACAATAATTTCTAACTTTCTTTTATTGGCAGGGTTAACCAACTGCACGTGACCTTTATATTCTTCCCACTTTTGACTTAACCGGCCTTCAGGAATTTTTGAATTGAGCATATTCAGTTTGAATATTTGAGATTGTACAATTTGAAAATTACCAGTTCAATTATTTACATCTTTTACCTGCCTGGTAATCATTGCAGGTCTTCCAGGTCAATCACTATTTCACCCAACCAAAATACATTGATATGGGCATCATGGCGAATGTGGCTGAAATAATAATAGCGAATGCATAGCCCACGGTAACCAAAATATTTAAATATCTTTTATTGTGCACACCCAGGGTTCTGAATGTACTTTGAAAACCATGCATCAGGTGATATGCTAAAGAAATACATCCAACAACATATAAAATAACTACAACCGGATTCTGAAATATCCGCACCATTTCAGCATATAAATTATGATACCCTTTGCCATCATAATCCACTTCGGTTAGCGGTTGTATATCACCGATACCTCCCAGTCGGCTTGGTGTCCAGAAATGATATAAATGCATTACCAGGAACAATAATAATAATGTACCGAGTAAACCCATGGTACGACTATACCATTTGCTGCCCCTGTTGGCCAGATTAATCTTATATCCCTTACCCCGGCGACGCAGGTTTTTGGTTTCCAATACGTATCCCTGAATTATATGGATGATAAAGAAGATAAAAAGCACGATCTCCATGATGCGAATTACAATCATGGAACCCATAAAATGAGCTGAGAAATTAAACATTTTTCCGCTGTCATTTGCCCAAATAGTAGCATTTAAACCTGCATGTATCACTAAAAAACTTATGAGAAAAAGACCGGTCAATGCCATTACTAACTTCTTGCCGATGGAGGATGTAAAGAATTCGGACCACTTCATATGAATACAATTAATCGGTCGCGGCTGCAGTCGACCTGACAGTTTTTTGGATAATAGCAGCCAGTAGAATTCCCGCAAAAATAACACGGGAACGCCAAATATGTTTGAAAATCTTTTTACAGAAATAAATAGTTATGCAGGTAAAATTTAATGATACTTTCAGGGAGCAAGTCTTGACTGGAGTTCGTTATCAATTTTTTTAAAGAGATGAAATGGTTTATATATACGCCAGTTCTCGATTTCCATCAACTCAACGTAATAATTCAGTTTGGCTAATTTAAAATCATATTGTGTTTGTTCGGGCATATTGATACAAACGATCCAGCCATTTTCATCTGATACTTCATCGTACCATTCTTCATAATAATCTTTATCGCTGCTATGATAGTTCAATACATTTTCTCCAATAAGAATGAATTTATATATCCCTTCATGCATAAAAACATCCATCACTTCCCGTTTTAACCACATGATATCATTCTCAATAGCATCATTCCATTCACCGATCATTTCAATTACGGCATATTGTTCATCGTAATCAGCCAATAAAACTTTGAGATAAAGTGTGCGGGACCCAAATTCGTCCCATTGAGGATGTATAAAATAATTGTAAACCTGGTTTGTGTATTCAAATTCGGAATAGTCGCGGCCATAAAATGGCGACCGCTCATCTTCTTCACTAATATAAATATGCCTCCAGTTATAGAAAGGTTCTATCTCGTGCATGACTACTATTTGATAATGATCTAACCAACCAGTAAGAGGCCTTTTATAAAAACCTGTTTATTCTTTCAGATTATCGATGGCCTTTTTTACGCTTCCATTTCTTAACAGCAAATCTTTTGCCTTATCATAGTTATCAATGCCCGTTTTTTCCATGACCATTTTTGTACCGCGGTCAACCAGCTTTTCATTGGTCAGTTGCATGTTGACCATTTTATTATCCTCTACCCTGCCCAATTGAATCATAACGGCAGTAGAAATCATATTGAGAACCAGTTTTTGTGATGTTCCACTTTTCATTCTTGTACTTCCCGTAACAAATTCAGGTCCTACTTGAATGGCCACCGGGAAATCAGCAACCTGTGTTAATGGAGAACCAGGATTATTGGTGATGGATCCTGTTGTGATGCCATGTTTACTGCAAGCTTCCAATGCACCAATCACATAAGGAGTGGTACCGCTGGCTGCAATACCGATCACTACATCTTTATCATTGATTTGATGTTCCTGCAAATTCTTCCATCCTTCTTCCCGGTCATCTTCAGCAAATTCAACCGCTTGTGTAATCGCTTTCTCTCCCCCAGCAATAACTGCAATAACCAGCCCGTAAGGAACACCATACGTTGGCGGACATTCACTGGCATCCACCACACCAATCCGACCACTGGTTCCTGCCCCAATATAAAACAAACGCCCACCGGCCAACATTTTATCACTAATCACTGAAACCAGTTTTTCAATTTCAGGGATCACTTTTTCTATAGCTGCTGGTACGGTAGCATCTTCCTTGTTAATATTAATAAGCAATTCTTCAATTGACATTTTTTCCAAATGATGATAATTGCTGCTTTGTTCCGTAATTCTTTCAAATGACATATTCCTGATCTTTAACGTAATTTTTTTATGGTTCTTAGTTATGATATTCTACTAAACCCTGCATTGGATTTTTTAAAACCGCCCCCAATTCAAACTCATAAGATTGGCAAAGTTGCTGTAAAACATCTTTAAATCCATTGGCAACACTGCCCACAAAATTAACGGGTAAATTCCATGCTTCTTTATATTTACATAAATGGGTGAAGAAAAAGTCATTTATTCCATCTTCTATAATATTCTCGATCATGTAGTGGCCGCGGTTTTCAGCTAAAAACATGGTAAAGGTTGCCAGGTACCGGTTAGGTAATGGTTTCTTATAAACATTTTCAAGTATTTCACTTGCATTGGTCACATATTTTGCATCAAACCTGGCTACCAGGTCATCATCAAAAGTTTTGTATAAATAATGTTGAATTACTTTCTTGCCCAGGTAAGCTCCGCTGGCCTCATCACCCAAAACATATCCCAGGCCGGGGCTATTTTTCACAATCTTCTTTCCATTATAAAAACATGAATTAGAGCCGGTGCCCAATATACAGGCAATCCCTTTCTGATGTTGACAAAGTGAACGGGCAGCGGCCATTAAATCATGGTTGACCGTTACAGCTGAACCTGGAAATACCTGTTGTAAAGCCTTTTTAACTGATTTTGCATTGTCCGGATTGGCACAACCCGTTCCATAATAAAAGATCTGGTCAACCGATGCTTTTTTGATATGAGGTTTTAATTCATTTTCCACCAAATCCTTTATCTGCGCAGTTGATAAAAAATAAGGGCTTATCCCCTGCGTAAAAATGGTTTTCCTTTTATTATCCTTTACCAGGCACCACTCCGCTTTAGTGGCGCCACTATCGGCAATGAGTTTTACGACTGACATGCAATTGATGTATGATTAATTAAAGTATTGTTGTAATACATTCTGCTTTCTTACCAATAACTACAAAACCTTTATTTTGCAATCAAATTAACAAAACAAAAGCCGATTTTTGTTTTTGCTCTTTTTTTAAAAAGTACAGCGAAGATATAAGAACACGCTTAGCTATGCGTTAAACAATAGCCTCATAAAAAAATATAAAAGACTTTTCAATTAATGAACAACAGGAAATTACAGGTTTGGTTGCCGCTGATATTTTCATTAGTGATGATTGCTGGCATGTTCTATGGATTTCGCTTGCACCAGCAAACAGGCACACAAGCCAGTTTTTTCAAGAAAGAAAGAAGTACTGCCTTACAGGAAGCTCTTGATTTGATTAACCTGAAATATGTTGACAAGGTTCACATGGACTCATTACAGGCAGGTGCCATGCAGGAGATGATGAGCGAACTGGATCCGCATTCAGTTTATATTCCTGCAATGGATTTAAGTGAAGCCAATGAAGATATTATCGGCAACTTTGAAGGCATTGGGATTGAATTCAATATTTTTAATGACACAGTCAATGTGTTGTATGTGGTCCCCGATGGTCCCAGTGATAAAGCAGGGTTGCAGGTTGGTGATCGTATTTTAAAAGTGGGTGATTCTTCAATAACGAATCGACGGTTTGGAAGCGACCAGATAAAAAAACTGATCAGGGGGAATGACGGATCATCTGTTAAATTATTAATCTCCCGTCAAAATGATTTAAAAAATGTTACCATAACCCGCGGACGCATCCCCTTACCTTCCCTGGATGCTGCTTATATGATCGATTCGATCACCGGTTATATCAAATTGAATAAATTTTCTGAAACAACGCATGAAGAGTTTAGTCGTTCACTCGAAGAATTGCAGGCTAATGGTTTGAAAAAACTGATCCTGGATCTGAGGGGAAATGGCGGTGGATTATTGATTGAGGCCATTGACATTGCTGATGATTTTTTGGATGAAGACAAACTGATTGTTTACACAG
Source organism: Chitinophagaceae bacterium (assembly GCA_036675565.1). Taxonomy (GTDB): domain Bacteria; phylum Bacteroidota; class Bacteroidia; order Chitinophagales; family Chitinophagaceae; genus JACCYQ01. The sequence continues at coordinate 8,051 of JAKFER010000137.1, forward strand.
AAGGTGAAAATGTAAAGCGCAGGGAATACAAAGCACGCCGGGATGGTTTGTTTGAGCAGGGCGAATTGGTTTTATTGATTGATGAATTAGCCGCAAGTGCATCAGAGGTATTAGCCGGCGCACTGCAGGATTGGGATCGTGCAACTATTATTGGCCGCCGCAGTTTTGGAAAAGGACTGGTCCAGGAACAATATACATTAAGTGATGGATCGGCAATCCGGTTAACGGTTGCCCGTTATTATACACCATTGGGTCGCAGTATTCAACGTTCCTATGCAAATGGTAAAGAAGTTTATATGGACGAATTATTTGAAAGATATGAAAATGGGCAATTGCAATCTGCTGATTCAAATAAATTCGTAAAGGGCCAGACTTATGTTACCAAAAAGGGTAAAAAGGTTTATGGTGGTGGAGGCATTATGCCCGATATTTTTGTACCTGTCGATACCAGTCGCCTGCAGGCCAGCGTAACCAAACTTTACCTGGAAGGGACTTTTAATAATTTTGTTTACCAATATTATAGTCAGCGCCTGCCATTATTTGCCCAATACAAATCACCAGCTGATTTTAATAAGCGTTTTAATAATACCAATGATGCGTGGAATCAACTGGTTCAGTACGCTAAAAAAGATTCCATCAATTTGCAAAATATCCCGGCGGCCGACCGCGAGGCCATAGAACAAAGATTAAAAGCATACCTAGCCAGGTTTCGCTGGCGAAACCAGGGCTTTTATGAAGTATTAAATAACAGTGATCCTACAATTATAAAAGCAAGGGAAATTATATCAAAATAAAAAAGCAACAGCGGTGGCTATTGCTTTTACAGTTGGCTTGTAAGAAAAGGGTTAATCTCTATTTATATTTATAACACATCCCTATCTTTTTCAAATACTTCCTTCTTTTCAATTCTGTAAGAAAGCATAAGACCCATTCCACCACCAATACCTATCAAGGCGAAATAAAGAGGGGCTGGTTCAATTCTTTCAGGAATGGTAAATACATCGATCAGGTAAGCAAGAAGTAAACCGATACCTGCGCCCATAAATAATAAACCATTTTTCAGGTTGCGGTAAGGCCGAGGGCTGCGGGGATCTTTTCCTCTTTCCATCATAGCCATGTTCTCCCTGGTTCTGAGATATACGATTCCAAATATCATTGCAAAAGCACCTAATGGAACCAGGATGGGGATTAATAATTCTGCGCCGTTCATAATTGTAAATTTAAATGTTTTAAAGAATTTGTTGGGTTTGTTCTATATGACCACCCTGTTTTGAACCAGGTTACAGTTTCCAGAATTTTTTCAAACCGTCTATACAGGTTAAGACTACATCCATTTTGGGCAGGTTACAGGAAATTTATAATAATTTAAAAAAGACTGTTTCAATCATATATATAATTAATCAATACTTATTAGAGCAGTCAACCAGAAATTAATTTTCTTTGCACTGTAACCCGCAACACAAAAAACGGGTCTAACTAACTGAATGTCGACTGGATCCACGGATATAGAGATCATAAGCAGGGTATTAAATGGTGAGCAGCATGCTTATTCGGAACTGGTTGAAAGGTATAAAAATTATGTTTTTACATTAACCCTGCGGTTTATTAAAAGCAGGGAAGATGCAGAGGAAGTGGCCCAGGATATTTTTGTAAAAGTATACCGCTCTTTGGCCGATTTTAAGGGAACATCCAAATTCAGCACCTGGTTGTACACGGTGGTTTATACCACTTCCATCACCTTTTTGAGAAAAAAGAAAATGGAAGTGCATTCGCTGGATGATGAAAGAACGTTTGAACTGGCCGATAGCCAGGATTCCGGGTTCAGGGCCAACCAGGTTGAGCAGAAATCGAAAGTTAACATGGTTAACCAGGCCATTAAACTACTTTCACCGGATGATGCCCAGGTTATCACCCTTTTTTATAAGGCAGAACAAAACCTGGAAGAGATCGCTAAAATATTAGGGCTGGAAACCAACACGGTCAAAGTAAGATTACACAGGGCAAGAGCCCGGTTGAAGGAAAAAATGGAAACACATTTCAGAGAAGAGGTAAAAGATATTTACTAATAAATTATTTAATCATGAATACCGGACATTTCAACAACGAGCACATGGAAGAAAGGTTATGGGAGTATATTGACGGGTTCAGCGATCCGGATGATCTCCCTGTTGTTAAAAGCCTGATAGAAGAAAACCAGTCCTGGAGAGAAAAATATAATGAACTGGTTGAAGTAAACCAATTACTGCATGCTACAGAGTTAGAAGAACCTTCTATGCGTTTTACAAAAAATGTAATGGAAGAAATTACCCGGTTACATATTGCGCCGGCAGCAAGTTCATACATCAACCATAGAATTATATGGGGTATTGGAATATTTTTTATCGTGCTTATTGTGGGCTTCCTGGTCTATGGCCTGGGTCAAATAGATTGGAGTGCCAGTTCAGACACCAGCATGTTGCCGGTTGATATTAAAAATCTTGATTACAGCGCATTATTCAACAATACATACATCAATATTTTTATGATGATCAATGTAGTTCTTGGTTTGATGTTACTGGATAAAGTTTTGATGAACAAAAGAAAAAAACATTACACATAAATCTCCATCTTCAAATTTAAAAACGCAAAGAGCCAATGTTCTTTGCGTTTTTTTATGACGATTCTATCCGTATTTTCCATGTTTTACACATCGGGAATGGATGCCTTAGTTTCGGCTCAAATCAAAAATGTACCTTTGCAAATAATTATAAATTCATATGGATATAAAGAATAACATCCTTGAAACAATTGGCAACACACCGTTGATCAGGTTAAATAAAATTACCAAAGACCTGCCCTGCCTGGTTGCTGCTAAAGTTGATTATTTTAACCCGGGTAATTCAATCAAGGATCGCATGGCTTTGAAGATGATAGAAGTAGCCGAAAAAGAAGGAAAATTGAAACCTGGAGGAACCATCATTGAATGTACCTCTGGCAATACCGGGATGGGATTGGCATTAGCTGCAGTTGTAAAAGGTTACAAATGCATTTTTGCTACAACAGATAAACAGTCCAAAGAAAAAGCAGATATATTAAAAGCTGTTGGAGCAGAAGTGATTGTTTGTCCCACGAATGTAGAACCGGAAGATCCTGCAAGTTATTATTCTGTTGCTGCACGTTTACAGAAAGAAACACCTAATTCATTTTTTTGCAATCAATATGATAATCTTGCTAACAGGCTGGCACATTATGAAACAACGGGTCCTGAAATTTGGAATCAAACAGATGGCAAAATAACACACCTGGTAGTAACTGCTGGCACTGGTGGAACAGTTACAGGTACTGCGATGTATTTAAAAGAAAAAAATCCGAATATACAGGTATGGGCCATTGATGTTTATGGTTCTTTGCTAACTAAATATTTCCGTACCGGTGAAGTTGATATGAAAGAAGTGCACCCCTATGTTTCAGAAGGTTTTGGTGAAGATTTTATTCCCGAAAATTATGACATGAGTGTGATTGATCACTTTGAACAGGTCACGGATAAAGATGGTGCGGTAATGGCCCGCAGGCTGGCTAAAGAAGAAGGCATTTTTTGCGGATACAGTGCAGGCAGTTGTATACAAGGATTAATGCAATTAAAAGACAGGTTGAAAAAAGATGATTTGGTTGTATGTATTTTTCATGATCATGGCAGTCGTTATGTTGGTAAAATATACAATGATCAATGGATGATTGAACGCGGATATTTAGATGTAAAAACATTTAAAGATATTATCAGCAGCAGGGGTTCTGCAAAAAAATTAATCACCGCTCAAACAACGGATACCATAGCTGATACAGTAGAATTAATGAAGAAGTATGATATAGAACACATCCCGGTAATGAATGGAAATGGCCCCATTGGAGCCATCAGTGAAAGTGGGTTATTTAAAAAGATATTTACGAATCCTGATATCAAAAATGCAACAGTCCAGGAACTTTTAGAACCACCTTTTCCGGTAGTTGATTTTGAAACTCCGGTTGAAAAACTAAGTACGCTAATTAATAAAGAAAACGGAGCTGTATTAGCCAAAGATGATACTGGTAATTTTCATATTGTTACCAAATACGATGTAATACAGGCGATGGGTAAATAATTCGCCAATTTTTAGATAATTTTTTTTACTAAATACTGTGCCACATGCTTTTTTTACGAAAGTGTGTGGCTTTTTTTATAAGTGTATTATTTATAATCTTTTATAAGAGTATCCACTTAAAACACGCATAATTTCGTAGAATTACGCTGTGTATCTTCGATGAATGAATACCCACTTATACGTAACTCAACTATTGACACAGTAAATACCATAGGTGTAAAATAGAGCAATAGTGCTGTTGTACAGCATATCACTACCATTTACTTTTGTTCTAGAAGTTGATTGATACGATATCAATCTATCCAATGTCCAACGTCCAGAAATATTTGATCCAAACTCCTAGAAAAACCAAGAGATCCAATGTCAGTCAACTTCCTTTTTTTGTTTTTTATTGATTGTCCGATATTTCGAATCCGTATCCTAAAAGATCCTAACCAGGTCTGAAAAACAAAAATCCAAAATCCAGTTGACCTGATCAGTCAACGAAAACCAATCATCCTAATCCTTATGTCCTTGTCCATCTTATGAAAAAACCAAAACCAAAAAACAATACCCCTGAAACCAAATCCTGAAAAAACCAAAAATCCTAAATCCAAATCCCTAAAAAGACCAAAATCCTTTAAACCAAATCCTTTAAAAACCGAAAACCAAATCCTAAACTGGTTATGTACCAGCGAATTTTCAAAAACCCAATCCTAGAAAAACCAAACCAGTTCCTTTAAATTCAAACAACCAAATCCAAAATCCAAAAAACCACCAAAAATCCAAGTCCTAAAGAAGAATCAACATCCAGTCCAATGAAAACCATTAAGGCCAACCACCTTAAAATTTTCAATCACCGTTGTCCAAATCCGATGAATTTCCTGTTAGGATCCTTTACCCTGCTGCTGAATATTAAAATTTAGCAGCAGGCCACGGTGATTTTTTCTCCAACACTTCCTTCCTTTTTCTCCTGCTTACCTTTGGCTAAAAATAAATGCACACATTTATTGATCAATGTGGAAGAAACGTTCATATAACAAATACTCCAAAAAAGATCATTTCACTCGTTCCCTCGCAAACAGAATTATTACACTATTTGGGACTTGAAAAAGAAGTTATAGGCATTACCAAATTCTGCATTCATCCTTCCAACTGGTTCAGGAACAAAACCCGTATTGGCGGAACAAAAGATATCCACATTGACAAGATCAGGCAATTGAAACCAGACCTGGTCATTGCCAACAAAGAAGAAAATAATCAGCAACAAATTGAAGCTCTGGCCAAAGAATTTCCCACCTGGGTAAGTGATGTAAATGATCTTTCAACTGCAATTGAAATGATTCAGCAGGTTGGCGAAATTTGTGGCAAAAAAGAAAATGCAGCATTACTGGTAAAAAATATAAACCAGCAATTTGCCTTGCTCTCCCAATTAAAATCTCAAATCCGGGTTGCTTATCTTATTTGGCAAAATCCTTTTATGGTTGCCGGTGGGGATACTTTTATTAACAGCATGCTATCAGCAGCAGGACTTAGAAATGTATTTTCCCATTTTACCAGGTACCCTGTTGTGGACCTGGAACAAATAAAAGAATCAGGTTGCAGGTATGTTTTTTTATCATCAGAACCATACCCATTTAAAGAAAAACACCAGGTTGCTTTACAAAATCATTTGCCGGGATCCAGGGTTTTAATAGTTGATGGTGAATTATTCAGTTGGTATGGAAGTCGTTTATTACAGGCACCTGCTTATTTTAACCAACTCATAAAAGTTATTAAGGATAATCCTTAAATTGACATTTTACAAAGTATTATGAAGTTTTCAAATGACCTGGACGATGAAATGATTGAGTTGAACAAACCCAGTCGCAAAAAACAAATGTATTCCATTAGTCCTGCCCTGCGTCATTATCTTAAACAAAATGGCAGGGAGAAAAAAATTCCTGTTGCTTATAAAGACTTGTTGCATTTCACTTATTCCGTTTCGTTGAAGGACCGCCACGGGAATGATTCGCTATGGGAAAAAGTAATGTATGATAGTCATCAATGGAATTTTATCAGGGAAGGATTGGTGGAGATCTATGCCATGTTGAAAACAGAAGGTGATCTTACTTTTGTAAAACACCTGGATGTTGCTCGTGTTGATTATTGCACATTTGGAAATTCAAATCCATTCCGAATCCGCATCGTTAATAAATTCAATGATAACTATGATCATTATTACATTAAGATCGCGGATGCATCCCGTATTTACGGACTTGAATTAGAAGACATCCTTTCGCCCAACCGGATTACGTTTTTTACTTACCAGAATACTTTGGTGGAAGAACATATTCCCGGCATTCCCGGCGATATTTTTTTAGAACAAATGAAAAACGATCACTCCGTAAATAAAATAAGGCTGGCGAAAGAGTTTGTAAAATTCAATGAAAGATGTTTTGTAAGATTATTGGGTGATATGCGCAGTTATAATTTTGTAATTGATATTACACCTGATATTGAAGACTATCAATATCGCATACGTGCCATCGATTTTGATCAGCAATCTTATGAAGGCAAAAAAAATCTTTATTTACCGCAATTTTTTAAGGAGAATAATGAATTCGTAGAGCTCTCCCTCAAACACCTGAACAAAGAATCTATTGAACAGTATCAAACCGAAGAACGAACGTTGATCGCTTTCAGGCTTGCAACATCAAAATATAAAGTGAAGCAGTTACTGGACATCATGAAAAAAGATACTTTGTCTACACCTGAGAAAACGGAACAACTTATAAAAGAGCTTGCCGAATACCACCAAAAACCTTCTATTTTAAAATGCCAGACGATTGGGGAGCTGTTACGGATACATATGAAACAGATGTTAAGAAAAAGCCTGAAACTGATCCCGAAGTTGGATAGTCGCAGATAAAATTTGTTCTGTTTTAAAAAAAGATGGCAAACCTTATCTTTGCCACCACTAAAATCACTACTTCATGGCGAATAACAAAATTCAGGAGATATTAGGCAAGGAAGCCGATAATTTATTAAGTTATAATGCTACCGCAATAGATAAGTCATCATTGTTCCTTCCCTCACCCAGGCACGTGGATGAAATTTGGATCAACAGCAATCGCAGCAACCAGGTTTTGCGCAATATGCAAAATCTTTTAGGACATGGTCGTTTGGCCAATACCGGCTATTGCAGCATTTTTCCAGTTGACCAGGGAATTGAACACAGCGGTGGCTCTGCATTCGCTCCAAACCCAATTTATTTTGATCCTGAAAATATCATTCAATTAGCTATTGAAGGTGGTTGCAATGGCGTTGCTTCTACTTTTGGCGTATTGGGAATCATGAGCCGTAAATATGCTCACCGCATACCATTCATTGTAAAAATTAACCACAACGAATTTTTATCTTATCCCAACCGGTATGATCAAACCATGTTTGGCTCTATTAAGAGTGCATGGAACATGGGTGCCATAGCAGTAGGTGCAACAATTTATTGGGGTTCTGAAGAGAGTGCACGCCAGTTAAAAGAAGTTGCAGAAGCTTTTGAATATGCTCATGAACTGGGCATGGTTACCATTTTATGGTGCTATACACGTAACAATGCTTTTAAAGTTGATGGTGTTGATTATCATACTTCAGCTGACCTTACCGGGCAGGCAAACCATTTAGGCGTAACCTTGCAGGCTGATATCATCAAACAGAAATTACCAACCAATAATGGTGGCTATCTTGCTACTAAACATGGTAAAACACATAAGTTGGTTTATGAACAATTAACCACAGACCATCCAATTGATCTTTGTCGTTACCAGTTATTAAATTGTTACAATGGTAGAATTGGTTTGATTAATTCAGGTGGAGAAAGTAAAGGACAAACCGATATGCAGGAAGCTGTAACAACCGCTGTGATCAATAAAAGAGCCGGTGGTATGGGATTGATCCTGGGGCGTAAAGCTTTTCAAAGACCATTTAAAGAGGGAGTTGACATGTTGCAAACCATCCAGGATGTTTACCTGGATAAAGACATTACTATTGCATAACTAAAAACCAATTGCATATACAGGCCTTCTCCATTTTGAGAAGGCTTTTTTATTTAGTTGGTACAGTTTTTTTGCATCAATTATTAAATGATAAGTTATGGGACATTCAGAAAATAGAAATAAACAGGTAAACAATCCAAGACAAAATCCAAATACGCCTTCTAAACCCGATATCAGGGACGATTTGGACAGTCGTAAAAATGAAGAGCAGGATTTTAAAGGTGATGATATTACACACAATGAAAAAGAAACAAAAGAACATCACCTGAAAGACAAGTCTAAAGGAAAAAAAGATTAATTAAATTTTATTGAATACCTATTCTATAGGGAGGGTGAAGCAAATGCTACACCTTCCCTATATTTGCTTTTCAACCAAAAAATGGTCATGGCAAAACATTTTGAAGATTTTGATGCTAACCTGGCGGGAGAAGAAGGGAAAACCGAAGAGACGAAAACCAGTTGGTTTAAAAGAATAAAAAAAGGAATTCATACCAGTACATCCGAAAAAAAAGAAACACCAGAAGGGCTTTGGTCCAAATGCCCTGAATGCGGTCTTATTTGTACGGTGAATGAATTAAGGGAAAATGATTTTGTTTGTCCCAATACCAAATGCAATTATCACCATCGCATTGGCAGTACTGAATATTACCAGATTCTTTTTGATGAAAATGAATTTACCGAATTGTTTGATAATATTCGCTCCAAAGATTTTTTAGGATTCACAGATCTTAAGCCATATCAAAAACGCCTGGAAGAGATCTGGTCAAAAACTGATTTATCGGATAGTATGCGGGTTGCGGTGGGCAAAGTTAATGGACAGGATATTGTAATTGCCTGTATGGATTTTGAATTCATCGGAGGATCGCTGGGAAGTGTAATGGGTGAAAAATTTTCAAGGGCAGTGGATCATTGCATTAAGCACAACATGCCCTATATGGTCATCTCGAAAAGTGGTGGCGCAAGGATGATGGAAAGTGCATTTTCATTAATGCAACTTGCCAAGACGAGTGGAAAATTGTCGCAATTATCTGATGCCGGGTTACCCTATATCTCGTTATTGACAGATCCAACCTTTGGAGGTATTTCAGCTTCTTTTGGCATGTTGGGCGATTTAAATATTGCTGAACCCGGCGCCCTGATTGGCTTTGCCGGTCCCCGCGTTATTAAAGAAACTATTAAGAAAGATTTGCCCGAAGGTTTTCAGCGCAGTGAATTTATTCTTGAACATGGATTCCTAGATTTCATTGTTCCCCGAAAAGAATTAAAGGAAAAATTAAGCACAGTACTCACCCTTTTTAAAAATTAAAATTCAACTTATCGGTTCCTGGTAAATTATAACCAGGTTGTTCCGGGTTTGAAATATCAAATAAAATTAAGTACCGGAAATACATGGAAATTAAAAACAGGGCGGCCTATTACGAGTTTTTTATTGAGGATAAATATACCGCAGGCATGGTCCTCACCGGTACCGAGGTAAAATCTTTACGTGCAGGTCGTGCAAGTTTCAACGATAGTTATTGCATTATTGATAAAGGAGAAGCATGGATAAAATCTTTTCACATTGCCGAATATTCCCATGGCACTGTAAACAATCATGAACCACTTCGCCAGCGAAAACTGTTGTTGCAAAAAAAGGAATTAAAAAAGATCATTAACCAATTAAAAGAAAAAGGTTACACACTTATTCCATTGCGTTTGTACTTCAATGAAAAAAATATTGCTAAACTCGAAATCGGATTAGGCAAAGGAAAAAAATTATACGATAAACGAGAAAGTATCAAACAGAAAGATGCAGAGCGTGAATTGAAAAGATATAAATTATAAAAGCGGCCATTCAGCCGCTTTTATTTTATGTTCAATTTAATTTTTAAAAAGTAAAACCTACGCCTACCTTAACTGCCTGGTTATAGGCTTTGAAATTTTCATTCTTATCCAACCTGCTTAATCCATGATCATAAGATGCAGATAATGAAAATCCATTGTTAAACTGGTATCCGAGACCGCCTGTTAAACCCACATCTATACTATTCATTTGATCGGTAATATCCATTGTTCTTTTAAAGAATGAAAAACCCAGCGCACCTGCATCCACTTTCATATCTGATTGCACCAAAAATGAAACCTGCGGACCTGCAAATATTTGGAAACCCTTTGAAGGTTCAACTTTTAGCAACAACGGAACATCAATATAATGACTGTTTACTTTTGCGGATGCATTAATACCAACAAAATCCAATTTGTCAATGCTGTAATCGCCCGAAAGTTCATAACCTTTTTGTGCATACATAACACCCGGCTCAATACTAACAACGCCACCTAAAGGAATAGCAACAGATGCACCTGCAAAAAAACCGGTTTTGCCTTTTGTTTGCAAAATACCATTTGTAACATCGATCATATCGTTCATTGAACTTGTAGCATCACCACGCCAGGTTGAATAAGTTGGCCCGGCCTTGATGCCAATATGTACCTGCGCCTGCAAAGCCATGAAAGAGAAAAACGTAAAAGTTGCGAGGAGTAAAAATTTTGATTTCATAATTGTTGGTAACAGGGGTTTTGTTGTCTGTTATCAATCTGACTTTGCAAAAACAACGATCAGTCAAAAAACCCAGCTAATGTTTTGTTAACGGAATTGTCTTTAACATTTTGTGCAGAATTATAAACCCTGCATGATTTTTGGTTATCTTCCACATCATGAAATCGCTTTATTTACTGCTATTATAATCCTATGATGAAATGAGCCAAAATATTGGTAGAATATCTAACGAAATGACGGTGGCGAATCCCATCTGACAAAAAATCAATAAATATTAACAGATGAAAAAAATTTTTCTTGTCCTTTCTTTATTAGTGGCAAGTTTCGGTTATGCGCAATCGATAGGTGGTTATTGGTATGGACCTGCATTTGCACAAACAAATAATTCTGCCAGTAATTACCTGGTTGAATTAATTCTGAAAGAAAACAATGGAAAATTACAAGGTGCATTAAATTATTATTTCAAGAACAGTTTTCGAAGTGTACCGGTAAATGGCAGTTACAATGCCAAAACACGATATGTAACATTACATGATATTCCAGTTACCTATTTCGGATCATTTGTGGATATGGAAGTTGACTGTACGATGGACCTTGTAGCTACATATCGAAAATCAAAAACAGAAAGCACGCTGGTGGGATATTTTACAGGAAAACCCGGTTATAAGTACACTTGCATTGACTTGAATTTTAATCTTGTATTAAATACAGATGCAAGTAATACGGATTCTGTTTTCCAGGCTTTAAAAAATTTTAAAGAAACACACCAGGTATGGAAACCTACAGCAGCAGATACACTTACCGATGTAACCATCATTCAGCGTAAGGTGGTAAACTATGTAGTGAATAACGAATTCAAAAAAAGAGAGCTTGATATTGTTAAAGAAATTGAAGTGGAATCAGACAGTATTACACTTGATTTTTATGACAATGGTGAAATTGATGGTGATTCAATTTCAGTATTTGTCAATAATGAATTGCTGGCATACAATCGTATTATCAGTACACGGTCGGTACATTTTGATATCAAACTGGATACAACCAAAGACATCAATGAAGTATCTATGTTTGCAGACAATCTTGGAAGCATTCCTCCCAACACAGCATTGATGATTGTGAACGACGGTAAGAACCGGTTCGAGATCAGGCTGTCCAGTAATTTTGAAAAAAATGCAACCATCCATATCCGGCGAAAGAAAAATTCGCCCTGAAGGAATGTTGAGATGTTTAGTTGTTTAGAGTTTAGGTGATTGATCCAATATCACACAAATTCCAAATTACAAATTCCCAATTCCTCACCTGCACTAAAATAATTCTGTTTGTTGATTATTACTTTTAGGTTGCCATTCCATTTCAACTGATTTGGAAAAATCAACCAGTTTAGCACCTACTGCTTTCCAACCCATAACATCAACCATTTTAGCAATCTTGAATTTGGCACTCCGAACCTGGGAACCCTTTCCTGTGTGTACAGAAAGGATCGGTTCGTCCTCAGTAGTAACAGCTTCTACCCTGTTATTTTTTCCTTCCTTAATGAAAAAGAATTTATTCCGCAGCGTGGTTGTTTCAATTTTGAAACGTTTTACATTGAATTGCAGTTTTTCATTATCCAGGTAAATGGCTGAAACTACTTTTTCAGGATCAAATTTCTCTATCAATAAAATATTATCCTTATCAAAACGCTGGGTCATTTCCTGGTCTGTAATCTCATAATTGCCATCTGTATAAATTACAAGAATGCGGTCATCGGGTTCAAAGCTTCCCAACAAATCGCCTTTTTCGTCTGCATTTAAGCGGCCAAATTTATCATCGAACCATAATTTTCTTCCGCTTAACGTTGCTCTTCCAGCTTCCTTGAATTTTACTGAACGTATAGGATATTTTGTAACCTGGTTCCCCATGCTGCTCCTGCCTTTGATAGCCAGTTCTTCAAAATAAAAATCAAATTCTTTGATGCGGGCAGAACAATTCGGACTCAATACGATCTTAACGACTTCCGCTTCACCATTGGCATTAACCGTCAGGTAATTGATCTTGCTTTTATCTGCTCCCTTTGTAAGATCATAATCCTTATCCCTGGTGATACCCGTAACATTAAATCGCTTGGCATAACTCACTCCCGTTTTGCCATCTGTGTAAATCACATTATAAGTGGTTCGTTCATCATTTTTTTGAAAGATGGCAATGTGCTCGATATTCTTTCCAACAAACAATTTGTCTGTTACTTTCACCACTTTCATTATGCCCCTGCGGGTAATCACGATAATATCATCCAGGTCCGAACATTCAAATACGAATTCATCTTTTTTCAGGCTGGTACCAATAAATCCTTCTTCCCTGTTCATATACAAACGGGTATTGGCTATAGCTACCTGCTTGGCTTCAATCACCTCGAATACACCGATTGTTGTTTTTCTCTCCCGCCCTTTTCCATATTTCTTTAACAGGTTCTCGAAATAGGTAACAGAAAAATCAGTCAGGTTAGCCAGGTCATATTTCACCTGTTTCATTTCAGCATCCAAACTCTTTATCTGCGCATTCAGTTCATCAATATCCAGTTTGTAAATGCGGCGTACAGGCTTCTCCGTTAGTTTAACAATATCTTCCCGTGTTATTTCTCTTTTTAATTTTTTCTTATAAGGAATAAAAGCTTTGTCAATCGCCAGCAGCACTTTTTCCCATGTTTCATGTTTCTTCTCCAGCTCTTTGTAAATCTTTTCTTCGAAGAATATTTTTTCCAGGGAAGTATAATGCCATTTTTCCTGTAACTCTCCGAATTTAATCTCCAGTTCTTTTTTTAATAATTCCTGGGTATGATCAACAGAAATTTTCAAAAGATCCTGTATGCCCAAAAACTGCGGTTTATTATCGACGATTACGCAGGCATTGGGTGAAATGGATGTTTCACAATCCGTGAATTTATATAAAGCATCAATGGTAATATCAGATGATATGCCAGGTGCCAGATCAATTTGTATTTCAACATCCGCAGCGGTGTTATCGATTACTTTTTTAATCTTGATCTTTCCATTGTCATTGGCTTTTACAATGGAGTCCATCAATTGCGTAGTTGTGACTCCGTAAGGAACGCTTTTAACCAATAAAGTTTTTTTATCCAGTTCCTCGATATGTGCTCTTACTTTAACCTTGCCACCCCGTTTGCCCTGGTTGTAATCCGTTACATCGATCATGGCGCCTGTTAAAAAATCAGGGTACAGGTCAAACTTTTTTCCTCTTAAATATTTTATTGAAGCTTCTATGATTTCGCAAAAGTTATGTGGTAATATTTTGGTTGATAAACCTACGGCTATTCCTTCAGCACCTTGTGCCAGTAGCAAAGGAAATTTCATGGGCAATGTTACCGGCTCATTTTTTCTGCCATCATAACTTAATTGCCATTCTGTTGTCTTTGCATTGAATGCAACTTCTAAAGCAAATTTGCTCAAACGAGCTTCAATGTAACGGGCAGCAGCTGCATCATCCCCGGTTCTTACATCGCCCCAGTTACCTTGTGTTTCAATCAGTAGGTCCTTTTGTCCAAGGTTAACGATAGCGTCACCAATGCTGGCATCACCATGCGGATGATATTGCATGGATTGACCAATGATGTTGGCTACTTTATTAAAGCGCCCGTCATCCATTTCCTTCATTGCATGAAGAATCCGTCTTTGAACTGGCTTTAAACCGTCTTCAATAGCCGGTACCGCTCTTTCAAGAATAACATAGGATGCATAATCAAGAAACCAGGTTTTATACTGGCCATGAACACCTGAATCATTGTTGTAGATATCGGAAGATTTTGTCTTGGAAGTTGCCATTCTTTCTGCTTCTTATTTTATTTTTTTACCCGGAATTTTTTGTCCGCCCTGGTGTAATATCAAACTGGTTACTTTTCCTGATTCATCTTTCTTAAATTCAATTTTTGCTTCAACAACTTTTAAAAAGAAAAGATCTTCTTTCTCGGCATAAATATCCACTTCAGACTGCCCGGTTGCCTGCGTTTTTAATTGGCCGTTATCCAGCCTTACAGTTAAAATGAAATTGGGAGCCAGTTCATATTCACCCACATAATTTTGTAAAATTTTTTCATCCAACTTTATTTCTTTTAATGCAGTTGGAATGGTATAAGGTTTTCCAAATGCTATTGCGGCCAGGTCTTTTCCCATAGGGCCTAACTTGCCGCCACCTGAATTATCTAAAAGAACGATCATTAACCTTTCTTCAGGAAAGCGTAACAGATAAGATGTAAATCCATGAATGCCGCCGCCATGCGCATAGGTGAGTTTCCCATACATTGTATCTATCGCCCATCCATAACCGTATTTTTCCAGTACAGGCGTAAAAGCCATTTTCCTGCTTTCCGCATTCATTATCTTATCACCATATAAAGCTTGTTCCCACTTATACAAATCACCTACTGTTGAATACAATGCACCGGCAGCATAGGAAACCGTAGAATCTACGATAGCAGCATTTATTAAGGTATCTGTGATGGTATAATACCCCGTGGTTTTATATTCATTCTTAAGATTGGTAAAATCAAATCCTGATTGATTCATTTGCAATGGTTGCAGGATTCTTTCCCGAACAACCTGTTCATAGGGTTTCCCTGTTACTTTCTGAATGATATATCCTAAAAGCATATAACCTGAATTGCTGTAATCATATTTGGATCCAGGTTCAAAATTCAGTGGTTTATCCTTGAACAATGCGATCATTTGTTCCTCGCTATGAGGTATAGCCACCTTACTCATCATGAACGCCCGGTCATTGGTATAATTATAAATACCCGATGTATGGGATAACAGATTTTCAATAGTAATATCATTAGCCCTTGGGAATGTTGGAAAATATTTACTGATCTTATCCTTAACAGATAATTTTTTTTCCTGTTGCAATTGCATGACGATGGCCGATGTAAATTGCTTGGTTACGGAACCGATCTGGAAGATCGATTGCGCATCATGTTTGATCTTTTTATCAAAGTCCCTGTACCCAAAACCTTTTTGATAAAGTACTTTCCCGTCTTTTACCACCAGGACTGCTCCATTAAACTTTTGCTGGCTGGCTAAAGTATTTAAATATTCATCGGCTTTTGTCTGGAAATCCTGTGCCGCCATTTGCAGACCAAAAACTAGTAAGCAGAAAAAGAGATTATACTTTTTCATGTTCATATTTTTTATTGATGACACCCAGGTGCGTAAATTGAAAACCGTTTTCATACTTTAAACCATAACCAAAAATCCTATCCATGGAAGCATGACCGAAAATGATGATACCTGCTAATATTAACATCGGCATACCTGTTATAAATCCCCAAAGAAATAAGACTACAGCCAGTGCCTTATGGTGAAACAAATTATACATAACAGCCCCGGTTTTATTTCCAAATGCATAACCTATCATACTTATATCGGGTCCAAGAAGTAATAATAAATAATACCACCAGGCTGCATCAAAATAATAAAGCCCGTACAAGCTAAGCCCAAACAATGCCAGTTCTTCCAGTTTAAGTATGTTCTTCATTCTTAAATTCAATTAACTTTCTTCGGATGCGGAAGGTACTGTTTCTGTTTTGTCTACAGCGCCGGCTATTTTAACATCAAAGTCTTTCCAGTTTTTGCCGGTATCACCCATGGCTTCAAGCTGACCATTACTCACCAGGTTTTTCATGCGCCACATCATATACACATCACCTGTTTTAATCTTCATACGGTGAAGCGTATTCGAAAGTAATCTTCCAGCCTTTTGCCATTCCGCACTGGCGTTTTTTAATAATTCCTTATCAAAATAATTTTCATTTTCACTGGCAATTTTTTTTCCTCCTTCTAAGATGCGTACACCGCCATTCTCTTCTACCAGTCTTTTCCATTCGTCAGGATCCACTTCAAATTCACTCAGTGTAATGGGACGAGATAATTTTTTTGCCTTCAAAATTTCTTTAGGCAATATATCATGAATGGTTGTAGGATAATATAATTGTCCTTTCTCATTGAGGAATGGAAGGTTATTGAGGTATAAAACCATGATACGTCCCTGGTAAGGGCTCAACTGTCGCATTAACCAAAAATAACCGCATACATCATGTTGGTTTTGTCCCATCCAGATCCATGCCTGCAACTCAGGATTAACATCTAATTTTTCCTGTAACTCCTTAACCGTGTTGCGATCATCGAAACTGCCGGCCAGTTGGGGACCATAAGGTGAACCTTCCAACAAGTTTCTCCACCATGCTACTCTTTGTTGCCAGCCTTCTTCTTCATCAAGACTCGTTAAAGGGCCTACAGCAAAATCATCCCTGATCAAAAGTACTTCACCCAATAAAGTTTCATCCATCTCCATGGCAGATTTCAAAACAGCTATATCCGCTTCCTGGAAAACAATATGAAGAAGATTTGTTTCCTGCTTTTCAATTTTAACGATTTCCTCATTTACCAACGCTTCAATTTCCGGATGTACATGCTCTTCGTTATTCATGTTCTTCTTAAATTTTATTGAATAATGTTTAGTCGTATAAGAATCAAGCATCCGCCATTTTCTGACCGGTTACTTCATTGATTGGTTCATCACTTTCAAATTTCAGGTTACCAATAATGAATTCCTGTCTTTCCATGGTATTCTTACCCATATAATATTCCAGCAATTGCTGAATGTGCGTGTGCTGTTCCATGATCACGGGTTGTTTGCGCATATCCTCTCCGATGAACTGTGCAAATTCATCCGGGCTGATTTCACCCAAACCCTTAAACCTGGTGATTTCTGGTTTTGATCCTAATTTTTTTATAGCCGCCTGCCTTTCTTCTTCGCTGTATGTATAAATGGTTTCCTGTTTATTCCGGATACGAAACAATGGTGTTTCCAATATATAGATATGTCCATTCCTTACCAGGTCAGGAAAAAATTGCAGAAAAAATGTCATCAGCAATAACCGGATATGCATGCCATCAACATCCGCATCAGTGGCAACAACGATATTGTTATAACGCAAACCTTCCAGGCCATCTTCAATATTTAATGCATGCTGCAACAAATTGAATTCCTCATTCTCGTAAACTACTTTTTTGGTGAGACCAAAACTGTTCAATGGTTTACCACGCAAACTAAAAACCGCTTGCGTTTCAACATTCCTTGCTTTTGTAATGGAGCCGCTTGCAGAATCACCTTCGGTAATGAAAATGGTACTTTCTTTTTGCTTGCTAAAAAATTCTTCCTTGTTTTTTGCAGGAGGTTCATCATTAAAATGCACCCGGCAATCTCTTAATTTCTTGTTATGAAGGTTTGCTTTTTTGGCTCTTTCGTTTGCAAGTTTTTTTATTCCGGCGAGATCTTTACGTTCTCTTTCGCTTTGTTCGATTCTTCTTTTTAAACCATCAGCCGTTGCCGGGTTTTTATGCAGGTAATTATTCAATTCTTTTGACAAAAAATCGCCTATAAACTGGCGCATGCTTTTGCCACCTTCTTCTACAAACTGGGATCCTAATTTTGTTTTGGTCTGGCTTTCAAAAACTGGTTCTACTACTCTAACTGAAACAGCGGCGGCAATACTGGTGCGGATATCAGAAGCATCATAATCCTTTTTATAAAAGTCACGGATGGTTTTTACATAAGCTTCCCTGAATGCCTGCTGGTGCGTGCCACCTTGTGTAGTGTGCTGGCCATTTACAAAACTGTAAATATCTTCTCCATAATCATTGGTATGTGTGAGGGCTAATTCGATATCGTCCCCTTTCAGGTGAATGATGGGATAGCGAATTTCATCTTCATTGGTTTTGCGTTGTAAAAGATCAAGCAGGCCATTGCGGCTGATGAAGCTTTTACCATTGTAAATTATCTTTAACCCTGCATTGAGAAAACAATAATTCCAGATCTGGTTTTCCAGGTACTCCGGTATAAAATGAAAATTTTTGAAAACACCTTCATCCGGAATAAAGGTTACATAAGTACCGTTGCCTTCACCTGTTTTTGATTCTTTGAATTCCTTTACCAAAACACCTTTGGCAAATTCAGCCGTTTTTTCTTTTCCATCACGAAAGGCAGTGACCTTAAAAAAATTACTTAAGGCATTTACGGCTTTAGTACCTACACCATTCAATCCAACACTTTTCTGAAAAGCTTTACTATCATATTTGGCGCCAGTATTAATTTTACTAACTACATCTACAACTTTACCTAAAGGAATGCCGCGGCCATAGTCTCTTATTTCAACCACTTTATCCTTAATGGTGATCTCAATGGTTTTGCCATATCCCATTGTATATTCATCGATGCAGTTGTCCAGCACCTCTTTTACCAAAACATAAATACCATCATCCGGGCTGCTGCCATCCCCTAATTTACCTATATACATTCCCGGGCGTAAGCGGATATGTTCCCGCCAGTCTAAGCTTTTAATACTGGCTTCATTGTATTCAAAAATGTTTGATTCTTTTTCCTTTGCCATTTATGGTTTCTCCAGGGTTTTAAAGATTATATGTAACCTGCTTTGATAACATACAAACCGCGCAAATATAACAAAAGGCCTTAAGCCCTCAAGCAGTAGAATTGTACACCTTTGTGGAAAAAATTAAACGGTTACTGGTATAATATGCCACTGGTCATTTTGATTTCTGCCAATAAAAAAATGATCGTAACTTTTAGATATAAAATCGTTGCGTATGAAAAAGTTACTGGTTTTCCTGGTGCTCATCGCCTGCGTTGCGGCCGTTGCCTTTGCTAGTTTAAGGAATGAGGTTAAAAAAGAAAAGAAAGAAATTAAGACTGAGAAACAACAAAAGGAAATTAAAAAAGAAAAGAAAAAACATTGTTATTACAGCTAGTAGAATCGGCTTAAAAAGACTGCCTTCCGGGCAGTCTTTTTTTTATGAAAGCAAATGGATATACATGATTTTATAATAATTTATCATATAAATGCTTCCTTCTTTATTCTATGTTTAACCCTTGATATGGGTTATTTTAATTTAAGTTTAAATGTCTTTTACCTTTATAAACATTTGACTTTCAATACAAAAGACTTAAATTTTCATTAAATATTTAAAAGGTAGGTGTCCCTGTTTCTATTATCCTTATTTTTGAATTCTAACCCCACCCTTGAAGATCACTAACCATCTCTTTTAGGGTGTTCCATTAAATTCTTCACTACCCAGGCCCAATTGCGGCACATTAAATTCTGGATTATCTAATAAACCATCAAAAAAAGGAGGATGTATGTTCGCGTATGGATTACTTGAAATTGGCTGTTACTACCTGGTGCAGGAAAAAAAAGACGCTCCTCTTACTTTGATCAAAGTAGCAATGGAGTCGGATCATTGCATGTATATTCTTCGATATGAAGATACACTGGCAAGTGAATGGAAGAAAAAATCGGATCCTATTGTTGATATTGTAGAATGCCTTACCGACGAAGCCGTAAGAGCATGGGAAAAACAATATAACAGTGAAGACGCCTATTATGAAGAAGACGAAGAGTAAATAATACTGCCGTTTAAAATTTTTGATCTGTTGGATGGTTGAAATGTTTTATTTTTAAAACACTTCAACCATTCTTTATTTATGATACGTAGATATGTTTCTTTCCTGCTCATTTTTTTGTGCGGTTATAACAGTTTGTGGGCACAAGCCGATCTGCCAACGGATTATTTAAGTGCCGAATTTCATGAAGGTCGCCGGGAAGCTTTAAGGGAACGGATGCCTGAAAACTCAGTAGCTGTCGTCTTTGCTTACCCCGTACGCAATTTCAGTAATGATGTGGATTATATCTACCATGCTAATCCCGATATGTATTATTTTACTGGGTACCGGGAACCCAATGCGATTTTATTCATTTTTAAAGAAAAGCAAACTGCTGCTACGGGCACGCAATATGATGAATTGTTCTTTGTACAGGAAAGAAATGAGCAGGCTGAAAAATGGAATGGCAGAAGATTGGGTGTAGAAGGTGTGAAAAATAAACTAGGCTTTAAAAATGTTTATACCGGCGCTGCATTTAATGATTTTAATATTGATTTTACAAATATCCAAAAGATCATCGCTCCGGGCTTACCCAAAGATGTATCAGATTCACGATGGGACAAAGCAGACCTCTATGATCTTATTCAACAGTTTAAATCAAAGACTGATTTTGAAGAAACTGGGGATAAACGTCTTGATAATAAATTGTTTTTCCAGCTTACCGGCCAGTTAAGAGAGATTAAAACAGCTGAAGAATTAACACTGATCCGTAAGGCAGTAGAAATCAGTTGCCAGGGACAAAATGAAGTAATGAAAGCTATTACACCCGGTATGTCAGAATTAGAAATCCAGGGTTTGCATGAATTTGTTCATAAAAAATATGGTGCAGAAGCAGTTGGATATGGATCTATTGTTGGATCAGGTGAAAACGGCTGCATCCTGCATTATATGGAAAATACCAGGACCAAAGTTGGGAATGATATGATCCTGATGGATGTTGGTGCCCAATACCACGGTTACACTGCAGATGTTACCCGAACAATACCAGCAGATGGTAAATTTTCGCCTGAAGAAAGAATCATTTATCAACTCGTGTACGATGCGCAGGAAGCGGCATTTAAGATATTGAAAGATGGCGCCAGTTTCGCTGATGCCAGCAATGCAGCAAAAAAGGTAATTGCGGATGGTTTATTTAAGCATAACATCATCAAGGACAAAAAAGACGTAAACAAATATTATCCACATGGACTCTTGCATCATATCGGGTTAGACGTTCATGACCGTAATTTTTCAAAGACCATGAAAAAAGATATGGTCATTACCATTGAACCCGGAATTTATATTCCCTCTGACAGTGATTGTGACAAAAAATGGTGGGGCATTGCCGTTCGCATTGAAGACGATGTGCTGATCAGGGAAAATGATTATGAATTGCTTTCTGTTTTTGCTCCACGCAGCATTGAAGACATTGAAAAAATGATCGCCCAGAAAAGTGCATTGGACGATTTTATTCTTCCTCCATTAAAATCCGCAGAGAAAAAAGCGTTTTAAAATCTATCAAAATTAAAAAACCTGGTGACGTCGTAGTTCCAGTACACTTTCTATTTGATTGGTAGTACCGACATATTCTTTTTTGATCATGCCAATGTTACGGGAGTAATATGTTCTGAAATAGCCTACGAAAGATGATATATCCGTCCAGGTATTGGCGGCAAATTGCTCCACCTTTTCTTCTATTACAATGGTATTGGGGTATGCTGTTCCTTTTACTGTTACGCTGGCATCCTGCTGAACGACAGTTGCTTTAATCCTTACCGTTACGGGAGTAGCATTGGCAGTTCCATTAATATCCGCTGATGTCCAGCTGGAACCCACAGCCTGGTTGTCTTTTAAAAATATGTATTGGCCCCAGTTAGCATTATCCAGGTTAAAAAAACTACCAAAGTCAAGGTATTCATAATAATCATTGGCAGCTTTGCGATAATAGCCTGATGAATCGAATCCTTGTGATGCGTCCTGTGTTTCTCCAAAAATATTCCAGGTATTTCCCAATGCATTAAGTGTTGGTTGAATGGCTACACGCAAAAGTGTATCATTTACATCGCCGTCTATTTCGTATGTCCAGTTGCTGTTTGCAGTTCGGGGATAATAATCAGCTGCCACCGCTGCAGCCGTTACAATTACATCGAATGTACATGTGGCACCACCTGCCGAAACGGTAAATGTGGAAGTTTCTTCTGCAACCGGCGTTCCGGATGCGGTTAAAACTATGGTCTGCGGACCGGTATTATTTAAAGTTCCTGATCCGGAAAAAGTTATTCCGTTGACTGATGCTGTGGTCACATTATAAGTTCCGATGGTAGTTACATTTACGCCTATCGTTGCTGTATTTGCAGCAGTCAATGTCACATCCTTTACATAGTTACCTGCTACAGAATAATTTAAACAGGTGGAACCGGAACCTTGTAAGGTAAAATTGGCGGGACCACCCGAACCAGCAGGTAAAACTACTACCTGCACCAAGCAGAAACTGGTATCAAAACTTACTACAAATAAATTATTCCCTGCTGATAAAGGTGTTCCGCTACCAGAGAGTCGAACCGTCTTTAACCCGGCATCATTAAAAAAACCGGTACCCTTAAATGCATAACCATTCAGGGTATCTGTAACGATGGAATAAACACCAGCATTTGTAACATTAATTTGAACATCTATATAATTGCTGTCATTCAAT
The DNA here is from genome assembly GCA_036675565.1 of Chitinophagaceae bacterium. Classification (GTDB taxonomy): domain Bacteria; phylum Bacteroidota; class Bacteroidia; order Chitinophagales; family Chitinophagaceae; genus JACCYQ01. The sequence continues at coordinate 30,899 of JAKFER010000137.1, forward strand.
GTTTTACCTGCTACATAAGTACCTGCAATGGTTTTGGGAAGACATTCGGAAGTGATATCTCTTTGCAGAGAGCCAGTAGCCGGAGTATCAGTTGTTTCAGCACTGTATTCCTTCTGGCAGGAAGTAAAGCCTAATAAAGTAATAAATCCAATCAAAAGAATAAGGTTACGCTTCATATAACAGATTATAATTTAAGCTAAAACTACAATTAATTTCAATAAACGGTGGGGACTCTCCTATAACGGTCAAAATACTTCATTCAGTATTAATATTTGGATCCCGGGTATAATTTTTGTAAATTTTACCCTGACATGAGATTAAAATATACCCTACTTATTATTTCAAGCTTTTTCATATTTGCCTGCAAACTACCGGTTTATGTACTAACGGACCAGGATATCCAAAAACATTATAAAGACAAAAAAACAAAGCCCCAACTTAAATACCTCAATTATAAGGATTACCACATTTTTCATGCAGTAACCGGGAATATTGAGAAACCTTTACTGATTTTTGTACATGGTGCTCCGGGCAATTGGTATAGTAGCCTGGCTTTACTTGATGATACTGCTCTACAGAAAAATTTCCGGATGATTTCCGTTGACCGGGTCGGTTTTGGAAAATCCAATTATGGCCTCTCATTGCCATCTGTTGACAAACATGTACGCTATCTTGAAAAGATAGTCAAAGAATATAATCATACGGGTCAACCCATTTATATGGTTGGTTCTTCGTACGGCGCTCCCATTGTAGCTTCTTTTGCTACGCAAAATCCTTTGCTGGTTAAAGAACTTTATATGGTATCGCCTGTCATTGATCCGGCAACAGAAAAAATGTTCTGGTTTTCCTATATGGCCAAATTGAGTTTGGTAAATTTCTGGCTGCCACGCAGTTTAACCGTTACCAGCGATGAAAAATCCGCTCATAAAAGGGAAATGAGAAAATTAAAACCTCACCTTAAAAAAATCCGTAGCAAGACCTATGTTTTGATGGGAGCAAAAGACTGGCTGGCACATCCTTCTAATTTTACTTACCTGCAAAATATGCTGGTCAATGCCCGCAATCCTGAATTTATCATGCTGGAAAATGAAGGTCATACCATTTTATCTGACCGGCCGGAAATTGTAAAAAATCTTTTATTGGACAAGAAGCTTTATTAAAGGATTATAAAATATAAGATCAAACCTTTACATTAGCTATCCAATCAATTACCTGTATTTATGAAAGCCTTTTATTGCAGCATCCTATCTTTTCTTACATATTCATCGATGGCCATTGCTCAATTGGGTGTTGAAGTTCTTACATCAGGCACCCAAACAAGTTTGCGTGGATTGAGCGTGGTAAATGACCAGGTGATCTGGGTCAGTGGCAGCAATGGCACTATTGGCAAATCTTTAAATGGGGGAAAAAACTGGAAATGGACAACCGTAAAAGGTTTTGAAAAAAATGACTTCAGGGACATTGAAGCTTTTGATGCCACTACTGCAGTCATCATGTCCGTTGGTGAACCTGCTTACATTTTAAAAACAATAAATGGCGGTGACACCTGGAAAGTTGTTTTTGAAGATAAAACACCAGGTATGTTCCTGGATGCAATGGAATTCTGGAATGAACAGGCCGGTATTGTTTTAGGCGATCCCATAAATGGAAAATTTTTTATTGCACGAACTTTTGACGGAGGTTCTACCTGGAAAAAAGTTCCGGGTGAAAATTTACCTGCTGCTGCTGAAGGAGAAGCCTGTTTTGCTGCAAGTGGAACAAACATCAGGGTCCTGGACCGGGATGAAGCGGTTTTTGTTACCGGTGGATTAAAGTCCCGCATGTTTTGGAAAGGCGAGCCCATTGAACTTCCCATTTTACAAGGTAAAGAAACAACCGGGGCCAATTCCATTGCTGTCTGGGATAATTATCGTCGCAATGGAGGCAATCGCATTATTGTTGTGGGTGGTGATTTCTCAAATGATTCATTAAAAACTCAAAATTGTTTTTACTCAAATAACAAAGGGAAAACATGGCAATCACCTGAAACGCCTCCAAATGGATACAGGAGCTGTGTAGAATTTTTCAGCAAAAAAGATGTGGTAGCCTGCGGGTTAACAGGGGTTGATTATTCGCATGATGGTGGCCGTAATTGGTCGCTGATCAGCGAAGAAAGTTTTCATGTAGTTCGCTTTGCTAAAGGCGGTTTAACAATGTTCCTTGCTGGCGCCAATGGAAAGATCGGCAAACTGGTGATGAAGTAATTGTATAATTAAAAAGAGATTTATAATTCTGCAAGTAACTCTTTTACTGAAACTCTCTTTTTATAATCTTCATTAAAATAGCGATAGATAATCGTGTTTTCTTTATTAATGATATACACTGCCGGAACGGGTAAGTTTGTTCCATTTTTACCATTGATTGTGGCCAGGTCAATTCCTGACAATTTATAACGGTTTACCGATTTTTCATCCAATGCAAAACGTACATCATAGGCTTTCATAATTTTACCTTCTTCATCATAAATGATGGGAAATGTTGCGCTGCTTTTTTCAACAGTTTTTGAGATACCATCTGGTTTTTCAGGCGTTATTGCTACTACCTGTACGCCTTTTTCAACAAATAGTGTTAGTGAATCCTGTAATTGTTTCAATTGCCTGCTGCAATAAGGACACCAGTGGCCCCGGTAAAAAAACAGGACTACGTTGCCGTTCTTCACCATATCTTTTAATCGAATACTATTACCATTTTGATCGACAGCTTTAAAATCAGGTGCTTTGGAATTGATGAATAATCCCTCCGGTTTTTGTTGCGCCGATAATGTGAAAACAAAGAAGAACGCTGTAAATACAAAGAGTAATCTTTTCATTTTTCAAAAATAAGCTTCCTTTAAAAAGAATAAAAGAAGTGAAAGACTATTAACAATTAGTTGGGTAGTAGAATCGGTGTCAATTTCATCATTAACATCAATCGAAATCATCATTCATTTTCCATAACCTGTATCAATTGAATTTTATTTCCGCAGGTATCATCGAATACGGCCAGTTTTACGGGACCCATCCTATTCGGTTTCATAATAAACATCACCCCCAGGTCTGATAATCTTTCGTATTCCATATCAATATCATTTACATGAAAAGCAGTTAATGGAATATTGGCATCATACAAAGCTTTCTGATAGGTTTTTGCAGGTTCAAAACCTGTTGGTTCCAGTAGTAATTCCGTACCATCAGGATCATCTTCTGAAACAACAGTCAACCATTTATATTCCCCAACCGGTACATCTGTTTTTAATACAAAGCCTAACACCTGGGTATAAAATTTAAAGGCTTTGTCCTGGTCATTGACCAGTACACTGGAAAGTTTGATATTCATCTTAGAATTTTTTTATTGATTTTTCTTTTATTCATTAAAAGAATGAGAACAGCAAAATTAAATACATATTGCTACGCATACCGTTTTTATCATGCCCAGTTTAACAATGAAATCTTTTAATTGGCAGCCTGGTCATAAGGAATATAATTTTGCCAATACCATGGCGTATAGGTGTCCCCGATAGTTACAGCTAACAGGGTTTTAAAAATACTTTCGGCATTATCACTATTACTTAATATTATAATTCCGGTTCCCTGCCTGGGAAAAATAATTGAATAGTGCTGAAAGCCATCTCCATGACCTTCTTTAAAGGCGCCCCATCCAAAAGTCGATTCCAATAACCCCCACCCCAATCCGTAACTCAGTTTGATAGCATCATTAGCAGTTGAATCACGCAAACTGTATAAACCAAATTGCTGAATTGACCTGAGCCTGATCTGTGGTCTGAACATTTCGCTGGTTGTTTCCTTCTTTAATAAAGTGTTTGATAATATTGCCTGAATAAACAGCGTGTAATCATCAAGATTAGTTTCCAAAGTGCTGGCAGATCTGGCTTCATTGTCTTTATCTTTTTGATATAACTCGCCTTTACTCTTATGACCAAAAGAATAATCGTTTTCAAATGAAGGTTGCCAGGTATAGGATGAATTTTTCATTCCCAGCGGAACAAATATTTTCTCCTGCATCAAATCTTCCAATGAACGATCCAGCATTTTCTCCAGTACTACCTGCAGGTAAACCAACCCTTCCCCTGAGTAACTGTATTTTAATCCAGGTTCAAATTTTACACGAAGTTTCTGATCTGCTTCAAACCACCGCCAGTTTGGAAATCCTGAAGTATGATTCAAACACATTCTTGCGGTGATCTTATGGTATAAAGTATCCGTTTTTAAATCGCTATAGTTATCATGCCATTTGGTTAATGGGTCATATTCATAAATGGGTTTTGGCAAATATTTTTGTAATGATTTATCCAGATCCAAAATGCCTTCTTCAACCAATTTCATAACCAATACAGCGAAGACAGCCTTACTCAGGGAAGCTCCATAAATGTTTGTTTGAGTTTGGAGTTGCTCTTTGGTATCAATTCGTTTATAACCAAATGCTTTTTTATAAACCGGCTGATGATTATTAAATATACTGATAGCCAGTCCATGCACACTGGCGGCTTTCATTAACGATGTTATATTTTTATTTAAAGAATCAAAAGAGATTTTGCTTTGATCCAATCTTGTAACAGACTGGGCCATCAAACCAACGTAAGATGTTGTAATGAATAGAATTAAAAAAAAAGTTTTAATAATCGTCAATGAAATATTTTTTATGTTAATATTATTTTGACTTTAGATCAGTAAAAAAAGTTAATCAATGCAAACTAACTACCCTGCTGATCTTCCATTCATTATTTTTTTGTTGCCAGATGATAATAAATTTTCCTGGCTCAGATGGTTCGTCTGCTTTTTGCGTATTATTCTTAAACCTGTGCAATCCCATTTCAATGGCACCAAAATTTTTTATAGGATATACTTCAATGCTACCCTTTACCAACTCTCGTGTTACTTTACCACACACATTTTTTTTTGTTGATTCAACGGTTTCTTCTTTAGAATTTGAAAAGCCTCCCTGGTCGTGGTAAAATTCAAGATCATCCGCATAAAAATCGCTGTAAGTTGCCAGGTTAACATCACAGGTATTGTATGCATGAAAGAACAAGCTATCGAGATGCACGATCGTATCGTACAATGCCTGGTCATCAGGTTTGTATGAATATGCCTGCTTGCTTGTATTTGTTTTAGTTGATGTACAAGCATAAAATACCACTGCAAATGATAATACTAATAAATAGCTTATTGATTTTTTCATTGAATTTAAATTACAAATAAATATTTTTAATGCATTCATAACTTCATTACAAAATAATCACCGACCTGAACCTATATCACTTACAAATTTATATGCATGACACAACAACTAACAAGAGAAAGAAACAAGCTGCTTGTATCCATTGAGAAATTTTTGGAAGGCCCAATGATTTTACTTGGGTTTATTTGGCTGATACTCCTTATTATAGAATTGATCTGGGGACTAACTAAAACTTTATTATATGCAAGTCTTACCATATGGGTCATATTTATCATTGATTTTGTAATCAAATTTGTACTAGCCCCAGCCAAAATAAAATTTCTTAAAAAAAACTGGCTTACTGCTGTATCGTTATTGATTCCGGCATTAAGAGTTTTCCGGATTTTTAGATTTGTCAGGTTGCTCAGGGGCTTAAGAGGCATCCGGCTCGTACGGATTGTTTCATCGCTGAACAGGAGTATGAAAAGCCTGGGTGCAACAATGAAAAGAAGAGCATTTGGATATGTTTCATTACTTGCTTTAGTAGTAACCTTTGCCGGTGCTGCCGGTATGTATGCATATGAAAGTCCTAACCCGGGTTTTGAAAATTATGGAATGGCATTATGGTGGACAGCTATGCGGATCATTACAGCCGGAAGTGATTTCTGGCCTCTTACACCCGAAGGTCGCAGCCTGGCATTTTTATTGGCATTATTTGGCTTTGGAATCTTTGGTTATGTAACAGCCACACTGGCTTCATTTTTTATTGGTCGCGATGCTGAAGAAAAAGATGCACCTATTGCAAGTGAACATACTTTGAAAGAATTAAAAGCCGAAATAAAAATGTTAACGAAAGCCATTCATGAAATAAAAACTAACCAGCATCCTTAACTGCTTTCTATTTGCTGTTTGTTTACATAAAGTTCTTTTACCAGTACAATTAAAATGACCATAAATGGTGTTGCTAGCACCAACCCCCAACCGCCTGTCAGCGGCGCCATCAGGAGTTGCGCAATAATAATCAGTGCTGGTGGAATATTTACCAGTTTTTGTTGAATCATGGGAGTAATAAAATTGCTTTCTACAACCTGGACCAGGATATAGATACCTGCAACAATTGCTGCGGTCGCAGGGCCTTGCATCAATGCCACCAGTACGGCAGGAACCATGGCGATAAGCGGGCCAAAGTTGGGTATAAAATTCAGTAAGCCTGCAATGATGGCCAACGCTAACCACATTGGTACTCCAAGAATTAATAAACCGATTGATGTTAAAACAAAAACCACGAACATGGCAAAGAGTTGTCCCTTTAACCACTTTTTCAAATTATCACCCACTTTTGACCATACATCCTGCGCTTTCTTTTGACCTTTTTTGGGCACCAGTTGAATAATGCCATCCCGGTATAATTTGGGTGAAGCTGTAAAGAATATTCCCAAAAAAAGGATAACATATAAATCGCCAAATACACCAAAGGTTGATTGAAAAAAACGGCCTGCTAATGATTGTGCCTTTTGCATGGATTCTGGCGAAGATGCTTTTTCAACAATTTTCTGCCCCACGGGGCTTTTCATCAATTGTGCTTTTGCATTTTCGATTGTCTTCGGAAGCGTATCTGTCAATTCTGCAACCTGGGTTTGCAACTTGGCGCCAATCAGCCAAAAAACAGCTATTATTAAAATAAATGTCCCTGCAATAGATATGGTTAAACTGACAGCAGGTTTCCATCCGGTTTTTCTTTGTATCAGCGAACTTAATCCCCTGAAAAAAACCGCAATTAATGATCCCGCCAGCAATAATAAAAACACATTGAATGTGGCCTTCAATAACAATAATATAACGACGATCAATGCGAATATGGACCCCGTTATCCAAACCTTCTTAACAAAACCTGGCTCCTGTTTATTCTTTATTTCGTTAGCTGTCATTTAAATTGTTTGTGCTGTTAATTTTAAAATTTAGAGTCAATCAACTTTACTTAAAATACCAGTTTAAAATAAATATGATTTTTATTTTACAATTGTTGTGCCACCTGTTTTATAAACCTCTTTTACAACTTCCAAAGGCATAAATTTTGTGATCATATTCTTAAAAAATTATGCATATGGAAACTATGATGCAATCAACATTCGACAGGGTCAGGAAAAGCACACCGGATGCTATCAATCAAAAAATTGATCAAAAAACCCATCATAATATCCAGTATTATTCCATGCAAAACGATATGGTGATAAAATCAAGAATAAAAGAATTAGATCGTGAATGGGATATTGAAAGAGTATTGGCATTAAATGCTTCCATCTTTGCATTAACTGGTGTCATACTGGGAGCAACCGTAAATAAAAAGTGGCTGATACTTCCCACAGTTGTAACTGCATTTTTAGCACAGCACGCTATTCAAGGCTGGTGCCCACCTTTACCTTTATTCAGAAAAACCGGTATTCGTTCAAGAAAAGAAATTGATCATGAACGTTATAGCCTGTTGGAAATATTGGAAAACAGGAAAGCATTGGATGAAGATTATCAATAAAAAAATGTCTCATTTTTAAATTCATAGGTAATCTCCTCAGCTGCTCCATCGTTTTTTATGAATCCCAACCGCTCAAAAAGATGTTGGGCTTTAATATTATCCCGGCTTGTAATGGCGATGATTTTTTTCAATCCAATGTTTTGAATACCGAAGCGTATGGATAATTGTAAAGCATTAGTCATAAAACCATTTCCCTGGTAAGCAGGTAATAAAACACAACCTAATTCTCCACAAGCATTATCAAACCCTCGATAAAATCCGCAGGAACCCATTATTTTATTGGTCGATTTAAAAACAATTCCCCAATGAATACTTTCACTCTTTAAATAATCCTGGTTGATTTTTTCAAGCATTTGCAAAGCTTCCGATTCTGTAGAAGCTTTTTTTGCATTATAAAAAGAAATGTCGACAATTTCTATGATTTCAGCGGGGTCAATTTGCCGGAGCATAATTTTTTCGCCAGATAAAACAGGGAAACTTTCATAAGGAGGCTTGTTCATTCGATTAAAATTTATCCCAATTTCATTAATCGTTCTTTATAAATATTTTGACCTTCACGTAAAACTATTTTCACCAAAGTCTCGAGGTCTGAATAATTTGTTCTGAAATTTACTATACACACCCGCAGGCAATATTTTCCATTTACAATGGCATTGCTGAGAAAGACTTCGCCACCGGCCTGTAAACGATTTAATAATTTTTCGTTTAGCTCATTTAAATATTCCATTGTTTCATTAGCATCAGGTGTATACCGGAATGTGGTAATACTTAAATGATGTGTTATGGGTTCCAGGTGCTCAGTTTGTTCAATTAATTCATAAAGCGATTTTGCCAAATGAATATCCTTACGGATCATACCGGCTAATCCATTTCTGCCCACTTGTTTCAATGACATCCAAACTTTTAAAGCCCTGAATCCCCTTGAATTTTGCATGCCATATTCATGAAAATTTACAGGAGCATCTTCACCGTTACCACCAAAATTATAATACTCAGGTGTAAAACTAAATGCATCATGTAAATGACGGGGATCCCTAACCAGGATACAGCCCGCTTCTAGTGGACTATACAACCATTTATGCGGATCAAGTGCAATCGAATCCGCTAAAGACAATCCTTTAAAATTTTCAGCAAGTTCAGGTAAACAAGCTGCCGGTGCCCCGTATGCGCCATCAATATGAAACCAAAGATTTTCTGATTTACAAAATGCAGCAATTTCCTGGAGCGGATCTATAACACCAGTTGATACAGAACCGGCATTACCAATGACTAAAAATGGTTTATGCCCGTATTGCTTATCTTCTTTAATCATTTTTTTCAAATGGCTGATGTTCATTTGCTGATCTGGCAAACAATCAATCCAGCGAATGGAATTGGTACCATGTCCAAACAAATCAGTGGCTTTATGAATCCATGTATGTGTTCCTTTTGCACAATAAATGGTGTGGCGTCTTTTTTCTTTATACCCGGTTGAATTTTGAGATGGATCGATGGAAATTTCCGGTAACCCATCTTGCCTGATGTCACCATCTATTTTATTTCTCCTGGCAGCTAAAAAGCCCAGGAAATTCGCCATATTTCCACCGCTCACAAACAGTCCGCCACAATCTTCCTGGTAGCCAATTAAATTTGACAGCCATTGAATGGTTTGCTTTTCAATTTCAGTAGCCATGGGTGATAAAGCAAATGCGCCCACATTTGCATTTATTGATGCAGCCAGTAAATCTGCCAATGCACCAATGGGAGCCGCTGACGAAGTAATGTAACCCCAGAATTTTGGATGCCCATTAAATAATGAATGATCAAACAGCAAGCGTGTTGTTTCGTTTATGATGGTAACCGTATCTTCTCCATCTTCAGGCAACGAATGATTCCTAAGGACTTTTTGTATATCGACTGGCTTAGCTCCAGTTGTAACTTTTTTATTTGGTAGATCTTCGAGAAACGATGTGATTTCATCAACCAAAATATGACCCGCATGATTAAATTCGTTCGCCGGCATATTTAATGAAGAAGTCTCACTGATCATCTTGTCCATCTGGTTAGTTTTTTGGTGTGAAAGAATTTAGGCAGATAGGGATATTTGTTTTTCAGAGGACAGGCATTTAAATTTAATAATATTATACGGTAATTGATCCAGGTTGATCGTTTAATAAATTTTGTGGCGCTTATAATCTGTTGTTTTTAAAAAAAAATTTAGAAAATAAAAAAAGGCCACCCGTTAAGATGACCTCCTTTATAAATGCTCATAATAAATTCTTATTGCTTTTCCAGAACGATCTTATATGAACCAAAACCTCCGGCCCCAACTGTATGCGATAATACAACACTAACGATTCCATCACAGGGAGCAACAAAATTTTCAACACTTGGAACAGACTGAACAGAAATCGGACCATATGGCCAACTGGCACCTCCATATCCATCTCCATAAACCTGTTTTGTAACAGAGACCGAATTATCTGCAGGATTTACCTGTACAATAATTGGCTGTGCATTATCTGCAGGATAGGTGAACGAAAATTTTGTATCATCAATTTTAGTAACAACTACCACATCACCTGCACCATAATCACCCCATTCATCATCCACTACTACAAAATTTCCCTGGTACTGTTCCGGATCGTATGCGCAAACGGCTCCATAGCGGATAAATGTACTGGCGCCGGGTTGTGCAGCCACACCAGCAGAATGAGCTGTACCTACCACTGGAAATGCCTGGTACGTGGTGCCATTCATTACGATATTTGCGCCGATATCAAATTGATCACCCAATACAATAGGTTCATTAAACAAGGTTTCCAACTGGGTACCAGTAATGGTAAATGTAGATGGAAATGTAGTTGCTGATTCAATGGTTTTTACATTGCCTTTATTTCCATTTTTCATTACTACAATATCCATTTTTTCAGGTGCGATATCTTCGTCAAAAAAAAGATCGACCGTAAATGTTCCGCTAAAATTTCCAGGTTCAACCGCATCAATCACCTGGTCGGTGGATGCATCTTTTAAGATCAGCGGCGTTGGAACCCTGACGAGGTCAGGAAGAATGGGGTTATCTTCTTTCCGGCAGGAATGAAAGAAGGTAACCAACAGACTTAATATAAAGAGATAATTAACTGCTTTTTTCATCTGATTGTGTTTATTGATTTTTTTAATTGTCATTTGGAATCTTCATAAATAATTTATGGTATCCAGAAAACTTTGTATGAAGACAGATCCGTTTTTTGTGGGGGAGCATTTGGATTGGTTTCCAGCTCTCCCTGGAACCATGGAAGCGTAAGTGGAAACGAACGGCTCGATTGAACCGGAACGGATTTCTGTGCACCAGGATTTACAGGGTCACCATTGATAGGTGGTTGTACCCTGCCTCCGGGCGCCATAGTTGCATCCAGCGGATCAAATACTACCGGGTATCCTGTTCTCCTGATATCGGTATACTGATCAACGGCACTTCCAATACTTGAAATCCATTTCTGGGTCATAATGATCTCCAGTTTTTTTTCATTACCAGCTGCAGTAAAATCACTCATCACTTCATCCACATAATCATTCATTTCACTGGTATTATAAATGGCTGGAACATTTTGTGATGGACTCACATAATTTGTAATAACGTGGTCAATTTGCCTGAATGATTCATTGATCGCTTCTTCCAATACAGCAGCTGCATCGCCTGCAACCAAACCTGTCTGAATCAATTCTGCTTCCAGGTATAACCTGTCCGCATAAGTGATCATCCTGTAAGGTGCCGCACCTGTTCCACTTGCACTGTTTGCTATGGTTGCAGTGCCATCATCATACTTGCCACCAACGGGATAAATACCGTACATGCTGATCGTATTTTGCTGGCTCCTGTCGCGGTCTGGTCCTACCGAACCAAAATAGATAGATACAAATGCGCCATCCCGGTATTCCGTCTGGTTACCTTCCCTGGGCGCTTGTGTAGGTGAAACCTGGTTGTAGAAGTAATAGGGTATTCTTGGATCTTCAATGCCTGTGAATATGCGTGGATTATAACCTTTTAATATTTCATAAAACCAGGGGCTCACATGATTGCTCCGCTGGGAAGCAAAATAAGTTGCAAACCCGGGATTACGGTCATCAGTAGCCGCATTTATGCCATACGGAATTAAAAAACTTTCACCCACATTATTGATCAACCCGGATGGATTGTTTAACAATTGATTTACTTCAGCAGAAACATCTTTTACTTTTCTAATCTGCGTATACAATTTCAATTTGATGGTATTGGCAGCTTTCAACCAGTTATCCAAATTTCCACCATAAATAATATCATCATCACCGGGTTCAAATGCATTGGGTGCGGTTGTATTTTCCAGGTCTGCAATGCCACTGTTCAGGATATTAAAAATGCTGTCATAAATAGCTGCATCATCATCAAACTTTGGATACAATATTCCTTCTCTCATTTTGTTTGCTTCAGAAAAAGGAACATCTCCAAATACATCAACGATCTGGCTAAAAGTATATGCCTTCAGGATTTTGGCAATACCTGCATAATGTGTATTACCAGCGGCAGATGACCGTATGATTATATCTTCCAGGTTATTCAGCACACCATACACCGGTTGTGTTGCACCTGCAGGTGGAGAAGTTGCATACAACTTCGACCATGCCAGTCCCAGGTAAAATTCATTACCTGTAGCTCCATATTGATCAGGCTCTTCCCGGGTGGACATCTGGTGTGTATAAACGGAAAGGATTTGCGAAAGCCCGCCATTATCCTCGCCCATGGCCAATGCATCACCCAATGTTCTTTGTGCCCAGGGTAATAATTTAGACACTTCGATATCGGTTGGATTGTTTGGATCTGTATTGATATCCAGGAAATCCTTTTTGCAGGATACTGTAAACAAAACCAGCACGATTATTAAAATTTGTCGGATCATTTTATTCATGTTTTAGATTGATCAAAAACTAACATTCAGGTTAAAGCCATATCTCCTGGTAGTAGGTGCAGCCGATAGTTCAATACCTTGCGTTGAACTTGAACCAAAGCTGTTAACCTCCGGATCGAAATTGGTATACTTAGGCATGTTGGGTGCCAGGTGCCAAAGATTTCTGCCGGTCAGGCTTACTGTAATTCCGGAAATAGGAATTTTGGTGAATAAAGATTTTGGAAGTTCATAACCCAGTGTAACCTCTCTTAACCTGTATACTGTTGCATCATAAACATTCCATTCGGTTGATGAATTGATGGCAAAAGAACCTGCGCCACCACCTGAAGAAAAATACAGGTCGTTGGTAGTAATAGCTGTTGTATTTGGAATTTTCTTACCACCATCTAAAATGGGTTGTTGTGTATTGGCATCTCCATAAACACCTGGAATGACCCATGCAGCTTCCCTGTCCTTTGTATCTTTTGTAACGCCGCGACCTAATAATGAACTCACTGTTACGGAATACAGGTCACCACCTTTGGTCATATCCCAAAGCGCACTAAAAAATAATCCTTTATAAGAAACGGTATTATTGATACCCAATTTAAAATCCGGGTTAGGATCGCCTACCATGGTTTCTTCTGAAGCTTGTATGATCCATCCTGTTGCAGGATCAATTAACAAATTGCCTTCATCATCTCTTGCAGATACAGTTCCTCTTAAATAACCGAAAGGCATGCCTGGTTCCAGGTAGGGTCCGATGCCAGTTAATACGCCAGCCAATTGTATCCTGTCAACACCGCTCGTTAACTCCGTAACGGTATTTCGGTTACGGGTAAATATTCCCCTGATGTCCCAATTGAAATTTTCATTTCGGATGGGACGCACCAGCAAGTCGATTTCAATTCCTTTATTGCTGATGCCACCAAAATTCTCAACCCTGAATTCATAACCGGATGATAGCGGCATCGCAATCGTTGCTATCTGGTTGGTTGAAGTTCTGTCGTACCAGGTAAAATCAAGTTCGGCACGTCTCTTAAAGAAACTTAACTGCGTACCTAATTCAATTTCTTTGGTAAACTCAGGTTTTAAATTTGGATTGTTAAATACTCGTGGCAAAGAGGCTGTTGGCTGACCCAGGAAATTAGGATTCAAAGTATATACATCCCGCAATTGATATGGTGCAGCATCTCTTCCTACTTTGGCCCATCCTGCTCTGATCTTTCCATAATCCAAAATATCACTTTGCAATGCAAATGCATCTGTAAAAACAAATGATCCGGATACGGAAGGATACAGGTAACTCCTGTTTTCCTCAGGTAATGTAGAAGACCAGTCATTTCTTACAGTTGCTGTTAAGAACGCAAAGTTTTTATACCCCAATGTCGCATCAGCAAACACACCCATCAACCTTCTCCTGGAATAAAAATCATCGGTAAAAGATTGTTTTGATGTATTGGCTAAAGTATAAACACCTTTGGCAATAAATTCATTACCTGTTAAGATCTGGTCCGTTATGGTGCGTTGATTTATATTGTTCCCGATGATGGTACGCAAACTAAAATCATCAGAAATATCAGGTGTTAAGGTGATAAGGAAATTTGACTCTATTTCCTGGTTCCTGTAGCTTTCTACAACCAGCCTGCCAACGCCTTCAGCAGCTCTTGAACCTATTTCAGTTACTTCACGCCTGTCTAATAAAGCGATATTTGTTCCGAGAGCATAATCAATTCTCGCCCATTTTGTGAGGTTGAAATTTGCATTCACACCTGCGACAAATCTTTCTTCAGCGGTATTTATTGTATTATACTTTGCTGACCATCTTGGGTTATCCCATCCCGTTACATTGGGTATTAATGGAAGACCATTCAGATCTTCATATGGCAAATTCAAATCCCAGTTACGTGCCAGGAAAAGTGAACGGGCAAATAATGATGCTACACCGCTCACCTGGTTTTCACCAAAGAATCCACCGGTCTGTGTTGACCTGGCATAACTAAAATTGGCACCAATATTCAAACCGATATCCAGCTTGGTGGATGCACCCAGGCCCAGGTTGGCTCGTTTGTATGAAGAGTTTGGAACATAACCATTATGTGTTAATTGAGATACCGTTAAACCAACGCTGCTTTTCTCATTACCTGTATTAAAACCCAATGAATTTTCATAAACAGCACCTGTACGAAACAGGTCTTTTACATTATCAGGATATGCACGATATGCAATATTATCTGATGGAAAAAGATCAGGATATGCTGCCTTATAGGTGGGCCAAGCAGCTATGGAATCCAGGTTCCTGAATGCAGGGCCCCATGAACCATTTGCATTTGAATAATCAAATTGAGATCCTGCACCATAATCATTCTGATAATCGGGGTAGTTTGCAATTGTTTCAATTGAAACAGAAGATTTGAAACTCAATTCACTTCCCTTTGTTCTTTTTGCACTACCTGATTTTGTTGTGATCAGGATGACCCCATTAGATGCACGAGAACCATACAAAGCGGCTGCAGATGAACCTTTCAGCACAGTGAATTCTGCAATATCATTTGGATCAAAACTTGAAAATCCACTTGTATATGCACCACCTCCCGATGTTTGATTTGTTGTAGTTACCTGGTCATTGCTGTAAGGGATACCGTCCACAATAATCAGCGGTTGACTATTTCCAAAAAAGGAATTATTACCCCTGATCTGTATACGGGTTGCGGCGCCGGGAGTTCCCTGGGAAGATCGTATATCCACTCCCGCCATTTTTCCCTGCAATCCTCTCAACAAATCCGGTTCTGATTTTTGCAGAATATTTTCCGGGTTAATCTTGGCAACGGAATAACCTAAAGCTTTATCAGCTCTTCGGATACCCAATGCCGTTACAACAACTTCCTGCAATTGCCCTTCAGCTCTCAATAAAATAATATCCAGGGTAATGCCTGTTGGTGTAATCACTTGTGGCTGAAAACCCGAAGCAGAAATCGTTAAACTGCTGTTGGTTTGAATGGTGATACTGAATGCACCGTTTTCATCCGCTGAAACACTATTTGTTTTGCCTGTTTCTGTTACAGTAGCAAATGAAACCGCGCTACCTGCTTCATCCCTGACTGTACCTGTCACCGTTCGTGTTTGTGAAAAAACGGGACTTGCCAACATGTACATTAACATGTAAACAATGATTCTTTTCATACGCTAATTTTTTTTTATAGTTAATGGCAGTTTTCAAAATATTGAATGAGCAATAAAATGATCAGCCTTTGTTGATAAGGACAGCAAAGAAATAATTACGCTTCAAAGAATATTTGTTTAAATACCGAAGCATGAAAATTTTTACCTGAAACATGAAAGAATAAAATGAAGATTTTTGTCGTGCTGCAGATGATGTGAAATGGATTTGTCACAGAAAAATCACGTGGGTTAAATGCTTGTTCGCTTATAAACCCTATTCTCCACTCATCAAAATATTTATCAAAAGAGGAAGATTTGATTGTCCATCAAATAAGAACCGTAAACCGAAAAAATATCAATCTGTAAAAGACCCTTATTTAACAGGCACATTTTAGATTATGAAAATTGTTAACAATGGAAACATCAATGAAAAAAAAGAAATCAAGACTCATTGTGCAGAGAGGGTCAGAAAACTTTGCATTAAGAATGGAAGAACTGGCATTCTTTTATACGGAAAACAAAATCGTATTTGTGATTGATTGTTTGGGAAAGAAATACATCTGCGACAGGAATCTTTCAGAATTGGAAGAAGAACTGGATCAAAATATATTCTTCCGTGCCAACAGGCAATTTATCATTAACGTGAATTTTATAAGAGGTTTCAGGATTTATGAAAAAGTAAAATTGCAGGTAGATATGATCATCCCAACTAACCACCACCCGATCATTATCAGCCAGGAAATGGCGCCGGTTTTTAAAAAATGGATCAATGAAGTTTAGGGATGGGGAATAGGAATTAGGCTGATAGTTTAGACAACACAACAAAAATATAGTTAAACTCTAAACTCTAAACTTTTACTATTTCTGCTGTTTTATTTCATTAAGTTCCTGGCGGATGGCGCTTAAACTATCCAGCATAATATTATTCTGGTGTTGTAAACTATCCAACATTTGCTTTTGAAGATCTTCCAATTTCATGTACATCCTGCCTTCGGGGGATGAGGACCTGTCGCAGGCTAATAATACAAACGAAATAAATAAGATTATCATCATTACGTGCAACCGGGAAATAATAATTTTCATAATTTTCTTTTTTTCAATGGCTGTTACCATATCATTTATGATATAATCAACTGAAATTATTCAACCGGTTGCGATGCGATCTCTTTTGCTTCTTTTGATTCGTCTGCATCTGCTTCCGGTTCTTCCTGTACATCTTTCATTACTTTAAGATATTGTAAATGCATAAACATAGGAAAGTGATCCGAGCCATTATGGCTCAGTCTTTTCATATTCACCAGGCCAAAGTCTGAAGAACAGAATACGTAATCGAGTGGAAAACGCATGTACCAGTGATTGGCGGAGAATGTACTGTAAAAACCCCGACCCCTGCGCGGATCGAGTAAGCCGCTTGTTTTTCTAAATAATTCTGTAACATGGCTCCAGGCTACATCATTCAAATCGCCTAACACGATCACAGGCACCTTTTCTTCTTTTACTTTTAGCGCAACTTTCATCAATTCTTTATCCTTTGCAGTTGATCGAAGATCTTCCTGTGGCACGGGTGGTTTGGGATGCAATCCCCATAACTTTAACTGCTTTCCGGATTTGAGTTTTAACATCACTTCAATAGAAGGAATATCATCATCAACAAGATATTTTACTTCACCATTAACAATTGGAAGACGGGAATAAAATAATAACCCGTATGTATTATCCAATGGTTCCTTCAGCGTATGTGGATAATCATTCATAATGACATCCATTGCTTTTTCCCAACCACGGTCTGTTTCCAAAAGAAAAATAACATCCGGGTCAGCCATTTTCACCTGGCTCAATAATTTATCATAGTCCCGATTATCCTGGAAAACATTAGCCGTAAATAATTTTATTTGATTGGATGGATCACCATGCTGCAAATTTTCCATCTCCTTTTTAAACAATGGCGTATAAGGCAGAATTTTATAAGCCAGGTATAGCATGCATATACCAAGCAATATGAGTGTAATTAATGAAAAGGTATCCGAATAGTCATTGGTCCATGAGAGACCCACAAAAAGTATAGCACACAATATGAACTTTTGATAGCGTGGATATTCCATTATTTTAAATACCCAGTAATTACTCCTGATAAATGGAAGCAAAACAGCAATGATCATCAACCAACTTAAAACAAGTTGGGTTGTATATAAAATCTGCATGAATTAAAAATACATTTTGTTGATAATGACAAAGAAGCCAGCAGGCTAATTATTCAAAAATAACGGTTGCAACCGGATTCATCGTCTGTAATTATTATCAATAAGGATGTTTGAAATTTTAGAATCAGATTAATTTAGGGTATACCGGAATGAAAAATAGAATTTCTTACTACATGCAGATAATCTCAATCAAAAACTAAAATTTTATTGAAACGAGTCCAAAATCAATTAATCCTTACTATAATTATTTGTTACAACCACAATTCCAACGGTAATTATCAGAAAATTCAACTGTTATCTGTGCAGTCTTGGTACCGGGCTGAAATTTAGAAGACCTGGGATCCTGCCCTTTCATTGGACCTGAAAGCCAGGTAACCAACCCGGTCTTTGAATCATATTTAAATTTTCCTGTTCCGCCATTATCCAGCCATCGATAGGTGCCATCTTTTCGTAGTTGAAAATAACCATGGTATTGGTTACGGTATGCTGGTGAAACATTTGGCCCATTCCAGATACTTTGATGGCAGGTATAATTTCCATATACTAACGGTCCTCCATAAGTTATTTTAGCAGTGGGGGTCGTTTTAATTGTTTTTGAGCTTTGTAATTTATCCCAGGATATTTTAGCTTTGGATACATCATTAACATATCGTTGTTTAAGTGTTTCATCTCCTGCAATAGCTTTTGCGTAAAAGTTGTTAGCACTTTTTACATTCCCCTGCGCCGCAAGTGAAACTGCCTTCATATAATTTACATATGGATTACCCGGATCTATTGCCAGTGAAAGACTAAACCTGGAATCAGACAATCCAAATTCCCCCTTTTCATAATATTCAATACCAGCAATGGCTTCTTGTCCTGCTGTTAACATTGCAGTTTCCTTCCCACTGTTTGCGTAAGAATATTTTAATCTTTCAATGTATGCATCCAACCCGCTCTGCAAGCCTGCTTTCGTATTTTCATCCTTTACCGGCTTGCCTGCATCTTGAGTTTGTGTATTTTCTGTGCCTGCAGACATTTCCCTTTTAAATCTTTCCCGTAGTGAAGGTTGCGCATTGAAAGAAGCTTCCAGGTATTGTTTAGCCGATTCGGCTTTGTAGAGATCATTTTGTTTTAGCAAACAAATGGCTAACTGGTAATTCGCATACGCATGATCTTTATGATTGCGGACAATGCTGTTAAAATACCATGCTGCTGAACTAAAGTTTCCCGCTTCAAAATATTCCTGCCCATACATAAAATCTGATCCTATACTCAAAAATGCAGTCTCACTTCCACCGTTAGCCCGGGAAAGTTTGAGTTTATTAATATAATTATCCAGGCTGTCAGTTTGAGAAAAAGCACTAATTGAAATAAATATTAAAACAATCAGGGAAATGGAGAAACGGGAAGCGTACATAGGTAACAGTTAGTTGATATATGAATTAAAACTTATCAAATATAATAGGTTGATGGTATAATACCAATTTGGCAGAAACGTATAATTCTACATGACTATTCAATTTCAATGTCATACTTATCCAACAACCCGGAAATTCCTGTTATTGAAAAACGGGCTTTCTTTAGTGAGTTGGCAGCCGGGTCTATAGAATATGAATAAGCAGTCCGCAGATCTGCTTTATCTAATATGGTATGATCAAAAACCGCCTTTTCAAGGTCGCAATCCTGGAAAACAGCCTGGGTCAGATCCGCTTCCGTAAAATCAACCTCCTTCAGGCTGCAACTTTTAAAAACAATTTTTTTTAGTTTCCTTTTATAAAAAGAAGAAAGATCCAAAATGCTATCTTCAAAATTCACTTGAAATAGCAGTTCACTGCATTCTTCAAAATGGACACCTAATAATTTACAATTTTTGAACTTCACATCACGAAAAGTAGTTTGCATGGTTTTAATCATGGAGAGATTGCAACCTATGAATTCAGATTCCGACAAGCTTATTCCAGAAAGGTCAGTCCCCGAAAAACAACAATTTACAAACTGGCAATTATCGTATTCACCCTTTTCGAGTTTTTTTACAGAAAAGTCGATTTTCTCAAATTTTTCATCTTCTTTGTAAGTCATAAAACTTGTTTCATTTAAATTATAAGTGCATAAACATTAGTGAACAGATCCCTTCATAAGGAGCCATAGTTAATACCCGGATTAATTCTTTTTCTGAATACAACCTTCTGGCCGACTATTATACTTTCTGAACAATAGTAAAAATTCTAGTGTAAACACTTAACAATATTTCTAATTGCTGAGCGTTTTTTTGTGCAAGTCCTTAGTTTGACCTGTTTTGATTTGCGTAAAAGCCGAAAAATTTCATTGGATTTTACGAGATCCTTTTCAAATTAAGTGTTTTCACTAACTGCCAATTCCTATGAGCCACAGAACCATCTCCTTTGCTTTTGCATGTCTATTAGCGGCATTTTTCAGTATTAATATATATGGTCAGTCCTTTGGAGCAAACGCTTCAGCAGTATCTATGTCTGATTGTAATGAAAATA
The DNA here is from genome assembly GCA_036675565.1 of Chitinophagaceae bacterium. Lineage (GTDB taxonomy): Bacteria > Bacteroidota > Bacteroidia > Chitinophagales > Chitinophagaceae > JACCYQ01. The sequence continues at coordinate 51,378 of JAKFER010000137.1, forward strand.
GTTTTTACAATACCACCAGTACCGGGGCAAATATAATTGCTCCTGCAGATCATGTTTTTGCCGGTACTAACCTGGGGGCCTATACGCAAAATTCAGGCACCTTAATTTTAAGAGGAGCTGAAGTAAGAACCTTTCAAACACCTGGTGTTGCAAATGTTTGCAATGTTCGTATGTACTATCGCTCCTACCTGGCCACTAATACACCCGGCGCATTTAATATCATGGAAATTCCTTTCCTGGATGATTGCGATGTTCCAAACAGCACATATACATCTGGTGGACCTTGCGCGGAAGGAGACAAAAAATGGAGGACCGTTATTGCAGATGGCGAAACAACACCTTATGCACCTGTGGATCTTACGTCAAAAACAGCAGGTAATTATATTTTAGAAGTATATTTTGAAATAACCGGATCAACAACATCTACTACAGCATGTGATGAAACGGTATTATTGAATAATGGTGGTGATAATTATAAAGCCAGTTTTTCTATACAATCACCTGTATTAGGCAGTACCAATCCAACAACCTGTAATGGCAGCGAAGGTTCAATAACCATCAGTGGTTTAACTGCCGGGGCCACTTATTCATTAAGTTATATGGATGATGATGCTATGGTCGGTCCTGCAGATCATATTGCTAACGGATCCGGACAAGTGATTTTAAATGGATTGAATGCAGGCATTTATTCCGGCTTTTCTTTACTCATTAAAGGATGCACCACAGAATTGAATACCGGCCTGATCTTATCTAACCCCGTTTTTACACCAACTTTTAATAAAATAGCATCATTTTGTGCCGGCACCACGCCTCCGGCTTTACAAACCACATCAAATAATGGAGTCACCGGTACCTGGTCGCCAGCTGTTATTGATAACCAGGCTTCAGGAACATATAGGTTTACACCCGATCCCGGGCAGTGCGGTATATCTGTAAATCTCAACGTTGTTGTAAATCCCATTCTCACCCCAACTTTCAGTTTTGGAACCGCGTTGACCATTTGCGGCGATGCATCAGTACCTGTATTACCAACTACATCAACTAATGGTAAAATAGGTAGCTGGAGTCCATCGGCTATTGACAACCAGAATTCAGGCACATATACTTTTACACCGGCTACCGGTCAATGTGCTACCACAACCACATTAACTGTAACGGTAAATCCAAACATCACGCCCACATTCAGCTTTGGAACGTCATTATCGATTTGCGCCGATGCAACTGCACCTGCATTGCCAACAACGTCTTCTAATAATATTACCGGGACTTGGAGTCCTTCAACTATTGATAACCAAAATTCAGGAACTTATACTTTTACGCCAACAGCGGGTTTATGTGCTACCACAAGTACGTTAACCGTAACCGTTAGTCCAAACATCACACCCACATTTGATTTTGGGACCTCACTAACTTTTTGTGCCGATGGAACCGTGCCGGCATTACCAACAACATCTGAAAATGGTATTACCGGAACCTGGAATCCTGCTGTTGTAAGCAACCAGGCTTCCGCAACCTATACATTCACACCCACTGCGGGATTGTGTGCAACCACGGCAACGTTTACTGTAACGGTTGCTCCTAACATCACACCCACATTTGATTTTGGCACATCACTGACTATTTGTGCCGATGGAGCCGTTCCAACATTACCAACAACTTCGGTAAACAGTATTACCGGAACATGGAATGCAGCTACGGTTGATAATCAAAATTCAGCAACTTATACTTTCACACCAACTGCCGGTCAGTGTGCAACGAATGCCACATTTAGCGTAACGGTAAATCCAAATATAACGCCAACATTCAGCTTTGGAACGGCCTTAACGATTTGCGCTGATGCAACTGCACCTGCGCTGCCGACAACATCTGCTAATAATATTACCGGGACATGGAGTCCTTCAACCATTGATAACCAAAATTCAGGAACCTATACTTTTACACCAACGGCTGGTTTATGTGCTACCACAACCACGTTAACCGTAACCGTTAATCCAAACATAACACCCACATTTGATTTTGGAACGGCTATTTCTATATGTGCGGGTGATGATGCCATTCCCAATTTGAAACCCAGTTCAACCAATGGAATTAACGGCACATGGAATCCTTCTGAAGTCAGTAACACAACTTCCGGCGTTTATACATTTACACCGGCTGCCGGGCAATGTGCAACACCAATAACATTTACTGTAACAGTGAATAATAATGAAGTTCCAACTTTTGATTTCGGAACAGCTTTAACCATTTGTTCAGGAGAAACTGTACCCGTATTACCCGGAACTTCTGAAAACAATATTACAGGAACCTGGTACCCAACAGAAATCAGTAATACGGTTTCGGATACATATACATTTTTGCCAGCGGAAGGTATTTGTGCAACAATGACAACCCTGTCTGTAACCGTGAATCCTAATATAACGCCAACATTTAGTTTTGGAACGGCACAAACAATATGCGCAGATGCTGCAGCTCCTGTATTACCAACTACTTCATCAAATAACATTACCGGCACCTGGAATCCCGCGGTGGTAAATAACCAGGTTTCAGGAACATATACTTTTACACCTGGTGCGGGTCAGTGTGCTACTATTGCAGAATTTACAGTTACTGTTAATCCGAATGAAATACCCACATTTAGTTTTGGTACTTCACTTACCATTTGTGCTGGTGAAACGGTGCCAGCATTACCTTCAAGTTCTGAAAATGGAATTTCAGGAACATGGAGCCCCGCTGCAGTTGACAATCAAATTTCCGCAACCTATACATTTACACCCGGTGGCGGATGTGCATCACCCACAACTTTTAATGTAACGGTAACGCCTAATGTAATACCCACATTTGATTTTGGAACTTCCCTTACCATCTGTGCTGATGGAACTGTTCCAACTTTACCAAATACATCTGACAACGGTATTTCTGGAACATGGAATCCCGCAGTTGTCAGCAACCAGGCATCCGGTACATATACATTCACACCATCTGCAGGAATTTGCGCAACAATTGCAATATTCACTGTGACTGTTAATCCAAACCAGTTACCAACTTTTGACTTTGGCACTGCTTTGACCCTTTGTGCAGAAGCAACAGCACCAGCATTACCAACAACATCAACCAATAACATTACCGGTACCTGGAACCCTTCAACGATTGACAATGAAAATTCCGGCACCTATACTTTTACACCTACAACGGGTTTATGTGCAACCGTTACAACTTTAACGGTGACCATTAGCCCAAATCAAACACCTGTATTCAGTTTTGGATCATCCTTAACCATTTGTGCCCGCGAAACCGTTCCTGCATTACCAACAACATCTGATAATGGCATCAGCGGAACCTGGAATCCATCAAGCATTGATAATCAAAATTCAGGTATATATACCTTCACGCCTGCTGCAGGGGTATGTGCAACGACTGCAACATTTACAGTAACCGTTACACCGAATATTACACCCACATTTACATTTGGCACATCGTTAACGATTTGTGCGGAAGATTTTGTTCCAGCATTACCATCCACATCTGATAATGGCATTACGGGAACCTGGAACCCGACAGAAATCAACAAACAAGCTTCCGGAGTATATACGTTCACGCCAACTGCAGGTGTATGTGCAACAACTGCAACATTTACAGTAACCGTAAATCAAAATGTTTTACCGCTATTCGATTTTGGAACTTCGATGACGGTTTGTTCAGACAGTACCGTACCGGTATTACCAACGGCATCAACCAATGGCATCATCGGAACATGGAGTCCTGCAACGATTGATAACCAGGCATCCGGAACTTATACTTTTACGCCTGCCGCCGGATCATGTGGCACAATGACCAGTTTAACCGTAACGGTAACACCAAGTATTGCACCCACATTTGACCTGGAACCAACCTTATCCATTTGCACCGGTGGCGATGTTCCTGTATTACCTGCAAAATCAACCAATGATATTGAAGGAACCTGGGAGCCAGCCATAGTAGATAACCAGGCATCCGGCGTGTATACATTTACTCCTGATGCAACACCCGAACAATGTATCGGCAAATTTACCCTGACCGTTACCGTTAACCCGATCCTAAATCCAACATTTGATTTTGGAACTTCATTGTCGCTGTGTCGCGGCACTTCAGCACCATTACTGCCATCCACGTCTGCCAATGGAATCGAAGGCACATGGAGCCCGGCAGCAATAAGCAACCAGGTTTCAGGAACCTATACATTTACCACTACGCCAGGTCAATGTGCCACTGAAGAAGCTACACTGGTAGTTACGGTTAATGAAATTCCAACTGTAAACCAGGTTTCAAATAATACGGTTAATGATGGAATGACAGTTCCGGCAAATAATTTAACAGGCACGCCAACGAATGTAATTTATAACTGGACAAACTCGAATCCTGCCATTGGTTTGGTAGCTTCTGGTAATGGCAACATCCCTTCATTCACTGCAACCAACCAGGGGAATGCACCCATCAGCGGAACCATCACCGTTACTCCTATGAACAATGGCTGTGCGGGTACCTCTTTAAATTATGTAGTTACCGTAAATCCTTTGGATAAAGATGTTTTTGTTCCGAATGTATTTACACCAAATGCAGATGGAAAGAATGATATCCTCTATGTGTACAGCAACTATATCACCGAACTGGAGATGCGGATATTTAACCAGTATGGACAGGAAATTCATATGATCAATAATGTAAGTCGCGGCTGGGATGGAACACACCGTGGCAAACAACAGCCCGTGGGCGTTTATGTATATACGTTACGAGCCGTACTGACTGATGGACGTATCATTAAATCAAAAGGATCAATCACCCTATTACGATAAATAAACAATGCAACTATATTCTATATTATCACCGATAATAAAAAACCGAAACTAACACAGATGCAACTACGCGGATATATCACAGCTTGTTTGCTGATCGCATCGATTCAACAATCGATTGCACAGACAGATCCCCACTTCACCCAGAACTATACTTTTCCGATGTATATTAATCCCGCGATGACCGGCGGCAGTGATGGTGAATACAGGGTTTCTGCAATTTACCGGAGTCAATGGGGCGGTATTGGAAATCCTTATCGTACAACGGGTATTTCGTTCGATACCCGGACGAATAAAAATATTTCACTGGGCGTTAACCTGTTGAATCAATCTGCTGGTGACGGAGGTTTTAATTATTTTAATACCTATGCCTCCGTTGCTTATACCGGGGTTAAATTCGGCACCAACAATGAACACCGGATGGTGTTTGCTATGCAGGCTGGTTTAATCAACCGCCGCGTAGATCAATCTAAATTTAAATGGGGTGAACAGTGGAATCCGATTACAGGTTATAATGCAAACAACGCAATCACAGAAAGTTTTGCTTCCACATCTGCAACGACACTGGATATGGGAACCGGCGTTTTATATTATGATGCTTCACCCAATAAAAAATACAATGTTTTTGGTGGATTATCATTCTTTCATATCAACCGGCCCAAAGACCCGATCATCTCTGAAGAAAGTGTTGAATTGAATACCATACCGCTGCGTTATGTTTTACATGGCGGTGTAAGCTTTAATATTTCTGACAGGGCCAGCATTGTACCACATTTTTTATTTAATCAGCAAGGCACGGCCAATGAAACAATGCTGGGCACTTATGTACAATTGAATGTGAATGAAGAAACGGATCTGATGCTGGGTGGATATTACCGTTACAAAGATGCGATTGCACCTTTTGTAGGCGTAGATTATAAAAATTTCATTTTCGGATTAAGCTATGATGCCAATACTTCGAAACTGGGCAACATGGCCAGGAACATCAACAGTTTTGAACTGAGTCTTTCATATATAAAACGAGAAGGAACCAAAAGCATTTTTGATTTTATCCGCTGTCCGCGATTATAAAATCAACAGGGAAGTGAGCGCTGGAAATCTTTATTACAAAAGTTTGAGCCAATATTATGAATAACATTTTAACGCTAAAAATCAAAAACAATCATCCGGTAATATCTTGTTTGGCAAAACAAATGGCCAACAGGATTTTATTATTGTTTGTAGGTTGCATATCCCTTTTTCATGCACAGGGTCAGTCAGATAAGCGACTCGAATTGGCCGATCAATATTTTGCTGCCGGCGATTATTATACCGCTGCTGGCTTATATGAGCAATTCCTGAATCCTGCCAAAAAAGAAATAGAACCCACCGGTTTTCCATTGAATTCCAAAAAGAACAGAACAGGAAAAATGGGCAATCAAACAAAATCAGCTATTCTTTTTAAACAAGCGGAAAGTTACAGACTGGCAAATTACTGGCCTGAAGCTTCATCCCGTTATTTGTCATATTTCAAAGAGGATGAAGAGAAAAATGCAAACGGTTTATACTGGTATGCTGTATGCCAGCGAAGCATGGGAAATTATGCTTTGGCGGAAGAAAGCATTAACCAGTTTTTAAACTCCTTTACAGGTAATGCTTTTAAGCAAGCCGCAGAAAATGAACTGGCAACCCTTCAATTTATAAAGAGCCAGCATGCAAGGCCGGACTCAGGCATGTTTCATATTCAAAAGATCAACACATTATTTGGAAATGAAAAAGGCGTATATGCTCCTGTTGCTATTACACACGAAAAAGTTTTATTAACCAGCACCGAAAAAGACACGGTTTATGTTGAAGGAATTAATCCATATCACAACCGGCTATTCACGGCTGCAATGAATAATGGCGGATTACAAAATATTGAACCGGTAAAGATTTTAAATTTAGATGCTACGCTTAACCAGGGTGCTGCCAGTATCAGTGCTGATGGACAATACCTTTATTTTACCCAGTGGAAAAATGAGAATGGAAAAAGTTTATCAGCCATTTATTATGCTACTAAAAATGAAAACGGATGGAGCCAGCCTGTAAAGCTGCCTTTGATCAACACAGAAAATTTTAGCAGCAAACAACCTTTCAGTTCTGCTGATGGCAAGTATTTGTTCTTTGCCAGCAACCGGCCAGGCGGCTACGGTCAATTTGATATCTGGTTTGCACCATTGCATAAAGATGGCAGTACCGGTGAACCCGTCAATGCAGGCGCCGGTTTAAATACAGCAGGAAATGAACAAGCTCCTTATTATCATGTAAGCAGCAATAGCCTGGTTTTTTCAACTGATCGTTCACCAGGTATGGGAGGTTATGATCTTTTTGTATCAAACGGAAAAGAAAAACAGTGGACAAAACCAGAGAACATGGGCCACCCGGTAAATTCTTCGCGTGACGATCTTTACTTTTTTGCAAATTCCAATGAAGCATTACTGAATGATGCCATTATCAGTTCTGATCGCGGTTCTGATTGTTGCCTCGAGACTTATACTGTAAGTAAAACACCTAAGAAAAAAGTATTAACCGGTATGGTTATCGACTGTCGCAATAATGCACCAGTAGAAGGTGCCGAAGTGGTCATGAAAGATGTTACCGGAAAAAGTTTACGAACAAATACCGGCAGTGACGGATCCTTTCGATTTGATTTAACCGGTATTGTAAACCAGCAACAATTTTTTGTAACAAAGGATATGTATAATGAAGTAACGGAAGCAGTCAATATTGCCAAAAATGATGAATCCCATTGGCAAACAGACGTAATGACCAATGCAACCATTTGCATGGAAAAGAAACTGGTGATTAAACCAGAAACGGTTGTGAGTGTATATTTTGATTTTGACAGAAGTGATATTAAAGATCGTGGTATTGAACAGTTGGATTCCATTTATACTGTTTTAATGGAAGATACATTAGCCACGATCCAGATCTCCGGTTATACAGATGGACGTGGTTCAGAAGCTTACAACAAAATATTATCTGACAAACGTGCCAAGGCTTGCGCTGATTACCTTGTTTCAAAAGGCATTGACAGCAGCCGGATAACCTTTGAATCATTTGGTGCCTGCTGTCCTGTAGAAATGGAAATGATCAATGGCCGAGATAATCCTGATGGCAGAAGTATGAACCGCAGGGCATTGATAAACATTACTAAAGATTAATTCTTAAAAAAGTTTTCGGTAGAATTTTTGTTAGGATATACAGTAACCCCGGCTTGGAACCGGGGTTTTTTATTTTAATTTCTCTTTGGATTTTACCAGCAATGCAATGAGCCCCAAAATGGGTCCGATGCTTAACAACATAAAAATATATTTACCAAATGCAGGTGCAACGAGATTAATGAATTGAATGCTGATAATGGTTATCGAAAAACCAATGCAATTCACAATAGTTAATGCTGTGCCGCGATATTCAGGACTGGCATTATTTGCAACAAGGGTTGAAAATAAAGGTGAATCCGCTACAACCACCATCCCCCAAAATACCAGGAAGATGATGAGACAATAAGCCGGTACAACAAACAAAAGCCAGGGAGAAACTAAACAACATATACAAGATAGCATCAGGCAGACAGTGGCGAGTTTTTTTACGCCAACATTATTTGAAAACCACCCGCTGGTAAAACAAGCCAAACCACCCGAAGCAATGATGACAAATGAATATAATGGAATATTAAAATTTACACCAGGAAATTGTTGCTGGTAAGTGAACAACATCACCGGAACAAAAGCCCAGAATGTATATAACTCCCACATATGACCGAAATAACCAAATGCAGCCGAACGAAAATGATTATCACGAAAACTGATTAAAAAAGCTTTCCAGTTAAACAGGCTGGACTTTTTCCTGAAAGGTCCGTCAGGAACACCCAGCAGGATAATGAAACCGCCCAGGACTGATAAAACAGATGTTGTAATGATAACCAGTTTCCAGGGTAAATGGCTGGTAAAATTTTTCAGTAAATGAGGAAAAGCGGTACCTAAAACCAGCGCCCCAACGAGCAAGCCCAGCGATTTTCCAAGTCCTTTTTGAAAATAGTCGGAAGCTATTTTCATTCCTACAGGATAAATACCCGCCAGGAAAAATCCTGTGACAAAACGAAAAAACAAAATACCAGTGCCTTCAATTCCTGGGAATAAAACACCGAGGTTAAAAACAGCGGCAAGTACTGAACTGGCAAAGAAAACTTTTGATGGAGAAAACCGGTCGGCAATGGTAAATAAAGCAAACACCAACGTGCCGAAAATAAAACCAAACTGCACCGCGCTGGTAATATGCGCCAGGAAACTGGCTGGCAGGTCCAATGCTAAAATTAAATCCGGAAGTACCGCATTACCCGCAAACCATAACGATGTAGATAAAAACTGCGCAACGACGATGAAGGGTAAAATTTTATTCATTGGAGAAAACCTGGGGCATGAATTTAATTTATCTGTTGCGAATATGAATGAGAAATGTGGATGAAAAAAAAATGGTTGTCTCCCATATTGGGAGATTTATGTGGAACCGTTACTTCCCCCGCGAGTCTCTCAGCATAGCCAATGTGCTGTGGGGAGGACTCGCGGAGGAAGCAAAGGAGGTTTTAAACCGGTTATAAACCTATTTCATTTCGTGTCGTCATTTTATACCGTTCATCATTAACCGCATATTTATGTGATCGGGAAGCATGCAATACCAGCTAAATTGGCTTATAAATTACTATACCAAAATGAAAAAGACTATCATTATTCTAACTGCTTTTTTGGCATTTGCAGCCTGTAAAAAGACTGTTATAAATCTGCCGGTGGAACCCGAAGTAACAAAAACAGCAGTGTGGACAATTGCTCCTGTAAGCGATTACTCTCACCCCTATTACAATAATGCCAATGCAGAAGTGAAACTTGCTGTTGCCAGGCAAATTCAAAATCCTTACAGGGAAGAAATTATTTGGGATACAACATTTGTAAGAAGACCGATGAGCCAGTACATGCAACTTAACCCTTATGTGGTAACCAAGACTTTTACAGGTTTAAAAGATAGCCAGGATAAGATTACCGTCGGCTACTCCATAAGCTATATTACCGGGCCTCTGAATGCGCAGCAATTTTCCGGTTACGGTGCTGTTATGGATCACGGCAACAGCACTCATAGAGTAAATGTAAATCTGTAAAATCCAGGGTAGCTTCCCCAATGGGCCCGTATTGTTGTATTTGTACTCAAAAATATTTAAGATAGAAAATACATCTTTAATGCACCGTGGTTTTTCACCTCGATCTCGCCCCTGTATATGCATGGGAATTCATCTTTGATCTGTTGGTAGGTAGTTTCAGATAAATTAATTTTTCCGGGATCTGAATTCGATTCCATTCTCGATGCAATGTTCACCGTATCACCCCAAATATCATATTGCCATTTATTGATACCTACAATACCAGCAACAACCGGCCCGGTGTGAATGCCAATCCTTATTTCAAAATGGCTCAAACCATCCTGAGCATTTAAAGACTTATTGACCAGGCCTAACATTTCCTTTGCAGCCTGGATGGCATTCTTAGCATGGGATTTATTAATGGTTGGCAGCCCGCTTGCACACATGTAGGAATCACCTACCGTTTTAATTTTTTCCAAACCAAACCTGGCCGTGATCTCGTCAAACCGTTTATAATAATAATCGATGCTCTCCACTAATTTTTCAGGTGCAATATGTTCGGCCGATCTTGCAAATTCTACAAAATCAGTAAACATAACCGTAACCTGGTCAAATTTTACAGCATCTACCCTGCCCTTTTCCTTTAACTCTTTAGCGATTTCTACAGGAAGAATGTTGAGCAGTAAACTTTCCGATCTTTTCGTTTCTTTTGAAATGGCTTTATAATACTTATACACCGTACCCAATAATACCGTGGTTAAACCAAGTATGATAAAAAGCGAAATCAGTATGGTGCGCTGATTTTTTCTCTTCTGGTTCACCAGGTTTAATTCAACCTGTTTTTGAGACAGTTCATAATTTGTACGCTGGTTTGCGAGCTCTCTTTCTATTTGAATATTGCTGACACTATCCCGGAATGCAATATGATCCTTATAATATTTTAATGCCTCATTATAGTTGCCGGATTGCTCATATAACTCAGATAACTTTTTGTTCGCTTCACTGATCTGGGCTTTAAATCCATATCGTTTTGCAAGAACTAAACTGCGCATGGCATAGGCCAATGCTGTTTTTGGATCATTTTTCTGAATATAGATATCACACATGGAAATGAGATAGATACAGATAGGATTAAAATCTTTTAATTTCAGCAGTGTATCAATCGCCTTTTTTAAATTTTTTTCAGCCAGGTTGAAATTTCCAATTTTGGTATATATCATCCCCGAATTACCCAGGCTATAGGCTTCACCAATCCGGTAATTTATTTTTTCAAAAATTTTTCCCGACTCGCTGAAATACACCAGGGCAGAGTCATAATTTTCACGATTTAAAAATTCATCACCTGCATTTAAAATAGCGGTTGCTAATAGAGTTGAATCATTTGCTTGCCTTAATATGGCAATAGCTTTATAATAGTAAAGCATGGCATTGGCTGTATCATTATTTATAGAGTAAACATCTGCGATGTTACTATAAGCACCTCCTTCTCCAGCCTTGTACCTTGCTGCTTTTGCAGCTTCTGCACTATTAAAATAAGCTTCTAAGGCTTCTGCAAGATTACCCTGTAATCTTTTCTTATTTCCCTTTTGTTGGTATCCGTGAAACAGGTATTCACTGTTCCCTAACACAATGGACAGGTTGATTAATTCTTCTGCATATTGTAAAGACAATTCAAGATCATTTACTTCATTAAATGAAAGATTGCGCAGTAATTCCAGTTTTGCCGTATCGGTTACATTTCCTTCGCGGTAAATTATTGCAAGACTATCAGCAATACGTTGATCCTGCCCGTTAGTATTAAGGAACTGGCAAATAAAAATACCTGCCATTAAACAGGCCTTTACACTATGGATAAAATTTTTCAAAAACGAAATCAGTTCATTTGTAATTTAGGATCGCAGGTCTGTGTATCATCGCCAGGTGTCCTTTTGTAATCAATATTATACTTTTGTTGTTTTCCTTTTCCCGGCGATGTCGAAACAACTGTCCCTTCCCATACGCCGCCACCTATTTCCGTAGGGTCGGCAGTTAACAGACTTACATTATCTGGATCATTGCCATAAACATTTTCAATAGAATGAATTGGACTGGCGCCATTAGGTGGATGAGGATCAACTACCCAATGAACAGTATCGCTTACATCCACCTTGGTGGTTAATTTATTAACTTCATCACCTCCGGAACTATCTCTTAGTCGGAGATTTTTAGAATTTCCTTCTCCCTGCAAGCTTACGAAAACAGTTCTTTTTGTTGCCATGGTCGTTAAATTTTGGTTATAGAATTGTTTTACTGAATTTAACCAATTTTAAAAGGATTTCCGACGAAAACAGGATTGTTCATTTAACGACAAAATCCTGGAAAACTAATTGCAGAGCTAATTGATTAATGCCTGTCTAGAAAATAGGCAAATAATTTTCTTTCCAAATGGGACTTCCGTATCTGGAGTTTGGAGTCAAAATTAATTTCCAACAGGAACGTGTATGCGAGGTAATTCTCTTTCCGGTCCCCGAAAGCATTTTAATTTTTCTTTGCAGCGTGTTTTGCGAGAGTTTCGTCGGACAAATCGATTGAATGACTAATAAATAATATACAATCGCCAAAGAACCTTTATGATAGAAAATACATTTTTAACGCACCCCGATTTTTTACTTCAATCTCTCCCCTGTATGTGCAAGGAAATTCATCTTTTATTTGATGATAAGTAGTTTCTGATAAATTGATCCTTCCCGGATCTGATTTCGATTCCATCCTTGATGCAATGTTCACCGTATCGCCCCAAATATCATACTGCCATTTCTTGATACCTACAATACCAGCCACAACGGGCCCCGTATGAATCCCTACCCTTACTTCAAAATGACTCAAACCATCTTCCGCAATCAGCGCATTGCTTACCAGGTCTATCATTTCCTTGGCAGCCAGTATGGCGTTTTTAGCATGTGTCTTATTAATTGTTGGCAACCCGCTGGCGCACATATAAGAATCACCAACTGTTTTTATTTTTTCCAAACCATATTTTGTAGTGATCTCATCAAACCCTTTAAAATAAAAATCAATACTTTCTACCAGCTTCTCCGGCTCTATAAATTCAGCATACTTTGAGAATTGAACAAAATCGGTAAACAATACGGTTACCTGGTCAAATTTTACAGCATCCACTTTACCTTTTTTCTTTAATTCCTTTGCCGTTTCAGCAGGCAGGATATTGAGCAGCAAATTTTCCGATCTTTTCTTTTCTCTTGAAATGGTTTTATAATACCAGAATAGTGTACCCAGCAAAACCGTAGTTAAACCCAATATGATGAAAAGCGAAATCAACATATTGCGCTGGCTTCTTTTCTGCTGGTTCAGCAGGTTTACTTCTACCTGCTTTTGAGACACTTCATAATCGGTACGCAGGTTTGCTAAATTTTGTACGGTTTTAATATTGCTTACACTGTCCCGATACGAAATATGTTCCTTATAATATTTTAATGCTTCATCTACATTGCCCGACATTTCATACAACTCGGATAATTTTTTATTCGCATCACTGATCTGGTCTTTTAATCCATATTGCTTTGCCAGTGTCAGGCTGCGCATCGCATATGCTAAGGCCATTTTTTCATCTCCTTTATTCAAATAAATATCGCACATGGAAATCAGGTAGACACATATAGGATAATAATCTTCCAGATCTTCGAGTATGCTGATTGCTTCATTGATATTTTTTTCAGCCAGGGAGATATTACCAATATTGGCATAAACCATACCGGTATTACCCAAACTATATGCTTTCCCGATTTGATATTTCACATCAGCATATAATTTTTTTGATTCGTTGAAGTAAATCAATGCAGAATCATAATTTTCATGATTCATAAATTCATCACCTGCATTTAAAAGGGCTGAAGCCAATTTAACTGTATCTTCCGATTGTCTTAAAATTGCAATGGCTTTGTTATAATAAAGCATTGCGTTAACTGTATTATCGTTGATTGAATAAATATCTGCAATAGTACTGTAAGCACCGCCTTCACCAGCTTTGAACCCGGCTTTTTTGGCAGCTTCCACACTTTTAAAGTAGGCATCCATTGCCTGCTCCAGGTTTCCCTGTAATCTCTTCTTATTTCCTTTTTGCTGGTACCCCCTGAATACATACTCGTAGTTACCTAACGCTGTAGACAGGCTGATTAATTCTTCTGCATATCGCAGTGACAACTCCAGGTCATTCACTTCATTAAATGAAAGATTGCGCAGTAATTCCAATTTAGCCGTATCGTCAACATTCCCTTCTTTATAAATTTTGGAAAGACTATCAGCAATACGTTGATCCTGCCCGGAGATGAGATTTGGAAAAATAAAAAAGCCTGCCATGATACAGGCTCTTAGTATATGGTAAATTTTGTAACGCAAATGATATTTAGTTCATTTGTATTTTCGGATCATCGGTTTGGGTAGAATCGGTAGATGTTCTTTTGTAATCAATATTATAACGCTCCCGTGAACCAGATCCGGGAGATGTAGATACAACTGTGCCCTGCCAGACATCGTTTCCTATATTGGTAGGATCTGCAGTTAGTAAGCTAACATTTAAAGGATCGTTGTTTTGTTTTTTGTAAACGTTTTGAATGGAATAAATCTGTGTTGCGCCAGAAGGTGGTGTTGAATCAACAACCCATTGTATAACATCACTGGGATCAACATTCGTGGTGATATCATTGATTCCATCATCACCTTCACTGTCTCTTAATCTGAGGTTGGTAGAATTACCTGTTCCCTGCAAGCTGACATAAACAGTTCTTGTTGCCATGGTTTAAAAGTTTTGGTTATTAAATAATATTACTGAATATAACCATATTAAGATAATTTTCCCACAAAAATTGCGGTTGATCTTTTTTTACAAAAACCGTTGTAATCCAATTGTAGAGCTAATTTGAACAAAGAACGATGGATAAAATTTTTAAAAAAGGTGATTAATCATCTTCTATTTATATTTCTTATAACCCGAAACAAAAAGGAAAAAAAATTAAAATCATTACATTCATCACTAATTAAAGAGCCTGGTTCATGAAAAAAATATGCTGCTTACTGCTAGCCTTGAGTACTACCATTTTGTATGCTCAGGTCATTACTTCTGAACAGATCGATTCGCTTACAAACCTCACACTCAAAACTTTTGATGTTCCCGGCATTGCAGTGGCTGTGATAAAAGATGGAAAGGTGATTCACTCCAAAGGTTATGGTGTGCGTTCTTTAAAAAATAATTTACCTGTTGATGAAAATACATTATTTGGCATTGCATCAAACAGCAAAGCCTTTACTGCTGCGGCGCTCGGCATGTTGGTCGATGAAGGAAAAATAAGCTGGGATGATAAAGTAATCGATCATATCCCTGAATTCAGGATGTATGATCCCTGGGTTACGGATGCATTTACCATCCGGGATTTACTGACGCATCGCAGCGGTCTTGGCCTTGGTGCCGGCGACCTGATGTTCTGGCCCGAAGGAAATAAATACACCGTGCAGGATATCATAAAAAATATCCGCTACCTGCCACAAGTCTCCGGTTTCAGAACACAGTACGATTATGATAACAGCCTGTACATTGTTGCCGGTGAAGTTATTGAAAGAGCATCCGGAATGAGCTGGGAAGATTTTATAGAAAAACGCATGATGCAGCCCATTTGTTTCAAAACCAGTAAAGCATCTTATGCACATGTAAAGAATAATCCCAACTTGATTGATGCGCATGTTCCTATTGATGGAAAAGTGCAAATGGTACCGCACGACTGGTCGGAAACAGCCAATGCTGCCGGTGGTATTATGAGCAACCTGGCGGACTTGAGTAAATGGGTGATATTGCAAATGAACAAAGGAAAATATGGAGAGGGGTTGAACAAAAAATTATTCAGTGAAGATGTTCATGCGGAGATGTGGACGCCGCAAACCATTATACCGGTTCGGGGCCCTACACCTTACAACACCCATTTTTCAAGTTATGGGCTCGGTTGGTTTTTGAGTGATGTAAACGGTTACTTCCAGGCCACACATACTGGTGGTTTGCTTGGAACCGTAACACAGGTAACCATATTACCGGAATTGCGGCTAGGCATCATTGTTTTGACCAACCAGCAATCAGGTGCGGCATTTACAGCCATTACCAATACGATCAAAGACAGTTATTTTGGAAAAGCCGGTGAGAACCGGGTGAAGCAATATCACGATAATGTTTTGGCCAGCCAGGCGAATGCCAAGAAAATTATAGATGCCACCTGGAAAACCATTGACTCCATACAAAAAACAAATACAACCAAACCCAATACAACTATTTACACCGGCACCTACACGGATAAATGGTTTGGTGACGTAAACATTACCGAAAAAGATGGCCTGCTTTATTTTACATCCGTTCAATCGTCCAAACTAAACGGGCCCATGTTCCCATACAAAGGAACTACCTGGATCGTTAAATGGAACGACCGGAGTTTAGATGC
>JAKFER010000057.1:0-2289 GCA_036675565.1 Chitinophagaceae bacterium
AATTCATAGTGTTACTGTAATTATGTTTGCTTTTTATTGCCATGCGTTGAATATACGGAGATTCCTATACGCCGGGGTTGCTGCTACGCACAAAGCCATCCACGGCAAACCCCGCCGGGACCGTTTACTTTATTGAAGATTGAGAATACCGCATCATGATGAAAATGTTCCGGCAATCTGGCAAAAAGGATCAACGATATTTCAAATTTATTTTAAAAATTAACTTGATAAATAGGCGGTGTAAGAGTATTATTGTAGGTAGGTTATTCCAGGAGCAGATTCAAAAACGTTATAATGCTTCTTGGATTATAAATACGGATCTTCGGTTATAAAGTAATGAAAGAACTTGTACGATTATGAGGAGAATATTGTTATTAATTACATCAATGGCCTGCTGTTGCTTATGGATTTCATGCGGCAAAGACAAGCCTGAATCGCCGAAGGTATATCCCAAAGTAAATATTGATGCTGCACTGCGCCTCGGGCTCAACGACGTTTCGATCGCTGCATCTTATGAAAATGCAGGTGCCGAACCAGTCATTAAAAAAGGTTTTTGCTGGAGTACAGCCCAAAACCCGGGTATCAACGATCATAAGATCGAGATTGCTCCTTCCGCTCTTTTTTCAGACACTATTTATGATGTTGGCCAGAATGCAACTATTTATTTTCGTGCCTATGTACAAACCGCAGACTCTATTTATTACAGCGAAAATGTTACGATCATTACGGGCGGGGTAGATAATAGTTTACTGAACACCTTAAACGATGGATCAAGAAGGCATATCAGGCAGGTGATAGAAACCACCGACAATCATTTTCTGCAACTGATAATTGTTGTGGGAGCGGGGATATCATGGACGCAGGTAGTTAAACTTGATAAGGCCGGAAATGTTCTTTGGAAAAAAGATTACTATGCAGGAACAAATAAACATCCAGATGAAATTATGGAGGTGGCAGATGGATACCTTTTTGTTGCAACAGGTTTTGTGAATCCGGTAAAAAGTCTAAGTATTACCAAAATAGATTTCGATGGCGTAAAAGCCTGGGAAAAAACTTTTGCGCAAAAGACGAACCAGGAATTGATAAGAACTAAAGTTCTTCCCGGCAACCAGGTAATGCTGACTATGATATCCTATGATGCATTTCTTTCCATTGGCAGGTCCAATTGTTCAATTGATGAATTCGTTATTGATTTAGCCGGCAACGGGGTATCTGAAAAAACACTACTTGCGGATAGCCAGATCACCAGGCAAGGTGATACCTGGCTTGGATTAAATACGCCGGACGGTGGATTTTCTATGACCAGTCATTATACCGATCCGGCGAGTTCAATCTTCGACCAATTGGCGATTCAAAAATTTAATGCTGCTAACCAATTGGAATGGGAGAAATTATACAGTAAGGCGAAGGTATATGGGCCAGCGTCCAGCTCCCTTACTCCTGCGGGAGCCTATGATATGCTGGCCGTATTCGAGCAGTCAGGAAAACTCAATAGTTGGGTAATGGAAATTGACAAGAGTAATGGCAACAAGAACTGGGAATTTATTTATGACACCAATAAGTATGGTTTGCCGGTTTCCACTGTTGGTAACAAGTTATATTTGGATGCCTCCGGCAATGTTTATGTATTCGGAACAGTCACTGATCCTTCCGATACAGGTGCCAATCTCTTTGTTCTTAAATTAACCAGCAATGGCAAACAACTTTGGAACTATGTTTTTAAAATCCCGAAAGGTGAGTCAGCAGGTCCGGAAGCCATTTTAAAACAAGGAAACGAAATCTACTTGTTTGGTGCCATTTTTGATTCGCAGGTTGTGGGATCTAATTCACTTTTCATGACCAAGATAATTGATAATTGATTATTGGTTCTCGTGATCCGGTTTTTATAATTTGAACACGAACGGCGTAAAATGGCTATTTGACTTACAACTGCAATGGCGGGTATCTTCACGCACCTGTGTTAACAATAAAAGTTTCGGTGTGTGGAAACAGACACCAGGGTGTGGACACTTGCTGTGCATGTATTGATTTTACGGCTTTTTCAAAGCCGATACTGAGATGCAATCTCAGTATAACATCCTATAATTTTTATTCTCCAATTGGTTTTGGAACACTATGGATAGCCGGGGAACACTACGGACATCGGGGACCGGGTACTTATTAGAAGATCCGGAAGATCCCGCAAGGACGAAATCTGTAGTTCAATCCAGATGATGAGTGAGGGAAGACCCCGGGTAACGAAAAATATTTTTTATACTCTTTTGTGACGAAGCTGCTTCTGATTGACGC
>JAKFER010000138.1:0-67760 GCA_036675565.1 Chitinophagaceae bacterium
CAGGTTGAATTAAAGACAAAAAGAGAAACAGACCAGGTGGGAGTTTTGATTGAAGTAGAAAACAGTACTGTCATCCGACAGGAACCTGTTGCCATGCCCACAGGCACCAGCATCTGCATGAAAAATCTTTTTTTCAATGTACCGGCTCGTAGAAATTTTCTCAAAACCAATGCAGCTGAATTAAGACATATCATAGATGAATTTACCCGGGTGGCGCTTGCCTTTCCACAAGTATTTTTTTCACTCACAACTAACGGGCAGCAAATGTTTCACCTGGAAGCAGGCACATTGAAACAACGCATCATTCAGTTACTGGGATCTAATTACAATACCAAACTGGTTAGTGTAAAAGAAGAAACGGATTATTTAAATATTCATGGTTTTGTTGGCAAACCAGACACGGCCAAGAAGACTCGTGGCGATCAATACTTTTTTGTCAACAACCGTTTTATTAAAAGTGCTTATCTCAATCATGCCATCATGAATGCATACAGCGAAATGATCCCTTCGGAAAGTTTCCCTATGTATGTACTATTTATTGATCTGGACCCGGTACAAGTGGATGTGAATGTGCATCCCACCAAACAGGAAATTAAATTTGAAGATGAAAGGATAGTATACGCATTTGTACAGGCTGCCATAAAACATTCACTGGCGCAATTCAGCATTACGCCAACACTGGATTTTGATCTCGATGCATCGATACAGCAATTGCCTTCCATCCAACAACCTTTTACAGAACAAAAACAATGGGCGGCCAAATCATCTTCCATTTTTGAAGGATTTACCCAACAACACCAGGCTCATTCTATTAGTTCTTCACCGGGACAATCAGAAAGACCATGGAAATCTTTATTGGATGAATTGCCCCGCGAACCGGTTCCCGGCCAGGAACCTGACTTTCGTGCACATCCGCAAAATACCGGTTTTTTAAAATCGGCTAGTCCTGCCAGTTACCTGCATGATGCGCAGCATACCCAGGTAAATAATACATATATTTTAATTCCCTCACCTTCGGGATTTTTACTGATTCACCAGCAGGCGGCACATGAAAGGGTTTTGTATGAAAAAATGAATGAGGCGCTTACCGGCAAACCGGTTGCTACCCAACAAAGTCTTTTTCCTGTTAGTATTGACCTGGTACCCGCCGATGCTGCTATTTTAGAAGAAGTACTGCCGGAACTGCGTTTATTGGGATTCATGATTGAACCTTTTGGCAAAAATACCTACGTAATACAGGGAACACCGGCTGATGTGGAACAGGGATATGAAAAAAACACGGTGGAAACTTTACTTGACCAGTATAAACATTTCAGCAACGATGTAAAATTCTCGAAGCGTGAAAAATTGATCAGGGCGGCTGCCTGGCAGCAAAGCATAAAGCCGGGCAAGCGACTAACGGAAAGGGAAATGCGCAATTTAACCACCGATCTTTTTGCATCGGGTCAACCGAATATTGCCCCGAACGGCTCGCCAGTTTTCCTGGAATTTAAAAATGAACAATTAGATAAAATGTTTGGCAGATCATAAGCATGATTTAAATGCGGGATCAATATTTTTGCCGTAGTTCCTGGATAAATTTCTCAACCCCTCTCCTGATATCGGTAGATGAAGCCCGGTGATTATTCACCAGAACCGAAACAATCAGCAACTTATCTTTTTTAGTGATTAAAAATCCACTCAAAGCCACCACGCCACCCAACGTACCAGTCTTGGCATAAATAAAACTGCTGTCAGTTACATAATAATTACGCAAGGTGCCGGTGTTACCGGTTGCAAAAATATTTTTTAGACGATCCATTCCAAACTGTTTCTTCATCTTTTCAAGGATCGAAATAAAGTTTTGCGGGGTAAATAAATTATACCGGCTCAATCCTGAACCATCGGCCCAGCGCGGCTTTTGTTGAAGATCCATGAATTCCGTTTTCATCATGGTATCTATGGCCAGTGATTCATTCATCACACCAAACAATTTATTACTTACCATAAGCAATGTTTGCTCTGCAAAAAAGTTATCGCTTCTATACATTAATGGTTTCAGCATTGAATCGAGTGGCTGAGAATAAATGATCTCTTTATTTAAATTATAATCATGAGCAGCCGTGAATGAAGAAACATTTTCTGCTTTCAACGTATCTTTCAATAGTTCAGAAACAAAACCCTCATGTGCACGATAAGGAAAATTTGCATTGGTAAATGCAGATGTCGAAGGTCTGATATAAAATTCATTTTCATCAATGGCGCGGTCAATTCGAAAACGATTTGATTTTACTGCACTTGTTTCCCTGTTAAAAACAAAAGTTGTATCCGGATCATTACTCCTGATGTGAACTGGGATGGGAAAACTGTTCAATGTATTATTCACCAGGTTAAATCGAAGCACATTCCCGTATACCGGGAATGGCGAACGTTCAGCCATATAAGTTGCGTCATAATCATTCCATGCCCAGCCATTTCCCCAATGGCTTGTTTTCCAGGCTGACAAATCCCAGCGGATATTTTTTTCATTTTCCAGCCTCTCATACAATGGTTGATGCTTATAATCCGGGTGCAAAAAAGTAGGGTCCCCAGCAGGAAAAACCAGCATGGTACCATGATTATCTCTTGCTATACTGGCAGCTACAATACTATCACCCAAAAATTTCATGGCTGCAAAAATGGTTGGGATCTTGGTATTGCTTGCCGGGACAAAAAACTGGTCCCCCTGGTAGTTGTATAGATATTTTTTCGCTCCCGCATCATACACACTGATACCTGTATGCGCAGTTACAAACGCGGTATCATTCAGCATAAATCGTTCAGCTGATCGTCCGATCTTTTTCTGAACCGAGCAGGATGCAAAAACAAAGATTGCAATAAGAAAAAAGAAATTTCGAATCGTCTTGAACAAAAACATAGCAGTTATTTTAGGTTGATGCGCTTTCCTTCGGCGGAACTTTCCATGGCAGCCTGGATGATTCGGATACCTTTTATGCTGTCTGTTGCCGGTACAGGATTAGGACCATTATTTAAAAGCGCATGGTGAATATCGTTATAGTAACCCATATAATTCCCGGGTGTTGAAAAAGTTGTTTTACGTATCACTCCTTCACTGACTTCTGTATGTAAAATACCATCTGCTTCTTCCTGTGGTTTGCACCAGGGTTCAATAGTCGGTATAACACCCTTCAGTAGTTGCTGTTCCTGCAGGTCTGAACGATGTTGTAAAAAACTGCCCTTGGTTCCATGCAGTATATAACCATAATATGATTCACGCACCATAGAGGATGCTTTTAACCTAACTCGTAATCCATCATAGTATAAAAGCAATTCAAAATAATCATCGGTCTGCGCATTTTCTTTCATCGCCCAAACATCGCCGAAAACCGCATTGGGCCAGCCAAATAATTGCAAAGACTGGTCAATGATATGCGATCCGAGATCGTACAATGTGCCGGAACCGGGCAGGTCAGATTCTTTGTGGATCTTCCCGCTATGCTCGGGGCGATAACGATCGAAGCGGATCTCGACTTCTTTGATATCTCCCAAAAGATCCAGGGCTAAAATATTTTTTACTGCATGATAATCTCCATCGTAGCGCCGGTTCTGGTAAACACTCAGTAATACTTTATGTTTTTCGGCCAGTGCAAACAGTTCTTCGCCTTCGGCCAGGGTAACCGCAAATGGTTTTTCAACAATGGTATGCTTGCCAGCTTCAATGGATTTTTTTGCAAATTCAAAATGCGTTTGAACCGGTGTATTCACCACCACCAGTTCAATCGACGGATCTGCGATCAGTTCTTCAACCGATCGATATAATTTGGAACCAGGATATTTCTCCCGCGATTCATTCTTACTTCTTTCAACAATAGCCGTCAACTCAAATCCTGGGTGAGATTCAATAAAAGGCGCATGAAATAATTTTCCGCTCATGCCATACGAAAGAATGCCAGTTTTTATCATTGTTGGATCGTTTAGTGTTTAGCGTTTAGTCGTTGAGAGGTTTAGAAGTTTAGCAATTAGCGTTTATAGGTTAAAGGGTTTAAAAGTTTAATTAATCAACTATTCAACAAAATCAACCATTCAACTACAACCAGCCTGATTCCAAATTCCCAATTCCTAATCCCGTCTCAACCTCAACTCCGCTCCTGCGCCCTTAACCACCGCTCAGGAATTTCGTTGCTGCTGGCCAGCATATAATCTTTAAAACTGCAGGCTATAAAACTTTTATCGGGCAACTGCATCCACCACCTGCCTGTTTTTTTACTTTGTAAAAATGTTGTGTCCACTTCAGCAAATGCCAAATGGTATTCATTGAAACTTTCTTTTTCATCCAATGCGGCTTCGCGATTGCCGCGGCTGCGACCATCAAAAATATACCAAAGCATCTGGCTGATCTGCCTGGCTGCTTGTGCATTTGTATCCAGTTCGGGACGATAGCCATAAATACCAATTGTATTGATGTTCGGGCTCATGCCGGCATATTGCATCAGCACACAGGTATCTTCTCCACTTAATCCATTGGGTGAAGGTGAATTGCCCGGTACATAACCCGAAGCAATAGCCGAAATATCAACACTCAGCATCTGGCTGTTGCGCAAAACCGGTTCCATCTCTTCGATGTTCTCTTTTACATGGCCTACCCGGAAACAATCGAAACGGAGTTTATCCAGTGTTTCCAGCATTTTCGGGTGTATGTAATAACTCTGGAAACCGATATGATTATAATGCCTGATGAAGTTGGGTTCACCCGTCAGCATTTCCATCAAAAAATTATCCGTACGATAAACCGAATCCATATCTAAATCAATCAGCGCATCTATGCAGGTGGCTTCTAAAGATTTCTGGTAACCGAAATATGACTGGTATTGCGCCAGCGTCAGATCATGTGATCCTCCTAAAATGATCACCGTTTTTCCATCATGCGTCAATGCATGCACAACCGTTTTCAGTGCAGCTATTGAATCAGCCAGGTTTGCACCCGCTTTGATGTTACCCACATCGGCCAGCTTCAGGTCATTGTGCCAGAAATACAATTTGTAAAATGCCTTGCGGATTTCATCGGGTGCTTCACTGGCTGCATGGTGCAGTCCATATCCTCTTTGTTCACCGCAACCTACAAACACAATATCCGTTTCATCCAGTTCGGGGAATTCATCTGCATATATTTTAATCACCGATCCCATTTGTTTGTCTTTGTACCCTTCATCATCCGACAACATATGCAGGTTCAGGGGCGACAAAAAATCACTGATGTTTAAATAATCACTCATGGCCAATGTTTGAGCAAACTTAAGTAATACCAAAATGCATTTATAAATTACTCCGAACTTTTCCGGTATAATGCCGGTGTTGTAGCCGTTTAGTAAAATGAAAATTGGACTGTTACGGATACACAATCGGTATAAAAAACCTTTTTTATCGGGCGATATCGCAGGCAAATGCGGAACTATTATCTTTGCCGCCATGGAACAATTGCTGGAACAGATTGCAGCTTATCGCAACGAAATTGAAGCAACAACAGTGAGTGATGCACAAGCGGCGGAACAATTCCGCATCAAATGGATAGGCACCAAAGGACTGGTTAAAAGCCTTATGGGTGAAATGAAGAATGTACCGGTTGAACGCAAAAAAGAATTCGGCCAGGTAATGAACGAGTTCAAATTATTTGTTGAAGGCAAATATGAGTCATTCAAAACTGCCACGGCCGCCAGTTCCGAAGAAACCGCCGGTATTGACCTTACACTGCCTGGCGACACTTTACCACTTGGCACCCGCCACCCCATCAGCCTGGTGCGCAACCGCATTGTTTCCATTTTTCAACGGCTTGGTTTTTCCATTGCCGAAGGACCAGAAATAGAAGATGACTTTCACAATTTTACCGCGTTGAACCTGCCGGAGGATCACCCGGCTCGCGACATGCAGGATACTTTTTATATACATCGTGCAGAAGGCGAAAGCGGCACCGACTGGTTATTGCGTACGCATACCAGCAATGTACAGATCCGCGAAATGCAGAAAGGCAAACTTCCAATACGCATTATTTGTCCTGGCCGCGTGTATCGCAACGAAACCATCAGTGCCCGGGCACATTGTTTTTTTCACCAGGTTGAAGGTCTGTACATCGATGAATCCGTAAGCTTTGCCGACTTAAAACAAACGCTGTACTTTTTTGTGCAGGAGATGTTTGGCAAAGATGTAAAAGTGCGTTTTCGCCCTTCATATTTTCCTTTTACCGAACCCAGCGCCGAAATGGACATCAGTTGTTTTATCTGCGGTGGCAAAGGTTGCCGTGTTTGCAAACATACTGGCTGGGTTGAGATTTTGGGTTGCGGTATGGTGCACCCGAACGTTTTGCAAAACTGTGGTATCGATCCCAATAAATACACAGGCTTTGCCTTCGGCATGGGCATCGAACGACCTGCCATGTTATTATACGGCGTCAACGACCTGCGCTTGTTTAGCGAAAATGATGTACGCTTTCTGAAACAGTTTACGAGTGCTATTTAGTTTTTGTTAGCCGGCTGTAATACTACTATTTAGCTTCGCTTGCGCCTGCCCCGGTGAGGACACCGATAATTATCGGTGGACGGAACCGGGGTCGCACACTTATGCGGTTGGATTGCTATGGAACACATTTTATTCATTCAGTAGACAAAATTCATTTCAACCAATGTCTTCTAATATTTTAAAAATCATTCCAACAGATCCTTCATTTGTTCCTGGTAACACCAATCAGCAAAAAGCAAAAATATATTTGTCCAAATTATTCAACCAAGAAGACATAGAGTTTAAAATCACTGATGCCATTGAATTTATTGACCAGGGATCTAATTTTGAAAGAGTTTCATGTAATTTTTGTGGTGCAGATATCGAAACAACTGCCTGGCAAAACGCTATGGATAGTGCATTTTTAAAGAAGTTTACTAATCTTTCATTTACATCACCTTGTTGCAACAAACTAACATCCCTAAATGACCTTAATTATACTTCGCCAGCAGGCTTTGCAAAGTTTGTGATCAATATTTCTGATGCAAAAAATGAAATCGATGTAAATAATTTAAAAGATTTGCAGGAATTTCTAGGAACGCACTTACGACTTATCATTACGCAATATTGATTTAATAAATCCTGAAGGATTCAAATGTTTATAGAAAAGGATGATTGTGTTTTCATTCGACCCCTTCGGGTCGTATTTCTGCTTTTTTCTTTTTCTATAAACATCTAATCCCTCCGGGATTAAACCTTTTGGAGGGATTAGCGCAAAATTTTTATAGCAAAAAAGTAGTTACCTTATCAATACCTTGCAGCTATCCGGAACATAAACCGTTCGGGTTCGCCGATCACACCTCCTTCTTCTCTTCTTTTCTTTAACTCATCAGACTGGTAC
Organism: Chitinophagaceae bacterium; assembly: GCA_036675565.1. Lineage (GTDB taxonomy): Bacteria > Bacteroidota > Bacteroidia > Chitinophagales > Chitinophagaceae > JACCYQ01. The sequence continues at coordinate 7,370 of JAKFER010000138.1, forward strand.
CAGGCATTAGCCTTTGTTGAATCCATGATAGCCGATACAATGACCACTTTTTTATCGTTACCATCTTCATGACCATAAGCACGCAAGGCCAGGCCATTATCCATTCCAGCCTTTCTTCCTTCTTCAAAATTAGTTTGCCAGGTATTCCAATCTTTAACGGTTATGCTGGTTTGTACACGCATCACCTCTGGACCAATAAATGATGTATCCTGGAATGTCATGTTGATGAATTTAAAAACAGGTGTGCCTGTTACGCCACCTTTCCGCATAGCTGTTTTCAAACTCGCATCATTGGCAAATGCTTTGCCTTTTGCCATATCATCACATTTCACCACCACCATAACCATATTGGGATCTTTCACTCCACGGCCAATAACATAATTGCGTATTCCATTCACCCGGCGCATAGAGTCGTGCTCGTCATAAGAGACTTTCCATTTTTCAAAATCGGCCACCGTATGCATAGCAATCATCATGTTTTCCGGCGTGGTAACAATGGTATTTGTTTGCTGCGCTTCTACCGGCGTAATATTTTCGGTCATGGTGGTATCAGCATCGTTATCTCCCCCGTTGCTGCCACAGGAAACCATACAGGTTACCATAGCTGCAATAAACAGCATGTTGATTAGTTGCGACTGTTTCATTTTTTTTGTTTTAAATGATGAGTGAATTACCGGGGCAGGAAATTGCAGTATTGCAGGGGGTAAGCAGGTAATAAAATTAGTGCATATTCGAAAAACAACCATTTTTTTCAGGAAGTTGTTGAGGAATGTTTTTTTGTTTTGAATTTTGCTGGTCTAAAAAAAAATGCAATCATTCCCTGCAATTCGTTATCACCTCGTAAATTCACTGCATGAGAAAATGTTTACTGATCGCTGTATTATTTTTATTCAATTCAGCCATGGCCCAGCAAAAACCTGCTTATATTTTATACAATGCAAAAGGCAAAAAAGCAGGTTATGAAAAAGTGATGAAAGAATTGGTTAAAAACGATATCGTACTGATCGGTGAATTTCACAATAACCCGATCAGTCACTGGATGCAACTGGAAATAACCAAAGATGCCAAACAATACCGCAACCTGGTTCTGGGTGCCGAAATGTTTGAACAGGATAACCAGGCTGCACTGGACAATTACCTGCAGGGAAAAATTACTGCCAAAGGTTTGGATTCATCTGCCAGGTTATGGAACAATTATAAAACCGATTATGCACCGCTGGTCAATTTTGCCAAAGAAAACAATATCCCATTTGCAGCCACCAACATTCCGCGCCGTTACGCTTCCATGATAAACAAAGGAGGTTTTGCAGTATTGGATACCCTTTCGGATTTAGAAAAAACATGGATAGCACCGCTGCCTTTCGCTTTTGATTCAACCCTGCCGGGTTATGTAAATATGATTAAGATGATGGCTGGACATGGAACGCCTAACATGGTAAAAGCACAGGCTTCCAAAGATGCTACAATGGCTCATTTTATATTGAAGTATTTTCAACCAGGAAGTTTATTCATTCATTATAACGGCAGCTATCATTCAGACAACCACGATGGCATTGTCTGGTACCTGAGGCAGGCACGTCCGGATTTAAAAATAATGACGGTCACAACCGTATCGCAAAAGGATATTAATAAACTGTCAGATGAAAATAAAAACAAAGCCGATTTTATCATTTGTGTAGATGAGGATATGACGACTACTTATTGAATATAAATCAACTCAAATTTTGTTGATCGCAATTGCTGCATAAAAATCAGGAAGTAAAAGTGAGTGACACAACAGGTGCTGATAGTAGTAATGCAGTCAAGTGCATAAAAAAACTATCATTCAAGGATCACTCTTTTTAAGTAAAAAACTTTTTCATCAATAACCGGTGGTGTGTCACTCGTAATCTTTACCGGTTTCTTTCCAATTTCCATACGCTGCAAACCGGAAGAAGTTTTAACATCTAACGGTAATGGAGATTCGAAATTGAGCAGGCTGATGTTGTATGTATTTACGCCGGTTTGCCTGACCAGAACCTCGAGTTTATTGGTCGTATACAAATAAAACCGGAAAAGCGGCTCCAGGTTTTTACCGCTGGCAGTGCTGAAAAGCTTTTCTACATCGGCAGTGACCACCATGTTATCGTAAGTATATTGCGGATCGGTGGCCAGCTTTTTAAGGGTTGGAAAAAATATTTCATCTCCAATTACATAACGCAACGTGTGCATAAAAAACCCGCCCTTACCATATATATCACCGTTATAGGCACTGTCGCTGTCAACCTGTTCACCACGTACAACAGGATACCTATTTTGCGTTTGCATAGCCGTTTGTTTCATCCGCTGTAAATAGGCATCTTCACCGGCCAGTTCGCGGGTGGCCATCGCATCGCCAAAAACACAAATACCTTCCTGTATCCACATATGCGCCCAGTCTTTATTGGTTACTTTATTGGCCCACCACTCATGGCCAAACTCGTGATGCAACAGCCAGTCAAAATCTTTGTCACCGAGCTTTTGGTAACGATATTGATTTCCATAAGCAATATTGGTTTGATGTTCCATTCCCAGGTGTGGCGTTTCTGACATGGCTATTCTTTCTTTCACCCATGGATACTCGCCAAAATATTTCTCCAGGACCCGGGCTGATTGTTCAAAGAGATCGAGCAGTTTATCTGCCTTGTGCTTGTTTTGAGGCAACACATAATATTCCATTGGCACTTTGTTGCCGTTGATGGTGGTGTATGTTCGTTTCACCACTTCGTATTTGGCAACATTGAAAACAAGACAATAATTGCTGATGGTATAATTTGTTTTCCAGTGGTATGTTGACTTATTGTTTTTGGTTGAGACTTTTTGCAAGAGGCCCGGCGCTGCAACGACCAGTCCTTTAGGAACAGTGATAATCATATCGGCACCTTCATTGGGTTCATCAGATGGATGATCCTTACAGGGAAAAAATATTTTGCCGCCCTCACCCTGGCAGGTAATGGCTATCCACGGATTTCCCAGGGAATCCTTCTCCCACTGGAAACCACCTGTCCAGGGAGCCCTTTCCGCAATACCGGGTTTGCCACCGTATTCAATTTTTACTTTTAGTTTTTGCGCTGGCAAAGCTTGTGGTAAATTAATTTTTACCAGGTCATCTGCTGTATGTGTGTAAGGTTGTTTTTTACCATTGACTGACAAATTTTTAATTGTGAGCCCGTGCCAGAAATCAAATAACAAAACATCGGAAGGCTGCTCCAGGTTAAGTGTAATTTCGGTATACCCATCAATTGTTTTTTGCACCGGATCCACATCGAGTGCAATAGTGTAGTGGCGGATATCCATATTGGCTTGCTCTGGTTTGAGAACACCACCCGATTTAAGATTTTGAGCATAAGTAGTGACGGCTATAAAAACCAGGAAGAGACAGGTAAATTTTTGCATAAGGCAATTTAGGGATATTTTGATTCTGTAATTCATCTTGCATACTTAGAAAGATATGAGTACCTGTGTTGTTTTTGATTATACCAATAAAACAGGTGTATATTGCCGGCCAAAAAAATGGATGGAACAATCAGGGCTAATATAAAACCGGGTATGCTGGTAAATATTATTTTGAAAAAAGACCAGCGGAGTGGTACACTAACTAAAGGGATCGTAAAAGACTTATTAACAAGTGCACCTAAGCATCACCGGGGTATTAAAGTTCGATTGGAAGATGGGCAAATAGGTCGGGTACAGGAAATTATTGAAGAGGACTATCGATAACTGTTTTTGATTGCAAATAAATCGATTGCCCTCTTTACGAAATTTCTATTAACATTTACTTCTAAAAAACCGGATATTAAATAACCGGAAACTGATAACAATCATGGTTTGGGATAATGGCTATTGATATTTTTACATCAAGGAAGCCATGAATGATAATCGAAATAAAAATGGCTAATACAAAACAGATCGGAGGTTTATCCGGGTTTGTATTTTGGAGAACATAAAAAGCAACCGGGCAAACATATATGTTGTAAAAACTATAAACCTTCGTGAAAAACAATAAAGCCGCTCTGGGCATTGAGTGGCTTTATTATTTTTTAAAATGGTTATAATTCTCATGACAAGTCAATCTCAACAAAAACTACAATATTGAATATTTTAAATGAATGCCCTACCGTTTATTACGAAATTTATATTACAATACTCATATTTAGATAGGAAATATCAAACATTCGGGGAGCTGATATCAATCATGATTTTAGATAATGACTAATGATACTTTTACATCAGGAAGCCATGATTGATAATCGAAATAAAAAAATGGCTAAGACATAACAGATGGAAGGTTTAGCCGGGATTGTATTTTGGAGAACATAAAAAGCAACCGGACAAACATATATGTTGTAAAACATAAACCTTCGTACCTATCACAATAAAGCCGCTCTGGGCATGAGTGGCTTTATTATTTTACCCATTATGAAAGTGGCTCCGGCGAAGGCGGGCCACCAGCGGGTTTTGTTTTATCATCCGGCAATGGAATAAATTCAAGATTATCCGTAGGTGGTAATTGAATACGACCTTCTTTCCAATCCGCTTTAGCCTGTTCAATTCTTTCTTTCCTGGATGAAACAAAATTCCACCAGATATAACGATCACCCACATGTTCTCCACCCAATAACATCAGGGTTGCTTTTTCTTTTGCATGAATAACCGGATCAACACCCTTTGAAAAAACAAGCATTTGTCCTGTAACGTAACTGATGCCATTTACTTCAATACTTCCTTTGGCAATATAGATCCCCCGTTCTGCATGTTCTTTTGGTAATCCCAGTTTTGTACCTGTATCCAAAATAACATGCAAATAAAATAAGGGCGAATGTGTTTTTACATCATTGCGCAAACCATAGGCATTGCCCGCTATCAGCCGCATCCAGATACCAGTATCTGTATATATGGGCAATTCACCAGGTTTATAATTGGTAAATGAGGGTGTATCTTCTTCGTTTTTTTCCGGCAGGGCTACCCATGTCTGTATCATCTCCAATGCACCACCTGCAAGGGCACCAGGCTCTTCAAATCTTTCTGAATGTGCAATGCCACTCCCTGCCGTCATCCAGTTCACTTCACCAGGTTTTATGATTTGTTGTACACCCAAACTATCACGATGTGTAACCTGCCCACCAAATAAATAACTGACAGTGGATAACCCAATATGCGGATGAGGTAATACATCCATCGAAGAAGTCATGGCAGTTTGCTTGTCAACAGGTCCCGCATGATCCATAAAAATAAAAGGACCGACCATTCTTCTTAACCTGAATGGAAGTATGCGGCGCACATTCAAACCAGTTGATAACGCTGCATTGCGGGCTTCGATAACAATATCCAGCATAAATTTGAGAGTTGTTGATTTGAAGATAACAAACTTTTAAAAGTATATTTTCCCATTTTGCTGCGCCCTTAAAATCGTAAATTCAAGGTGATAAATCAACATTTATGTCCTCTCGTAAATTGGCTGCCATTATGTTTACCGACATTGTCGGGTACACCGCTTTAATGGGTGAGGATGAAACAAAAGCGTTTGAGCTTATTAAAGAAAACCGGAAGTTACAAAAGCCAATTATTGAACAATACAGTGGGCAATGGATAAAAGAATTAGGTGATGGCGTACTGGCCAGTTTTAATACGGTTTCCGATGCCGTTCATGCTGCTATCAGCATACAAAATTCAAGTAATACCTCTGGAAAAATCCAGTTACGTATAGGTATTCATTTAGGTGAGGTTGTATTTGAAAATAATGATGTATTTGGGGATGGCGTCAATATCGCCGCAAGAATTCAATCTATAGCTGAACCCGGAAGCATTTATATTTCGCAAACAGTGCAAAACAATATCGCCAATAAAAAAGAATTTAAAACGCGTTTTGTGAGAGAGGAAATTTTAAAAAATGTAAAAGGACCCGTAAAAATATTTGAAGTCCTGGCTGAGAACATTCACCCAGCCATTTTAAAGAACACACATACATTAAATAATGCTCCCGTTAAAAGTATTGCCGTTCTGCCTTTTGTAAATATGAGCAATGATCCTGAACAGGAATATTTCTGCGACGGAATTTCTGAAGAGATCATTAATGCACTAGCCCATTTAAAAAACCTGCGTGTAATAGCAAGGACATCGGTATTTTATTTTAAGGGAAAAAGTATGGATGTCCGGGACATCGGTAAAACACTTGATGTTGAAACCTTACTGGAAGGAAGTGTAAGAAAAGCAGGTAATCGTTTGCGGATCACCACGAAACTTTTGAATGTATCAGACGGATCAAATGTATGGTCGAATAAGTATGACCGTGAGCTAGAGGATGTTTTTTTAATCCAGGAAGATATTGCAGAGAATGTGGCTACTGCTTTGCAGGGCTATTTAACCAATCAAGAAAAAGAAGCTATCCGTCGCCCCGAGACCAAAATTGAAGCATATGAATATTTTCTGAAAGGCCGTCAACTGCTTCACCAGTTAGCTTTGTATGAGTCCAAAGAAATGTTTGAAAATGCCATTGAACTGGATGCGGAATATGCACCGGCTTATGCCGGCCTGGCAGACCTTCATTCATGGTTATATGAATGGTTAGGCGCAAAACAATCAGACCTCGAAGCAGCGGAAAAATACAGCCGCAAAGCACTTTCATTAGCACCCAATCTTTCGGAGAGTCATTCGTCCCGTGGTTATGTTCTTTCTCTTGGAAAACAATATGATGTAGCAGAGAAATCGTTTAAAGAAGCTATCCGGTTAAACCCAAACGCTTTTGAGGCATATTATTTTTATGGGCGGTCCTGCTTTTCGCGTGGACAAATCGGGCAATCGGCAGATTTATTTCGTATTGCATCGGAGGTGCGTAAAGAAGATTTTCAAAGTGCTCTTTTGCTATCCCAATCATTACGTATACTTGGAAATCATGAGGAATCGATGCAATCGGCAATCGAAGGAATTTACAGGGCAAAAAAACAACTGGCCCTTTTTCCTAATGATAGAAGAGCGCTGTCTTTAACTGCAGGCACGTTGTATGATATTGGTCGAAAGGAGGAAGCCTATCAATGGGTTAATAAGTCTTTGGAATTATACCCCGATGACACCGGTGTTTTAATTAATGCAGCATGTCTTTTTGCAAAAGATGGAAATATTGAAAGGGCGCTGGAAATTTTGGAAATTGTATTTGGAAAAGGGTTTGGGAAAAAGGAGTGGATTGAACATGATCCTGATTATGATAACCTGCGAAAGGAACCGCGTTTCCAGGCTTTACTCGATAAATTGCAATAATGAAATCCATTTTATAAATTAGCAACGGTTATGGGTAGTTGCTAAATAATTACTTTACGCCATGACTATTCAAAAAATGGTTTTATTGGAGAAATACAATGAAAGAAACTAAACTTCTGCAGGGAATTGACACTGTCATTATCAGGGTAAGCGATATTGAAATATCTAAAAACTGGTACCATGAAAAATTAGGATTATTATCTGTTTGGGATGATCCTAAAATGAAACTGGCAGTACTGGATACTAACAGCGCTACGAGTGTAACACTTTGGCAGACTGAAAAAAAAATAAACATCGATCAGGAAACTGCCTCCTATCCTATATTTAAAACACCCGATGCCTCTGCCCTCATGGAAGTCTTAATGAGAAGTGGCATCCAGGTAAGTGAAATGATCCAGGACGAACACGTCAAATATTTTTTGTTTTATGATCCTGATGGAAATGTTTTGGAAGCATGCCAGGTTTATGAATAGTTGGTTAAGGTTTAAGCGATCTATTCAATTAACATGAACAAATAATTAAAACTTGTGTTTTCTATTTATCAAATTCATTGGCTAACGAATTCATGTCCTTACTGGTAAGATGTTTACCGGAAGCGATTACAACCTTATACCTGAAGTTGACTGATTCATTTGGTTTCAATTTTAAATTCATTTGTTCTTTACCGTTACTAAATACTTTTGTACCCAATGGATTAATGGCAAACAACCCATAGCCCCGTGCATGCCAGTAGGATGGATAACCGATATTGGATGGATGATCAAAAATGCCAACGGTAATTTCCTGTCCGGCTTTTTTCCCGGTTAACATGGTCCATCTTCCCTTGGTCCCCCATACATCATCTCCCTCAATACCTTCACTGCTTAAATAATTTCCAGTAACACCTTCATTATTGATCATTTTTGAAACTGCTGTTTTATTACCCTGCGCATCCGTAAATAGGTCTTCCTGGGTAGAAGGCATTTCGAGTTCTCTCGCTACCCGAATAGCAAAGAATCCATCTTTAACATCTTTAAAAATGACTTCCTCATTTTGGGCTGTCAAAGTAGAATTTCTTTCAATAAAAAATTGTTTACCCTTTACAGTAAAAGTAAAATTCGTACGCTCTTTCAATAATATATTTCCTTCGGGGTCTAACCAACTTGCGGAAACTGTAATAGCCGCACTGTCTTTACCAGCAATTTTTTCAATTAATTGATCATGGCGAATGCTGCCATACATGTTTCTTTTTTCCGGTGCGATGGCTGTTGAATTATTCCAGAAGTCAAGTCCATTTACAGATTCATAATTCATCCACATGCCAATATGATGCGGGTGATCTGTCCGTTCACCTGCTCTTGGTTCTATTGGCCAGCCTCTTGTTACCGTGATACCATCGATTGTATTTATTGGGTAAAGAACAGGCTTTTTTAATGAATCTTCATAGTTAAACGCGGTGAGTAAATGACCATTATACAAAATGTCGATTTTCTTTTTTTGCTTTTGTTCAATAACCCTAAACCCATTTGATGGCTGTGAGAAGAGAGCAAGATTGCACATAAGAACAAACAATGAAAGAATGGCTTTTTGCATATTATGTAATTTGATATTTAAATAATTACATAACTGAATTTACAATGATTTCATATAATCATTAACAATACCTTTCATTGTACCTTTACCTTAATTAAAATTGATGATTAATATACAATGACCCAATCAATTAATACCATTTGCGTTTGTGGTGGCGGCACCATGGGCAGCGGCATTGCACAGGTCTGTGCTACGGCAGGTTATAAAACCATTTTGTATGAATTGAATGAAATGGTTTTGGAAAAAGCTAAAGCATCTATTGACAAAGGATTGCAATTTCTGCTGTCAAAAAACAAGATCAGTGCTGAACAGAAACAAACCATCGAAAGCCAGATTGTATATACCAATAATATTGCAGATTGCACCGCCGATCTTTTTATCGAAGCCATTGTTGAGAACCCGGAAATAAAAATTAAATTATTCAACCAACTGGCAGCGAATAATAATCAAGCCATACTCGCCACCAATACATCATCTTTGTCAGTGACGTCGATCGCGGAAAAATTACCTGATCCAAAATTATTAGTTGGTATTCATTTTTTCAATCCTGCACCAGTGATGAAACTTGTGGAGATCGTAAAAACAAAATTTACGGATGATGCCGTGATTAAAATGATTGAACCTGTTATCAGGCAAATGGGAAAAACACCGGTCATCTGCAATGATGCTCCGGGTTTTATCGTGAACCGTGTTGCCCGTCCTTTTTATATTGAATCGCTTCGCATAGCCGAAGAAGACCTGGCGGATTTTGAAACCATCGATCGCTTGCTTGAAAATGCCGGATTTAAAATGGGCGCATTTAAACTGATGGACCTGATTGGCAACGATATTAATTATACGGTAAGTTGCTCCGTTTATGATCAACTGGGTAAACCAGTTCACCTGAAACCTTCATACATACAACAACAAAAAGTGGAACAGGGAGAATTAGGTCTGAAAACACGGAAAGGATATTACAGGTATTAATTTTAAAGTCAAAACACTAACTCAATAAATAAATTGCAAATATTAAGTTTGCAACATTGTCTATTTAAATTTTAAGCATGCAAAGCCTTGAGCAGAATGGGAAAACGGTATTGGTAACAGGAGGCACAGGTTTCATTGGGGCTTACATCATCCAGGAACTCGTAAATAATGGGTACAATGTGAAGGCTTTACATCGCAGTGACAACTTTCCTTTTTATATACCTAAAGAGATTCTTTCCAAAGTGGAATGGATCAAAGGTGATATACTGGATGTTGTGAATCTTGAAAAAGCAATGCACAATGTTGATACAATTATTCATTCTGCAGCAATCGTTTCATTCGATAAAAACTTGCGGGAACAGATGTACAGAATAAATATAGAAGGCACCGCCAATGTTGTTAACCTGGCGCTGGAAAAAAACATTCAGCGTTTCATTCATATCAGTTCTGTTGCAGCTATAGGAAGAACAGCCAAGGGACAAACTGTGGATGAAGAAAAAAAATGGGTGACCAGCAGTCTCAATACCCATTATGCCATTTCAAAACAAAAAAGTGAAATGGAAGTTTGGCGTGGCATGGCGGAAGGGTTATCTGCAGTCATCTTAAATCCAAGCACGGTTCTCGGTTTTGGCAACTGGAACACCAGTAGTACGGCTATTTTTAAAAATATTTATCAGGGCTTTAGCTGGTACTCCGTAGGTGAAAACGGCTTTGTAGATGTACATGATGTAGCAGCAGCTACTGTAGCTTTGATCAATACAGATATTAATGAACAACGATTTATTTTAAATGGCGATAACTGGCCTTTCAGAAAATTATTTAATAGCATTGCCGACCAATTCAAAAAGCCGCAACCACACCGCTTAGCCACACCTTTCCTGGGGGAAATTGCCTGGAGGCTGGAACATATAAAATCATTTTTTTCTGGTCGCAGCCCATTATTAACAAAAGAAAGTGCCAAAGTAGCGCATAGCCGCACGATCTTTGATAACAGCAAAATTTTAAAAACCTTGCCTGGGTTTCGTTTTACCCCTTTGCAGCAAACCATTGAAAAAGCCTGCGGGCAATACGAACAGGCAATAAAAAATGGCGATCTTAGTTAAATAAACAAGTACTTTAATACGATTCTATGAAATTCCTTGCATTAATTTTATCCATCATTTTTATACAATCAACATCTTTCACCCAAAACATCACCATTTCCGGATTGGTAGTTGATGGCATAACGAAAGACAGTTTAATTGGCGCATCGGTATTTGCACAAAATACCACTACGGGTACCATTACCAATACAGAAGGAAAATTCAGCTTATCGCTTAAACAAGGTGGTTATGACCTGATCATTTCTTATACAGGATATTACACACAAACCATTCGGGTTACCGGCGATACCAGCGAGATGGTGGTTCAACTGATGAAAGAAGATAAAAGCATGAGCGAAGTGGTTATCCAAAGCACCAATGAAGTAAAGGATGGCTGGGAACAGTATGGCAGTTTTTTCATCGATCATTTTATCGGCACTACGCCTTTTGCCAAACAAACTTCATTACTAAACCCTGATGTACTGAAATTTTTCTATTACCGTCGCAGCAATAAATTAAAAGTTCTGGCTACTGAGCCGCTCATGATCTCCAATAAAGCACTGGGATATACCATCCGTTATGAGTTGGATTCCTTCATTTATAATTATCCAACAGAAATGAGCAGTTACCGGGGCAATGGTTTCTTTACGGAGGATACAGCTGCGTCCAGGTTCCAGGAAAGAGAATGGAAAGCCAACCGCGAAAAAGTTTATTATGGTTCCAAAATGCATTTCATTCGTTCTTATTATGATGGTGTTTTAAAAGAAGCTGGGTTTTTGATCGATGTACTGGATGAAAAAGATGATAAAAGTTTTTACCGCATCGCCAATCCTTATGATTCAACTTTATTTTTTGCTGACGATGGAACTAACGAAGTGGAGATCTATTATCCTACCAAAATGAGCATCCTTTATACCAAAAAAATGCCTGAACCTGAATACTTAATTCAGTTTGGTTTACCCATGGATGTAAAAATGCAGATATCTTATATTGATATGCTCAATCCGATTATCTTAAAAGAAAATGGATATTATTTTCAGCAAAGCGACTGGATAAACCAGGGTTACTGGAGCTGGAAGAATATCGCGGACTTATTACCGTTTGATTATATGCCCTGATCTTTATTTTTTATTTTTTCCCATATCTCCGGAATTCTTTTTACCCAAACCAGTTCTTTCATTTTGGTTTTGGCTTCTTCCGCAGGTGAACCAAAGTAGTTTTTACCCCCGGCTAATGAAGCGGGAACACCACTCTGTGCATAGAGCACAGCATCTTTCCCGATGGTCAAAGTTTTACTTACACCAACCTGTCCCCAAAGAATCACGTTTTCCTCAATGGTGCTTGCACCGGCAATGCCAACCTGTGCAGCCAGTAGACAGTTGCTTTTAATAATGGTATCGTGACCGATATGAACCAGGTTATCTATTTTAGTTCCCTTTCCAATAAAAGTATCATCACTTACACCACGGTCAATAGTGCAACCGGCCCCTATCTCCACATAATCATCAATCACTACCCTGCCGCAACTGTTCATTTTTTTGTAATGCACATCGCGGCTGGTTTTCTTATTATAATAAAAAGCATCGCTGCCAATCACTGTGCCTGGCTGAATAATAACATGATCGCCAATCACGCAATGATCCATAATGGTTACGTTAGGGTAAATGATACAATGATCTCCAATGGTTACATGGTTACCGATATAACTGTTTGGCATGATGACAGTTTGGGAACCAACCGAAGATGTTTCGCTGATCATTTTCATGGAAGGTGCAAAAGGTCTGAAATGATTTACTAGTCTCAAGTATGATTCAAAAGGATCATCTACAACCAGCAATGCTTTGCCTTCGGGAATATCGGTTTCTTTATTGATGATGATAAAAGTAGCCGCCGACAGCAGACATTTTTCATAATATTTGGGATGATCTACAAAAACGATGTCGCCTTCCTGTACTTTATGTATTTCGTTAATCCCGGTAACCAGTCCATTTTTATTTCCGGATAACCGGGCATTGATAAAAGAAGCGATCCATTCTACAGGCACTGGTTTTTCAAATTTCATAATTCCATTTTAAACAAAGGTAAAAGCCACCGGGTATAATTACGGTGAATAAAATCGGTTTTAGCCAAGGTTAGCCAAAAATTCGGAAACTTATTTTTAAAACCTGTTGCCGGAAAAAACAGGAAATTTTTTTACAAAATCCAGGAATAACAGTTTAAACTTTTACCCTGTTTTTATTTTTTTAAAATTTACATTACCTTTCGATATCCAGCTGAAACAGTTATGCAATAAGGGTTTCAGCTTTTTTTATTTTTTCGGTTGCGCATAACTGTTGCAACCAGTACTGAAATGGAAATCCGAACGACCGGCTAATCAATGGCTTAAAAACCGGCAGCCTTATCCACAGCCCAAAAAAAAATGTGAATAAAATAAATGGAGAAATTTTTTTTGTATGGAGAAATTATTTTTAATATTGTGTAGGGAATTTTATTTCCCTGTACTTACTAACCCATCCATATATTGATCCCGCCACGAGGCGGGATTTTTATTTTCAGTTTTTTCGCCATCCAAAAAAAAGCGGATGAACATCCGCAAAAAATTTTTACCGCAATTCCTACATAGAATTTTACCAAAATCATTTTTGAAATTGCAAAGGAAGTCGGGTTAATATTTCATCCCAGGTCATAACCAGGTTAGCACCTTTTTCTGTCGGCTCAAAAAACATGGTGAAAAATTCCGTGCTTGCATTCAGGGTTTCAACAGGTATTTCAAAACGATTGATATCATCTTCCTGCGGAAAAGATAATCCCCAGGAGAAAACATTCTTATTAAGTACAACGATCCATTTATCCTGGCTGGGTATGCAGTAAAGAACATAACGACCTGGTTGAACGGTTTTGCCTTGTATCATAATCCTTTTAAAGAATTCTATTTCTGTTGCTTCATTGGCACCCAGCCGCCAAACTTCACCATACTTTAAAAGTCCTCCGAATATTTTTCTCCCTTCCCGGTGCGGACGACTATAAATTACACGGGCCACCAAATCCGGAACATTTTTTCCAGACATTTTTAAAACAGGATAATCAACCGGGAAATAAACCATGTCCATTGGTGAAATATCAACCGGCGTAAAAGAATTGGTAGGCTGAATATGGACTACCGGGGTATCAACCCGAATGGGAGTTGGTTCTTCTTTAGATTCGGTTTCAGAACAGGATATAAATGCAAAAGTCAAAAAAAGAAAAAAAGCAGATCGGTTCAAAATCATAAAAATTATTTAAAGGCGATAGGCATAGCTACCCGGATCTTATCCCACAACAAAAGCAGGTTGCAACCAGCATTTGTTTTCTCAAAGGTCATTGAAAACGCTTCAGCAACTTGTTTATTTCCATTAACCGGAACTTTAATACGCACCACATCTTTCTTCTCATCATAAATAAAAGCACCCCAGGTATCTGTTTCTTTATTAATGATCATGGTCCATTCTTTTTCTCCGGGTATTGCATATAAAGTATAACGGCCTTTATTTACTTTCTTATTCCCAATCACAACATCTTTATAAAAATCTATTTCAGTTGCCTCGTTAGCTCCAAGGCGCCAAAGCTTTCCGTATTCAAGCAGCCCGCCAACGATTGGCCTGCCATTCAAATGCGGTCTGCTATAAATAACACGACTAACAACAGGTTCACTCACTTTATCCTGGATCTTCAAAACAGGATAATTATTGGGATAATAACTCATGTCCATGGGCGATTTATCTATGCCTGGGACATCTTCTTCAGCCGACTGACCAAAACTGAAACCAAAACTGAAAACGGCCAGTGAAAATAAAGTGATCATTTTTTTCATCTGCATATTAAAAATATTTATGGGCACATATAATAACCTGTCAACATTGCTAAACTGATTTCTGAAGAATACCATTTTGTTATGCTGTCAGAACATGGATTGGTCATTTCACAAAACAGGTTTCCCGTTTATGAGCAAAAATAAATGTTAAACGTTGCATTTGATTTATTGGTTGTTTCCATTCCGTTAAGATTTAAATCTTTCTCTTGCAAACAGTTTCAATTCTGGGAAAAATATACGGTAGCACTCCCGGAGCGATTCATAATGTTTTTCGAAATACCTGAATGCCGTATCACTTTCCGTTAAATAAGCAGCCCGGTTTACCAATCCATGGAAACTACGGTCGATAGCCCACCGGTGCCGGTAATTAGAAAGCCAATCATATTGCTTCATATACGGAAACATCAATTGGAATTTTGCCGGAAACTGCGCACTGTAATCTTCTAATATCTGATAGGTGTCTTGCGTAAAAGTAAAAAGCGACGATTCGTTAAATTCATTTTCATCCAGGGCAAGGAAATGGTCATATACCACATCCACAAAAGCGCCTGCATATAATCCATAAGCAGGTTTAAAAAATTGCATGGCTGTTTTAGTTACATGATGCTGATCTGTAAAAGTATCTATCGCCCGATGCAACATGATACCTTTTAATACGCCGGGTTCATAATCAAATTTTTTGCGGCCTTTTACGTAATCACTGATCATGTTACCCAGCAGAATTTCCGGATCGTTAAATGAAAGATATGCATGTGCCAGGTAATTCATAACCTGATGAAGATAAGAATTACCCATAACGGATGCTAAAAAGGCCAGCTAAAAAGTAACCTGTCTTATAAAAACACCAGGTCGCTTCAATTAAAAACACAGAATCTAATTTTTTTTCGAAAAAAAATGCATACCTCTTTGTGGTAACGTTTTCGGACAAGTGGTTATTAAAAATGTTTACTGGTAAAAATTTCCTGCCTTGTGTTAATACCGCTTAACAATCATTTCCACCGGTCATAATTAGCTTGTAGCAGCCTGTAACCCGAGATATCTTTGGTGCGTCATACTTACAAACAATTAAAAAAATAACCAACCAATAAAACAAACAATTATGAAAAAGATGTTGATGGCCGTGGCAGTTTTCCTTACCATAACAACCGGAACTGCATTTGCTAATCCAACAGAAGTAAACCCAAAAGTTATTAAAGCTTTTACAGCAGCCTTTGTTTCAGTAAATGATGTTACCTGGACTACCGGCAGTGACTTTTATAAAGCTTCATTCATTTATAACAGCAAGCATGTATATGCATACTACTCTTTGGATGGAAAACTTTTAGGACTTACCCGTTTGATGGCAACTTCAGAACTGCCTTTGATCTTACAAACCAATATCAAAAAGAATTATGCTGACATGTGGGTAACTGATCTTTTTGAAGTGGCCAATGCGGATGGCACTACCTACTACCTGACAGTTGAAAATGCAGAAAATGTTTTGATGTTAAAATCTGCTGGTGGCAGTGATTGGGTAACTTTTAAAAAAACTAAAAAACAATAAGCAGTAAAATAGGAAGGCAAATAAAACCCGTGCAGATTCATCTCACGGGTTTTTTATATGTCGACCTGCCTGCTAAAACGTCTTTATGAATCATATCTGTCGAAAACATTAATTTTGGCGCTTCACAAATAATACATGCAGATATGAAGAAAGGACCTGTTTCAGAATTTATACAGCACCATTATCGCCATTTTAATGCAGCTGCTTTGGTTGATGCAGCAAAAGGTTACGAACAACATTTGCTGGAAGGTGGAAAAATGATGATCACCCTGGCCGGGGCGATGAGTACCGCCGAATTAGGAATCTCTTTGGCTGAAATGATCAGGCAGGGAAAAGTGCAGATCATTAGTTGTACGGGCGCTAACCTGGAGGAAGATGTCATGAACCTGGTAGCTCACAGTCATTATAAAAGAGTCCCAAATTATCGAGATCTCAGTCCGCAGGAGGAATGGGACCTGCTTGAAAATGGTTACAACCGGGTTACTGATACCTGTATACCTGAAGAAGAAGCTTTCCGCCGCATACAAAAACATATTCATAAAATATGGAAGGATGCGGAAGATAAAGGTGAACGTTATTTCCCGCACGAATACATGTATAAATTATTATTAAGCGGGGTGATGAAAGAGCATTATGAAATTCCCGAAGAACACAGCTGGATGATCGCGGCTGCGGAAAAAAACATTCCCATCATTGTTCCAGGATGGGAAGACAGTACCATGGGAAATATTTTTGCTAGCTACTGCATTAAAGGCGAACTAAAATCAACCACCATGAAAAGTGGTATTGATTACATGGTTTGGTTAAGCAACTGGTATAAAGAAAACAGTGCTGGAAAAGGCGTTGGATTTTTCCAGATTGGTGGTGGTATTGCAGGAGATTTCCCGATCTGCGTGGTGCCCATGATGTACCAGGACCTGGAAATGCATGAAATACCCTTCTGGAGTTATTTCTGCCAGATCAGTGATTCTACTACATCTTACGGTTCTTATTCTGGTGCGGTTCCCAATGAAAAGATAACCTGGGGAAAGCTGGATATAAACACACCAAAATTTATTGTGGAGAGTGATGCCACGATCGTTGTGCCTCTAATTTTCGCATACATATTAGGGTGGTAAATTATTTTATTGATCCCGGCAGCATTATTTCAATGTTACTGTTGTTGCGCCTGACCCGGGGAGGAACCATTAAAATAGGTCACGGAACCGGGGTCGCACGCTTCAGCGTTCAGTACGCTAATGGTCAATACAAATAAATTGAAAAAGCCTTCTGGTATTAGAAGGCTTTTTCAATTTTATCGTCAAATTTTTATCAGAATGCTTTTGGAAGTGGAATGTCTCTTTTCAACATATCATTGCGATTAGCCATTTCCCAGGCTGTATGAAAAATAAAGCGGGCTCTTTTTTCCATCAGGTCATAATTTATTTTATCCGGTGTATCAGTTGGGCGGTGGTAATCTGCATGCGTTCCATTAAAATAAAAAATGATAGGCACCCCACGACGGGCAAAATTATAATGATCGCTGCGATAGTAAATACGTTCCGTATCGTTGGGGTCATTGAATTTATAATCCAGCTCCAACTTCGTATGTTTTTTATTCATGGCCTCACTGATGGTACGCAGATCAGAACTTAATTTATCATCACCCACTACATAAACATAATTGGTAGAATCACCAACTTTGCGTTTTGGATCTATACGACCGATCATATCCGTATTCAGGTTGACTGATGTTTTTTCCAGCGGAAATAAAGGGTTGTCGCCATAATAACCTGAACCCCATAAACCTTTTTCTTCACCAGAAACTGCCATTATAACAATGGAACGGCGCGGGCCTTTTCCATCTTTCTTTGCTTTTTGAAATGCTTCTGCAAATTCAATCAGGCTCACAGTTCCTGAACCATCATCATCCGCACCATAATAAATTACAGAATCACCTCTTTTACCAACGTGATCATAATGCGCAGTTAGCACAACATATTCATCTTTCAGGTCTGTTCCCTCAATTAATCCTACAATATTGCTGCTTTGTAAAACATTGGTTTGTTTTTCAAATTGCATTTTTACATTAGCTTTATAAACAGCATCCTTAGCCGAAGTATTTATAAGTCCCTCTTTAGCAGATTTGAAATCTTCCCCCATAATAGCCTGTGCCACTTCTTCAGAAATCACAAATGAATTGGGATAAATCGTGTTCTTATAACCGTTCATGGTCATACTTCCAAGGTTGTTATTTGTTTGTCTTGGAAAATTTCCCTGCACCACTAAAACAGCAGCGGCGCCATTTTTCATTGCCGCTTCCTGCAATGCGTATGGACTTGTTCTTCTTTGGCGGGGTGCTCCGCTAGCTGGTGCGGCTTGTGGAATAATTAAAACGATCTTTCCATTGGCATTTATATCCTTATAATCATTCCGGGTTGAATCAACGATGCCATTACCTGCAAAAACCACTTCAGATCCCATTAATGTGGCAGTATAATTTGCCTGCGGACTGGCAATAAAATCTTTTCCGGGTGTAAACTCTTTACCATTTACAACCAGGGAGCTTGAAATAAGCGAATCCTGGTAAACAGGAAAAAATTGTTGGTAACTTCCATTATTACCGGGCACCAGGCCTATCCTGCTAAATTCATTAATAATATAGGCTGCAGCTTTACGCTCACCTTCTGTAGTGGCTTCACGACCACCCATTTCTTCGCCAGCCACGATATATAAATGTTTTTTAAGATCGTCCGCCTTTATTGTTTTTGCATAGGGAGCGGGATTATGTTTTTTTTGTGCCTGCCCAAATAATGCCGGCAACATTAATAACAGGAATGCTAATTTTTTCATGTGTTTTTTATAATTTTTGGCTGGTGATATTACGACCAATTGATGATAATAATATGTTATGATGTTCAAACATAAATATTTTATTGATTTAAGCAAGGATGATATGATAAACGGGAGTAAGGATGCACAGTTGAATCATAAAATTTAAAAATATTCCCGATCCGGCATGCAATTAAACCATATTCACCAATAATTTCGCAGCCAACTCAACCAACTTCCATGCAAAAACGGAAAATAATCCTTTCAGTTATTACATTCATTACATGCTTATTTTTTAATTCCAATCTTTTTTCGCAACAGGTAATAGATTCCACAGGCATTGAATTGGATCCTATAACCATTACCGCTTCTATGAACCCGGTTCAAGCTTCGCGTACAGGGAGAAATATCCTGGTTATTAAAGGAGAACATTTTACTACCCTACCTGTCCGTTCTATAGATGAATTATTAAGATATGTTCCTGGTGTGGAAGTGCAGTTACGTGGGCCAATGGGTGCTCAAAGCGATATCGTAATGAGAGGTGGAACCTTTCAACAGGTGTTGGTTATTTTGGATGGTATGCGTTTGAATGATCCCAACACAGGGCATTTCAACAGTTATATTCCTATTGCACCGGCAGAGATTGATAGAATTGAAATATTAAAAGGTGCATCTTCGGCTATTTATGGAAGTGAGGCCGTTGGTGGCGTGATCCATATCATTACCCGATCTTTTGCTTCAAAAAAAGGAGCCACAAAAAAAGAATTGTCGCTGCAAGGAACTATGGGAGAATACAATTTATTTTCCGCCAATGCAGGTGGATATTACCAGTCTGGCAATACTGCCATCAGTGGTGGAATTTTAACCAATAACACGCAAGGACAACCGCAAAGGGGTACCAACGGATATCTAAACAATCATACAGCATCGATATCCATCAGCCATTTCCTGGATGAGCGTTGGAAAATAAGCCTGCGTTCGGCTTATGATAAACGTGATTTTGCAGCACAGAACTTCTATACCAGTTTTGCATCAGACACGGCAAATGAAGAGGTGAGTTCTTTCTGGAATCAATTACAATTTCATTATAAAGGAGTAAATGATCTTTGGACCATTGATCTAGGTTATAAAAATGTAAATGATCATTACCGTTATAATCCTGGCTCTATTGCCAATGAAAATAAAAGCCAGTTATGGCAATCCCTTGTAAAAAATGAAAGAAAGATTGATGATAAAACAGTATTAACGCTGGGCATGCAATTCATCAACAAAAAAATCACCTCCAATGACAGGGGTGATCATTCCCTGAACCAGGGAGCTGGTTTCATTGTTTTGAACCGCGGGATAGGTGAAAATTTTAACCTGGCACCTGCAATCAGGCTCGATTGGAATGAACGATCCGGTTGGGAGTTTGTTCCGCAGGTTAATGCGTCATACCATATTAATAAGTTGCAATTGCGTGGAAGCATTGGAAAAACCATACGCGATGCGGATTTCACGGAAAGATTTAATAATTACAACAAGACCCTTGTTACAAGCGGCAGAGTAGGTAACCCGTTTTTAGAAGCAGAAAGATCCATCAGTTATGAAGTTGGTGCAGATTTTATGCTGAGTCACTATTTCAGAATTTCGGCAACTGCCTTTGCACGGGATCATTCAAAATTGATTGACTGGGATCCCACAGCTTATGTGGATATGCCACGTAAAGAAAACCTTTCCCCCACAGGATCGTATGCATTGGCAAAAAATATTGCAACAGTAAATACAACAGGTGCTGAAATCGACTTTCAATTTTTAAAGCATATAAATGAGCATAACAGGCTTTGGGTTTTGCTGGGGATGACCTGGTTAAAAAGTAAGAGTAGTAACAGTACACCTTCGTTCTATATTTCATCTCATGCCCGCCTTATGTCAAATTTTACCTTGCAGTACACGATGAAACGGTTAGGAATAACCGCAAATGGAATTTATAAAAAAAGAGATCCTCAATCAGCGCCAGCCATTCATGCAGAAATTAAAGAAGATTATTTTATGATGAATGTAAAAACAGAATACTTTCTGCCGGCAATCCGTTCAGGAATTTTTGTACAGGTTGATAATATATTTGATCACCAGGCCCAGGATCTGCTGGGATCCGTTTTACCCGGACGTTGGCTATCCGGTGGATTCAGGGTCCACTTCAAATAATTTTTCCGGTTTTTATCAGCAACTAATCTTGTTCACCCTGTTTTCATGGCGACCGCCTTCGAAAGGTGTATTGATAAAAATATCAAGCATCTTTTCAGCATCACCTTCCCGAACAAACCGGGCAGGTATGCAAAGCACATTGGCATTATTATGCTCACGAGCTAGTTGTGCCAGTTCTTCACCCCAGCTTATTGCCGCTCTTACTCCCTGGTGTTTATTTGCAGTGATTGCAACACCATTCGCACTTCCGCAGATAAGGATACCGAAAGCCGCTTCTCCATCTTCAACAGCCTTTGCTACAGGATGTGCAAAATCAGGATAGTCAACGGAATCTTTGGAATGTGTTCCAAAATCTTTAAAAGGCAAACCTTTGCCTTCCAAAAAAGAGATCAGGTCTTCTTTATAATCATACCCTGCATGATCACTTCCGATCGCAATAGGTTTACTTGTATCAAATATTGGTTCCATAATGTTGGTTTAATTTTCTTCCTGCAAAATTAATAAACTCAAAGGTGATGAGCGTTAACTCCATTCTTCCAATTCTTCTTTTGCTTTTTCAACTTCCACTCTTTTTGTTAATACGATACTTACTTCATATAGAAGTAATAAAGGTAACGCAACACTGATCTGGCTGATCAGGTCCGGACCCGGAGTTATAATTCCTGCCAGTACAAAGATCAGCACAATGGCATATTTGCGACTTTGTTTTAAAAATGTGGCGCTTACAATGCCAACTTTAGCCAGGAACAACATAGCCAAAGGAAGCTGAAAAGCCAGGCCGGTACCCATGATTAAAGGTGTCATGGTATGAATATAACTGGTGATGGTCCAGCGGTTCTCAATATTCTCATCTAACTGAAAGTTTGAAAAGAAATTGATGGTATATGGTGCCACTACAAAATAACCAAAAAGAACTCCTGAAAAAAACAACAATGAAACCCAGAAGATAACACCACGGGTTTTTGATAATTCCTTTTTGGTAAGGGCAGGTTTTATAAATTTCCAGAATTCATAAAATACATAAGGAAAAGCGATAATAAACCCACCGATCAGGATCACGCTAAAAAACATAGAGAACTGACCGGCTACCGTGGTGCTTTGCATTTTTACGCCAATCTCCCCCATACAGAGGGTTGGTATATTGACTTTTTCTGCTAACCGGCACATCAGCTGGTAAGTTGGAAAATCAGAATGGGTTGGACCCATAATAATCTTTTGGATAAAAAATTTATTAAACACCGCAATCAAAATTGCTCCTGTTACCACTGCGATAATTGCCCTGAACAAATGACCCCTTAAGGCTTCCAGGTGATCAATGAAAGACATTTCCGCAGTGTTCTGACTATTCTTTCGCTTTAAAAAATTCAGTAATGCCATTGAGTAGGTTGTAAAAAAGTGCGTAAAGATAAGAAGTCCGGTCCCATCAAATGAATTACTGATGATTTTACCATTTTAAATATGGCAATTGCTGGAGATGAATGCTGAATTGAAATCCATTTTTAACAGTAACATTAGAACCGGCAACAGTTATTTTAGTTTGCGCATCTTAACTGTTTCTATCCGGGTATCACTGACGTTTAATACATCAAACTCATAATCATCAATGATTATTCTTTCTTTTTGTTGAGGGATGGTTTCATGGTAATTGATAATATACCCCGAAAGTGTTTCAGATTCTTCGGTTTCAAATTCCAGGCCGTACTTATTTACAAGATAATCCAACTCTAACCGGCCTGAAAAAATGTATTCGTTTTCTGCAATTTGCTTTTCAACAAATTCTTCGGTATCATATTCATCTTTAATGTCACCAAAAATTTCTTCCAGTACATCTTCCATGGTTATGATACCGGCAGTTCCGCCAAATTCATCAACCACCCAGGCCATACTTTTTCTTTCCGTGCTGAACTTTTCTATTAAATCCGTTGCACTCATACTTTCGGGTACGGCTGGTATGGGTAATAAAATTTCCTGGATTGTTTTTGGTCTTTTAAATAAATCTAGCTGGTGTACATAACCGGTTATATGATCAATGTTGTTTTCGTAAATAATGAGTTTGCTTAACTTGGTTTCAATAAATTTATTTGTCAGTTCTTCCATGGAACTGGAAGCGTCAATACCCATAATTTCTTTTCTTGGCACTAAACACTGCCTGATTTTTATTTTTGGAAGCTCCAGGGCATTTTCAAAAAGTTCAGTGCTCATTTCCTGTTTTTCATCATTCCCATTATCAAATTGCTGGAACAGTTCATCATAATCAGTGTATTTAAAAGCTTCTTTTCTTTCGGCCATCCGAACATTGAATAAATATTTTAATAACCATTCTGACATATGAATCAATGAAGCACCAATAGGATAAAAAACCTGGTAGAAAAAATGGATCACCCGCGAAAAGAAATACAACATGCTATTGCTTCTTGCCCTGAAAATAGCGCGGGGTATAAACTCTACGAATATTAACAATATAAAAGTGCAGATGGCAATTTCAACGATCATTTGAACCAGTGGTGAACCCACGCCGATCATTTGCCATATGGGACGCATCACTACAGCGAACTGCAATCCAAAAAATACCAGTAATAAATTAAAACAAATAAGAGTGGTTGTTAAAAACCGGACGGGTGTTTCAAAAAATTCTGCGAGTATAATTCCGCTGGTATGTCCCTGCTTCTTTTTTAATTCGATCCCCAGCCTGTTGGCACTATAAAAGGCCATCTCCATACCAGCAAAAAAACCCATTAATAAAATGGCCATGACGAACCACAAAATATCTTTCATTTCTGCCATAACGTAAAGATAAAGCTTGCCGGGTCAACTGCCCGGTATTTGAACCACCGAAAAATACAATATTTAAATTTATATACCAATGAAGGATTCTACCAGCGCTTTGGCTTCTTTACAAGCTTTATCTAAATCATCGTTCAATATCTGGTAATCAAAATGATCTTTGAAAGTTAGTTCGTATTTGGCTTTATTAACCCTGGCCCTGATTGATTCTTCGGAATCTGTACCTCTTGAATTTAATCTTCGTTTCAATTCATCCACCGAAGGTGGCATAATAAATAATCCAAGGGATTGTGGAAATTGTTTTTTTACATGAATGGCGCCTTTTACATCAATATCGAGTAAGGGTACCTGTTGTTTATTCCAAATGCGTTGCAATTCAGATTTCAACGTACCATAATACTTGCCTTCATAAACCATTTCCCACTCAACAAATTCATCTTCCTGGATTTTTATATTAAAATCTTCCTGGCTTAAAAAATAATAATCAATTCCATTTTTTTCATTATCCCTTGGTTTGCGGGTAGCCGCCGATATGGAAAACGCCAGTTTATCAGGGAAACTATTAAGTAAATAGCGTGTGATAGACGTTTTGCCTGCACCCGATGGAGCCGTTAAAATGATGATTTTATCCTGGTAAATCATGTTTGCAAAGAAAGATAAGAAATATGATAAAGCATTATGATCCCGTTGTAGCCTCTTCTTCCTCATTATCGAACCCTTTTTCCGGTCTCATTTGCGGGAAAAAGAGAACATCCTGTATGCTGGGCTGGTTGGTCATCAGCATGCATAAGCGATCAATACCAAAACCGATGCCTGATGTAGGTGGCATACCGTATTCCAGTGCCCTTAAAAAATCATTGTCAATGAACATCGCTTCATCATCACCTCTTTCCATCAACCTGGCTTGTTCTTCAAACCGGTCACGTTGTTCTAAAGGATCATTCAATTCGGAATATGCATTGGCTATTTCTTTGCCATTAACTATTAATTCAAATCGTTCCACCAATCCTGGCTTAGAACGATGGCGCTTGGTGAGCGGACTCATTTCAACCGGGTAATCAATAATAAATGTGGGTTGAATAAAATGGTCTTCGCATTTTTCACTAAAGATCTCATCAACCAGTTTGCCCTTACCCATCGTATTATCTACATGAATATTTAGTTTTTGGCATACTTCCCGCAATTGATTTTCATCCATGGCACTGATGTCAAAACCTGTATGTTCAAGAATGGCATCGTACATGGTTATGCGCTTATAAGGCGCTTTAAAATCAATTTCATTTTTTTCTACCATTGCTTTTGTTGTGCCATTTACAGCAATGGCTGTTTTCTCCAGCATTTGTTCAGTAACCTCCATCATCCATAAATAATCTTTATATGCCACATAGAATTCGAGTACGGTAAATTCCGGGTTATGTGTTCTGTCCATTCCTTCGTTGCGGAAATTGCGACTGAATTCATAAACCCAATCAAACCCGCCAACAATAAGCCTTTTTAAATAAAGCTCATTGGCAATACGCAGGTAAAATGGCATATCCAGGGCATTGTGATGGGTAATAAACGGCCGCGCCGCTGCCCCACCCGGAATACTTTGCAACACCGGTGTATCCACTTCCAGGGCACCTTTTTCATTCAGGAATTGCCTGATAGCGTTCACCAATTTGGTGCGCTTTTCAAAGGTTTGTTTTACTTCCGGATTGATAATCAGGTCGGCATAACGCTGCCGATACCTGAACTCGGGATCAGTAACAGCATCAAAAGTCTGTCCTTCTGCTTCCCTCACAACCGGTAGTGGTTTCAGCGATTTAGAAAGTATGGAAAGTTCCTGAACATGTATAGAAGTTTCACCGGTCTTGGTTGTAAAAACATAACCTTTAACACCAATGATATCACCCAGGTCAATGAGTTTTTTCCAAACAATATCATAAAGGGACTTATCCTCACCCGGGCAGATATCATCGCGGCGGATATACACCTGGATGCGTCCATGCGCATCCTGCAAAACGGCAAAGTTGGCCTTACCCATATCCCTAACGCTCATGATTCTGCCTGCCAGGCAAACCTGCGTAAATTCATCTTTGTTGTCCGCGTTAAATTTTTCTTTTATGTAAACTGAATTCGTATTCACCGGATAAAGCAGTGCAGGAAAAGGATCAATTCCCATCATCTGCATTTCGGCCAGTTTTTCCCGCCTGATGATCTCTTGCTCTGATAAATGCTGTGTGCTCATATAAATTAGCTTTAAAACAAAATGGTTGGTAAGGCACCAACCAGCTCTTTATTTTTTTTGCAAAAGTAGATGTTCAACAGCATACAACAAAAGTGACCAGGCCAGATGAGTACACTAAATAAAACTCAGGAATCATTTAACAACGATTCATCCAGGCTGAAACGGGTGCGATGGTTTCTTTTGTCTTCTTTTCCCCCATAATAGAATGTGATAATTTTTGGGGAAATTTCAGATCCGAAAGCAGGCGTGGTTTTATAAATCCTGTCCCACCAGGTAACAGAAACGCCAAAACAACGATCAGGTTGTTTAAGATGATGAACCATATGAAATCTTAAAAGTGCAGGAAACATTCTTTTGGCCCATGATTGATGAAGGACATAATGAACCAGGCAAAAAAAGGAAAAACCAGTCATTAAACCAGCAATGTAAAATAAGAAAGAGTGGATGTATATGCCTGCCAGAAATAAAATCAGGCAGGTAAAAAACATGAGTACGCGTTGAAAAAATTTTACACTGATTTGTGTTGGATGACTATGGTGATGCTGGTGTCGGGTAAGTGCGTTTAGTTTTGACTTATTGCCTTTAGTGTGCGACCAAAAACGATGAATCATATATTCTGCAAATGTCCAGCAATACCAGCCATAGAAAAAAATGAAGAGGTTATACAGAATATACTGTGCTGGATTTAAGTAAAATAAAATGGCAATCCAGGGAATATTTAAAAGCCCAAAAATCAATATACACCAGTTTGCTGCATTTTTATTGCTAAGCTCCTGGAATGCCGGTAAACATCTCATAATGCCTCCTCAGTTTTATTGAGTAATAATTTTACCCAATCTAAAAACAGGAACATGCTTTTGATAATTGAATTTTACCAGCTCCAAATTCCACAGGCATGTTTTTAATGAATAATTGCCAATTGCCTAAAGGAAATATGGTTTATTTGAATTATATTATATTCTGGAAGGTTGCTTTTGCAAATAATGCAAATAAATTTTAACCCCATAATAAATGCAAACGGACCTGTCACAGGACTTTTTATTCCAGCGGATCAGGGAAATTCTTCCGCCCCAAATGTCGTTGGTTGATGTGGTTTCAGATATTTTGCATGTAAGCAGTGACAGTGCTTACCGTCGCATCCGCGGAGAAACGCCACTGGTATTGGAAGAAGCCCGACAGATTTGTCTTCATTTCAATCTCTCCCTTGACCAGGTTTTAAATATTCGTTCAGGTTATACCTTGTTTCAAACTACTCGTATAAATAATAAAGAGTATAGTTTTGAAAACTATCTAAAGGATATTTTAACGCACCTGGTCAATGTGGATTCCTTTATCCATAAACAGATCATATACCTGACTAAAGACATTCCTATCTTTTATAATTTTTCTTCTGATGCACTATTTGCTTTCAGGTATTTTTTCTGGATGAAGTCATTTCTGCAATATGAATCTTATAAAGACGCAAAATTTTCAATTGATTGTTTAACACCAGAGATCAAAACACTGGGAAGCGAAATAATCAAAAAGTACATGCATATACCCTCCACTGAAATTTTAAATACGGAATGTGTTGACAGTTTAATTTTTCAAATCGAATACTATAAGGATGCCGGTTATTTTGCTTCCAAATCAGATGTGCGTTTGGTTTATGAAGGGCTTGAAACCCAGGTAGAGCATTTAAGAGACCAGGCAGAGGCCGGGTGCAAATTTTTAAAAGGAGAAAATCCAAATTTTAAAAAGGATAATTATAAATGTGTGTATAACCGGGTATTATTGGGTGATACAACCATCCTGATCATCACCGACCATATTAAAACATTATTTCTGAATTATGATGCCTTGAATTATATGATCACCCGTGATGAAAAATTTTGCAACGATGTTCACGATGATATGATCAACCTTATAAAACAATCAACCCAAATAAGCAGTGTGAGTGAAAAGCAACGTAACAGTTTTTTTAACATCCTGCTATCCAAAATTGAAGCCCGCAAAAAACATGTTTAAACCAAAAAATTATGGACAAGCTGGTACTTCAACAACAGTTATTCAGTCAGATTAAAAATCGCATTGCCGAACATGTTTCCGCAGTGGATGAAATTGCAGGTTTATTAGATATCAGCGCTGACAGTGCTTACCGACGTATGCGTGGAGAAAAAACCATTTCACTGGATGAATTATATGTTCTTTGTTCACATTACCATATTTCGCTGGACCAGATGATGAACATTC
This sequence comes from Chitinophagaceae bacterium, assembly GCA_036675565.1. Classification (GTDB taxonomy): domain Bacteria; phylum Bacteroidota; class Bacteroidia; order Chitinophagales; family Chitinophagaceae; genus JACCYQ01. Next base: position 35,899 of record JAKFER010000138.1, read on the forward strand.
AAACAGATGCCTTCCAGTTCCAGGGTAAATTGATCAATGCAGACAATTTCCGTTTTGACGAATACTTGTCAAACACGCTCAACACCATGGCTTATATTACCAGTTTTAAGCAAAAAGAATTCTATACACTTTGTAAAGACATCCATCTCTTCAGGCATTTTCAATACCGGGAACTGGCTGCATTCAAATATTATTTCTGGGTTAAAACAATTTACCGGTTCAAGGATATAAAGAGCAAAAGATTCAGCTTTGATGAATACGATGATGCGCTTTATAATATTGGTAGAAAAATACTTTCCCATTACACCCAGATAGATGCGGTTGAAATATGGAACCTGGAAACCATAAATGCCAGTATCAGGCAAATTGAATATTACCGGGATGGACGCATGTTTGAAAGTGATGAAGATGTATTAAAAGTATACGAATCGCTTGAAAAATTACTGGCACATATGGAACAGCAGGCTATTCTCGGTTACCAGTTTGATGACCAGGATCCTGAAAAAAAACCAAGGGGTTCTTTCCAAATGTATTTTAATGAAGTGTTGCTCTTAGATAATTCAACCTTTGCCATTTTGGATGGACAAAAAATATCTTATATTATTCATTCGGTAATCAACTTCATGACTACCCGTGACAGCCGGTTTTGCGAAAACCAATATGCACACGTACAAAACCTGATACAAAAATCAACCATGATCAGCTCACAAAGTGAGAAAGAAAGATCCCGGTTTTTTAAGATCCTTAGAGAACGTATTGAAAAACGCAAAGAAGCCTTATCTGTTTAATTTTTTACCAGTTACATTTGTTGGCAGACAATTTGAACAATCATTAAAAACATATCTATGAAACGCATTTTACTTACCCTGCTTATGTTACCCCTTTTTTTTACTTCCTGCGATACGCTTTCCAGTCTTCCCGGCAATTATGGCGGTTATACTGAAGCAGAAGCTGCACAAGGAATCAGACAAGCATTGGACCAGGGAATTGATAAAGGGATCAGTTTTTTAAACAAGCCGGATGGCTTTTTTGGAAATGAAGCCTATAAATTATTCTTTCCTCCCGATGCTCAAAAAGTTGTTACCACGCTTCGGGATCTTGGATTTAACAGTGTTGTGGATAAAGCGATTTTACAAATTAACCGGGCTGCAGAGGATGCGGTAGGACATGCCAAACCAATTTTTGCTGATGCCATTCGCGATATGACCATACAGGATGCTATCAATATTGTACGCGGACCCAATGATGCTGCAACGCAATATTTCCGGGAGAAAACAACGGCTAAGCTGGTTGCTGCTTTTATGCCTACCATTAAAACCTCTTTGGATAATACGGGTGCCACCAGGTATTATGCTGATGTAATCAATACCTATAATCGTTTCCCTACGACTTTTAATAAAGTGAATCCAGATCTTCCTTCTTACGTGGTAGATAAAGCTGTGAGCGCCTTATTTGACCAGGTGGCAAAAGAAGAAGCCAACATACGTGCTAATCCATTAGCCCGTACTACAGAAATTTTACGCAAAGTTTTTGGAAGCAGATTTTAATTAGTTCGAATAATAATGATTTTTCAGAACAATACAGTGGATATGGCATCACTGCCAAAAGCCGAAGAGGCTGAATTACGTCCTATCGAAAAGGACTATTTGAAAGTGATGCGAATTGAATGGTTGATCATTTCAGGCATACTGATCATTGCTTTGCTGGTCTTAATTTTCATGGTTCCTGCATTTCAATTGTTTCCTGCCTATTTTTTATTGGCAGTATTAACGCTCCTGGTCATTATCATGTATTACCTGTTTCAAACTTTGGCTTTTAAGAAAAAAGCTTATGGTTTAAGAGAGAGGGACGTTATTTACCAAAATGGCGTCATTATTCAACAAACCAGTATTTGCCCTTTTAACCGGATTCAAAACAGCAGTGTAAGTTCAGGTCCTTTTGAAAGAAAATATGGGTTGGCCACCTTGCATCTTTACACTGCCGGAACTACGGGTGCGGATATTCATATTAAAGGCTTAAAAGAGGAAACTGCCCAAAGTATTAAAGAATACATAGCCAAAAAAATAGCGGATGAAGAACCTGCAAAAGCCTGATTGGCTACAACCTCAAAGGCAGTCTGCATCAGGTTTACTCATTATCCTGTACCGGGCTGTTATAACATTTATCAAAGCGATATGGCCTGTCCTGGTGATTATTTTATTTAGAGAATCTTCCGGCAAGTCTTCTGGTTTACAATTAATGGTAGCCGTTATAGGTATTGCGGTGCTGGTCAGCTCACTTATTAATTTTTATTATTTCCGTTTTTTTATTCAGCAGAATGATATGGTAATCCGGAAAGGATTGATAAATAAAAAAACCATTACTATTCCATTGAAGAATATACAGGCGGTGCATATTGAACAAACCTGGATGCACCAGTTATTAAAAATTGCGCGGGTTAAGATAGATACCGCCGGCACGGATAAAGCAGAAGCAACCATTGATGCAATTGCTATTGAGAAAGCTGCTATGCTCAGAACATTTTTAATGGAGAGTGAAAAAGTGGAAATTGATTTGGTCACCAAACCTGCAGATGAGGCCCTGATTACTTTGTCTGCAGTTGACGTATTAAAACTGGGATTAACTGCCAACCATATTCAAACCTTTTTTATCATCCTTGCCTTCAGTATGTCCATGTATCAAAACCTGGAAGATATTTTTGGCAATATCATCAGCCGGTTTGTTGAGGAATCTTCTTCACTGATTGCATTTACAACGAGTGCAATTCTTTCTCTCGCAGTTTTGGTACTTATTGTATCCATTGTTGTTTCCTTATTACGAATGGCATTATTATATTTTGATTTTCAACTTTCAGGTGCTGAAAAAGGATTCAGGATCCGATCGGGGTTAACCAGTATCCGGCAAAACCTGGTGCCCTTTTCCAAGATTCAATTTATTTCCTGGAAAGCAAACTGGGTTCGCAGAAGATTGAATTTTTATGTGCTGGAGTTTCACCAGGCAAATGTGGAAGAGAATAAAAGAACTCAAAAAGCACTGGTCCCGGTAATGAATGCAGAAGCCATTGAAAAACTACTGGCGCCATACCACCCGGAAATTATTCAACAGGAACATGCGGAACACCAGATCCACCGGGCTTATGCCTGGCGGCGTATGCTTATTACCGGCTTACCCATGGGAATATTATTTACCGGTATAGCCTGGTTTTTTATGCAGCAATACGCAATTTTTTTTATGCTTTGGATTCCATTTATTTATTTTAGCAACAGGGTGTATCAAAAAATTTACCGGCTATACACAACCGAAGAAGCCATGCAGGTTTACAGTGGGATATGGGGCAGGGAATTACAATTATTACAATGGTATAAAATCCAAAAAGTCAGCTTGCACCAATCAAACTGGCAAAAAAGAAACCAGGTAGCCACTATCATTTTATATACCGCCGGTGGACATATCCGTGTTCCATACATCAGTCTTGAACTGGCAAATAGTATAATAAATTACGCATTGTACAAAATAGAATCAACTCAAAAGAACTGGCTTTAATCAGTTGCCAGTAATACCTGCCAGGCTTCATGCACTTTTCCATCTTTTAATAATTGCGCAGCATAACGGTGCAGTTCCTGTTCCATTTCTGGCGGATTGATATTGTAGTACTGAATGATTTGTTTCAGGTGATCATCATTGAATGCGGCATCAATAACCGGCATTTCATTTACATTGGCTAATTGTCCAAGATGGTTACCGGTTAAGATATTACTGTTACGGATATGCGCAGGTAACGCATCAATCCCGATTCCCAGTTGTGTATTGGGTTTGGCCACTTTAAACAGGTTCTGTTCATTTACCTGGCAATACCAATCGCCACCTAATCTTGCTACCTGGTTTATTTTACGCTGATCCAATTTTCTCATCCCGTCATCACCTGGTAAATCCGAAAATAAATTTTCATCGAGGTGCATGACCAGAACTTCGCAAATGATCAACTGTCCTGCTCCGCCACTATCACCCAGGGATTTGATTTCAATTACCCTGCATTCCAGCTTTGCCTGGCTTTCTTTGACCATTGGCGGACTCACAAGAGTGGCTTTTTCCATTGTAAAACCGGCTTTGATAAATTCATTCACCTGTTTAGGATATTCACAACTGGCCAGGGAAGTTTGCTGCACCATAGGATAGGTTACCATATTGATCACTACTTCAGGCACTTCCATTACATTTTGTAAAGTATGTTTCGTGGTATTATCCCGAACCCTTCGGGCTGGTGAAAAAATGACTACCGGTGGATCAGAAGAGAACATATTAAAAAAACTAAAGGGGCTGAGGTTGATATTTCCCTCTTTATCTGTGGTAGATGCAAAACATATAGGCCGCGGTGCTACGATATGTTGCAGGTAATATTGCCTGTCGGCTGTTTTTAAATCTTTTAACGTAATGATCATGATGCAAATTAAATGAACCTTTTCCTAAAATGAGTTTTGTACCAGTTGGTTTAGGTGGTCAGGATTTCAGATATTTGCGCACTATGGCAAAAATAAAACCATTCAAAGCATTAAGACCTGCATTAGAACATGCTGCACTTGTGGCCTCCCGGCCTTATGATGTATTAAACCGGGAAGAAGCTAAAACAGAAGCAGCCGGCAACGCTGTTTCTTTTCTGCATATCACCAAAGCGGAGATTGATCTCCCGGAAGATGTGGATATACATGATCAAAGGGTATATGAAAAAGCAAAAGAAAACCTGGAAAAATTTATGGATGAAAACGTCCTGGTCCAGGAAGAAAAACCCTGCTATTATATTTATCAACTAACCATGAACGGTAGAAATCAAACCGGTCTCGTTTGCGTTTCATCAATAGAAGATTATTTTAACGGCATCATCAAAAAACATGAATTTACAAGGCCCGAAAAAGAACAGGATCGCATCAACCATATTAAAACAACCCGTGCACAAACAGGAAATGTATTTCTTGCCTGCCATGATTTAGAAGAATTGGATGAAATATTTGATCATTGGAAACATGATAACCTGGCTACTTATAATTTTACCACACCCGATGGCATTCAACATACTATCTGGATCATTGATAACGCGGCAACCATCGATTCCATTACGGAGTTATTCGAGGAGAAAATAACTGCAACTTATATCGCTGACGGGCACCACCGCGCAGCTTCTGCAGCCAAAGTAAGTAAGGAATTGCCTGACAGCAGTGATGCGCAATATTTTTTAACCACCATATTCCCGGCAGCACAGTTAGCCATATTAGACTATAACCGGGTTGTAAAAGATCTGAACGGACTTTCAGATGCAGATTTTTTACAAGCGCTGGAAAATGATTTTCACATCACCCCTTCCGGCGAAGCCGTAAAACCAAAAGAAAAATATGATTTTGGCATGTTCCTGAATGGGCAATGGTATCAACTGAATCCAAAAGAATACCCCGTCACCAATGACCCTATTGGTGTTTTAGATATTTCAGTGCTCTCTGACAAAATACTGGATAAGGTATTAGGGATTAAAGATCAGCGGACGGATAAAAGGATAGATTTTGTGGGTGGTATACGCGGATTAACGGAATTGGAAAAAAGAGTTAAAAGTGGTGAAATGAAAGTGGCATTCAGTTTGCACCCGGTAAACATTCAGCAATTATTCGATATAGCGGACAGTGGAAAGGTGATGCCGCCCAAGAGCACCTGGTTTGAACCAAAGCTGCGGGATGGACTTTTAACACACCTTGTTTAAGTGGCGCTGTAATTATTAGTAATCTTGCAACTGGCAGTGGATTTAACCCATCTGACAGACACAATTATATATATGCAAAAATTATTTTTTTCTTTTTTTATCGCTACCCTTTTGGGATTTAATCTTGCAGCCCAGCAAACCACCGAATCATTACAGGAAAATGCCCGGACTTTTCTTCGCCAGGGAGATTACGATAATGCCATCATTATTTTGAACAGGGCTTTAATGCAGGATAAAAATAATCTTGAATTACAAAAGGACCTGGTACAGGCTTATTATTACAAACGCGATTATGAAAAAGCATTGGATGGTGTAAAAGCCATTGTGGACAGACCTGATGCTGATGTAATAACATTCCAGATTGCCGGGAATGTTTACAAGGCGCTTGAAGATGTAAAAGAAGCGGATAAATTGTATAAAAAAGGATTGAAAAAATTTCCTAAAAGTGGTCCATTGCATAGTGAATATGGCGAACTGTTGTGGTCAAAAAAAGACTATGATGCGATTAAGTTTTGGGAAAAAGGGATACAGCTGGACCCTGCATACAGTGGTAACTACTACAATGCGGCACTCTATTATTTTTATACAAAAGATAAAATCTGGAGTCTTTTATACGGGGAGATTTTTGTAAATATGGAAAGCCTGACACAAAGAGGAGCGGCTATGAAAGAACTCTTACTGAGCGCATACAAAGAAAAATTATTTGCAGAAGCAGATATGATGAAGGGGGCGGAAAATACGAAAAGTGAATTTGCCAAAGCCGTTTTGCAAACTTTCAACCGGCAAAGTTCACTGGCCAGCCGTGGCGTAACAACTGCTACACTAACCATGATGCGTACACGATTTATAACGGATTGGTTTGCAAGCAATGCATCAAAATATCCATTCCGTTTGTTTGACTATCACCAGCAATTGCTGAAAGAAGGGATGTTTGAAGCATACAATCAATGGTTGTTTGGCACAGTTGAAAATTTACCCGCCTTTGAAACATGGGTTAATACACACCAGGCAGCTTATACAAAATTCACAGATTTTCAAAAAGGAAGGATCTTCAAAATGCCTGCGGGTCAATATTACCAGGCTCAATAAAATTTTCTTACTAAAACGGTTTACCTGTGTGTAAAGCCGCTTTTTTTGTTCCTGATTTTTTTCAATAAATTGTTTATTCAAACATGAATCATGGATGAACAGGAAAAAAGATTATGGAAATTAGCCCGCAAACGAGCTGAATTTAAAAAAAGCCTCAGCATTTACCTGATTGCCAGCGCATTTTTTTGGGCTATCTGGTGGTTTACCCTTGGTATGCATGGCCGCAATATGAATTGGCCTTGGCCTATCTGGCCTATGCTGGGTTGGGGATTAGGTTTGGTTTTTCAATATTTTAATGCTTATGGTGCAGATAAAGAAACACTTGCAGATAGAGAATTTGAAAAATTAAAAAGAAATGCCGAGAAAAATAAGCAGGCTTAATTTCAATTCTTTATCATTCATTTTTTATTTCGAATGTTTATAAGCGGTAGATTTAACCGTAAATAACCCTTTTGATTAAACGCTGATATCAACCCTAAATCATACTTGCCATGACAGAACCGAAACGATTGTTTGATTGCCTGGAATACCATTTGGAAAGAAATCCTATTGATGACATGCTGGCTGCAAAAGAGGGCGGTGGCTGGCGCAAGTACAGTACAAAAGAAGTGCATCAAACTGTTACAAGACTGAGTGCCGGGATCGTAGGTTTGGGTATCAGTGGCAATGATGGCACACCGGAAGGCCGGGATAAGATCGCAATTATTTCAAAAAATCGTCCTGAATGGGTGATGCTTGACCTGGCCGTGCAACAATCAGGCGGAGTATTAACGCCAATTTATCCAACCATCAGTGTGAATGAATTGCATTTTATACTGGAAGATTCCCAGGCCAAAATGATATTTGTAAATGATGAAGAATTGTATTTAAAAGTTCTTACGATAAAAGATAAATTACCCGCCTTACAACACATATTTACATTTGAACATGTTCCTAATGCACGGCACTGGAAAGAAGTTTTGCAATTGTCCACACCTGAACTTGAAGAGAAAGTAATAAATTTTTCCAAATCAGTTCAATATGAGGACCTGGCAACGATAATTTACACTTCCGGAACTACCGGCAAGCCAAAAGGTGTTATGCTATCTCATAAAAATATCCTGAGCAATGTAATGGATAGTATGCCCTGCTTCCCACCAGGAGAAAATATGAGGGCTTTAAGTTTTTTGCCTTTAAATCACATTTTTGAAAGAATGGTCACATACATCTACCTGTTCAAGGGTACCAGTATTTACTATGCTGAAAGCCTTGAGACCATTGGTGATAACCTGAAAGAAGTACAACCGCACCTGTTTACCACCGTTCCACGTTTGCTTGAAAAAGTGTATGATAAAATTATGCTTAAGGGGAATGAATTAACCGGTGTTAAAAAGAAATTATTCTTTTGGGCACATGAGTTGGCAACAAAGTTTGAGATCAACCAACCATTGAGTCCATGGTACAAGTTGCAGTTAGGCATAGCCAACAAACTTATTTTTAGCAAATGGAGAGAAGCACTGGGAAATAATATTGTCTGTATTGTTACTGGCGGGGCTGCGTGCCAGGTCAGGCTGATCAGGATATTTACTGCTGCTAAATTAACCATTATGGAAGGTTATGGTTTAACAGAAACATCGCCGGTGATCAGTGTAAATCGCTATGATGAAAAAGGGCGCATGTTCGGTACCGTTGGACCCTTGCTTGAAAATGTTGAAGTAAAAATTGCAGAAGATGGAGAAATACTCTGCAAAGGCCCAAATATAATGATGGGTTATTACAAACGACCTGATCTGACTGCAGAAGTCATCATTGACGATTGGTTTTACACAGGCGATATTGGAACTTTTGTAAAAGATAAATTTTTAAAAATCACGGATCGCAAAAAAGAAATGTTTAAAACCAGTGGCGGTAAATATGTTGCACCATTACCGATAGAAAATAAAATGAAAGAAAGCATTTACGTGGAGCAAATACTGATAGTTGGTTCAGACAAAAAATTTGTTTCCGCGTTGATTGTTCCTTCATTCCCGAATTTGAAAGACTGGTGTCACCAGAATAAAATTGATTATACAACCAATAACCAAATGGTGCATCACCCTGCAGTGTTGGATTTTTATAAAGACCTGGTTGAAAACTTCAACAAATACTTCAACCACGTTGAACAAATCAAAAAGTTTGAATTATTGCCTGATGAATGGAGTGTTGAGACAGGCGAAATGACACCAAAATTATCTTTAAAGAGAAAGGTTATTATGGAAAAATTCAGGGATGCAATTGAGAGAATTTATGCCTGAACTGGTTATTTAAATTTTACCTTACGTAAAAAACCACCAATCTTTTCCTTGATATTGTCGGCTTTACTGCCAGTAAATGCTGCCATGCCCCATTGCAATACATCACCAGCCACTTTGGAAACCGGCCCTGAAGCAGGACCTAGGAATAACCTTTTAGATAAATAACCCGTTAGTAATCCTAATGAAGCATTAAAGAGCGTACCCTTTACGCCAGGTTGGTGAAACGCATGGCTGATCATATTGCCCGGCTTCAATGATTCCATGGTTATTTGAGTCTGCTCTTTTAGCGCATATTCCTGCAACGTTTTTTTTTGTTGAAGTTCGGCTATGCGTTGCTGTAACTCAATTGATGTGGAGATAGAAACCATTAGTTGCCAAGAATTTTCTTAATAATGCGATTATTAACCGGCGTTTTGAGCCAACTATTTTTATTTAAGTAAAAAACAAGTCCGGTGAGTGCATAAAAACCAGCTAGAATCAAAAAACCTAAGTAAGTTTCACCTATCCATTCTCCAATAACTAGTGCCAACCCTATATTCAACATGATGATGAATAAAAATACTATGAAAAAAACAACGAGACTTGCATACATAGAGGATGCAGCATCTGCTGATTTTTCTACTGCTTTTAATCGGGCAAGTTCCAACCTGGTTTCAATATATTCAGTCGCTTTATGAAATAAATCTTCTACTGCGACTGTAGGTGTACTTTGCTGATCTGTATTTTCTCCGGACTTGTTCAATAAAATAAAAATTTACATGCTATTTTGAGCGCCTGTCTTAATACCTGATGTTGCCCTGTCTTTCATATCTGCAGCTTCTGATTTAGCACTGTCAAATTTGCTGGCAATATTATCTACCAGGTCATTGAATTTGCTTTTAAGTGATTCAGCTACGTCTGAAGATTTTGTTGAAATTTTACGCCTGGTTTCTGGACCCTTTTCTGGGGCAAATAAAATTCCTAATATAGCTCCTGCAGCGGCTCCAGCCATTACGCCTAACAGTACTTTTGAACCTGAATTCATATATTTATTTTTATGTGTGAAAAAAATATTCTGGTTAATTACAGATCATCAATCCATCTTTTAACCTCGTCTTTGGTTTGACCAGTTTTTTGCTGCAGACGTCCTAATAATTCATCTTCTTTTCCTTCTTCATAGGCCAGATCATCATCTGTAAGGTCAGCATATTTTTGCTTAATCTTACCCTTGGCTTCATTCCAGCCACCTTTTAATTTTAATTTCCAACTTTCCATAATATAACATTTTAAATTTTAATAAGTTCGTTCTTTCTTCTTTTATTCATAAAAAAACTTTGCCAGATGAAGCATTGTTTGATTTGAATTAATACTGCTGATAATTCATCATTTACTTTGATTTTTAAATTTTATATGCGGAAGAATCTCTACATGTAAAAATTCATTTTAATTAATAATGAATGAGAACCTCATTAAATCAGGCTAATTAATTTACCGTGGTAAAAAATATGAAAGTGGTAAAGCAGGTATGCAAATTGGAAGTAGATAGTTTGAAACCTTTAATAATTAATTTTTAAAATAATTTTTATGCAAGATAAACCTGGCGAAATGACTACCGTAACTTCTGTTCTTGAAACCCTGCGATTGAAAAAACAGGATAATGAATTCAAATATGTTGAGGGTGGTTTTACCATTGGCAGCGGAAAAATTTATAAGCCTGAAGATTTAAAGATCATTAAGGTTTATCGATTTGAAGGTGAATCAGACCCTTCTGATATGTCGGTTATTTATGTTTTGGAAGCCAATGATGGTTTGGTTGGATATAGTATGGATGCATATGGTGTGTACAGTGATCATGAAGATGCGGCTTATGATGATTTTATTCGTCAAATACCAACTGAAAACAGGGACGAGCACAGGAGTTAATTTCCTTTAATTTCTATTAGTTTTAAAATTTACAGCCTGCATAACGCAGGCTGTTCTTTTTGAATTATGTTCTACGCATTCATACAAATTGCGTTATACTGTTCATTTGGATTTTCGACGCCTCATCCTGTTTTAATTACACTTCATTCATTGCTTTATTGATTTAATATATATTTTATTTAATTTGAACTAAACTTTTTACATAACACCATTTAACCATCTAACAATGAAAAAATTGATTACCGGTGCCTGGCTTTTAATGGTCATGGCAGTTGCTATCGTTTCATGTACAGAAAGCGAAGCAAGATTAGCCGATGAAGCCAAACCGACTGAAGTTAAAAATGAAACTAGCGGATCAAATGTTTCCATGATTGAACGGGGAAGCTACCTGGTGGAAGTGGCTGGCTGCCATGATTGCCATTCAACCAAAATAATGGGACCCATGGGGCCACAGCCTGATCCAGAAAAACTTTTAGGCGGCCATTTTGGTGGACCAGCAACTGAAAAAGTTGATCCGGCTTTGATACAGAAATATGCGCTGTTCAATCATGCTACCACTATGGCTATTGGTCCATGGGGTGCATCATATGCGGCAAACTTGAGCTCGGATGAATCCGGGATTGGTAGTTGGACAGAAGAACAATTTATTAATGCAATAAGGAAAGGAAAATTTAAAGGGCTTGAAAATGGCAGACCGCTTTTACCCCCAATGCCCTGGCCAAACATAGCAAAAATGACTGATGAAGATCTTAAGTCCATTTTTGCCTACCTGAAAACAACTAAACCTGTTAACAATGTAGTACCACCACCAACACCATTAGAAGAATTAGTGAAGAAATAATTTATTATCTCTCATAATAAAAATCCTCATGCTGATATGAGGATTTTTTTTATGCGCTAGATTTTACATCCTGAAAATAAATAAGCTACAGATCTAAAGTGGTCTCACCAGGACTCGAACCTGGATCTAGAGTTTAGGAAACTCCTATTCTATCCCTTGAACTATGAGACCACTTTAGCAGCAGCCAAAGAGGTTTTTTACCGGAGCGCAAAAATAGGAAACAAATCTTATTTCCTTTTCATCATCTTATCTTTGCAATCCTTTAAAAAAAATATGAAATGCTCCAATAGAAATCCTATCTCAGTGGCGGATTTTTAAAAGCACGATACTGTTCAAACAAAAAATAAATATTAACTGATGAAATTTTACAATCTCCTCATAAAATACAGGCTTATTCTTGGAATTCTTTTAATTCTCGGCGGAGTGGCTACCAATTTCGCCAGCAGTTTTTGGCCGGCATTTCCCTTATATTTTATTGGGGTGATCCTGATTTTGGGTCATTTCTTTTTTGGTCCTTTAAGGTTGATACAGGAGCATATGGAAAGTGGTAATATGGAAGAAGCGCAGAAAGTGCTGGCTTCCATTAAATATCCTAACCTGCTTTACAAGCCGATCCGCTCCGTTTATTATACACTCAGTGGAAATATCGCCATGATGAAAGAGGATTTTGATGGCGCTGAAAAAATGATGAAAAAAGGGCTTGACCTGGGAATGCCTATGAAGGAAGCGGAAGGCGCCAGTTTGTTGCAAATGGGGATGATTTCGATGCAGCGAAATGATAATAAACAAGCGGAAAATTATATTCGCCAGGCCATTCGCAAAGGTTTACCGGATAAAGAAAACCAGGCGGCTGCTTATTTGCAGATGTGCAGCCTGATGATGAATAAAAGAGAATTCAGGGCAGCTAAAGATTTTTTTAGAAAAGCCAAAGCTTTAAAACCCACCACGCCACAGATCGTTGACCAGATTAAACAAATTGAGAAATATATCTCCCGCATTCCCGGATAAGCAGTTTCTGTACTTTTTAAACAATTGCATGGCATAGTTTTTACCATTTTAATAACGAATTATTTTATTCACCTATTAAAATATAAAATCATGACTGATAGAAATAAAAATATCGAAAAAGAAGAATGGAGAAACAGGGAAGACCAGGATCTTCGTAAAGACGTAAACAGGAAAGATCCGGTTGAAAGATCAGGTCGCAATGCAGATACAGATGAAAGGGAGAAAAAAGTAGCGAATATTCCTGGAGAAACTCAAGCAGATACTTCCAGTTCTTCATCCAATAATATGACTTCGGGTGGTTTAACCAATAGTCGTACTAGCAGGGACAGAACAAGAACATCAAATCCTAAAACGTTTATAACAGGAACCGATACGGACGGACAAAGTGTTTAATTCGATACATATTAAAACGGTTAAGGCTGCCTTTCCAGGCAGCTTTTTTTTATGATTAATATCCAACTTTATAATAAAAAAAGCAGGGCTTACTTGCCCTGCTATAGTAATTGCTTTGACATTTCTACTTAATATCGACCATCTCTTTTATCCATTCCTCTTCCAATTCCGTATCCAACTGCACCACCGGCAACGCCACCGATTACGGCACCAACTGCACGATTACGTTTGTTGATCACAGCACCTGCAATAGCTCCGGCACCAGCACCAATGGCCGCACCTTTAGCTGATTTACTCCAACCCTTTTTAGCTTTTGCTGTGTTGCCTGAAGTTGATCCCATAGAACCACTCTGGTTGGAAGTACTCCTTTTTGCTACAGTACGAGCTGGCGAAGACTTTTTAACTGCATATGAAACGGGTGCAGCTTCATCGTATGCATATTCATTATACTCACCCAATTCATTCTGGGCTTTCCATGCCTGGTAATCTGCTAAGCCTGCTGTATCCGCAGCCATTTTAACTGAATCCTTATATGCATCCAGTTTTGCGTTCATAGCTTCAATTTCTGCCTTATTCCCACATGCTGATAATAAAACTACCAGCACAACGCTTAAACTTAATATGGATAATAATTTTTTCATAACATGATTTTTTCTTGTGAACGAATGCGGTTTTTCTCAGATGCCTGAATTTGTGTAATAGACCGGAATACTATGCCAAAGTCAAGTAATGAAAACCTAAAGAATGTAGAAGAAAACGTTAATTGGTTGACTTGTTGAATGGTTGATTTTGATAAACCTATGAATAGTGGAATTGGGAATCAGGAATTTGGAATTAGGCTGAATGAAGTTGATGGTAGAATGTTTATTATCAAACTTAAAACCATAAACTTCAAACACTAAATAAAACCAACCTATCCTAAACTTCTAAACCATAAACCCTAAACGAAACTCTAATATCTTTGTACCTGAAAATTTAAACTGTGACAGAAACTATCAATCGCCACCTGCATAATTTTAATGCAGGGCCTTCCATTTTACCAACCGAAGTTTTTGAGGAAGCTTCCCGTTCCATTATCGATTTTAACAATAGTGGACTATCCATTTTAGAAATTGGTCATCGCACACCATTATTTCAACAGGTAATGGATGAAGCCATTGCAACAGCCCGTGCTTTAATGGAGTTGGATGATGACCATGAAGTTTTGTTCCTGCAAGGAGGTGCCACCACCCAGTTTATGCAGGTTCCCATGAATTTATTGAATGATAATGAAGTGGCTGATTATACCGATACCGGCGTTTGGGCTACAAAGGCCATTAAAGAAGCACGCTTATTTGGCAATGTGGATATCATTTGCAGCTCGAAAGAATCAAACTATAATTTTTTACCCAAAAACTTCGCTGTTAACCGGGGTAGTAAATACCTGCATATTACTACTAACAATACAATTTATGGCACGCAATGGCATGACATGAATTTATTTTACCAGGATGGAATACCGCTGGTAGCAGATATGAGCAGTGATTTTTTAAGTCGCGAAATGGATTATAACCGTTTTGACCTGATCTATGCCGGCGCACAAAAAAATGCAGGAGCCGCAGGTGTAACCATCCTGGTGGTTAATAAAAATATATTGGGTAAAGTAAACAGGCAAATTCCTTCTATTTTAGATTATCGCAATCATATTGAAGCAGGGTCCATGTTAAATACCCCACCTGTTTTTGCAGTATTCGTATCCATGCTAACCCTGCGCTGGTTAAAAAATAAAGGTGGATTGAGCGTGGTGGAAAAAGAGAATAATGAAAAATCGGGATTATTCTATCAAACGCTGGATGCATACCCGGTTTATAAAGGCAATGTTGCGATTGAGGACCGCAGTAAAATGAATGCTTGCTTTACCATTCCTGATCCATCCCTGGAAAAAGAATTTGCGGAGCTATGCAAAAAAGAAGGTATGGTGGGCATTAAAGGACACCGGCTTGCTGGTGGCTTCCGCGTTTCCATGTATAATGCACTTCCTTTAGAAAGTGTGCAGGCTATTACCGACCTGATGAAAGATTTTGCAGTAAGGAAGAGCTAACAATGTTTAGGGTTTAGAGTTTTTAACTTCTCAACAATTCAGTCTATCAAGCTTTCAAAAAAACTTTACCCTACCTGTAACTTCTCCCCACCTGCCCCGTTATACGAATTCATTCGTGTATTAATTAAAACGCAAAATCAATCGTCATGAACAAATTGATCCTTTTAGCTGTCGCTGGTATGATAGCGATTCCCGCTATGTCCCAGGACAAAAAAACCATTGAAGGAAACGGTAACATCGTTACCAAAACTCTTCCTGTAAAATCATTCAATTCCTTAAAAGCCAGCGGTGTATTTGAATTACATCTTACCCAGGGCGAAACTGAATCTGTAAAAGTAGAAGCCGATGAGAACCTGCAATCTTTATTTACAGTAAAAAATGAAGGCAATGGCCTGGTCATTGAAATGGACAAAAAGAAGAATGTGAATCTTAAATCAAAAAACAGGTTAAAAGTTTATGTTAGTTTCAAAAACTTACATGCAATGAATCTTAGCACCGTGGGTAATGTTAAGGGCGATAAACTCATGCGATTTAATGATCTTAAATTACAATGCAACAGTGTGGGCAATATTGATTTAAAGTTAAACGCCAATTCTGTCAACATTAATAATAACAGTGTGGGCAATGTAACTTTAAGTGGCGAAGTAAAAACTGCAACGGTAAAAAATTCGAGTGTTGGCAACCTTGAAGCAAATGGTTTAGTAGTACAGGAAATGGATATTGAAAATTCAGGCGTTGGAAATGCGGAAGTTAATGTTGTAAGAGAACTAAAAGTAAAAGACAGCTTCCTCGGAAAAGTAAAGAATAAAGGGAAAGCGCCTTTAAAGAAAATGAATAATGTAGCCAGCTAACAATTTCAAAAAAGCCCGGCAATTTTTTTTGCCGGGCTTTTTTTATTTTTTTTGATCTAAAATGCTCCACTGGCTTTCATCTGCCACAATAGTATTGACTAATTTCCCAAGGTTTTCGATTTCCATCTCTATTACATCACCCTCCTGCAACCATTGTTCAGGGTAATTGGGATCATTCAATTTCCCGGTTCCATTTAATTCAAGAAAACATCCTGTACCTACCGTTCCACTGCCTATGATATCCCCAGGATAAAGATCCACACCATAAGATGCTCTTTCAATAATCTCGGCAAATGTCCAATCCATATCACCCAGGTTCCCAAGGCTCACGAGTTTGCCATTTACAGAACATTTCATTTCCAGGTTCCAGCTTTTTCCAATATGATTTTTCTTAGCGGGAATTTCAAACTCCTCCAATTCTTTTAATGTCACCAGCATAGGACCAACGGCCGTAGCAAAGTCTTTTCCTTTTGCAGGCCCCAGGTTTAATTTCATTTCTTCCATTTGAAGGCTGCGGGCACTGAAGTCATTCATGATCATTAAACCGCCAATAAAACTATCTGCATGTTCTGCAGGAATGTTTCGGCCATGCCGGCAAATTACTATTGCCGCTTCAAGTTCAAAATCAAGTTTTTGAAAATGATCAGGCATACAAACTACTGGACCGGGTCCCTGCACACTGTGGTGATTGGTGAAATAGAAAATGGGATATTCATCAAATTCAGGGATCATGTCTACTTTTCGATTTCTCCGGGCAGCCGCCACATGTTGCCGAAAGGCATAACCATCCCTGCAACTTGTAGGGAATGGAATTGGAGAAAGTAAATCCAGTTCATCCAATGGAATACCTTTATCCTTATTGATACGCTCTTCTTCAATCATAATCTCGCCGCCACGAATCATGGAAATAGAATCGTCCCAATAATTCAACATCATGCCCATGGTATCGGGCAGGTCAGGGTGGATTAAATTCATGGAATAAACAAGTCCGTCAACTACTAATCCCAGCCGATCGTGTCCTTCATTGAGATAACTTACTAATTTCATCTTTTAATATTTTTTGCAAGATGTGATTATTTTAAAGCGCCCAAAGGTAGTTTTTTTATCAGGAAGCCCTGTGGCAATCGATAAATAACAAAACCCTGCACCATGAATTGTATTTACCAAACATGATGACTCACGGCTATCAACTTCTGAAAGAGCTATGCCTGCTAATGGCCTGTGCTGTTTTTTTCGTTGCTGAAAAAAAAGCGAATTGCCAGGTTTTAACAGTCAAAGACCATCGCACATGGTATAAAGGCGCCATTACCAGGGGTGATTCAACCCAAAAAAAATTAGCCATTGTTTTTACCGGTGATGAATTTGCTGATGGAGGAAATCACATCCTGCAAACATTTAAAGACCATCATGTTAAAGCTTCATTCTTTTTTACCGGTCGATTTTACACAAATCCTTCCTTTCGGAAAATAATATACCAATTAAAAAAAGAAGGACATTACCTGGGCGCTCACTCTGACCAGCATTTATTATACTGCGACTGGACAAACCGGGATAGCCTTTTAGTAAGTAAACCGGAATTTAGTGCTGACCTGCTGGCTAATTATCAACGTATGGAAAGTTTTGGAATTCGTAAACAGGACGCTCCATTTTTTATTCCGCCCTATGAATGGTATAATGATACCATTGCTGCTTGGACCAGCGACCTCGGCCTACAATTAATTAATTTTACCCCCGGCACAATCAGTCATGCTGATTATACAACACCCGCCGATAAAAATTACAGAACCAGCGAAAAAATATTTGAATCCATTGTAAACTTTGAAAAACAAAATACCAGCGGTTTAAATGGATTTATACTCCTTTTTCATATTGGTACAGATCCAAAGCGCACGGATAAATTTTATCATCAACTCGGCCACCTGTTGCTGTTTTTAAAAGCGAAAGATTATCAGCCAGTTAGCATTTCTGAATTATTAAAATAAAGAATCGTTGTAAATTTATTTAACGTTATTGGCTTTAGCCTGTTAATCCAGTTATTTGTATTTTTGTTATTCAAAATCCATTGGTATCCAATTACCAATCAACTACAGGTTATTAGTAGCTGTTGATTTTAATATAAATAAAGAGTTAAGGCGTTTTTCTTATTGTCTTGAATATTTCAAGAAAAGGAGTGATTATTGAAAAATTAAAAAGTTGACCATGAAATTTGATAAGATTCACAATAAAGGACAAGCCCAGTTATTTAAAAACCATTACCTGGAAATGCTGACCAAGACACACCCATTGGTTATCTGGGGTATTTATGTTCCGGTGATAGTTGGTATGCTTTATTACAGCATTGTTGTTTTGGAATTTGAAACAGGAAGAATGCTGTTAACTTTTTTATCCGGTATGATAGCATGGACTTTGTTTGAATACATTATGCATCGTTGGATTTTTCATATGGTAGCTGAAAGTGAAAAGGCGCAGAAGATTGTTTATATTATGCATGGCAATCATCACCATTTTCCAAGAGATAAGGAAAGATTATTTATGCCTCCGGTTCCATCTCTTATTTTAGCATCACTGATATTCATTATACAATATGCATTGATGGGTTGGAATGTTGCCATGTTTTTCCCCGGTTTTATATTGGGTTACCTGATGTATGGCACCATGCATTATGCTATACATGCCTGGAACCCTCCATTCAAATGGATGAAGCCTTTGTGGCGCAATCACCACCTGCATCATTATAAGGATGAAGGAAAAGGATTTGGTGTAAGCACTACTCTTTGGGATCATGTGTTTGGCACTATGTTCGATCTGAAAAAAGAAAAAGAAGATAAGGAGAAAGTAAAAGAACTGATGTACTAAGAAATTGATATTATACAAAAACCCCGGACTTCTTCCGGGGTTTTTTGTGAAGGAGTAATTATTTTTTACTCATTCAACAATTTACATGTCCATTAAATTTTACGTTTATACATAGCCGGTTCTCCTGCTTTTGGTGTGGAGGCTTTAATAAACTCACGGATATCTTCGTTGCTTGATTCCAGGTCCTGTTTACGCAGGTACATCATATGACCGCTGCGATACCCTTTCCAGCTCATACGGTCTTTTAATTTTCCACCGGGATCCATTTGCCACATATTATATTTCGCGTTGAAATAATCACAGGCGCCATCATAATACCCCGATTGAACCATTACATGCAGGTAAGGATTTTGAGCCATTGCCTGTCTTAAGTTTTCTCCAGTATTATCACCCGAACGATCCCATGGTCTTACATTGCCAAACATCATGTATTTAAGATCCGTTTTATAATTTAACTCATTACGCAGGTACATGTTAATGGCCGGTGTAAATGAATGTAACCAGGAAGTAAGTTCAGAATTATAATCAGGACTGTTACCCGCATCCTGTTTATCAATACCTAAATAACGGGAATCAAGTCGACCAACAGTATATCCTTTATCACGCAATAATTCTTTCCAGAAATAAGAAACAGGTACATCCAGGTTATGCTGCAGAAACACTTTGGAAGAAAGTCCCGAGTAACGCGCCATTTTATCAGCGATTATTTTTTTCTGATCATCTCCCAGTGAACTGCCTTTACTCATGGCCGGTATCAATTCATTCATGGTGAATTCTTCAACTTCAGGAAGCATATCGGTAAGATCTTTATTTTGAAGATCAGCAGGTAATACCTTATGATCCCATGCTGTAGCTGCAAAATATGGTAATCGCAATGCAGCATCAATCGGACCACCTCTTTCAATGCCTAATTCTGTTGGCGAAACCAGGATAACACCATTCAAATACATCCATTGCGCATTTTGCAATTCCAAAGCAAGACCAGATACACGTGTGGTGCCATAACTCTCACCAATAAGGTATTTTGGTGAGGACCAGCGATTATAACGGGTTACAAATGTGTTGATCCAACCGGCCAGGTATTTTATATCTGCCTGAACACCAAAAAATTTTTCCCCGGGAATATCTTTATGCACTTTCCTTGAATAACCTGTATTAACCGGATTGACAAAAACTATATCAGCCACATCCAGAATAGAATAGGGATTATCTTTTAATCCGTATGGCTGCAGCGGGTATCCTTCATCATCAATATTTAGTAAACGCGGACCTGTGTATGCTATATGCATCCATACGGAAGCAGAACCAGGACCGCCATTAAATGAAATTACAAGCGGCCTTGCACTGCGTTCCTTAATATCGCTGCGTTCATAATAGGTAAAAAATAATCCGGCAATACAAATTCCTTCTTCATCCCAAACCGGGAGTGTGCCGGTAGTGGCCTTGTAGGAAATTCTTTGTCCTTTGATGGTTGTTGTATGATCAGTTACAACCGTTTGATCAGGATTGAATACAATATTGGATGGATTAAACTTATCCTCTTTCGCTGCTGCCGCCGGCTTCTCTTCTTTTGCTGGGGATGCACCCCGTTGTTGTGAAAATAAAGGCAGGCAGTAAATAAGTGTGACACAAATAATAGGAACTATTTTTCTCATGATAGCTTTTATTTTTTTAAATATATGCAATTAAATAAGTGATGCTTTGAAGTTGTAATAAAAAGATTAACCATCAAATAAATGTTTCATCAACTACGGTATATGATTAAATCAATAAAAAGATTCGATACCACAATCATTTTGTTGAGTATGAGATTTATCATGGTCATAATGTTCAAATTAGATTTGCATTCGGGGGCATGATTTTTAAGCATTCCTGATTATAAATTATCGTTATGGCAGATCAAAGTCAACTCATCCTCCAATCTATAGCCTTTAGTCATGGTGGTCACATTCCGCCTTTGTATACCTGCGAAGGAAAAGATATCAATCCGCCTATTGAAATAAGCGGTATACCAGAAGATGCCAAATCTTTAGCATTGATAATGGAAGATCCGGATGCACCGAATGGCACTTTTTATCATTGGCTGATGTGGAACATTCCACCACAAAATATGGTCGACGAAAATAATTCACCAGGAATTTGCGGCAGAAACAATTTCAATAATAATAATTATGGAGGTCCTTGTCCACCAGATGGTGAACACCGTTATTATTTCAGAATCTTCGCACTCGATACAGCATTGGATTTAGCAGAAGGCTCGAGTCATTCAGCATTAGTTAATGCCATGGAAGGACATATCCTGGCATCCGGAGATATTATGGGCTATTATAAGAAAAGAGGACAAGCAGGAAATGAATGATTACCATTTATCTGCTTCAGGAATATCATCTCCAGGTTTTTTAAATGCAGCCCGGGTGATTATTTTTTCTCTTTGTCTTTCAATGATCATTCGTGCAATTATTTCAGCAGCATCAGTACCAGTTTGGTCCTTCAACATCTGGGATAATTTTGTCTCACTAACATCCAATCGATATAAAATACTTACCAGTTTATTAAAATCTGTTTGTATAAGATAATCGATCCGATCTGTCAATAACTGAAACCATTCAGCTTCATCTGAAACATGTGCCAGTGAAAAACTATCACTGAGGGTTAACTGTATTTCATCCTGCACATTCACCGTTGAACCATTTTTAAAGCTATAACTAACTTTATAGTTACTACATTTGGATTTTATATTCTCAAAATTCTGTTAAAGACTTTACATAAACAAAATTAAATACGAATCACATCGTACATTCATCTTCCAAAACCAAAAAATGCTTCATGAATAAGATTTTACTCCTGGCCACATTCCTATTCATTTATTCATCCTCATTTTCGCAGGGCTCCATTACTGGTAAAATGGTTGATTCCACTACCGGCAACGCCTTACCCCTTGCAACGGTAACAGTTTTTAAAGCTGCAGATACCAGTCTTATCACTTACAGATTGAGCAATAATAATGGGGAATTTAAAATACCCGGGCTCCCATTAAATGTGGAAAACCGTGTAGTGATCAGTTTTTCAGGATTTGGTGTTTATAGAAAAGAATTCACTTTAACCTCCCAGGATCCAGACCTGGATATGGGAACTATTCGGATTGCCCCAGATTCAAAATCATTGGATGAAGTGTTAGTATATGCAGAGCGACCACCCGTTACCGTTAGAAAAGATACCATTGAATTTAACGCGGCTGCTTTTAAAACATTACCCACTGCACTTGTAGAGGACTTGCTTAAAAAATTACCCGGTGTACAGGTTGACGCAGACGGAAATATTTCCGTAAACGGGAAAAAAGTTAATCGAATTATGGTAGATGGGAAGGATTTTTTTGGCAATGATCCTAAAATGGCAACCCGTAATTTACCGGCGAACATGATCGATAAAATACAGGTAACAGAAGACAAAGATGAAAAAGAATTAAACCCCGACAGGCCTGAGGGTGACCTGGGACAAGTGATTAACCTGAAATTGAAAAAAGGTGTAAAGAAAGGATGGTTTGGAAAGGCATATGCCGGCGGCGGTACCGATGAATTGTATGAGGCAGGTACCATTCTCAACATGTTCAAAGATACGATGCAGGTAAGCCTGATCGGGTTCAGCAATAATCTTAACCGTGCAGGTTTTGGTTTTAATGATATTCGTTCATTGGGTGGATTTGACCGCAGCGGCATGAATATGATCATGATGAACAGCAATGGAGGCGTTAACGTTAACGGAATATCATTTGGTGGTATGGGTGAAGGCATAAACAGAAGTACCGGTGCCGGTTTCAATATGAATCATGTATTGAAAAACAACATCACACTGAACAGCCAGTATTTTTATGGTAACAGCCGAAACGATATTGAAGAATTAAATAATCAACAACAATTCCTGGGCGATTCCATTTATACAACAAGGTTTGACCGGAAAGAAATTATGCAAGGTAACAGTCATCGGCTGGCCTTTGGATTACGCGGTAAAATAGATTCCCTTTCCCGTTTTGATTTTAAACCATCTCTTACAATTAGCGATCAGCTTACCCGCGGCCTTACTGAAACATTTAGCCAATCTAACTTTGATGGCTTATTAAATGACGGAGTAAACCGCTTAGATAATCAAAGCAATGAGCTTGGCTACCAACACAGCCTGATGTACTTTAAAAACTTCAGAAAAAAAGGCCGCACGTTGAACCTTTCAAATTCATTCAATATAAATAATAATGAAAATGAGCAAACGAATAACGTATTGAATAATTTTTATGATAATGGAAACAGCTATACCGACATCACAGACCAGTTAAGGATACAAGATCAAAAAAACCTGACCACCAACCTGAATGCCACTTACATTGATCCATTGACAAAAACACTGAATCTCCGATTAGGATATGCTTTGAATTATTTCGATAACCAATACACCATTGAAACTTACAACAAAGCAAATGGGGGTGAAAAATATGAAATCCCCAATCTTTCATTAACAAATGACCTGGGACGCATCAGCTGGCGCAATACTGTATCCGGTGGATTGAACCTGAAGATTAAAGAATTAAGCATTACCGGTATGGCTAATTTTTTAAAACTGGATATAAACAATCAATTCAAAACGCAAAACCAGCAGGTAAAACAAAACTACAAATACTTACTGCCATCCTTAAACGTAAGTTACAAAGCTTTCAACGCCAGCTACAGCGTTAACGTATCACCGGCTAATATGACCGATATCCAACCCATACCGGATAACACCAATCCATTATTTATACGCTATGGCAATCCTGACCTGGAACCATCTAAAAGTCATTCCATTTCACTGAACATGTTTAAAAACATTCCGGCTAAAACAGTCTTTTATAGCGTGTATCTCAATGGAAACTTTCGCGAAAATGCAATCACCCGAAACCGAATCATCAGGCAGGATGGCGTACAGGAAAGCACACCAATAAATATTGACGGGCAACATTCTTTTTATTCAAATGCGCATTTCAATAAGCAGTTTAAATTTAAAAACAACTTCCAGTTTTCGATAGGTGGTGGTTATAATTTAAATTATGACCGCAATTTCCTGGTAGTAAATAACCGTAAGAGTTATGTGTCCACGCTTGGTATGGGACCCTCAATAAATGCAGGTATAAATTTTAATGATAAGATAGAGTGGAATGCCCGTGTCAACAGGAATTTTAATTTCTCAAATTATGAGAATGATGATTTTGATGATATTGATATCAACACCTACTACATAAATTCAGACCTGGTAATACGCTGGCCAAAGAATTTTGTATTGGAAACAAGTGTGCAATACCGTTATAATGACCAGGTAGCACCGGGCATACAAAAAACAATTACGCTGTTGAATGGCGGTCTTACCTATTTATTCCTGAAAGATCAGAAGGGCCAGTTAAAACTGTCTGTATATGATTTGCTCAATGAAAACATAAACGTTTGGAGATCGACCAGGGAGAATCTGATCATTGACAGGCAGCTCAATAATATGCAACGATATTACCTGTTGACTTTTACTTATAACATCAGGGATTTTAAAGCGGGAAAAGTGGGTGGCACGCAACGGTTTTTCTTTTTCTAATTGAGATGATATGTTGATTAAAGCCGGAATTGGGAATTTGGAATTAGGAATTTGGATGTTTGATAAGGCATAAAAATTTGCATAAAGCTCCATCAACTAAACCACTAAACCCCTAAACTTCTAAACATTACCCATATTTCTCAACCACACCCAAACCGAATAAAGCAAAATCATACTTAACAGGGTCAGCTTCGTCAAAGCGGCGAAGCTGCTCAGTGAGCTCAATGGCAGCCAGCCAATCCACCGGTTTGCGATTTAACAGGTTAAATTTTTTAGCCACCCGGGCAACATGCACATCTACCGGGCACACTAACTGGGATGGATAAATGTTTTTCCAAATGCCAAAATCAACCCCATTTTCATCCTTCCTTACCATCCATCGTAAAAACATATTAAGCCTTTTGCAGGTGGAATTTCTTTGTGGTGTAGATACATGTTTCAAAGTTCTTGCAGGTACTTCTTCCAACGAAAAAAAATACTGCTGAAAACCAACCAGTGCATTTTCCATATCAGTATCCCCTTTTTTCATCCCACGGGTAAATGCAGTTTCAAGTGTTTTGTTAGTAGTATAATGATGTTTAAAAAAATCGACAAAATATAACAGGTCGGTAGCATTGAATGTGCGATGCTTAAAACCCAGTAGCCTTCTCAAATCTTTTTCCTGGTGATTCAGTATAAATTCATGTGGGGCCATATCCATCGCCTGCATCAGCTCAGTGGATTTGCGAATAATAGTTGTTCGATTGCCCCATGCGAAAATAGCCGCGAAAAATGCGGCTATTTCAACATCCTGTTTCTTTTTAAATAAATGGGGAATACAAATAGGATCGTAAGGGATAAATGATGGCTGATCATATTGATCCACTTTTTTATCCAGGAATGCTTTCAGTTTTGCATAATCGTTCTTCATGCATTAACCAATGGCATTATCCAGGTCAGCGATCAGGTCATCTGCATCTTCAACGCCAACGCTTAACCGAATTAAACCATCCGTTAGTCCATTCTTAATTCTTTCTTCCCTGGGTATGGAAGCATGCGTCATGGAAGATGGGTGATTGATCAACGATTCCACACCTCCTAAACTCTCGGCTAGTGAAAACAATTTGGTTGATGAAAGCACTTTTCTTGCAGCTGCATCACTGTCATCCTTGAGTGTAAAACTCATCATACCACCAAAATCACGCATTTGTTTTTTGGCTACCGCATAACCAGGATGATCTTCAAAACCACACCAGTAAACTTTATCAACTTTGGGATGCTTGCCCAGGTGATGGGCAATTTTTGCGCCGTTTTCACTATGACGTTGCATGCGCAGGTGCAATGTTTTTATACCCCGCAAAACAAGGAAACAATCCATTGGACCGGGAACAGCACCACAACTTTTTTGAATGAAATACAATTTTTCCCGCAGGTCTGGATCATTCATAATTAATGCGCCCTGGATCACATCACTATGACCACCCAGGTATTTCGTTGCTGAATGCATTACGATATCGGCGCCATGATCCAAAGGGTTTTGCAAATAGGGTGAAGCAAAAGTATTATCCACGCAAAGCAGGATATTTTTTGATTTGGTTATGGCAGAAACCGCAGCGATATCCGTAACATTCATTAACGGATTCGTTGGTGTTTCCAGCCAAACAAGTTTTGTATTGTCAGTAACCAGGGATTCAATATTTTTTGGATTCGTTGTGTCGGTATATAAAAATTTGATTCCGAATTTTTCAAACACTTTGGTAAATAAGCGATAAGTACCACCATACATGTCATTCGCGGCAATCACTTCATCACCAGGCTGCAATAATTTAATCACGGCGTCTGTTGCTGCCACTCCACTGCTGAAAGCAAGTCCGAATTTTCCATTTTCAATAACGGCCAGCGCTTCTTCCAATGCCTGCCTGGTTGGATTTTGGGAACGGGCATATTCAAAACCTTTATGTTTTCCGGGTGCTTCCTGCACATAGGTGGAGGTTTGGTAAATTGGTGTCATGATGGCACCAGTAGAAGGATCAGGATGTGCACCGGCATGAATCATTTTTGTTGCAAGCTTCATATAACTCTTTTTTTATAATTAAAATTTCAGGACTGCAAAGATGGGAAATATAAAACATCTGCCCATTGCATTCTAAAAGTTACCAGACAGATGCCAGCATCCAATAGCGCCAATCATAATTGTCAGCACTGTAAGCATGCTGTGGATTTGGAGGTTTTTGAAGTGTTTCCGGTTTCAATACTTTTTCATCCACCAGTTTCTTTTTAGCTTCCATAATAGCTTCCTGCACCTGCTTGTTTTTCATCCATTCCATTTGCGGCGGCTCAAATCCAACTTTATCTTTTCGCCAGACTATTTCACCGGGTAAATTATTTTCCATGGATTTCCGCAACAACCATTTGGTCCAGCCGTCCCTGATCTTAAACGATGATGGCAAAGAAAAAATAAATTCTACCAGCTTATGATCCAGGAAAGGCAAACGCACTTCCCTGCCATGCGCCATACTGTTTCTGTCAGCGTAATGAAGAAGTTCTTCCAATCCATGCATGCAGGTATTGAAATACAAAGCTCCATTTAATGTATATACGGTAGGCCTGGAATAATAGGCCTCTTTACTTTGAAGTTGAACAAAATCCTTTGATAAATCCGGGTGTGATAATGCATTTACAAGGTATTGCTGCTCCAGGATGACGCTGGCAAAATCAGGGACCAAAGCAGCAATTACATTCCGAAATCCAAAAGACTCATGAACGCCTTTTTCATTGGCAAACTTTACCTCTTTACTGCGAATGAGTTTTCTTTCCCTGAAAAGTTCCTGCCAAAACCATTTAAAATATTTTTGATAGCCGGCAAGGGTTTCATCTGCACCCTGCCCATCTAATAACACCTTAATACCATGTTGCCTGGCCAGTTCATATACTTTGTACTGAACAAAAACACTGGCAGAAGCAATAGGTATTTCCTGGTGGTAAATAAGTTTTTCAAGATCATTCATTAACTGCTCCGACGTTGGATCAATGGTATGATGTCTTAAATTAAACTGGTTGGCTACCGTGCGGGCAAATTCCATTTCATTTTTCTCAAAACCCGGGAAAACCGCTGTAAAACAATCATGACTATTTGTAGATGGTTTCAGGCGGGCTGATGCAGCGACAATAGAAGAACTGTCAAGCCCGCCACTCAGGCTGGTCCCGATAGGCACATCACTGCGAAAGCGGTTACTCACGCTGTTATGAAATAACAAATCAAATTGCTCCATCGCAGCCATATCAGAAATGGATTCATTTATTTGTTCCAGGTCTATATCCCAATATTTTTCCAGTATCACTTCATTTTGACCAGGAGAATAATTCAGAAAATGCGCCGGTGGCAGCTTATTGATTTTTTCATAAAATGTTTCATCAACATTGTTAGGATTATCCAGGTAACCGATGGTTAAATAATTAAAAGCCATCTTTTGGTTTAAGATCTTCGGCACGCCTGCAGCCCAAAGTGCCTTCATTTCGGAACCAAAAACAAACTGTTCATCATCAAAAAAATAATTGAATGGCTTTTCGCCAAAACGGTCCCGGGCGGCAAAAAGGTTTTTCTCCTTTTCATCCCAAATAGCAAAAGCAAACATGCCGTCAAAATGATCAACGCAATTTTCCCGGTAATGGTCATACGCGGCAAGAATGACTTCTGTATCAGTTTTTGAAATAAACTGGTAACCTTTTTTTTCAAGTTCAGCTCTTAGTTCCAGGTAGTTATACACTTCACCGTTATAAACAATCGTGTACCTACCGGCATAATGCATAGGTTGTTTACCGGCATCAGAAAGATCAATGATGGCTAAGCGGCGGTGGCTGAAACCCGCTTCGCCGGCATCATTCATCCAAATGGCATCGCCATCCTGGCCACGGTGAGAAAGACTTTCCCCCATCACCTTGAGTCGTTCATTTGTTACCAATCCGGGATTGGAACTGATTATACCTGCAATACCACACATACCTGAAATTAAAACTTATAATTTATTTACTGTGATGAACACTGTATAAGCGGTGATAAATTAAACCTGTTTCGGGTATTTAGGATAACTTTACCCGGTACCAATTTTATTTGTATGTTGAAATCAATGACCGGCTTTGGAAGGGCAGAACAAGCTGCAGGCGGTAAAACTTTTTTGATAGATATTAAATCGTTGAATGGAAAACAATTTGAACTACAATTAAAATTGCCTTCTTTTTTAAGGCCATTTGAATTTGATATTCGCAAAATCCTTTCCAGCAGGCTCACCCGCGGATCTGTAGATTGTAATATTTCTTTAAAAGAAACAGGACAAACAAAACCGGTCAGCATTAATACTGAACTGGCTAAAGCGTATTACAAACAGCTTTCCGAATTATCCGAAGCACTAAACCTGGATTCATCGCACATCCTGAGTACACTGGTAAAACTTCCAGAAGTCATTACACCAACAGGTGAAACGTTGACGGATGACGAATGGAAAGAATTTGAAAATATTCTATTTGTTGCCATCGATAACCTGAATAATCATCGTTTGGAAGAAGGTAAATCCCTCGAAAACGAGCTCCGGTTACGGATTGAAAATATCCGTAAACAACAGGACGAAGTGATCCGGCTTGAACCATTAAGACAAACACGCATCCGCGAAAATATAGAAAGACTTTTGCAGGAGCAGGTTGGTAAAGAAAACTATGATGATAACCGGTTAGAGCAGGAGTTGATCTATTATATTGAAAAAATTGACATCACCGAAGAGCAGGTAAGACTAAAAAATCATTGCGATTATTTCATTGATCTCTTAAATGAGAATGAAGAATCCAAAGGGAAAAAATTATCCTTTGTGTTACAGGAAATCGGCCGGGAAATCAATACAACCGGTGCAAAAGCATACGATTCAACCATTCAAAAATCTGTTGTATTGATGAAGGACGAATTAGAAAAGGCCAAAGAACAGGTATTGAATGTGCTCTGATTTAAACCTGCAGGGTTTTAATAACTGCTGATTATTTTTGTAAAAATTTTTACGTTGAGATCAAAATTATTTCTGTTTGTTTGGGGTGTTCTTTTACTCACTTCCTGTACCGATATTGATTTGTTTGAAAAACATGCTTCCATTCCGAAACATGAATGGAAAGCTGATTATAAACCTCCGTTTACTTTTAATATACAGGACACAACCGCCGTATATGATGTTATGCTGATATTAAGACATAATGAAAAGTATCGCTATAATAATATCTGGCTAAAACTGACCATTCAATCTCCAGACGACTCGGCACAGACCATCCGGATTGAAAAAACGCTGGCAACCAATAAAGATGGCTGGTTGGCTACAGCGATGGATGATATTTATGATCATCGTATCTCAATTAATAATGAATTGGCGGAAAATAATATATCCTTCAAAACACCGGGTGAATATACCTTTACACTACAACAGGATATGCGGGAAGATCCATTGTTACATGTGATGAATGTTGGCTTGCGGGTAGAGAAAAAACAATAACAACTCCTTTCACCATGATGGAGCAGAGCAAAAAGAAATTTAAAAGGGCAACCATCGCGTATTGGTTCCTGCTTTTTTATATTGTAGCTGCATTAATCTGGTGGTTCATCAGCCTGGAACAGCAAAATGCAACGCTTACGGATATGCGCATTGAATTGCTCCAGCTCAAAACACCCCGGAATTCACCTGAATATGATAAACAGTACAAACTGATCGTCAATGAAAATAAAAGAGGCACTGCAAAATATATCAGCGAAGGGATTACTTTTTTAATATTAACATTGGTGGGTGCTACTTTTGTTTACAGGTCGGTACGTAACCAGATCAGGCTGCAAAGACAGCAACAAAATTTTATGATGGCGGTAACGCATGAATTAAAAACGCCTATTTCCATTATGCGGTTAAACCTGGAAACCTTACAAAAACATCACCTGGATACAGAAAAACAACAAAAGATCATACAGGTTACACTCCAGGAAACCAACCGCCTGAATGATCTTACCAATAACATTTTGGTTTCTTCTCAACTGGAAGGCGAAGAATACAAAGCAGTAAAAGAAAAACTCGACCTGTCAGAACTGGTTGAAGATCGCGTAAAGGATTTTGCGTTGCGGTTTCCTGAACGAGTATTTGAGATGGAAATTGAACCAGGGATCAAGATTAACGGAGATGAGTTGCTTTTACAAATGCTGGTGAATAATTTACTACAAAACGCCATAAAGTATTCACCTAAAACCAAACCGATACATTCGGCGTTATATAAAAAAGAAGGCGAAACCACCCTGCGGGTGATTGATGAAGGAGAAGGGATTGAAGAAGCGGAAAAACCATTGGTATTTGATAAATTTTATCGTGTTGGTAACGAAATGACGAGAAAAGCGCATGGCACCGGGCTGGGGCTTTATTTATGTAAAAAAATTGCGGAAGCACATTATGCAGAAATAAAAATAACAGACAATCTTCCTAAAGGAACTATTTTCAATGTGCATTTCAGATAAATAAATTGTAAGAAATGAACCCATCCAAAGCATCGGTTTTGTTGGTAGAAGATGAAGAGAATTTGCATGTAGCACTTAAGATGAATCTTGAGCTGGAAGGTTACGAGGTAACCTCTGCTTATGATGGACTCCAGGCAATGAAATGCCTGCAAAATGAATACTTTGATTTAGTGATCATGGATGTGATGTTGCCTGAAATGGATGGTATAACCGTTACAGAATCTATCCGGCTAAACAACATCGAAGTGCCTGTGCTGATTTTAAGTGCACGCAATTCAAGCAGTGATAAAGTAGCAGGTTTAAAAAAAGGTGCCGATGATTATCTTACCAAACCCTTTAACCTGGAGGAATTATTACTCAGGGTTCAAAAGTTAATCAACAAGAATAAAAAACTTCAGCACAAAACTTCGGTGGGTGATGTGTATGAATTTGGAAATAATCATATAGATTTTAAAGCACAGGAAGCAACTTCTAAAACCGGTCAAAAAATTCAATTGAGTAAAAAAGAAGCCATGCTCTTAAAATTATTGATCGAAAATAAAAATGAAGTGGTAACCCGTGAAAAAATTCTGCAGGTGGTTTGGGGTTACAACGTTTATCCCACTACCCGTACTATCGACAACTTCATCCTCAACCGCCTCCAGCTCGCGCCCCGCCCCACGAAGGCGAGCGTCGAACAGTGGACCAAGTTCGTCGACAGCATCAAGGACGCCACCG
>JAKFER010000133.1:0-15423 GCA_036675565.1 Chitinophagaceae bacterium
ATTCCAGATGATATTTTACCTCCTGAAAAAATGCAGGAGGTTTTATGGGATATGATCAGGGCAGATGAATTTCTGGTAAGTTATGTAATCAAGGATACATCAGTAAACAGGAAAGCAGAATCTTTAAACTTATATCAAAAGGTTTTTGATGTACACGATATTTCTAAAACAGCATTTGAAAAAAGTTTTAAATACTACCAACTGCATCCCGAAACGTTGCAACCAATTATGGATAGCCTGAACGCCCGTAAATCTGATCGGGAAAATAGTGAAACGCTCCCCTTAAAACCGGATATTCAGAAGCCTGCACCTATGCGTATAAAAGCAGACTAAAGCGCAAATAAATAATCCCTTTACTTTTTATTACATTTACTATCATTTGTCAATATCAACTTGACAATCATATTTTATTCCAATAAAATAATACAGCCATTTTAATGATAATGAATAATTAATTTTTATTACTGAATGCCGCTTTGTTATTTTAAAAAAAGGATTACTAAAAATAATTAGACATGAATAAAACGGTGGCTAATGCCGATGAGGCTATTAAGGATATTAATAATGGTGCAGTGATCATGTTGGGTGGTTTTGGTTTGTGTGGTATTCCTGAAAATGCTATCAATGCATTGGTAAAAAAAGGAGTTAAAGACCTCACTTGTATTTCGAATAATGCTGGTGTGGATGATTTCGGTTTGGGATTACTGTTAAAAACCCGCCAGATAAAAAAGATGATGAGTTCTTATGTAGGCGAAAATGCTGAATTTGAAAGACAATTATTAAATAATGAACTGGAAGTAGATTTGATTCCACAAGGAACTTTAGCAACCCGGATTCAAATGGCCGGTATGGGTATTCCTGCTTTTTTTACTCCTGCCGGATATGGAACTGAAGTTGCAGAAGGAAAAGAAAGCCGGGAATTCAACGGAAAAGTATACTTAATGGAACATGCTCTGCATGCGGATTTTGCCATTGTAAAAGCATGGAAAGGTGATCGGTTTGGTAATCTTATTTTCAGGAAGACTACACGTAATTTTTCAACATCAATGGCTAAAGCCGGCACTATTACGATTGCCGAAGTGGAGCATCTTGTTGATCCGGAAGAAATGGATCCGGACCAGGTTCATGTTCCGGGAATTTATGTTCACCGGATTTTCCAGGGAATGAATTATGAAAAAAGAATTGAAAAAGTAACAACAAGAATTGAAAAAAATTAAAGATTACCAACAAACTTTAAATTGAATTCTATGGCTTTGGATAAATATGGTATTGCTAAACGGATTGCACAGGAATTGCAGGATGGAATGTATGTTAATTTAGGTATAGGCATACCAACTCTTGTCGCTAGTTATATTCCGGAAGGTATCAGCATTATGTTGCAAAGTGAAAATGGTATGTTAGGGATTGGTCCTTATCCCACCAAAGAAGAAGTGGATGCAGACCTGATCAATGCAGGAAAGGAAACGGTAACGGTTTTACCGGGTGGTGCTTTTTTTGACAGTGCGGAAAGTTTTGGGATGATCAGGGCTGGCAAAGTTGATCTCACCGTTTTAGGTGCAATGGAAGTAAGTGAGCAAGGTGATATTGCTAATTGGAAAATTCCAGGCAAAATGGTTAAAGGAATGGGCGGTGCAATGGATCTTGTTGCCAGTGCAAAAAATATCATCGTTGCCATGATGCATACCAATCCCAAAGGAGAATCTAAATTATTGCCCAAATGTACCTTGCCCTTAACCGGTGTAAAATGCATCAGGAAAATAGTCACGGACCTGGCCGTAATAGAAATAACACCTGCTGGCTTTAAGTTGCTGGAAAGAGCTCCCGGTATTACTGTTGATGAAATAAAATCAAAAACAGCCGGTAAATTAATAATTGAAGGGGAAATTCCTGAAATGAAAATTTAATCAATCAGGTTATTTTTTACAGCAAAGAATACAAGACCTGCTGTATTCTTACTTCCAAATCTCTCCATTAAGCGGTCTTTGATTGCTTCTACGGTTCGTGGGCTGATTTCCATTTTTTTTGCAATTTCCTGTGCGGTAAATTCCATGCAAATAAAACGAAGTACATCTTTTTCCTTATCGCTCAATGTAATTTCATTATTCAGACTTGGAACAACTTTTTGCCGGGCGTGAGATTTTTTCAGGAGAATGCGATTCACAAAATTATTGAGGTAGTAACCTTTTTCAAAAACTTCCATAATAGCCCGTCTGATTTCCTGTGGCTCCGCATTTTTCAACAAATATCCATTAGCGCCATTTTCCATAAGGTGATAAACAAAACGTTCATCTTCATACATGCTAAGTACTATGATATGAATATTTGGATATAGCTTGCTTAATGCCTTGGTTGTTTCTATGCCATCTTTTGTAGGCATGCGCAGATCCATTAAAACCACATCGGGTTGCGATGCACCAATCCCATTCAAAAGATCCTCACCATTTTCCGCTTCCTGTACAAATTTTATATTGGTAAATGGACGAAGTGAAAGAATGACTCCTTTTCTAAAAATTTTATGATCATCTGCAATTGCAACCTTTATACTTTCCATAGTTTTCACATGAGGATCAAAGATAAAATTTTAATCATGATTATAGGGTTGGTCCTTTGGAATTTCAAGAGTTACCTTATAATAGGTTTGTGAAACATCTTTTTCAAAATTAATTGAGCCATGTGCCACTTTCAATCTGCTGCTGATATTTTTCAAACCTAACCCAATATGACTTTTATTTAATTTATCGAAATCAGATTGAATAATTCCTCTTCCATCATGATGAATTCTTAAAAAAAATTTATCGCCATGAGAGTTTTGTGTTAAATGAATAAAACTGGAACTACTGTGTTTTAAAATATTATTTATCAGTTCCTGGACCACCCTGAATACAATCAATTCTTTTTCCGGTTTCAGTCTCTCTTTATAGTCATGAAAGCGGCTGCTTGCATTGATACTTCCTGAACCGCTGATTTTTTGAAACAGGTCATTTACTGCTGATTCCAATCCAAAATTCTTTAAAGTGGGGGGCATCAGGCTATGACTGATATTCCTGACCAATTGTATAGTATCATCAAGGATCTGGCGTGCCTGGTAAATAGATTGAAGTTGGGTTGCCTTATCCTGGTTAACCAGGTTTTCGTTAAGGTATAAACGTGCGGTTGCTAATAAGGGGCCAGCATCATCATGTAAGTCAGCAGCAATCCGTTGACGTTCTTCTTCCTGTAAGCGAATGGATGCATTTAATAATACTTTTTGTTGTTCGTGCTCCATTTGCTGCAGTTTGGTCTGGTACCGGATCACTTTACGTTGGTGAAAAATGATGAACATGATCAGCCCTATTGTAAGCACCAGCATTCCAAGCGTACCTATAAAGAGTACCATGGATATTCCGGATGAATTTGAGGCTTGCAATAAGAACATAGTGGTAGGTGGTGGTTAGTGGAAATAGTTTTGATTAATTTATATCTAAATAAGGTAAAGTATCTTTTTGGTGTTTTACTCGTTGAGGTTCTCTTTTTACATGTATCCAGATACCCAATGCAAACAAGATATTCTTTAAAGCATAAAAAATATAGGTTAATGATAAGTATTTATTAAAAAGTTGGCGATCAACCTGGTCAGAAAAGATGTAAATAAAAAATGATCCCGCCAGATAGATAATCATACCTAAAACGATCCAGAAACGATAATCATTATAGATGAGATCAGTAGTTGGCTCATTCATCCTTTCATACAAAAAATAAAAAGAAAAACTGAGAATGATTATAGTTTCTATTCCGATTGGAATGGTGTCGATTGTTTTGATTTTAACAGTGACAGCATAAAATATTGAAAATAGCAAGTATAAAATTGAAATTACAACTATTGCTTTTTTTAACTTAAGATTTTTTAAGTTAATATAAATAAAAATTATAAATAGAAAATATTCAGAAAGGGTGGTAAAACTTACTAAGAAATGAGTCAAGGATTTCGGAAAAAATAGATTAACCTGAATTATTAATACTGAGAAGAGCGTATAAATTGCAAGAACCCATAAACTTGAATTATTCTTATTTTTTGAAAAATAAAAAATGAAAAAAAGTAAGGGAAGGGCGTCAGTTAGGGCGGCTGTATAAAATAAAAGGTTTTCTATAGTTGGGTATTTTCACCAAATATAGAAAAACCTTTTATCTGTTAATAGTCTTTTGGAAAATTAATCGTTCCAGGTAAAAATTAATTCAATTTCTTCCTGTACTACTACCATGCGAGAATTCTTTTTCATAACCAAGTTTTTTTGATTGTCCAGAAATATTTCTAACATAAAAATTGCCATTAATTGATTATTAATCAACGGGCTAACACATTGGTGGAAACCCTTAATAATGCCTCAAACCCTTTACAGTAGCGGTTATGAGAGTTTTTCGAGGTAAACCTACTTCCATAAAAAGGGTAATTACACGCAGCGAATTTAGTAAAAATACGATGGTTATTTACTCAAAATTTGAGATATGATTAATTTTTTTTGATGAGTTTATGCACAGATGTGGACAACCATGTTGCGAAATTCAAAGGGGGAGTGCCTATTTTTAAAGCGCAACTATATAAAGATCCCCATTTTAAGGTCGATAAACAATAATGCGAATTTTGAAGTTTGAGATTGTTCCAATAAATGTTTATTAGTATAATTATGAGTAGATAATTTACGATCAATGATTAGTAAAATTACTATACTTCCTTTTTTATCTTATTTCTTTATTTGGTGAAAATGAATAACTTATTTTTATAAATATTAACATAGCACTACAAAATGCGTACTTTTGCTCGATTTTAGACCTGCATAAACCAAATTAACTATGAGTGCCCAGCAAATTATTAAAGTAGCTATTGCAGATGACCATAAAATTTTTCGGGATGGGATCCGTATGGCTTTAAAAGATAGGAATTATCTTAAAATTTTGTGGGAGGCTGAAGATGGCAAAGATGTCATGCATAAGCTGCAGATAAAGCAACCTGATGTATTATTAATGGATATACGGATGCCTGAAATGGATGGGATTAATGCTATTGGTTTAATCAGAAAAGAATACGAAGAAGTAAAAATAATTGTCCTGACGATGTATGATGACCAGGAAATGATTACAAAGATGATGGAAATGGGTGCAAACGCATACCTCACTAAAACAACTGATCCGGATGAGATTTACCAGGCTATCTTAACTTGTGTAAATGATGATTTTTATTTTAACGACCTGGTGAACAAAGCCGTGTTATTAAAATTGCAGAGTAAAAAATCAGTTCGTCAATTTTATCCCAATCCAATCAAATTTTCTGAAAAAGAAGTAAAAATTTTAAAACTGATCTCAGAAGATAAAACCACGGAAGAAATCTCTAAAGAAGTTTTTTTAAGTCCCCGCACCATAGAAACCATTCGGCAGAACATGAAACAAAAAGTGGGGGCAAAAACGATTGCTGGTTTGGTTATGTACGCTTCCCGCAACAAAATAATCAATTAAGTACACTTTACTTTTTAAATAACGCTTAATAGATGGATCATACCGATGTTTCAAATGTAAATGATATTTATTTTAATGGTATTTACAAAGACATCTGGAAATCACTCATTCCCCAAAAGTTGACTGATGATGAGGTCTCATTCATGATGAAATGCGCCAACCTGCAACCTGGCTCACAAGTTCTGGATATGATGTGTGGATTTGGGAGACATGCTATTGGCCTGGCTCGTAATGGCTGTCATATAACTGCTGTCGATAACCTGGACACATATATTAATGAATTAACGACAATATCAGCTGAAGAACGGTTACCTATTGAATGTATTCAGCAACATGTTCTGGATTTTAAATCACCCCTTCAATTTGACCTGGCCATTTGTATGGGTAACAGTTTAAATTTTTTTGATAGAGCTGATTCATTAAAATTACTTAGTCTTATAAACCAACATTTGAAAATTGGTGGAAAATTATTAATTAATTCCTGGTCAATTGCAGAAATAGTAATTAAAGATTTTATTGCCGATCATACCGGAAAAAAAGATGATATAATAATTGAAACCCAAAGTGAATACTTGTTTCAACCTACCCGGATAGAAACAACCAATGTTTTTACACTTCCCAATGGAACGAAAGAAGAAAAGAAAGCAATCGATTTTGTATTCAGTTTTGCTGAAATGGAAGCTATGTTAGCTGAAACAGGTTATAGGCTGGTTTCAGCGGAAAGCATTCCCGGAAGAAAAAAATTTACGCTTGGGGATCCCCGAATTTACATGGTAGCTGAAAAAGTATCATTAAGTTAGATGCAAAACTGCTTCAAAAGGGCAAGGAAAAACAATAATAAAATATTTGGCTTCAAGGATGACTGGAAATTAAAAACGGGCGTATAAAAATTGATTTTGATAAATCTAATTTTAAGTCCTAAAGGTATTGGCAGGACATATTATGTACAATAGAAGTTATTCCCCATTTTCATTTTATGGTTTTTACCTATTTACTTAGTAAATCAACCCATTTGCAAAGGAAATTTTTATCTGCACTATCGTACATTTACGTAACTACTGTAATTTGCCGGTAGATTCCGAATCTGGTAAATCAAGTATTAGTACTATAGGGAATCATGCAGAATTTTACCAATTTGCAGCCAGAATTTTTCATTTTCCCCGGGTATAAACACTAAAATGTATAAAAGTTACGTTCCTGTGGAGTATAAAATCAAAACATCCTCTTATGAAAAACCCTGATAGCGTTATTAAAGTTGCCATCGCTGATGATCATGCTCTTTTCCGCGCTGGAGTAAAAACTTTCCTTTCAACCAGGAAGGATATTCAAATGGTTGCAGAAGCAGAGAATGGCATGCAACTCCTAAATCTTCTTAAGCATATTCAACCCGATGTAGTTTTGCTCGATATCCAGATGCCAATCATGGATGGATTAACAACCTTGCCTGAAATAAAAAAATTATATCCGGATATTAAAGTGATCATGCTTTCCATGCATAATGATCATTCCATGATTTCCCGGATGATGGAGATTGGAGCGAATTCTTATTTAACCAAGGAATCCGATTCGGAAACGATATATGATGCCATTCGTACATGTCATGAGCAGGAGTTTTTCTTTAATGAACTTACCAATAAGGCATTGTTGAATGGTTTAAGGACCAAACGGAATGTAGAAGCTTCAATGCCTCAGGATGTGCAGTTAAATGACAAAGAAATCACTATTCTTAAATTGATGTGTGAGGAAAAAAGCACAAAAGAAATTGCAGACATTGTAGACCTGAGCCCACGTACAGTTGAAGCAATCCGTGATAAACTTAAAACCAAAACAGGTGTAAAATCAATGGCGGGTCTTGTAATGTATGCTGTAAAAGCTGGCATTGTAGAACAACCATGATCACTTAATAGAAATTTTTGTAAAATGCCATGATGTATATTGTGGCATTTTTTATTTGTGTTATGAGTTGGATAAATGTAAATGGTTCTTATTTCGCAGATGATCAACCGGTATTTTTATCGGCCAATCGATCATACAGGTATGGAGATGGTTTGTTCGAAACGATGAAGGTCGTTAACCGTTCCATTGCATTTGAAGATCTTCATTTCAATCGGTTTTTTAATGGGTTAAACACCTTGGAATACATTATTCCAAAATCAGCAAACAGGAATTGGCTTAAAAATGAAATTATCAAATTATGTGATAAGAATGAATTAGTCAATGCCCGGGTAAGATTATCTGCATGGAGTGGGGAAGGCTTTATTGATAAAACCGATCGCCCATTTAATTTTTTATTAGAGAGTTCACCCATTCAAAACGAT
Source organism: Chitinophagaceae bacterium (assembly GCA_036675565.1). GTDB lineage: Bacteria > Bacteroidota > Bacteroidia > Chitinophagales > Chitinophagaceae > JACCYQ01. Next base: position 7,806 of record JAKFER010000133.1, read on the forward strand.
TCATCCATCTGGAGCGAAAAGGGATTACATATTGGTGTTTTTAACAACGGCCGTAAATCGTTTGATTCATTTGCCAATTTAAAATCCGCATCCTTCCTGATTTATGTAATGGCTGCTAAAAAAGCTATGGACAACCAATGGAATGATTGCATTGTTTTGAATGCCAATGATAGAATTGCAGATACTACCAAAGCAAATATTTTTATTATCTGGGGAGAAAAAATATATACTCCTCCTTTGTCGGATGGTTGTGTAGCCGGAGTTACCCGCCAATACCTTTTACAAAAATTAGGTGCAGATTTTTTTATAGATGAAAAATCGCTTACCCTCCAGGATTTGGAACAAGCGGATGAAGTTTTTATGACCAATGCCATCAGGGGAATTCAATCGGTACATCAATATAATGAGATTGTTTATACCAATAAATTTACCCGGGAAATTGATCAACATTTTTTGGCAAAATATAACGAGGATTTTGTCAGTCAGTAAGAAATAAACTGCCGATATTTTTTCGCCTTTCTTTTTTTTGAAGATAAACCTCATAGAATGTATTTATGGCATTTTTTCCAGTTTCTCCCAGGTTTATAGAATAATCATTAACATACAGATCAATGTGCTTTCGCATTACATCTTCACTCATCTCCTGTGCATGCTGTTTTACATATTCGCTGATGACAGGATAAGTTGAAAATGACAGTTCAACACTTTCCCTGATCAAATGATCAATCTTTAATTTTATTTTTTGATCCAGGTTTCTTTTTACAGCAATGCCTCCGAGGGGTATAGGGGCATTCATTTTTTCTTCCCAAATACTTCCCAGGTCAGCTATTTTAGTTAAACCCTTTTGTTTATAAGTAAATCGATTTTCATGAATGATAACACCCAGATCAGTCTGCCCATTTAAAACCGCATCTTCAATCTCTGAAAACACAAATGGTTGCTTGTTTTTTAATTGAGGATAGGCAAACTGCAACAAAAAGTTTGCGGTGGTATGCAATCCGGGAATGGCTACAGTAGCAGAAGTTTCTGTGCCAATTTCTAAATAATTTTTTGCAATCAGTAATGGTCCAACACCTTTGCCCAATGCCGCACCGGAATGTAATAGTTCATAATTTACCAACGAATTAAAAAATGCGGGGAAACTTAATTTGGTAATATCCAGCCTGCCTTCTAAAGCCCATTGATTTAAGGTTTCTACATCTGCTAAAATAACTTCCGTGTCTATGCCTGCTGTATCCAATTTATTATTTACAAGGGCATCAAAAATAAAAGTATCATTTGGGCATGGGGAAATGCCTATAGTTAATTTCATATCATATCCTCTTTTTGCAAATGACCAATTACATCGTGTAATTTTTTATTGAGGTGAAGAATGGATTTTTCAGTTTCCCATTTGGTTTTGTCTCTTTCGCCAACATAATTGGAAACGGTTCTCACCTGGAGAAATGGAATGCCCTGCAGCAGGCATACATAATGAAAGGCAGCACCTTCCAAGCTTTCCAGCGTTGCTTCATATTTATTCAGCCAGGAATTGTTTCTACTGGCTGCGGTTGTTATTTCATTTACCGTAATCCCTGTAACCCTGTTTTCATTTTTAAAAAGGGTGGTTTGGGTATTATTTATCAGCCATGAATTTTCATATGGTCTGGAATCTGAGTCAATAAGTCCAATATCAAACATATCTATCCATTCATTGTTTTCCATTACACCCAGGTCAGCAAAGCAATCCTTTTCTATTATAAAAAATGAGGATAATGAAATTGTATTATCGAAGCATCCGGCGATACCTGCTTGTATCAGAAAATCGGGTTTTTCATTTTGAATGAATAACAGCAGGTTATAAGTTGTGGCCACAGATCCGATTCCCGTTACACAGGTTTTAATATTGGCTGGAAGATCCTTATTTAAAATGGGCGCTAATTCCAAATGGGTAGCTGCCACAATCCCTATTTTCTTATTCATGGTCTGCAAAGTTAATCATACGCCAATATCCAGGCTAAACTTCGATTCCGCTACCTTTGCAAAAATTTCATCAAATGGTCTATCTTACCCGCATAGAACATTTTAATGCGGCACATAAACTGTATAATCCGTCGTGGAGCCGGGAACAAAATGAACAGGTATTTGGTAAATGTGCCAATGAAAACTGGCATGGCCATAATTATGAATTGTTTGTAACTATAAAAGGCATTCCTGATCCTGATACAGGATTTTTATATGATGCAAAAAAATTAAGCACAATCATCCAGGAACATGTGATTGAAAAAGTTGACCACCGTAACCTGAATGTTGATGTGGATTTTATGAAAAATAAAATGTGTTCAACTGAAAATCTTGCAGTGGGTATTTGGGAACAGTTAAAACCACATATTCCTGGAAATGTTCAATTGCATTGTATAAAATTATTTGAAACAGCCAGGATTTATGTTGAATATTTTGGTGAATAAAAATATTTTAAACTTTTATGACAGATAAACAAGTAGCAGTATTCAGGAAGGAAAGTTTCAATGCTGCCCATCGTTTAAATAATTCAATGTGGGATGAAGCCACCAACGAAAAGGTCTTTGGTAAGTGCAATTTACCCAATTATCATGGTCATAATTATGATTTGATAGTAAAAGTGGTAGGCGTACCAAACCCAAAAACGGGTTTCGTCATGGATATGAAAGTTTTATCTGATCTGATAAAAGAGCAAGTAATAGAGCGGTTTGATCATAAAAATTTAAACCTTGATACTAAGGAATTTAAAGAATTAAATCCTACTGCAGAAAATATTGCAATCGTTATTTATGATCTTTTAAGAAGTAAAATTGATTCAGCTTTGAAAATGCAGGTGCGACTTTATGAAACGCCACGCAACTTTGTTGAGTATCCCGCTGTTGTATAGTTTGTAAAAAAATAAAAATCACCTTAATTTTTAGGAAATGGCTTATAAAAGAACAGAACATTATGATGAAGATGTTACAAATAAATTGAAGGAAAACTATCACAGTACCATTCAGTTATTAGGAGAAGATCCGGATAGAGAGGGCCTTGTGAATACACCTGAACGTTTAGCCAAAGCAATGCAATACCTGACCCAGGGTTACCAGATGGATGCAAAAGCGATCATTGAGTCTGCGAAATTTCATGAAGATGTCAGTGAAATGATCATAGTAAAGGATATCGAATTATACTCCCTCTGCGAGCATCACATGGTTCCATTTTATGGGAAAGCGCATATTGCTTATATACCTAATGGTTGGATCATGGGTTTGAGTAAAGTGGCAAGGGTTGTAGATGTTTTTGCCCGCCGCTTGCAGGTGCAGGAACGATTGACTACACAGATACTGGGTGCAATTAAGGACAGCCTGGATCCACTTGGTGTAGCTGTTGTAATTGAAGCCAAGCATTTATGCATGATGATGCGAGGGGTGCAAAAACAAAATTCTGTAACTACAACTTCAGCGTTTGATGGTGAGTTTATGAAGAATGCAACACGCAGTGAATTTCTAAAACTTATTAGTTCAAAATTGAGCTGAAAATAATATGTTTGTAAACCCGGTTAGTTACCGGGTTCTTTTTTTACCAAGACTAAATTTATGAAATGAATCACAAAAATTTTTAAGCAAATTCTTACTCCCGATAGCTATCGGGACGATGAAATTTTTGAGATGAATTCCATGTTGCCAGAAAGCAATAAAAAAAATACACATGAAACAAGCCTATGTATTTCCCGGCCAGGGGTCTCAATTTCCGGGAATGGGTAAAACACATTACGACAACAACGCTTTTGCAAAAAAACTTTTCGAGTCTGCCAATGAGGCATTGGGCTTTCGCATTTCGGATATCATGTTTAATGGTACTGAAGATGATCTTAGGCAAACGGATGTTACACAACCTGCTGTTTTTTTACATTCTGTCATCGCATACAGGAACATTGAAACCGGCAGACCGGATATGGTAGCTGGTCATTCTCTTGGTGAGTTTTCGGCACTTGTAGCGAATGGCACTTTGAGTTTTGAAGATGCATTGCAATTAGTATCAATCCGGGCAAATGCAATGCAAAAGGCCATTTCATTGCAAGCATCAACAATGGCAGCAGTCTTGGCTCTTGCCGATGAAAAAGTGGAAGAGATCTGTCAACAGGTGCAAAATGAAACAGGCGAAATCGTAGTTCCAGCAAATTATAATTGTCCAGGGCAACTGGTTATTTCTGGTACTATAAAAGGTGTTGAAATTGCCTGTGAAAAAATGAAGCAAGCAGGTGCCAAAAGAGCTTTAATATTACCCGTGGGGGGTGCATTTCATTCTCCATTAATGCAACCTGCACAGGAAGAATTAAAAGCGGCTATTGAAAAAACCAGTTTTCATAATCCAACATGCCCCGTTTACCAAAATGTAACGGCTAAACCTGTAATGGATAAAGAAGAAATAAAACAAAACCTGATCGATCAACTAACCGGTGCCGTTAGATGGACCCAGACCATCCAGGCTATGATCGTAAATGGAGCACATACATTTGTAGAGATCGGTCCTGGTAAGGTTTTACAAGGGCTTATACAAAAGATCAGTAAGGAAGTGAAAGTTGCTAATATCGATTAATCCCAAAATTAAACCGGGTTTCATTTTTTTTCTTTTATGGGATTTTAGTAGATTTAGATATTCTTAACCAACACAAGGACTCATGAGAAAATATCTACTTTCCCTGATTTCCCTGGTAATGTTTTTCTATTCAGATCTAACTGCACAGGATAGAAAATGTGCAGCAAATGAAGTAATGGAAAGACAAATTTCAAAAAACCCTGGGTTAGCTACAAAAATGCTGGCAATTGAAAAACATACACAGGAGTTTGTAGCTGCTAAACGATCTTTAAACTCAAATAAAGGAAAACCTCCGGGAACACCTGGTGGAGGTAATGGAGGTGGAGGTGGTAGTGAAGATCCTCCTTCTACGTTTAACCCGGTTACTATTCCCGTGGTGGTTCATGTAATTTATAATAATGAAAATCAGAATATAAGCAACACAAGGATTACTGAACAAATTGATATTCTTAATGATGATTTTGCAGCTAATAATTCTGATATAGATAATTATATTCCGGACCAATATAGCACAGTAGTTTCCCAGGGTGCTGAAATTAGTTTTTGCCTGGTTCAAACCAAACGTGTACAAACTTCAGTAAGTTCTTTTAGCACAAACGACGCAATGAAATTTAGTAGTTCCGGAGGAAGTGATGCTGTAGATCCAACAAAATACCTGAACATCTGGGTTTGTAATATGAGCGGTGGCATTTTAGGATACGCACAATTCCCGGGAGGCAATCCTGAAACAGATGGTGTTGTAGTACTTTATTCTGCTTTTGGAAACTCAGGTGGAAACTATGGATTGGGACGAACTGCTACTCATGAAGTAGGTCATTATTTCAATTTGCGGCATATTTGGGGCGACAGACGTTGTGGTTCTGATTTGGTGGATGATACACCACTGCATGACGCTGCTAATTATGGATGTCCTTCTAATGGCGCTACAAGTAATTGTAAAGGTCCGATTGTAGAAATGTGGATGAATTACATGGATTATACTTATGACAGGTGCATGTATATGTTTAGTGAAGGTCAATCGCTAAGAATGCAGGCAACATTATCAGCAGGAGGTCCGCGGGAAAGCATGGTACAAACAGATGCTTGTGCAACCAAATCTTCTTCAATACCTGCTAATCATTTAATGGAATCAAATATTTTTAATGATAAATTAAGTGGCTTCCAGGTATATCCAACATTAACTGCTGGAAATATTAATATCCGTTTTTATTCTTCGAAAAACAATGTAGCTGAACTCACATTATTTAACAATGCTGGAGTAATGGTAGCTAAAAAAAGATTTGCAGTCAATGAAGGACAAAATATTAAATCCATTGAACTGGAAAATTTAGCTAATGGCTTATATATTGCACGCCTGCATGAAAATGGCGTTACACAAACGCAGAAACTGGTAGTTCAACATTGAACACTTTTTTACGTATGAAAAGAGAAACAATCATTTGGTTTCTCTTTTTTTTAATGCTAAGCATGCTTTATATAATTATGCTGCAATTGATCCATTCCGGATCAAAGTCTGCATTGTACTTTTTGTAAAAATTTATGGCTGGTTCGTTCCATTCCAATACCTGCCATACTATGGCATTTAATTTTTTTTCTTTGGCTTCTTCAATCAACTGGTCCATCAGTAGTTTTCCTAAACCTTTGCCCCTGCTTTTTTCTGTTACCAAAATATCTTCCAAATACATTCTTTGCCCTTTCCATGTACTATAACGGACATAATACAGCGCAAATCCACAAACAATACCATTTTCCTCTGCCACAAAGGCCCACCATACTGGATTTCGCCCAAACCCACTTTCTTCAAAATGTTCCAGTGTAACAGTTACTTCATCAGGCGCCTTTTCATAATCGGCCAGTTCCTGTATCAATTCCAATAATCGTGGACAATCTTCTTTTATGGCCCTTCTAATATTAATACTCATTGTTGTTTTACTTTTTTAGCTTTAAAAGTTCCATTGGGTTGTGTAAAGTTCACGGCAACAATTTCTCCATTATCGGTTTCTTCAAACAACACACTAAACCCCTGTAATGATTTAAATACGAATTTATGTTTTTCAGTGGGTGTCAATTCATATTCCGGTTGTCCTTCAACAAAAGCATACAAGGTGCTGTCCCCCTTAATATAAAATTTTGCACTGGCGCCCGGCGACAATTCATATTCTCCCACATATTTTTCCAACTCCTGTTTTGTAATGGACTTAGCTTTCGGTTTGCGAGTAAATGCAAGATCCTCTTTCAACCCTTGTTGTAATGGCAAAGTTAATTTCACAATTTCAGCTGCAGTATTCATGTAGAACTGGATGTATAATTGTCCAGGATTGCTGGTATCAATGCCATCTTTCTTGTCGATCGTGAAAGGTTCAAAAATGTCATAATGGTAATGACGCAGCCAGCTTGTATCGATCGGTGTATAAGCAAACAAGGAATCATTTTTCATTATAACTTCCATAATTCCATAACCTGGATGTTCATACAATCCTTCATAAGCAGTTAAATCAAGAGAGGGCTTGGTTCCATTTTTCCGGTTACTGCCAACACCTTTTTTTGTTTCTTTAGCTATTGCTTTGGCTTCTGTTTCGGCACGGTTAATATTCCCCAGCCAATCGATCGGTTTTAAATTGAACAACCGGTCACTGACCATATTTCTGACAATGGAAGTAACAGAAGATCCGTTTTGATTGGTTAGTACAATGATGCCAATGCTGTCACTTGGATAAAAACTGGTGGATGCTGAAAATCCATCAATATTACCACCATGTTCAACACGGTAATGACCTCTATAAGAGCTCGTCATCCATCCAAACCCATAATTACCAAAATGTATATCAGGATTATCCTTATCAGGTAAGCCACCCCTGATGACCATTTGAGAACTGCTTGCCTGGCTAATATAGGATGCAGGTAAAACTTCTTTCCCTTTAAATTTTCCACCATTTATCCAGGTGATCACCCAATTGGCCATTTCATTTACATTGCTGTTAATACTGCCGGCTGGTCCCATTGCATCAATATTGTAATAATCCATTTTTTTTAT
>JAKFER010000230.1:0-2234 GCA_036675565.1 Chitinophagaceae bacterium
CTTTTTGAAAAAGGAAGTATTTTAGTAAGTGGTGAAGTTATTATTTACGGATTAGGTTTGGGCTTATTTCCAACAGTAATAGCATACTTATTATATACAAAAGGACTAGAAAACATGGAGAGCAGCAAGGCATCAATTATCGCAACTGTGGAGCCTGTTGCTGCAACCTTACTAAGTGTTTTCTTATACAAAGAAGACTTTGGAGTTCTACAATTTATTGGAACGTCTATTATTCTATTTTCGGTTATTCTTATAAATTTGCCGAAAACATCCTTTAAAATAAAAAACAAAAAAGGCTTCAGTTTTAAATGAAGCCTTTTTCGTATTTATTACCACGAACCCCAAGTTTTAAATCCTGGTGAGCCTGGAGGTGCATTTTGAATCATATCGATAAACGGTATGGTGTATGCGAATAGAATTAGGGCTGCTGTGATACCAAGCCATAATTTCCAGTTTTCAAAGATCATTGGAGCTTTTTCTTCAAGATTTTCTGCTTCACCTACAGGGAATTCTTCTTCTCCTTTAGGTGCAAAGAACGCAAGATTAACAAAGATGATAATCATTAAAATGATTCCAAGGAAGAGAATCGATCCGCCTACGGCTTGTGCAATTTGGTAAGGAATCCATTCCATTGCTTGCGCTGAATCTCCATAAGTTGAGTAGGCTGAGCGTCGTGGACCGCCAAGAAGTCCTTGGAAGTGCATAGCACCTGACATAAAGGCCATTCCGATAAACCAAACCCAACCTTGAATAATAGCTAATTTGTTCATTGCTTTTGTTAATATACGTCCGGTTAAATGTGGAACAAGCCAAAAGGTAATGCCAAAGAACGTCAAAACAACAGAGGTTGCAGCAGTTAAATGGAAGTGACCTGTTACCCAAATGGTATTATGAATGACTTGGTTCATTTGGTTTGAAGCGTTGATAATACCGCCAGCACCCGCTGGTATAAAGCTTGCCATACCGATAAATGGAACGGTAAAACGAGCGTCCTTCCAAGGTAAAACCTTGAACCAGCCAAAAAGTCCAGTTGCTCCTTTAGAGCGGCCATATCTTTCAAACGATGCAAACAATGAAAATGCAGTCATCAATGATGGAATGATTACCATAAACGTTAGAACTACCTGTAAAAACTTCCAAGCTGGATCAATACCCGGTTCAGTTAATTGATGGTGGAATCCAACCGGAATGGAAAATAGTAAAAACAGTATAAATGATAAACGTGCTAAAGAATCTGAGAAAATTTTTCCGCCAATAATTTTTGGTATGATTGCATACCAGCACATATAAGCTGGGAGTAACCAGAAATACACGAGCGGATGTCCGAAATACCAGAATAGTGTACGGCTGACTAATACATCAACAGTATCTACTAAGCCAAGTGACCATGGCAGTAACTGGAATAATACAGTAGAAGCGACACCAAGTGTAGCAACAATCCAAAGTACCGTATTAATAACAGCCATAAAGCTTAATAACGGGCTTGGTTTTCCAGGGTTTTCCCTGCGCCATCTAGCATAAGTCATAATTTGAGCAGCACCGTCAAGCCAGCTGCCAACAACAACAAATGTCATGCCTAAGTAAAAAATCCAATGTGCTTTTAATGGTGCATAGAAAGTATAAAGAACAGATGCTTCTTTAAGTAAAACCATTGTAGAAGCCATAATTGTTCCTACCGTCATTACCCAGAAGCCAATCCAGCCAATCCGGCGTGCTGCTGGAGAATGAGTACCTGCTGTACGGCTGACAGCAGCATATTGAAATCCCATAATAAAGAACGTTGTTAAAACAAGTCCCATTAAAACGCCATGTACGGTTAAAATTTGATAATAATCAATACCCCACGGAAGCTCAAATTTGCCCGAACGGACCAGGGTTTGGAGTAATCCCATCAACCCTCCTAGTGTAAGAGCAATAAAGGCAACATAAAAGTGTGCCATCGCAAGCTTTCCATCACGTGGATCAACTTTTAATTTTGTTGTTTGGCTGCTCATTTTTTAACCACCTTTATTTTAGAACTCATTAAGTGGTGACCGGTACCGCAGTACTCGTTACAAACCACTAAATATTCGCCTTCTTTATCAAACGTTGTGACAATCTCGTTTATGTAGCCTGGTTCCAGCATCATATTGATATTTGTTCCAGCTACTTGGAAACCATGGATTACGTCTTTTGTTGTGGCCATAACTTTTACCTTCGCACCTAGTGGAACTTCTACTTCTGCAGGATTGTAG
>JAKFER010000324.1:0-2230 GCA_036675565.1 Chitinophagaceae bacterium
TGCTTGAATATATCCTGGCCAGCTGTATTCACTACACGCAGGTTATACTGGCCTTTTTTTACATTTGACAAACTAATCGTAACCTGGTTGCCACTTACAGGGTTTGGATATAATTTCAATCCCCGGTTTGCTTTACCAAGATTCACACTTAATATTTTGCTGTATACAATTTTACCAGTTGTTTCTTCGGCTTTAATACGATAATAATTAGCTCCGGTATTTGGTGCAGCATCAAAGGCATCGTAGCTGGCTTTATCATTCTGATTGCTTGTTGGTAATTGCTTACCTATTGCACTGAAATCTCTTCCGTTTACAGAACGCTCTATTGTATATTCGGCCACATCTTTTTCTGTCAGGTTGCTCCATTCTATTTGAACACCATTATCTTTTTCGTAAGCTTTTACATCGGCGAATACTACTGGAAGAGGATTAGCTGCTGAAGAGGTGCTGCCCAATGCAAATGGACCGGATGGAGTAAGCCCTGTAAATATAACAGAACCTGCATTATCACTACCTGTACCAACTCCTATACTTGCAGCACTCCATGAACCACCGGTATACTGTACTGCTTTTACCATAGTTGGGTCTGTAACATACTCTGTACCTCCGCAAGGGTTATTAGCATTCCAGTAAAATGTTGCACTGATCGTAGCAGCAGTTCCTCCTTCGGTTAATGCTAAGTTCCAGTAATCACAACCGCTGATATGATCAATCCCTGCAGCAGTAATATTTGCATTATCAACAGGAGCGCCACGGAAATATTGAGCGGTATATGCATCAGTAGCATCATTAGGAGCAGAGATAGTAAGAGGTACAAAACCGGTTGCTGCTCCTATTGGAAAAACAAAGGGGTCATTTCCTACTTTTCTTACCGGGCCGCTTACATAAGAACTTGTAGTGGCCATTGCCGGAGTTAGTGATGAAGTAGCCCCATCATTAAATATTAAAAGATTGGTTGCATCGCTGGTTACTATTCCGCTTGTAAAAGTAGCATTAAGTGTTACAGTAACAGGTTTTGTAAGCGTAACACCGCCATTTGTATTTGCAAAAATAATTTCACGGAAAGTAGTAGGCTGTGTCCCGCCAATTGATTGCACTGAATTCCCACTAAATATTACATCTCCTGGGCCTTGAGTAAACACACCATCATTTTGCCAGTTACCAGCAACACTTAATATTTTATTATTGTTGTCAAATGTAGCACCAGCGGCAATCTCAACATTTCCTGCAAAAACAAGAGGTGTGGCTCCTCCTGCGTTTTCAAGTGCTTTTACACCGCTTCCAGACAATATAAGATGATGATAGTTTGTCGCAAATATACTTTGAGCGGCACCGCCATTATATTCAACTGTTGAGCCAGTGTTGGACGTTAAACTAATGAGGGAGCCTGGCCCTGACGCATCAATTGCACCACTAATCCTTAAAATACCATCTACAATCAGATTATATGCTGAATTATTTCCATTTCCACCAGCCCCAGCAATTGAAATGGTTTGTACAGTCAACCCGGAACCTACGACAAAAGTTGCAGAATTGCCATTTGTACCATTAATAGTTATACCATCTACAGTAATAATGCCTGAACCAGTGACCGTTGCTATCTGATTTGTCAGATTTGCAGTTGCAAGATTGGGGGCTATTATCGGCGGGGCCACAGAAAGCGTATTAGCGCCAGCTACAGTGATGGCAGTGGTCAGAGTTAATGACCCTATGCCTGAAATCGTTGACGTACCTGCATTAGCCGTAGTCAGAGAACTGAATGCCTTGGAGACATCCATATCTAATGTTCCGCCTGCATTAATTATAATGGCTGTATTTGCTGCAATATTACTTGCAGAAATAGTTTGCCCATCATTAATTGTTGTTTGTGCAAAAATGGTGGCTGTAAAAAGTAACCCGGCAACCACCAGGGATACTTTAAGAAGTCTTGAGTTAAGTAAAAATTTTTTCATTGTTCAGAGTTTAGAGTTTATAGAGAATAAGAATTGCATAATCCGGGGTATACAAAGGAAATGGGTCGCTGATCTTTGAAAGGAGTTGGATGGATTATCGATACTTTAGAGGTATCAGGAAGATAATAATCACCAGTTCAAAACCTGAACTGACGTATTTCTCTTATTTAAATGCTTAGGATTTGGGGTACGAATTCCAGAAGAAAGTGGATTAATGTATAGTGTTTTATTACCAACACCCGACAAATCTATATCCTCATTTTTTATTTTGCAAGTAT
>JAKFER010000261.1:0-2219 GCA_036675565.1 Chitinophagaceae bacterium
ATAAGCATATTAATCTTCTTCATACTACTTCCTTATTTTGGTTTGTTAAATTTGAAATTGGGCGGGCACACTCCAGAAAAAACTTTCCATAACTGCTTAGCGAAAGAAAAACCAGGAATGGCCCTTTACTTAAAATGTTTTTGAGGATTATTATAACCAGGGATAACCTGTTGCAATCATTTTTAAATTCGAAACAAAAATATCAGATGCCATTTGTTGACTTCACCGCAATCAGGAAAAGAGTTTACGCAAAAAGGAAACAGACATTTTGTTGACAATTGCAAAAACAAAAAAGGGCTGTCTTTTACAGGACAACCCTTTCAAAACAGTAACCTATTTTTTATTCCACTATCACTATTCCCTTAGCCGTTACTCGAATTTCTTTCTCTGGTTTAGTTATAGCAGCAATCTCTTCTTTTGATTTTTTTGCATCTTCAGCATAATGTTTCAATTCAGCTACTGAAGTTGTTTTCATTTTTACTTCACCATCCAGTACAACAGTTTTACCTTTTGCTGCTACAGGCAAAAAGAACGCATAATCTTTCATTTTTACCATAGCCGTTGTACTATCATTTACCTGTAGTTTCAACCAGCATCCTTTCTTTGGACATACTTCTACGATCTTTGCCCTGATCTTTCCATCTACAGATTCTGCTTTTTCCAGTTTTGCTGCTACATCAGCAATATTTTCTGCTCCATCAGCAGTTATTTTTTCACCATACCAATCACCTGGTTTGGCATCACCGGCAGGTGGTTGAGCGTTGGCAATAGCCGCAAACAGCACGACAACAAAACAGGATAGTATTCTTTTCATAAATAAGTATTTAGTGGTGATTTTGTTTATTAACCAACAAAGATAATTTTTCCGGGCAGAATTTTACTATTCGGGCAGTATGGGTTTGTTAAATTCAAGTGGCGGGGCTGAAATAGCATTAAGAAAAGCGATCAGGTCGGCTTTTTCTTTTTTAGAGAGATACAGTATATTCTTTAATTCGTTTTTGGGAGATGGGGATTGCTTATTATAAACTGCAACAATATCAATCATTCCAGTCATCATACCATTATGCATCCAGGGACCAGTTTTCATTACATCCCGCAGCGAGGGAGTTTTAAATTTACCAATGTCTTCGTCCTTGTGTGTTGTATTATACAGCCCCCTGTCGTTGTCTGCATTTCCATTTTTATGAAAACCGTTATTGTGAAATTGGTTATCGGTAAACAAAGGCCCGTTATGACAATTCATGCATCTTGCTTTGGTACGAAATAAATGCAATCCCCGTAGTTCAGCATTTGTGATCGCATTTCTTTTGCCCGATATAAATTCGTCGAATCGGCTTCTTCTGCTGATGATCGTTCTTTCAAAAGCAGCAATAGCTCCGGCGATACGATCCGGATCAATGCCCGGATCGCCATAAGCTGAATCAAATAAGAGGGCATATCCTTTTATATTTCGCAGGTTGCGGGGAAGTTCCCGCATATCACCGTGCATTTCGCTTTCACTATTAATGGGTGCAAATGCCTGGTCTTCCAAACAAATGGTTTCGGCCATTGATCCGGTGGAAGGGAATAAATGCTACGCAAATTGTTTGCTGTGTTATTTGTAAACGATACGGAAACAATTACGGCCGATAGCAATGATGTTATAACATACCATTTGCGCATGCAGCAAATTTAATTGAGCCAGTTTACTCTTTTACCCATTTTACTTTTTCTTCAACAGGCAATCTTGTTGCACCCACAGATGGAATAGCCACATGCCCGATATAAAAAAAACCAAGCAACCGATCCGGTTCTCCTAAACCAAAAAATGATTTTGCCTTCTCATAATAAGTTATGCCGCCGGTGGTCCAATAGCCGCCTAAACCATAAGCGGCAACTGATAAATAAATATTTTGTACGGCACAGGCGACAGCAGATATATCTTCTGCTTCTGGTATTTTTTTAATAGTCGTTCTCTTCATTCCAATAGCAATGATATGAGATGCTTTCAGCGGTTGCTTTTGCAATTTGATATAAGTAGCCTCTTTAAAATTTTCTCCCGCATTCTCTTTATAAAATTCACTTTGAAATGCCGCTAATTTTTTTAATCCTTCGCCGGTAAATACGGTAAACTGCCAGGGCTCCTGCCGGCCATGATCAGGCGCCCAGGTGGCATTGATCATTATTTCTTTTATTATTTCATCATCTATTTTTTTTCCCATTTCAAACTGATCAGGAAA
>JAKFER010000189.1:0-2216 GCA_036675565.1 Chitinophagaceae bacterium
TAAAGCAACTGCGTTTTCACTGTCAACCATTGCTTTAACTATTGCAAGTGTTTCCCTGATTTTGGGTCCCCTGTCAATATAATCTCCAACAAATAATACTTTTCGTTCGGGGTGAGTATATGCCCTGCCCTTTTTTTTATATCCTAATTTCAGAAGTAATGCTTGCAATTTGTCTGCATGTCCATGTATATCTCCAATAAGATCAGTCATATTAGTTACCATCTATTTTTATATCCATCCTGCTATACATTTGGCAAGACAGTGAATTGAATTTAAGAACTAATGCTGAAGATTGGCAATGGAATTTATTATTTGCAGATGAAAGCTCTTAAATTTATTTATTCCTGCACCAAGAATTATATTTTGATTGCATGCTCATGTAAAATTCACCTGTTAGTTTTTCACTTTTTTTATAGCATCAAGATATTTTTTTTTTACCGCGTTATCCTTTTTTATTTCACAAAGTACTTCGATTTTTGGTAATAGTTTTTTATTCTGTTCGGTCTTTAGGCTGAGTATTTCAGACAATGCATAAGCTGTTGCCCAGCGGACAACGGTTCCATTGTGATCTGCATTCGCCAACAGGTAGCTCATTGTCTTGCTTAAATGTGTTGGAAATTATTTAGCAATGTTGCCAACCACTTTTGCAGTTTCCCAAGCTTTGGCTTTTATGGTTTTATCAGTGAATAAATTTTCTAAGTTAATTTCCATTTTTCATTCCAATTTATAATAGTGCAATAAGCATCACGCCACTCATTGCAATCATCAACGCATCTTCAATAATAGTCACCGTGCTCATTGGCAAGTTGAATACTGCACCCAAACAGGCGCACTGTATTTTTCTTTTGTTCATTACCGTTTGCAAAACTCCTATAATGCTGATACTCATTACTACGAATGTAACCGAATTGGTGATCAGTGGATTAAAATTGATTGCATAAGCAATACCTAATCCTAACTCGATAAAGGGATAGATAAATCCCCAGTCCCTGAAATGCTTTGTGATAATGTCGTATGAAGAATAATTATCTGCAAAACCTTTTATGTCAAGCATTTTAAAGAATGAGAATGCAAGAAAAAAACCACTCATAAAAATCCGCATACCCGTCATCCAGTCAAAACCATTCGTGGTGGTAGCAGCGATAATGGTTACAAGAGTTACATAAAAAAAGATCAGGAGGATTGGATTATAAGTTTGAAACCAGGATTTATGCTCTTCAGCCGCAGATGTTACATGATGCATACCTCCGTCAGCTTCTGTAATGGTATAATGCCCTGCTTTTTGTATGGCCGATTGTAAACTTTCAACCGGAATATGTTTTTGCATGGTGATTGTGGCCTGCGGTGCTTTTAATTGTACATCAGTTTCTGTAATATCACCCATTTTGAGTAATTCACTCTTTACTTTGGCTACGCAGCTTGTACAAGTCATTCCACTAATGTTATATGTATGTGTCATAGTATTCGTTTGTATACAAAAATAAAACAGCCATGGAGGCTGCTGTTATGATATTGTGGAATTGATTTGTAATGTTTACAGGTCTTCGATATTCTTCCGGCTGTTTGATTTTAGCGACTTGTAGAAAGAAGGTGTAAGACCCGTTTGTTTTTTGAACTGGTTACTCAGGTAAGCAACGCTGCTGTAACCTAAGCTGTCTGCAATTTGAGAAAGTGTAAGTTCATCATACATCAGTAATTCTTTAACTTTTTCAATTCTTTGGGCAATGAAATATTTTTCGATGGTGATACCCTGCACTTCTGAAAAGAGGTTGCTTAAATAATTGTAATCATAATTGAGCCTTTGAGCAATATAATCCGAAAGGTTGACGGCCAGGTCTTCATTACTTTTATGGTGAATGAGTTCCACAATGGCATTTTTTATTTTTTCAATGATGCGGCTTTTGCGGTCATCAATAATTTCAAAGCCCAGATTTTGCAGTGATGTATTAAGTTGGTTTAATGCTTTGGAAGTGGGTTCGTTTTCCAGTTCAACTTCTCCTAATTCTACGGACACCGGTTGCAAGCCTGCTTTTTCAAGTTCCGCTTTCACCACCATTTTGCAGCGGCTGCAAACCATGTTTTTTATATAAAGTTTCAAACGGTCAAAATTTATTATTGTAAAAATTGTTCATTTTTGGTTTCCCTCATAAAAGTATTTCGATTTCAGTTTAAAACATTTTAAAATGTAAATCCCCCGAAGTTTATATAAAATAAAC
>JAKFER010000106.1:0-2214 GCA_036675565.1 Chitinophagaceae bacterium
GTTTTTGATGGTTATAAATCCATCCTGCTGTGAAATATTTATCATTAACGGGTTGTCATCATTAAACTCGTTATGTTTTATCGCATTTTCAACCAGTAACTGTAACGCACAGGGTAAAATCATCATTTTATTTTGATTGGTTTTTTCCAGTTGGGTAACCATCTTCAATTTGTGATCATGTCTTATTTGTAACAGGAAGAAATAATTATTGATAAATTCAAGTTCTTCTTCCAGCGAGATCAGTTCCCTGTTTTTATTGATCAGGAAATATTTATATACACTGGCCAGTTTGCTGTTAAAAGCATGTGCTGTTTTAGCATCATTTAATATGAGGTATGAAAGGGCATTCAATGAATTGAAAATAAAATGCGGTTCCAGTTGCTGGTTTAAGATAGTCAGTTCAGCTTTTGATCTTTCCTGGTCCAATATGTTCACTACTTTTTCATCCAATTCTCTTTCCTTGCTCAAAAAAAGTATTTCATAAATCAGTGTAAATACAATTACAGCCAAAGCGGAAAATGAACTGCTTTTAAATACCGGCAACCAGCTAAATGTTTCTCTGGATATTCTTAACCAGATCAGGCTAAAAATCCAGCAGATAGCACCACCAAATAATGCACTCGTTAAGGAAATGGAACTGATCTTAATAAAGGGATTCTGGTTTACATTAAACAATGGCCTCATTGAATGATGTATCCAGGATGCCGTACTCCAGATACAATAAGAAAGAAAAATAAAATAGATATTGATAGCAACCAGTTCTGTGATTGAGTATAGCTCATATGAAATGATATCGGCAAAGAATGGAATGAACAAACCTAGCAGTGGAATAAATACTAACTTAAGGATCCTGTCTTTTATCATAGCAGTGGTAATTAAAGCACATTCTATTCAACGCCCACAGATTCACCCGGATTGCAATCAAATCTATCGGGTATTACCTGTTAAGTCCTTGTAAATTTCTTCGCAAGGTGTATATAAAGTATAGGTGGTCAATAAGGGGTTTAATCAAATGAACTAAAAATCTTATTCATTGTTGCTGAACCTTAAATAATACAGTGCTCATAAAATTAGTAACATAATGCTAAAATAATTAGTAATTTTGAATGAAATATAAATCATGTTTATTGCCACTCATAGAACTATTGCGCATCTGGATATGGATGCTTTTTTTGTGAGTGTGGAATGCCTGAAAAACCCGGTTTTGAAAGGGAAGCCTTTATTGGTTGGAGGTAAATCGGACCGAGCTGTGGTTGCTGCCTGCAGCTATGAAGCCCGCCGTTTTGGAATTCATTCGGCCATGCCCATGAAACTGGCCCGCCGTCTTTGTCCGCAAGCTATCATTATCAGTGGCGACATGGAATCATATAGCCGATACTCGCAAACGGTAACAGATATTATTGCGTATAAGGTGCCGCATTTTGAAAAGGCCAGTGTTGATGAATTTTATATTGATATGACAGGCATGGATCGTTTTTTTGGATGCAGCTTATATACGAGCGAAATAAAAAAACTGATTCATAAAGAAACGGGTTTGATCATTTCTTATGGCCTGGCCGCAAACAAACTGGTTAGTAAAGTGGCCACCGATGAAGCCAAACCAAACGGCCAGTTGGAAATTCCTTTTGGTAACGAGAAAGATTTTTTGGCTCCCTTACCCATTATGAAGTTGCCAATGGTTGGTAATAAAACAGGGCATTTATTAATGCAAATGGGTGTGCGGACCGTTCAAACATTAAGCGAGATACCCATAGAAATGATGGAAAACCTGCTGGGTAAAAACGGTATTGAACTCTGGCGGAGGGCAAATGGAATTGACGAAACACCTGTGATTCCTTTTCATGAACAAAAAAGTATCAGTGGAGAACGTACGTTCGATTCCGATACCATCGATATCGGTTTTATGCGTGCCCAGCTGGTACAGATTACGGAAAAAAATGCATCTGATCTCCGCCACCAGAACAAACTAACAGGATGTGTAACCGTAAAACTCAGGTATGCAGGTTTCGATACAGTGACCAAACAAATAATGATCTCTTATACGGCGCTTGATCACCTGCTTATCAAAACAGCTTTGATGCTTTTTGATAAGTTATACGATCGCAGGTTATTAGTCAGGTTGGTGGGTGTAAGATTTACCAACCTGGTCCCTGGTAATTACCAGATCAGTTTATTTGATGATTCCGATGAACAGATCAGGATGTACCAGGCCAT
>JAKFER010000011.1:0-2196 GCA_036675565.1 Chitinophagaceae bacterium
TGTTTTACCACTCTTTTGTTTTAATGGGGTTAATTCAATGAGCTCACCTGAAACTTTTACCCCTGTTTCTTCTTCCATTTCTCTTTTTGCAGCATCCAATGGATCTTCATCTCCGGCAAATTCTCCTTTTGGGATTGACCATGCGGCCAGGTCTTTTTTTGACCAGAAAGGTCCACCGGGATGTACTAGTAAAACTTCAACTGAATCATTCAATAAGCGATAAAGAAGTATGCCTGCACTTTTTTTTGAATGGGAAGATGGGTTTTGTTTGGCCATGGATTCTGCGTATAAAACATTTCACTAATAGCCTAAGTTAATAAATGACCTGCTTTCATAGCGCCGGTATGTTTAATTGTAAAAACTATTTAACAATGATCTGTAAACGGTCAATTTACGGAAACTTAATTGTCCGTTGTAAATCTTGTTTGGTATCAATATAATTTTCTGGCAACATTGTTGAAAATGACCTTATGTCATTCCACTAATCGTAATTTGGCGGGACATACGGATTAAAATACAAGCAGCAATGGACAAGATGGAAAAACTTGGAATACTTTACAGCAAAATGGTGGAAGAGATCCAGGATTATGCAATCATTTTATTAGATGTTGATGGTACCATACTTTCCTGGAACAAAGGCGTAGAAAAGATTAAAGGTTACAAACAGGAGGAGATAATTGGGCAGAATTTCAGTATTTTTTATTTACCGCAGGACCGCCAGGCGGGTCTTCCCCAACACTTAATTGAACAGGCAAGAAAAGAAGGAAGGGCTAAACATATTGGAAGGCGGGTAAGGAAAGACGGTACAATCTTCTGGGGAAGCATCTTAATAACCGCACTGCACGATGAAGATCAAAACGTAATGGGATTTACCAAGCTGACAAAAGAATTAAGGGATAATGAAATTGAATAAGCAGGTTTTTGTCAGTAAAAGGTTGTTGTCGGAATAATAAGCCCCGATTGATGACTGGCAAGTGAAAAATTAGTAAGGCTTACTATTTGTTGTATCTGCAATGATTCTTTGTGATAAATTATTACAGGTTAATTTTTTTATCTTGTTTTTATCCTGAAATTTAAATAGTTAACAATACCACCATGCAAGAATTAAAGAATACTTCAGGTTGGCAACAGAGTAAAACGAACATTTTTTGGGGCGAAATCGCCCCATGTGATCATGTTGTCCAGATTTATGAGAGTGATAGTATTTTTTTGGATGCACTTTCAGGTTTTGTTGGCGACGGAATAAATTCCGGGGAATGTTGTATTGTAATTGCAACGGATAATCATTTAAAGGCTCTCGAATCAAGACTAACAAGTTATGGTATTCAGATACATGACCTGATTACAGAAAACAGGTATATACCTGTGGATGCCCATGAAATTCTTTCCCAATTCATGATCAATGGCTGGCCGGATGAAGAACTTTTTAATAAAACTGTTTCAGTGCTGATCAGGAAAGGTTCAACCAACAACCGGAGGATCCGTGCATTTGGCGAAATGGTTGCTCTATTATGGGCACAGGGACATAATGGCGCTACTGTACAATTAGAACACTTGTGGAATAAGTTCTGTGAAAAAGAATCTTTCTGTCTTTTTTGCGCCTATCCCAAAAGTGGCTTTACCGGGAACATCAATGAATCCATTATGCATATTTGTGGAACCCATTCTAAAATGATATCCGGATCTGAAAAGCAGCTTACGGAGATCACCTACAAAAACCTGGTGGCTGTGTAAATTTTATTTTCCTTTATCTCCGTCATTCTTCAGATAAAGGCTGATAGTCTGCCGTAAGAGAATTTTAGCGGACCCGTTTTAACTCTGAGAAGCAGTTCCGGTAATTTTTATTTTATTCATACGATGGAACATACAAATAGTACAACAGGATTTTGTTGTACTTTTCGCCATAAAAATTGATTATGGACAGAAGCACTTTCGTGAAGAACACGGCTGCCGTTATTGGCGGCAGCCTGTTACCTGCTTTAAGTTTTGGCGGAGAAAATAATAAGCCGGGCAAAACGAGATTTGCTTTCCTGACCGATATCCATGTGAGACCAGGACTTACAGAAGAAACGGGAATGGCCAGGGCTTTACATCATGCACAATCGCTGAAACCAAAAGTAGATTTTATAATCAACGGAGGTGATTCCATTATGGATAGCCTTAATGCGGATAAGCAAAAAACACAAACGCAATGGG
>JAKFER010000285.1:0-2186 GCA_036675565.1 Chitinophagaceae bacterium
AAAACAAACAAATAAAAGGTAAGGGGATGTTCTTTGTAGAACAGGATGGAAACATACTGGCTGAAATGGTCTATACCATGCCTTCGCCCGATAAGATGATCATAGAACATACAGAAGTAAGTGATGAGCTGAAAGGTAAGAAGGTAGGTTATCAATTAGTACATACTGCTGTAGAATATGCACGAACAAATAATATCAGGATCATCCCTTTATGTCCTTTTGCCAATTCGGTTTTTAAAAAGAAGCCGGAGTATGCGGATGTATTGGCTTGATGAATAGACTAACAATGAACATACCCCATTTTATAAAAGAGAAAATTTCGAGTGACGGTTTTGCTATTATTGATACTGTTTTTACTGACGAAGAAATTGACGGATTACTTCAAGCCATTTCAAAAGTTGACACTTCCAGGCAAACTGTCCGCAAGACTTCTGACCTATTTGCTATCAGGCAATTTCTTAAAGAAGTTCCCCAGGCAACTGAGCTAATTTTTAACGAAACGCTTAATACACTAATTGCTGAAATATTTGGAGATGAGTTCTTTATAGTAAAGTCAATTTATTTTGACAAACCGGAAAGTTCAAATTGGTTCGTTGCATATCACCAGGATCTCACAATTTCGGTGGATAAAAAACTTAACATTGAGGGTTTTGGTCCCTGGACAACAAAACAAAATCAGTATGCGGTTCAACCACCGTTAGACATTTTACAGGACAACTTCACTATTCGCATTCATCTTGACAATACAAATGAAGATAATGGCGCCTTAAAAGTTATTCCAACATCACATTTAAAAGGAATATACAGACCCGAAACAATTGATTGGACAGTTGAAACTGAAAACACCTGCAGCGTTGACAAGGGTGGAGTAATGTTTATGAAGCCACTACTTCTTCATTCATCAAGCCGGACAACAAACAACAATAAAAGGCGTGTGATACATATTGAATTTAGTAGAAGCCAGCTGCCGGATAATTTGATTTGGGCAGAATATATCAAAATAAATCCTTCCGGATAAGTAGTAGCCAATTCCCCTGATACCTTAGTACATTTATACAATTAAACATCGCCATCATGATAAATCTCTTAAAGAAAATCACCCTTGTATTTTTTAGCTTGTGTCTTTTCCAGCAGGCTATAGCCCAACCCATGGGGAAAATAATCCAGGAAAAAAACGTCAACAGTACTATCCTGAACAAAAATGTAAACTATACCATTTATGTTCCTGCCGACTATGATCAATCCCAAAGAAGCTATCCTGTAGTGTACCTGTTGCATGGATATACAGATGATAATACAGCATGGCTGCAGTTTGGAGAGATCAACCGCTATGCAGATAAAGCCATTGCGGACGGTACCATACCGCCGATGATCATTGTAATGCCGGATGCCGATTCAAGTTTTTATATCAATTCGTATGATGGCAAAGAAAAGTACGAGGATTTTTTTATCAAAGAATTTATACCGGTCATCGAAAAAACATGGCGTATAAAAGCACAGAAAAGATTCCGGGGTATTGCAGGTCTTTCCATGGGTGGATACGGTACGCTGATCTATGCATTAAAATATCCTGAACTATTTGCGGCAGCCGCACCCCTGAGTGCAGCCGTTTTTGCTGATGATGATATCACATCTTTCCCGGAAAATAGCTGGGATAAAACCTTTGCCCAGTTATATGGCCATGGACTGAAAGGAAAGGATCGTTTATCAAAAGCCTGGTATGATAATTCAATCCCTAAACTGGTAGAAACAAAATCAGCCGATGAGTTGAAAAAAGTCCGATACTGGATTGATTGCGGTGATGATGATTTCCTGATCAAAGGAAACTGTAATCTTCATATCATGTTTACCGAAAAAAAAGTGCCGCATGAATTTCGTGTTCGGGATGGTGTCCATGACTGGAAGTACTGGCGTACAGGCATTGTAGATGCATTGAAATTTATTGGTGAAAGCTTTCATTAAATTTTATAAATTTAAAAACATCCTTTATGCAATTCCTTTCCCTTCAGCCATTCGTTCCTTCAGGCAGCAACTTTGAAGGCTCCAAACAATTTTTCAGGGAATTGGGTTTTACTATCCGTTGGGATGCGGGCGACTATACAGCATTCGAAAAAGATGGGTGCCAATTCATTTTGCAGAATTTCTCCAACAAAGAATTCGCAGAAAATTTTATGATCACGGTTGGA
>JAKFER010000119.1:0-2184 GCA_036675565.1 Chitinophagaceae bacterium
AATTCAAAATTTAAAAGTCAAAATTTAAAAATCCTATTTTTGATAATACTTCACAGGGTTTACCGAGAGAGCATTTTTCATTTTTCATTTTTCATTTTGTATCACTCCTTCCCAGGCGCTTGTCATGCCGACGCAGGAGGCATCTCAAACTTTTACTACAATTGTAAAACAGCTGACTCAATCAGGTAATGACAATATTAATTCAAAATTTAAAAGTCAAAATTTAAAAATCCTATTTTTGATAATACTTCACAGGTAAGGATTACTATTTCAGTATTTTGCATTTTGCATTTTTTATTTTTTATTTTTTATCCGCCTTTCACCAAAAAATGATTCAGTAAATTTGGAGTCGACCCCGGGATGCAAAAAAAAATATTATGAATTTAAAATTCCTGTTCCTCCTCTTTTTTTTATCAACCGCATTTATCGCAGTTGCGCAGCAACCCTCTGCGCTGGACAGCGCCATTCAAAAACTGGCCAAAGAAACCGATCCGCAAAAAACGGTGATCATGATGAACCAAATCATCAAAGATCACCAGCTTAATAAAATAAAAGATGCGGAAACACTGGATGTATTGTATGGTACTGCAGCCGTAAATTTTGCACTATATAACGACTATGCGCAATTTGAAAACTACATAAATAAAATACAAAACAAATTCAACCAGACTTCTTTCATGAATATGGCAGCCAGTAAATTGCTGCAGGAAGGTGTGGATCCTGAATATGCAAACAAGATCTCCAAACAAACATTAACCTTATACCAATCGTTTAAAAATGATACAACAGCCAGGCCAAAAGAATTTTCTCCAAAAGACTGGCAGCGGTTTATGGATTTTGCCCAATACCCTTACTATGATACCTATGCGCAATCATTGTATGCCTTAAAGCAATATGAAGAAGCACTGAAGTATCAAAAAATGGCCTTTGATGGAAAGCCTGAAGAAGGCGTGCCGGCCTCGGTTGTACGCTATGCCAAACTGCTGGAATTAACTGGCAATAAAGAAGCAGCCAAACAACTGCTTTTACAAATGGCCAGGCGGGGCAGGTTAAACAAAGAAATGTTGCACCATTTGCAAACTATTTATATAGCGGATAAAGGCAGTGATGAAAACCTGGGCGTGTATTTAGACAGTTTACATAAAAGTGTACAGGCCTCCATGATCGGTGAACTGAAACCAAAAATGCTCAATGAAACTGCCCCCGCATTTACCTTAAAAGATATTTATAATAAAGAAGTAAAGCTCTCCGATTATGCAGGGAAAATTGTGGTGCTGGATCTCTGGGCCACCTGGTGCAAACCATGCATTGAATCTTTCCCTGCTATGCAAAACATGGTGGAAAAACACCCGGAGATTGCCTTTCTTTTTATTGCGGTGGATGAAAAAGAAAAAGACCGGTTGCCAAGGGTTAAAGGCTTTATTGAAAAAGGAAATTATCCTTTCACTGTGTTAATAGACGAACCTGTGGCACCCAATTCCTTAGTGTACAAAATTACATCTGCCTACAAGCCCGATGGCATACCTGCCAAATATATCATTGACAAAAAAGGCATGCTGCGTTTTAAAACCAGTGGCTTTGATACCGATACCGAATTAATGAATGAACTGGAAGCGATGTTTACGATTTTGAATGCTTTGTAACTAATTTTTTTCCATTAAGAATGGTTATCAGCAAGTAAGTTTGCTCTTTTACGCAATTTGGTTGTTTTATAATATCTTCCGGTTATAATATTTGCCTTATGAATGTATCTTCTTTTGCAAATTATAGTATTCCACCATACAGCTTTAATTATACTGCTGGCCCAAAATCCCATTTTCCATTGTTTCATTTTTTTGCCAGCATTTTTGATCGCATCAACAATGAAACCGGGCCTGAATCCAATGTTCAACAAACCGATCAATCATTATCTGCTGATATAATGATTTTATTGGCCGATGATGATAAGGACGACCGGGAGCTTTTTGAAGAAGCTATTACAGAAATAAGTCCCCATATTACCATTCGGTTGGTTGAAGATGGTTTCCAGTTAATGGATATTTTAAAGGATGTAAATAACCCTGTACCCGATATTCTTTTTCTTGACCTGAATATGCCCGGTATGAGCGGGAAACAATGTCTCTCGGAAATTAAAAAAGACCCAAGGTTAAATAAACTACCGGTGGTCATTTATTCAACTTCATC
>JAKFER010000068.1:0-2183 GCA_036675565.1 Chitinophagaceae bacterium
ATAGTTTGATTAATGTAAAAACCTGAATAAGCAAGACCGGAATTTTGTTATTTTCAAAACAGGTCTTGCTTATTTATTTATAAATTTCAGAGATTGGTTAGTGTTATGTAAAACGTGAAAAGTAAAATAGGAACCCTTTTTCCTTTCCAACTTTTCAGGTTCATGTAACGATAATTTTAGCCGGACTGGCACTGGTTAATTATTTCTTTTTGACATTTTCAAAAATCTGCTTATCAGGAAAACTGAAGCAAGAGTAAGCCCTGTAATAAGACCGAGCCAGATACCGGAAGCACCCATATTAAAAGTAAAACCTAATACATATCCCAGCGGAAGACCAATTACCCAATACGCAATGGCAATAAGTATTGTCGGAAATTTTACATCTTTAATTCCACGTAATAAGCCGGCGCCTATTGCTTGTGTGCTGTCTGATATTTGGAATACAGCAGCGAATAATAATAACAGCCCGGCCATTTGAAGTACTTCTCCATTATCATTAAACAGCGTTGGCAACTGGTGACGGAATACAGCGAAAGCTATAGCGCAAAAACTACCATACAATAATGCAACTACTAATGTGCTTTTTCCTATTACTGCAATCTTCGGCCAATCCGAGCGGCCAAAAGCATTGCTTACACGTATCGAGCCTGCCTGCGCTAATCCCATTGATACCATAAAAGTAAATGAAGCACAGCTCAAGGCAATCTGGTGAGCCGCTTGCGCCACTGCACCTATAGTTCCTATTATAATGCCTGATACAGCAAAAGCCCCTGCTTCCATGCCTATTTGCAAACTGCTGGGAACTCCGATATGCAACAATTCTTTCAATGTTTTTTTACGGAGCTTCCATTGACTGCGGCTCACAGCTATGTATTTACGGAAGGTGGCGTGTTTTAAAATGATAAGTCCGAGAACAACAAACATTATGGAGCGGGTTATTAAAGTAGCATACCCGGCGCCAACTAATTCCAATCTTGGAAAGCCCCAGTTGCCGTATATTAAAAGCCAGTTCAACAATATATTTACAGGCATCCCTGCTAATGAAATAAGCATTGCCGTTCTTGTAAATTCAAGTCCATCTGTAAATTGTTTCAATGTCATAAACAACAACATCGGGATAATAGAGAAACCCATTAATTGCATAAACGGAAGGGCCAGCTTTGCTACTTCAGGATCCTGGCCCAAATGCATCAAAATATTTTTACCAAATACAAGCGATAATGAAATAATAATAGCGGTAATAGCGCAAAGGATAAATCCATTGTACAGGTAGTGCGAAACCAATTGCCCATCTCTGCGGCCATGTGCCATCGATACCATTTGTGAAACAGAAATAGTCATCCCGATTCCTAATACAAAAGGAATATTCATGGCATTAACAACCAGGGCGGCCGCAGCTAATTGTTTATAGCTGATAGCACCTACCATGGCTGTATCAATAATGTGCAAAGCCATTTGCGCCAGCTCGCCAATAATAATTGGTAGGGCTAATTTTATTGTTTTGGATGCCTCCGCCCGCATAATGAATGTAATTGTAAAAAAAGAAAGCGAAGTTAGGGGAGATTGGCAGGTTAGGAACAAGGAAGACAGGATTGAACGGATTTACACGGATAATGATTAGTTACCTGATCTGGGCATGTAAAAAAAGTATAGTATAAACGATGCTAAAAATAGAGAATGAAATAAGGATCGAAATAATTTGACAAAAAGAAATTAATCCGTGTACATCTGTCCGATCCGTTTAATCCGTGTTCCAAAAACTTAATGATGTGCAAAATCCATTTCAAATTTGCCCTTAATTCGTTCTATCGGTGGATTGAAATAGCCATATTTCAGATCAGGAAATTCTTCACGAATTAATTCCTGCAATTGTTTTACACCCATGAATTCACCGGTATCAGTAACGCCGATTTTTCCAAGATACCAATCGGGGTCAATATTGAAATTGCGCCACTGGATCATTTTCAGCCCGGTTGTTTTTATCAGCTTACGCAATGCTTCATATTCTGCAATACTATCCGTCATACCAGGGAAAACAAAATAGTTGATAGATGTCCAGCCACCAAAAGAATTAACCACTTTCAGGCTTTCAACAATATCATCAAAATCATAATTGTTAGGACGGTAATAAGGCATATATACTTCACGTCGTGCGGAATTGGTGCTGACCCGGATCGAATCCA
>JAKFER010000121.1:0-2179 GCA_036675565.1 Chitinophagaceae bacterium
TATAGCCAAGCCATTTACTTTCGAAATACTGGATGCAAGGATCAAAAATCTTTTGTCACAGAAAAAACAATTAAAAAAAGATTTTCAGCGGCAAATAGAGATCAACCCGGGTCAAATAACCATTACGTCGGTTGATGAACAATTTTTGAAACAAACTATAGAAGCTGTTGAAAAGAATATTTCCAACACTGCTTATTCAGTTGAAGATCTAAGCCGTGACCTCTTTATGAGCCGTGTTGCTCTTTATAAAAAACTTTTGGCCCTTACCGGCAAAACGCCGGTGGAGTTCATCCGGATGATGCGCCTGAAAAGAGGGGCCCAGCTTTTGGAAAAAAGCCAAATGACCATATCGGAAATAGCTTACGAGGTGGGTTTTAATAATCCCAAGATATTTTCCAAATACTTTAAAGAAGAATTCAAAGTTCTTCCTTCTCAATACCAGTCGGGCAGGCATCTGTCCACCTGATTGTACAATTATGAGGCAATTATGGTGCAATTGGTGCAATTATGGTGCAATACATAATAAGAGCCAGCGCCTTTTGTGTCAGACGATTTTAAAATTCCCTTTTCAACCAGCAATGTCAAATCTCTTGTTGCAGTCATTCTCGCAACACCAAAGACCTCCTGATATTCCTTATTTGAAATTCTTCCTTTCTCTTTTACAAACAAAACAGCTTTTATCTGTCTGGATAAGTTTGTCAATTTTTTTCATTCTTTATATGCAATAGCTTGCGGAAGCATTTGAAGAAATGAATCTGCTTTTGAATAATCAATTTTTTCGTAAAATATCCCCAACCTGTTCAGGTTTTTGTAGTAGTCATTCACATGGTGGTAATAATATTTTTCCGATTTAATATACCAGGCTCTTTCGCCGAGATGCTCTGCCAGGAACCATTTCTCCAATAACCTTGCTGCCCTGCCGTTTCCATCATTGAAAGGGTGTATCGCTACAAACACAGCATGTATAAATGAGGCATAGTAAAAGACTTCTTCCACACTCAACTCATTTTTCAGCAATTCCTCAATATCGTCCCAAAGTTTTTTCATTTCAGTTTCAACTATGCTAAAAGGCGCTGCTTCAAACTGTATTCTACCGGTTTTGTGTTCAAGCACCAGCATTTCGTTTTTACGGTACTTGCCACGCCATTTTTCAGGCAGTAAATGTTCGGATAACAAAACATGGCTTTGCAAAAAACTTTTTGTGTTCAGTTTATTCTGCCTGGCAAAGAGGTATGCTTTGTACAAATCATTCGGTTTTTCGACCAGTTCGGGCAAATACTCAATGTCCTGCATTTTGTGTTTTACATAACTGTCAATTTCCATTTGCTCGCCTTCAATTTTTGAAGAGGAAATAACGGCCACCGAAGTATAAAAGGTGAACGCATCCGGTGTCATTTCAATTTCATCCATCAATTTCATGGCAGATGAAATATCTGTTTGCAATTGTTTTCTGAATTCAGCAAAATATGTATCATTTAAAATATTCATGTTACAGCCTGATAATTTTCAAACTTTCAATTCCTCTTGCGTCAATAATTTTTACCGCCACATTTTTACCAGCCACAATGAAACTGTTCCTCCAAATGCCTCTATTTTTTCTTCGTCAATTTCTGCTTTCAGATTTTGGGCTAGAGTTGCCCAACCTTCTTTTGCTCCTGCCATTGGGAAGAAAACCTGCGATGGAAATAAACTTCTGCCATCATAATCATTGTCGAGCATCCACATGGCTATATCGGCTTTACCACCACTTTGGCCATAAGTTATAATGCTATGATAAATAAGGTTTAAAGATAAAGAAATCGAAGCTATGCTATTTGTGCCTCAATGATATGTACTGCGCCGGGTTTGTAGTTGCTGATGCTGTTTGTCCTGCCGATGCTACAGGTGAAGCCGATAAGAATTCCGCCGGGGTGAATGGGCAATGCGATGGCATTTTTAGCAAAGTCATGGATATTTAAATATGTGCAGGATGCTCAATAGGATGACACATAACTCAAATGCTGCCTGGAACTTTGCAAGCCGGGTCTGACAATGACACCAGGAATGAGCTCCTAATTCTCTAAAAATCAGTTCTCCTTAACAATTGATACCCTATTTGTAAACATATGGATACCCTGCTCCATGCGGAATAAAAATACTTTTAAGTGTCTTTATTCACGCCCTTACAATAGAAATTAAT
>JAKFER010000159.1:0-2177 GCA_036675565.1 Chitinophagaceae bacterium
AGGGGATGCCAGTGAGTCAAGCCAGTTGGGCCTTGGTGTAACTGTTAAAGGTCTTTACGGGGTCGGCGAAGCAGGCCAGCTTACATTTACCACGGGCTATCTTGTTACAAGCGCCAAAAAACAATTTAAAGATCTTCTTGGGGCTGATAAGATCAATAGTACAATGATCCCTCTTCTGGCAGGTTATCGCCACAACTTTAATGGCTTTTATGCTGAACCACAAATCGGCTATGGTATTTATGGAGCAAAAATCAAAGGAGGCGAGTATGCCAGCAGTGATTCTGAAGGGGCTTTTACCTGGGCTGCCGGTGTGGGGTATATCTATAATAAATTTGAAGCCGGTGTACGTTATCAAAGTATGCATAAAGATGGCGGAAGCAGCGGGATGATCGGTTTCCGTATCGGGTACAATTTTTCATTAGGCGGTAAGTAATATTTCTTATCAATCAATTTTTGCCGTCTCAGCAATAAATGTTGATACGGTTTTTTATTTCCTGGATGCATTCAAAAGCGGGTTTTTGGCAGGAGTTGTCGGGTACTTTTACTTGATTTCATAATTTTTTGAAACCTAATGTTTTAAAAATGAGAAACTTGATATTATGTTTGAGCGGCCTTAAATACAAGCCATTAAAAAAACAATTTTTAAAAAAACAACATTTTATGAAAAAAGCATTCTTAGCGATATCTATCGCTGTAATTTCTGTAACAGGTTATGCTCAATCGGGGACTACCAAGATTGGTGTAGGTGCTGATCTCGGAATTCCGACGGGCGATTTTGGTGAAGGAGTTAAAACTGGTTTTGGTGGTTATGCGAAAGGCTTATTTGGTATCGGTGAAGCAGGTCAAATTACGTTTACGACCGGGTATTCAGCTTTTAAATTCAAAGGGTCAAGCTCAGAAGCAAAAGCCACATGGAGTATTATCCCTCTTTTAGCGGGTTATCGCCATAATTTTAGCGGTTTTTATGCCGAACCACAAATTGGATATACTATCAATGGGATGAAACTTAAAACTGACGGAGAATCTTCCAGTGATTCTGAAGGCGCATTTGCCTGGGCTGTCGGCTTTGGCTATGTTGTAAATGATATTGACTTTGGTGCCCGTTATCAAAGCGGACACAAAGATGGTAGTACAATTTCATTAGTAGGTATCCATGTAGGATATAATTTCTCTTTAGGTGGCAAGTAATATTTAATACTTCTATATATAATTACAGCTTTAGCCGTCTCAACAATGTTGAGGCGGCTTTTTATTTATTCAAAGTATAATAGGATTAGACTTGGCCATTAAGGTAACGTAGTTTTACGAAGTTTTAAAGATTTAACACTGCTAATCTTTTGAATTTCAGAAACTTGATACTATGTTTGCGCCATATTTTTTAACTAACCCATTAAACAAACAATTAAAACAACAATTATGAAAAGACTATTTTTAGTTGCAACTTTTGTGGTTGCAGGATTTATCGGAGCACAGGCTCAGGAATTTCAATTTGGCGCTGGCCCGGTAATAGGGTTGCCGATCGGCGATGCCGGGGATATCTCTTCATTTGCGGTAGGTGGCGAACTTCAAGGCGAATACACATTCAGTGAAAAAGCATCGGCTGTCGGTACCTTAGGTTACACCCACTTCATAGGTAAAGATTTCGGTGGATTTAAAATTAATTATGGAGCTGTTCCCATTTTAGTAGGTGCCCGTATTTATCCTTCAGAGCAATTTTTTGTAGGTGGTCAGATTGGTTATGGCTTCTTTACAGGAGATGCATCTGGTGGGGGATTTGCATATAAGCCACAAATCGGTTACAATGCTAGTTCTTTCCAGCTTGCCTTAAGCTATAATGCTGTTTCTGACAATGGTACTATTAGCTGGTTGGGTCTGTCGGGTATTTTTAAATTTGGTGGAAATAAGTAGTAAATAATTTATAAGTATAATTTTAAAAAGGTTAGAAGAGATTCTGGCCTTTTTTTATCTGTCTGCTACTCATTTAGTTCTGGCTTTGGCATGATTTTTAAAAACTATAGGGTGTGTTAGTGAAAGTGGGGAATTAGATTGTCTAAAATCATTTGTATGAAAAAAGCATTTTGTTTATTATCAACAGCACTGTTAAGCGTTTTAGCCATGTCAGCACAGCAAACACACTTTGGTTTAAAGGCAGGTGTAAATGTTGCCAGTGCAAGTGT
>JAKFER010000038.1:0-2177 GCA_036675565.1 Chitinophagaceae bacterium
AAGGGATAATTATGGGCAGGAAACCTCTTTGCGTTTCCTGGAAGCATTTGACGACTGGATTGCCGCAAATACCAGCGGTGTATTGCTGATACAAATAAGAGACCGCAGCCCCGGTGGTTGGGAGTATCCTTATATGTCGGATGATATTACCGATCATGCTACCAAACCCTTTTTATTGCTGCAGCATAACTGGTTTAAGATGATGGAATATTTTCAGAATGATATGCTTAGTTATTACAGCGAGCATCCGGGAAGAATCGTTCACAAAGTTTTATTTCAATATGCAACCGATAAGGAAGAAAATAAGGCGGCGCTTAATTTTCATTTAAGTAAGCGGGAACAAAAAGATATTGTGACGTCTGTTAATTCTGTTGCTAATGCAGAGAGTTTTGCTAAGCTAAAGGAATTATTGGGTTTGGATAAGTGAGTTAACAGGTTTATAAGTTGATATGTTAGCAAGAGTGCTGATCAATTGCTATGCCGGTTGAATAAGTCTGAAACATTTTTTCCTGATCTCAATGTTTAATTTTTCCGGTGTTTCTGCCGGATCGCCATCAATATGCATCGGGGCGTTATCACTGTTTTTTATGGAGATTTCAGTGGTTTGAAAATAAATGATGGGCTGGTCTAAGGAAGACTCAATTTTTTTCAGTTTCCCTGCGAATATTTGTTTGACAAGATTATAAAGCAAAACAGGCTTAGCGGCTTTTTTAACGATCACTATATCCAAAAGCCCGTCTGAAAGAAGTGCCTGGGGAGCAATGGTGAAATTATTTCCAAATTGATTACTATTAGCGATGCTGATAAAAAAAGCTTCTGTTGAAAATTCCATCCCATTACTTTCAATGGTGAATTGATAAGGCGAAATAGAAAAGAAATTTTTACTTACTAATGTTGCATACGTTTTTAATCCGCGTTTGGGTTGTCTTGCAAACTCGTGCGCCACTTTAGCGTCAAAACCAATGCCGCAGAGCATGCAGGCAAATTGTTTATTGACGTAAAAACCATCAATAGCGGATGCCTGGCCTGTAAAAATTATGTCCAATGCTTTGGCGGGTTGTTTGGGAATTTTAGCTGCGAGTGCCAACCCGTTTCCGGAACCGCAGGGAATGATTCCAAAATTCACATCTTCATTCATCAGGCTGTTAACAACCTGGCTTACGGTACCATCACCACCGGCAATGACTACGTCTGTAATATTTTCTTCCTTAATAATTGAACTAAGAAAAGAATAATCGCCACTGGCAACAGAAGGAAATACATGAAAAGGAATTCCTTTTTCTTTTGTTTTTTCCTGGATGAACTGCTGAAAATCCTTTTTGGTCCTTGTGCCGGAAATAGGGTTAATAATATAGATAATACGCTGCTGCATTCTTATTTTAATTCAAGAGTGCACAAATGTACTCTACGTATCCGAACCCGAATGCCACTTTCTTTACTAGGGTGAGCCCAGGTATATATTTTTAATTTTCTCCTGCCGATAAGTAGCTTTTTTAAGATTCCATTATTAATTTCAAGATGACGAGTACTGTCTTTTTTGTATAATATATTATTATTCTTATCTACTATTTCTATTATTCTTATCCAATTTCCCCGACTGCTAACTGCATTCATTTCTGAATATTCAACAACGAAACTTCCTGTTGAGTCAAGAGAATTGGATTCGATCATTACTATATTCTTTTTTCGATCCGGAAAATTATAGCCAGTTAAAATGATTCTTTCATTATGATAGATAAGCCAGCTAACTCCATCCTGTGCATAACAGGTCGAAGTAATGAAACAAAATACCAAAAACAGAACAATATTTTTCATTCCATAAAGATTCGGTGGCTCAACAAATTACACAACGATGTGTTGTTTACCATCTCAACAAAACACTACCCCAGGTAAACCCGCTGCCAAAGGCGGCTAAACAAACCAGGTCACCTTCTTTTATTTTACCCTGCTCCCATGCTTCGCATAAAGCAATAGGAATAGATGCAGCAGTAGTATTGCCGTATTTATCAATATTATTAAACACCTGGTCGTCCCTCAATTTTAGTTTTTGTTGTACAAATTGCGCAATGCGCAAATTAGCCTGGTGCGGGATCAGCACTCCGATATCCGATGGTTGAAGTCCATTGGTTGTAAGCGCTTCCATAATAACTTCTGGAAATTTAACTACTGCTTTTTTA
>JAKFER010000031.1:0-2175 GCA_036675565.1 Chitinophagaceae bacterium
TTTAAACCCAGTCTTTCGGATGCAGGCATACCTGCCACAATTTATCTTCTTCACTACCGGGTAGTGGTGTAAAGTTATATTCAAATCGAACGGTAGGAGGCAGGCTCATTAAAATACTCTCCGTTCTGCCATTTGTTTTTAATCCAAAGATGGTACCACGGTCATGCACAAGGTTAAATTCAACATATCGTCCGCGCCTGATTTCCTGCCAGTGTTTTTGATCTGCAGAATAGGGCATATCTTTTCTTTTTTCAACTATGGGAATATAGGCAAGGTTAAATGCTTCGCCGCAGGCTTTTCCAAAGTTCATCCAAAATTCTGCGGATTTATTTTCGTCCGCTCTTTGATGATCATAAAAAATACCACCAATTCCTCTTCTTTCATTGTTGCGATGTTTGTTTACAAAATAATCATCGCATTCTTTTTTAAAATTGGGGTAGAATGAAGGATCAAACTGGTTACAAACATCTTTATAGGTTTGATGAAAATGACGGGCATCTTCTTCAAATAAATAATAAGGTGTAAGATCAGTACCACCGCCAAACCACCGGTCTATTACTTCATCCTGTGCATTGTATAATTCAAACATGCGGTAATTACAATGCACCGTAGGTACAAAAGGATTCAAAGGATGAATGACCAAACTTAATCCGCATGCAAACCATTTATCACCATTTATATTCAACTGCCGGCGCATTACATCCGTTACCTCACCAAATACAACAGAAGTGTTGACGCCGCCTTTTTCAAAAACATTTCCATTGGCTATCACCCTGGTCTTACCGCCACCGCCCTGTGGTCTTTCCCATTTATCTTCATGAAAAACAGCTTTGCCATCTGCCTTTTCCAAAGTAGCGCAAATGTTGTTTTGCAATTGATCGATCAATGATATCCATTGGTCTTTTAAAGTCAAAAGTTGTACTGTTTAGGTGTTTAGGTGTAATAATGTTTAGATGTTTAGATGGTTTAGTTGTTTAGATTTAGTCTGCATTGCCAAATTGCCGAATTGCCGAATTGCCGAATTGTCAAATTGCCAAATTGTCTAATTGTCAAATTGCTTTGTATTCCTTCACCGCATCAACAAATGCTCTTGCATGATCAACCGGAACATTGGGTGTTATTCCATGTCCAAGATTGGCAATGTATTGCTGCGGACCAAAATCATTGATCATTTCGTTTACCCATTTTTTAATTTCGGGTATGGGTGCCAGTAATTTTGCCGGGTCAAAATTTCCCTGTAATGTAATTTGGTTATTGGTTAGTTGCCTGGCCATTTTAGGCGAAACACACCAGTCGATACCCAAACCTGCAGCACTGCTTTTGCTTAATTCAGGTAATGCATACCAGCTTCCTTTTGGAAATAAAATAACCGGTGCATGACCCTTTAATGCATCAGCGATCTGTAATAAATAGGGTTGTGAATAAACATTAAAATCTGCCGGACTTAAAGATCCAGCCCAGCTGTCAAAAACCTGCAAAAGATCCGCACCTGCAGTAACCTGTGCTTTTAAATAATCAATCGTTGCATCCGTAATTTTTTGCAACAATGCATGTGCAACATCCGGTTTGGTATATGCAAATTGTTTCGCTTTATCCCATGTTTTGCTGCCTTTTCCTTCCACCATATAACAAAGTAATGTCCATGGCGCCCCGGCGAAACCAATCAATGGCACCCGGTTGTTCAATGCTGTTTTTGTCATGGTGAGTGCATCCATTACATACTGTAATTTTTCAGCAGTATTTGAAGTATCTAATGCATCTACATCTTTCTTTTCTTTGATTACAATGGGCAGCGATGGGCCTTTACCTTCTTCCATCAAAACCTCAAGGCCCAATGCTTGTGGAATAACCAGTATATCTGAAAAAATGATGGCGGCATCCACGCCAACCTGGTCAACAGGTTGCAAAGTGATCGCTGTTGCTAATTCAGGTGTTTGAACCCTTGTAAAAAAATCATACTTATTTCTTAGTTTGATATAATCAGGCAGATAGCGGCCAGCCTGCCGCATCATCCATACAGGAGGTCTTTCCACTTTTTCTTTTCTCAGCGCTCTTAATAACAGGTCGTTTTTTATTGTAGTCATTTTTCTTTATTCAGTATTGATGAAGGTGGGTTAACAGGGAGGGAAGCAAAGATATTATTCAACCGCGTAAAAATATTCAAGCGCTTGTTTT
>JAKFER010000183.1:0-14932 GCA_036675565.1 Chitinophagaceae bacterium
ACATTCCGAGCTGATGGTTCTTCGAAATTTGCAGAAGGCAACAAGTGGGGATACTTTCCATCTGGTTCAGTGGCGTGGAGGGTTTCTAATGAGAAATTTTTTGAAGGGATCAAACCGGCTATCAATGATCTCAAGTTCCGTGTTAGTTATGGTGAAGCGGGGAATAACCGCATCGGTGACTTTTTATATCTCACCCAATTTAATTCCGGTACGCAGTATTGGTTGAACGACCAGATGGTTACCGGATACGCACCATCTGACCTGGCCAATGCAAACCTGGTTTGGGAAACAACCGTTACCCGTAATATCGGTATGGATATGGGCTTCCTTCGCAACAGGTTCCAGTTTTCTGCAGATGTTTATCGCAATACCACGGAGAATTTATTGGTTGAAGTACCGGTACCAACATCTTCCGGTTATACAACACAGTTACAGAATGTTGGTTCTACTTCAAGTCGTGGTGTTGAATTCCAGTTATCTGCTGCCGTTGTTGCCAAAAGGGACTTTACCTGGGATGTGAATTTCAATGCTTCATTTAATAAGGTAAAAGTGGAAAGCCTGGGTACTTTCCAGGATTTCTATTATCGTAATTCAGGATGGGGTTTCTCAAACAGTCCTGCAGATTATATCATTAAAGAAGGCGAATTGTTAGGGTCCATGTATGGATTTGTAACGGATGGTTTCTATACGCTGGATGATTTTGATTACACAAACGGTGCTTACGTTTTAAAATCAGGTATTGCCAGTAATCAAAGTTATACTTCAGCAGCACCTGCCCCCGGTCGTTTAAAATTTACCGATCTCAATAATGATGGCGCTATTACCGAAGATGATAAAAAAATTATCGGTGTGGCACAACCGAAATTGTTTGGTGGTATCAACCAGCAATTCAGGTATAAGAATTTTGACCTGAGCATATTTGTAAATTACCAGTTTGGGAATGATGTATACAATGCGAACAAACTGGAGTTCACCAGTGGTTACCAGGGCAATGCCAACTTGCTTGATATCATGAATAATCGTTGGAAAACTATTAATGCAGATGGTGTGGTAGTAACAGATCCATCGGAACTGGCTAAGTTAAATGCCAATGCCGAACTATGGATACCGGGAACGGCAAGTAATTCTTTCATTCTGCATTCATGGGCTGTTGAAGATGGTTCTTTTGCAAGGATCAACAATATCACACTGGGTTATAACCTGCCACAAAATGTTGCGGAACGAATTAAAATGCGTTCAGCCAGGATCTATGCTACTGTTACCAACCTTGCTGTGCTGACCAATTATTCAGGATATGATCCTGAAGTGAGTACCCGCAGAAGAACGCCCGAAACACCCGGTGTAGATTATTCAGCTTATCCACGAAGTCGCTCAGTTGTTTTTGGATTAAATCTTTCTTTATAAAATATTGACTCAAAATATTTCAATATGCAAAACAAATTAAACAGAACGATTACTTCCTTTGCTGTGGTCACGTTAATAATAGCAGGATTTTCATCCTGTAAAAAATACCTGGAAGTAGAGCCTGTTTCTTCTTTTGGTACAGATTACGTGTTTGATAATGTGATCAATGCTGAAAAAGCAGTGCTGGGAACCTATTATAGCCTGACAGGCGACCAGGGATATGGTATTCGTCTCAGCATGTACTATACTTATGATACAGACCTGATGATGGGACAGGCAGGAAGGAATGACAATGAACGCAGGGATATTGCGCATTATAATGCTACGCCTAATAATACACAGCTGCCACGTCCTTTTAACCAGTTATATGATGGTGTTGAAAGAGCCAATCTTTGTATTTATAATATTCCATTGATGGAGGAATACAATAACGGCAATGCACAACAGAAAAATTTGTTGAAGCGATTACATGGAGAAGCATTAACATTAAGAGCTCAATTTTATTTTGAATTGATCCGTAACTGGGGTGATGTACCTGCGCAATTTCAACCTTCTTCGCTGGAAACTGATTTGTTTAAAAGCAAGATGGACCGTGACAGTATTTATGATCGCTTATTGGAAGATCTGCAATTAGCCAGCACCCTGGTTCCATGGCGTTCTGAAGTTGCAAAAGATGAACGCATCACACAGGGAGCAGTAAGGGCCTTACGTGCTAAAATCGCTTTATTCAGGGGTGGCTATTCTTTGAGAAGGAATAAACAAATGGAAAGAGGAAGTAATCATTTGGCATACTACCAGATCGCTAAAGATGAAACGCAGGCTATTATTCAAAGTAACCAGCACCAGCTGAACCCAAGTTATGAATCTGTTTTTAAAAATTATATAGCAGGTAAACAGATTGAACCCAATGGTGAAGTGGTATGGGAAGTAGCTATGGGCGGGGGCAACAGTGGCTTGGGCGACAGTAAACTGGGTTATTATAATGGACCAAGAGCAAATAACAATGGGAACTCCGCACTAACGGTATTGCCTAACTATTTTTATATGTTCGATGAAAATGATTTGCGCAGGGATGTGATGTGTGTGCCTTATTTCATATTGGCCAACGGATCTACAGTAACAGCCAGAACCGGCAGAAATTTAAATGTGCTTATGGATGGAAAATTCAGGAGAGACTGGATCCCTGATGGTGTAATTACAGGTCCCCAGTATTTTGGTGTTAACTGGCCATTGATCCGCTATTCGGATGTCTTATTAATGTTTGCGGAAGCAGATAATGAATTGAGTGGTGGCCCAACGCCCGCCGCAGTTGCAGCTTTTGAACAAGTACGTACAAGAGCATTCGGTGGCGATGCTTCCAAGATCGGAACAACACCAGCAACTAAGGATGGATTCTTTGATGCAATAGTAGACGAACGGGCACTTGAATTAGGCGGAGAAGGTATCAGGAAATATGACCTGATTCGCTGGAACATGCTGGGTGAAAAATTAGCAGAAACAAAGGCGACTATCATCGCCATGTCAAACAGGCAACCACCTTATGATCAGTTACCCGATTACATGTTTTATAAGCAGGATTCACCTGAACTCATTTGGGCTAATCCTTCTTATTACGAGCCAAATCCATTTGGCACTTCCGCACCCACAGGTTTTGCCAGGGTAGATTGGGTAAGAAGCAGCCTGGAGTCAACCCTGATCACCAATGGTGCATATGCGGAAGGATTTGAACCCAATAAAAGAGAATTATTGCCAATACCACAGGCATCAATAGACGCAAATCCCCGGTTAACCCAGGATTATGGTTATTAATTTTTCTAAGATAAAATTTGAAAAATGAGAAATAAAAAATTTGGCTTGCAATTAGGTAGCTTATTTGTTCTGCTGGCCGTTATGTTTACAGCTTGTAAAAAGACGGAGTTTGATCCAAACTTTGAACTGCCACGCCAGTTTAAACCCGGTGATATAAACATTGCTGCCGGGGAGATCCAGGCAACGCTTTCCTGGTCGCCATCCTTGTTTACGCAGGGTACCAGTTATACAGTAGAAGTTTCAAAAGATACCACCTTTCAAACACCTTCACCCATTATAAAAGTAGTTGACACGGCATGGGTAACCATCACAGATGATGAACTGGAGATCAATCAAAAATATTTTGCACGGGTTAAAGCCAATACCTTAAATAATACAGCCGAATCCGGTTGGGTATACAGTGAAAGTTTTATGATCACCGGTGAACAAATATTTTTTGATGTACTGGATGCGGAATTAAAGGATAACAGTGTGATTCTTCGTTGGCGGCCTACGGCAGGATTAACAAAAATCGTTTTAACGCCCACAGTTGGCACACCGGTAGAAATACCTTTGACTGCTACGGATGTTGATAATGAATTTAAATTGATTGAAGACCTGGATGAATTAACAGAATATTCAGCAGAGGTTTTCAGGGGAACGGTTAGCAAAGGATTTGTCAGTTTCACCACGAAAGAAAAAAGTATTTATGTAGTTATATTGAATCCGGGTGATGACATAATTGAAGCTGTGAATAATGCAGCAAGCGGGGAAATTATTGGTTTGAATCCTGGTACTTATGATTTAAAAGATGGATCAGGAGCTTATGCAAATCTCGTCATCAGTCAAAAACACATAGGTCTTGAATCAGTAACGCTGGATCCAACATCTACAAAAGTCAATTTTAAAGAGATCAAATTAAATGGTACAGGAGCCGGGATTACATTCAAGGGTATTGAGTTTGATGGTACGGCTGCGGGTGCTGATTATTTTATCAATTTAACAGGATTAAACTCAGATGGTGAAGCGGCGGAGTTTACATCCATCACCGTTGATAATTGCATTGTGCATAAAACAAACAATGCCTTTATGAGAGGCAATCGTGGCAGCGCAAATGCACATAAGATTGATTTTATTAAAGTGAATAATACCCTTGCTTATGAAAATGGTACGGGTTCATATCATTATTTTATGATTGATAAATTGGAATTTAAAACATTGGAGCTGACCAATAACACATTTTATGATATTGCACGGGCATTTATCAGTTGGGCTACCAATATGACCATGCCGGCAGTTCCACAGATCATTATCAATCAGAATACCATTAATAATTATGGCTTCAGCGGAAGAAATAATATTTTGATAGATGCAAATGCTAATAACATTAATGCCACCATTCAAAATAATATAATTGCCAATACGCCAAAGCCTGGACAGGCTATAGGCAGCAGTGCCTTGAGAGCCGGTGATAATTCGGTCGTTACTTTTTCATACAACAACACTTTCAATTTTAATGGTGGCGATCCATTGGCTCCATTAACATTCCCGTCGATTGTTCAACAATCAAATAACCTGAATATTGACCTGGGATGGACAGCAACGACAACCGATTTTACTTTACCAGCCGGTTCTCCATTGCGGACTGCCGGTAATACCGGCGGACCCATTGGTGACCCCCGCTGGGCTTTTTAAAATTAATTGATTAGGCCGGGGCGGGGATGAAACCGTCCCTTTTTTTATGTTTTAAAAAATGTTGATTAAGGAATACTTATGGTTATTAGCAAATTTTTTAAGGGTGCACTGGGTTGTATAACGATCATGTTTAGCCTTTTTTCGGGATCAGGATGTTCCCCGGCAACCGGAATAATGAAAGCAGATCCGGTTCCCCTGGCTTTCCCGGGTGCAGAAGGTTTTGGAAAATATACAACCGGCGGACGCGGGGGTAAAGTTTACATCGTTAATAACCTGGAAGATGATGGCGAAGGCAGCCTGCGCCAGGCATTAAGCAGGAGTGGCAGCAAGATCATTGTATTTAATGTTTCAGGAACCATTCATCTCAAATCACCGATGAATATAAAAGCCAATACCACCATCGCCGGCCAAACTGCACCGGGAGACGGAATCTGCATCGCAGATCAGCCGGTTAAAATTGATGGTAACAATGTGATCATCCGTTACATGCGATTCCGTATGGGTGATCGTTACCAAAACACGGGTAAGGTCCATGGTGCTGGCAGCGACGATGCATTGAGTGCAAACAGGAAAAAAAATATCATCATCGACCATTGTTCAATTAGCTGGAGCACCGATGAAGTTTTAAGTGTGTACGCAGGTGATAGTACAACCATACAATGGTCCATTATTTCAGAACCATTAAATTATTCCTATCATTTTGAAAGAGGCGATAATGATTTTCAGCATCATGGATATGGTGGTATTATGGGAGGCAGGCATATATCCATTCATCATAACCTGTATGCACACTGCCAAAGCCGGACGCCACGTTTTGATGGGATACGCAATTTGAATGAAGATGTTGAACTGGCGGATTTTACCAATAATGTGATCTATAATTGGGGAGGCAATAATGTATATGGTGGTGAAGGAGGACAATATAATATCGTAAACAACTATTATAAAAGTGGACCGAACACCAAAAAATCTGTTTTGTACCGGGTGGCCAATCCTTTTAAAAGAGAAAATGAAATACCATTTGGTAAATATTTTATTGATGGAAATTTTGTAAATGGTTCTCCGGAAGTAACTGCTGATAATTGGAAAGGAGTCGTCATGGATAAAGGATCTGATGCCGATGCTGCCATAGCCAGAATGGAAAAAAAAATTCCGGTTATACCTACCAGTCTGCAAAAGCCAATGGATGCCTACACTGCGGTTTTGAATGAAGCCGGTGCCAGTTTCAGCAGGGATACTTTGGATGAACGAATTGTGAATGATGTGAAAAATGGTACAGGCTCCATTATTGATGTACAGGGTGGTTTTCCACATGGAACTTCTTACGAACAAACGCAGCATGCCTGGCCGGCACTCCGTACACTTTCCCCAACTGTAGATTCTGATCTTGATGGAATGCCCGATGAATGGGAACGGGAGAATGATTTGAACCCACATGACGATGCAGATGCTGCTGGTTACAAACTGGATAAATATTACACCAATATTGAAGTATACATCAATAGTTTACTAAAAGCTAAAGATTTGTAATATGCATGCACGTTATAT
Source organism: Chitinophagaceae bacterium (assembly GCA_036675565.1). Classification (GTDB taxonomy): domain Bacteria; phylum Bacteroidota; class Bacteroidia; order Chitinophagales; family Chitinophagaceae; genus JACCYQ01. Next base: position 6,436 of record JAKFER010000183.1, read on the forward strand.
TTTTATTATTTTGTTTGCATTTGCCGCCATGTCTTTTTCTTTCTTAAGTAATAAGCCCATCACGATTTATATGATTGGCGATTCCACGATGTCAGTAAAGGATCCTAAAGCCTTCCCGGAAACAGGATGGGGAATGCCTTTTTCCGGTTTCTTCGACAGTACGGTAAAAGTTGATAACCGGGCAAAAAATGGAAGAAGTACCCGAACATTTATTTCCGAAAATTTATGGCAACCTGTATTAGAAAATCTACAGGAAGGTGATTATGTTTTTATCCAGTTTGGTCATAATGATGAATCAAAAGAAAAAACGGAACGGTATACAACCCCTGGTCAGTACAAAACAAATCTTACCCGGTTTGTAAAAGAAACCAGGTCAAAAAAGGCTGTACCTGTTTTACTAACGCCCGTTTCCCGCAGAAGATTTGACAAGGAAGGAAATGCACTCGAAACCCATGCTGCTTATTCTCCTTTGGTAAAAGAAGTAGCCAGGGAGTTGAATGTGTTGTTTATTGATATGGATGCAAAGAGTAAAGCATTATACCAGCACATGGGAGTGGAAGATTCGAAGTTGTTATTCCTGCAATTGAAGAAAGGCGAACATCCCAATTATCCAAATGGAAAAGATGACAATACACACTTTAATGAATTGGGTGCAAGGCTTATTGCACAAATTGTATTGTCAGAGATCAGGGTAATAGATCCTTCATTGGCAGAAAGGATCATCAAAAGATAAGTCATGAAGAAAGCTGTATATCGATTGTTTGTTTACTTTTTATTACAGGTCCCTTTTTTTTGTTATTCCCAAACCAGCAGGTTAATCGTTTCAAAAGATGGTTCAGGTGATTTTACTTCTGTTCAATCAGCATTAGATGCGGTTCCGGAAGGAAATGATTCCCGTGTGGAAATTTTTATCAAAAATGGAATTTATAAGGAGGTGATTGTAGTGGATGCCCGTAAAAATTTTGTTTCATTGATTGGTGAAAATAAACTTGAGACCATACTTACTTATGATAATCATTCGGGTTTACGACTTTCTAACGGAGACACATTAAATACCTGGACCTGCGCTTCTTTTTTTGTTTATGGAAATGATTTTCATGCAGAAAATATCACATTCGAGAACACGGCAGGCTTCACCGCCGGCCAGGCTGTAGCTTTAAGGGTAGAAGGTAACCGTGCTTCGTTTAGGGATTGCCGTATGGTTGGCAACCAGGATGTATTATTCCTGAGTGGCTCTGGTGTAAAACATTATTTTGAGCGCTGTTATATTGAAGGCACTACTGATTTTATTTTTGGTGCGGCAACAGCTGTGTTTCAAGAATGCCATATCCACAGTAAAAAGAATTCACATGTAACTGCCGCGTCTACAAATTCTATTATCCCTTTCGGATTTGTCTTTTTTAATTGCAAACTAACGGCAGATGAAAAAACGAATAAAGTGTCTTTGGGTCGGCCCTGGACACCAACCGCTTCTGTAACTTATATTAATTGCTGGATGGGTGATCACATTATTCCGGAAGGGTGGAATAACTGGCGTAATCCGGCAAATGAAAAAACGGCCCGTTATGCAGAATATAAAAGTGAAGGCCCCGGTGCTAAACCATTATCAAGAGTTTCATGGGCTAATCAGTTGAATGATGAAGAAGTGAAAAAATATACCCTGCAAAATATCCTGGGTTCATGGGAGCCTTATAAAAGAAAGTAAAAAAAACAGATGCTGCATTTTACCAGGATATTATTTTTTATGTTCACTATTTGCCTGGTAAGTGTTTGTTGCCAAAAACCGGTGGGTGAAAAGAATAAATTTTCTGTTACAGTTTACATCAATCCAGCATCTGCCGGTACTGTAAATTTAGATCCGGGTGGAAATGAATATGAAGCATCTTCAAATATCAGAATAACAGCTTTGCCTGCCACGGGTTTTCAATTCAGTCATTGGACCGGTGATTTAGCCGGTTACCTGGAAACCGAAAACATGGTAATGAATGAGAATAAATTTATCACTGCTCATTTTGAACCGGTTGTACCTGCAGGTCCCGATTTCTCTTTGGCAGGTTATGCAACATTGAATGGGGGAACAATAGGTGGTGCCGACGGTCAAACAGTTGTTGCTAATAATCTTAATGAACTTAGTAATTATTGCAACAGTGACCTGCCACTGATCATACAATTAAATAAAAAATTGATCAGCCCCGGAATAAAAATTATGGTAAGTGATAATAAATCTATCATAGGGCTTGGTGCCGAAGCGGAATTGGAAGGTGTTGGTTTCGAGATCAGGTCTAAAAATATTATTATCCGCAACCTGAAAATGTCTAAAGTTTTAAATGCGTTCAATGCCGGTGATTGTATTCGCATTTTGGATGGCGCATCAAATATATGGATCGATCATTGTGAATTCTTCAGTGAATCGCCGGCTACACAACCGGATAAAGACAAGTATGATGGACTGGTTGATGCAAGCGGGGCATCTTCCTATATCACTATCAGTTGGTGCATTTTTCGCGATCACTGGAAAAGCAACCTGGTAGGTTCGTCCGAATCAGATAATTACAACCGGCGTATTACATTTCACCATAACTACTGGAAGAATATAAATAGTCGCACACCCAGTTACCGTTATGGAGAAGCGCATATTTTTAATTGTTTGTACGAAAATGTGGATGGTGGAATCAATTCACGCATGGGTGCTTGCATAAAAGTGGAGAACAATGTTTTTAAAATCGTAAAAAATCCTGTTGGAGCATTCGATACAGATACAAATGGCGGATGGATGGTAACTGGAAATATATTTATGAATTGTACGGGTTCACAACCGGTCAGTTCTACCTGTTCATTAAACATCTCTTATCAATACAGCAATATTTTGCATGAAACCGCGGAGGTGGAAGAAGTGATTAAACAATGGGCGGGAACCGGTAAATTATAATTTGATTTGATCAGCATTTAACTCAGTCGATGAAAAATTTGATATTCATACTCATTTTATTTCTCCCGGTATATTTAAAAGCGCAGCATCAATCCAAAACATGGGTGGCTGACCTGGGAAATGGCATGTATAAAAACCCCATTTTGCATGCCGACTATTCAGATCCGGATGCCATTCGTGTGGGTGATGATTTCTATATGACAGCATCTTCATTTGAAGATGTTCCCGGCTTGCCTATCCTTCATTCAAAGGATCTTGTTAACTGGGAACTCATAGGCCATGCTTTGTCCCGGTTAACGCCTGTTGAACATTTTTCTGTTCCCCGCCATGGCGAGGGTATTTGGGCTCCATCTATCCGTTACCATAATAACGAATTTTATATTTATTTTCCCGATCCTGATTTTGGCATTTACCTCACCAAAGCCAAACATCCTTCCGGTCCATGGTCCGATCCGGTTTTGGTTGAAGGCGGAAAAGGATTAATTGATCCCTGCCCACTATGGGATGATAATGGTGATGCATACCTGGTTCATGCTTATGCGGGAAGTCGTGCCGGGATCAAAAGTATTATCGTTGTTAAAAAAATGAACAGCGAAGGGACCAAAGTAATGGATCAAGGCAAACTGGTTTATGATGGGCATGAATCGGATCCCACTATAGAAGGTCCGAAATTTTATAAAAGAAATGGATACTATTACATTTTTGCACCGGCTGGTGGTGTGGCAACGGGTTGGCAAACGGTGTTAAGATCAAAAAATATTTATGGGCCGTATGAAAGAAAGGTTGTCATGCACCAAGGTTCAACCAAGATCAATGGCCCGCACCAGGGCGCATGGGTAAGTACGCAAACAGGCGAGGATTGGTTCCTTCATTTCCAGGATAAAGAAGCATATGGTCGCATTGTGCATTTACAACCGATGAAATGGATCAATGACTGGCCTGTTATTGGGCTTGATAAGGATAGAGATGGAATGGGTGAACCAGTGACTACTTACAAAAAACCAGGAATAAAAAATACCAGCACTATCATAACCCCACCTGAATCGGATGAATTTGAAAAATCAGATTTGGGATTACAATGGCAATGGATGGCCAACCCCAAAGCATGGTGGTATTTTCTCAACCCGACAACGGGACAGTTAAGATTGTATGCGATAAAACAACCTGGTGATGCAACTAATCTTTGGGGTGTTGGCAACATTCTCCTCCAGAAATTTCCAGCGCCTGCATTCAGCATGACAACTAAACTTTCCTTTTCCCCCAATCCCAAATTGCAAAATGAAAAAACCGGGTTAGCCGTGATGGGTTTGAGCTATGCAGCTTTGTATTTGGAATCAACTGTTGATGGATTGCAATTGGTTTATGCAACATGTAAAAATGCAGATAAGGGAAATAAGGAATTAAGAAGCGTAATATCAAAAGAAAATAAAGGAGATATTTATTTGCGGGTTACAGTGAAGGACGGTGGACTTAGTTCATTCAGCTACAGTTTGGATGGAAAAACTTTTATAAATGCAGGGGAAATTTTTACTGCAACACCAGGTAAGTGGAAAGGAGCAAAGGCAGGAATATTTTGCAGCGGGCAACAACAAACTAACGATACCGGTTATGCGGATTTTGATTGGTTTCGGGTTGAGCCTATAAATCCTTAATATTGTAAGATCATTTTCAATGTGATCATTTTTAAATAAATTTTCATGGCCCAGGGCAAAGGAATCGGGAAGATCATCGCAGCTTCTTCCGTTGGAACTTTAATTGAATGGTACGACTTCTATATTTTTGGCAGTTTGTCAACCATTATTGCACAGAAATTTTTCCCTGACATCAATCCTACCGCAGCACTCTTATCTACATTAGCAACATTTGCTGCCGGGTTTATCGTGCGTCCATTTGGTGCATTATTTTTTGGCCGCATCGGTGATATTATTGGGAGAAAATATACTTTCTTATTGACGCTGATTTTGATGGGCGGCTCAACATTTTTAATTGGTTGTATTCCTTCCTATGATTCTATTGGCTGGTGGGCACCTATGCTGGTTTTAATATTGCGCTTGTTGCAGGGACTTGCATTAGGTGGAGAGTATGGAGGTGCCGCTACTTATGTTGCGGAACATTCGCCGGCACATCGTCGCGGATTTTTTACTTCATGGATTCAAACAACTGCAACATTAGGATTATTTGTTTCATTGGGCGTCATACTGACCGTGCGCCGCATGGTAGGCATTGAAGAGTTTACCTATGGAAATGGCTGGCGTTATCCTTTTTTGTTATCAATTATTTTAGTTGTTGTATCTGTATTCATTAGAATGAAAATGGATGAATCTCCACTTTTTGCCAAATTGAAAAAAGAAGGCAAAACATCAACCAATCCTTTAAAAGAAAGTTTTGGCAAAAAGGAAAATTTCAAAATGGTTTTACTGGCCTTATTCGGTGCAACCATGGGCCAGGGAGTCATCTGGTATACCAGCCAGTTTTATGCACAGAATTTTATTCTTACCAAGTGTTTGGTTGAATATGAACAGGCCAATTCAATTATCTTAATTGCGATATTATTCGCAACACCATTTTTTATTGTCTTTGGTTCTTTGTCTGATAAGTGGGGCAGAAAAGGAATCATGATGACCGGGATGTTGCTGGGTGTGCTTTTTTATCAACCCATTTTCTCGCAGTTGTATAAGATTGCAGATACTACTAATAAAACGGTTGTGACAGAACCTGCTGAGGGTATACCGGCCATGCAGTCAGTAGATGCAACTTTTATTTATTACAGCGATGGCAGCAGTGAAAAACGAACAAACCTGGCCAATGGAAATGGTCAGAAAAAAGAAGTGATTTTGTCAGAAAGCGGGAAATGGAAAATGATTGGGCTGGTGGCTATCATGGTTCTTTTTGTTACCATGGTTTATGGACCCATTGCTGCTTTTCTTGTAGAACTTTTTCCAACCCGCATCAGGTATACTTCCATGTCATTACCATATCATATCGGTAATGGTGTTTTTGGAGGACTGGTTCCATTTATTGCAACATTGATCACCACTTTACCAGGTGCCAATCATTTATCCGGTCTGTGGTATCCCATTGGTGTGGCATTTTTAAGTTTTGTGATTGGCATGCTATACCTTTCTAACCGAAAAGTAAATTCAAGCAACGATTAAATCAACAGCTATGCAAAAAATTAAACGATTACTTGGAATGATCTGGATGTTGATTGGTCCGCTGTTTTTTATTTTACTTGTGATCAGCGCTTTTCAAAATATTCAAAAAGGCGGACAAGGAGATATCACCAATCCTGTACCCTGGATCATTATTATAGCAGTGTCCGCGCCTATTGCCATAGGTTTAACCATTTTTGGCTGGTATAGCTGGAAAGGTGAATATGATAATGTGGACCAATAGATTTAATTTCTTATTTATTGAAAAGAGTAGCCTGGGATTTCACATATGAAAAACACCCTGTAAAATAGATATTCCTCGTTATCATACAGTCATTACCACCTGGTCAATTTTACTTCATTTTTATCAAAAATGCTTTATTAAAAGCTGTAGAAATATCCTGACATCGTTTTCGGTAACGATTGCGTAAATAAACTCCCGGATTCTGCTTGTATTGCGGCAATATGTCGTTAGACTTGTTAGCTGAAATAGCCTCCAAAAACTGGATTTTGAATGAATACAGTTTGTTGATTTTCACAAACCGTTTTCATTGCATTGAAACAGTAAAACGATTGCAGTTTTCATTGTGCTTAAGAACGTTAAAAACATTCATATGAAAAGAACTTTTTTATTATTATTAGTTGCGATACTCCCGATAGTTTGTGTTTTTTCACAACAAAATAAGCTGCCGCAGGTCAAAACCACTTCATTTAAAAGTGATACCATCAATATTGAAAAATTTGGTGCAAAGGCTGATGGAATATCATTGAATACAAAAAGTATCAATGATGCCATACAGGATATGCATAGCAAGGGTGGTGGTGTGGTCCTGGTTCCTGAAGGCTTGTGGTTAACGGGGCCAATAGAATTAAAATCTAACGTTAACCTGCATTTGAAAAGAAATGCAATGCTGCAATTCACCAAAGATTTTACACAGTATAAGTTGGTGGCTGGTAATTGGGAAGGACTGCCCCAGATGCGTAACCAATCACCAATCTCAGCAACCAATGCCAATAACATAGCCATTACCGGTTATGGCATTATTGATGGTGCCGGAGAAGCCTGGAGAATGGTTAAAAAAGAAAAACTCAGTGAAAGCAATTGGAAAAAATTAGTTGCTTCCGGTGGTGTTTTGAATGATGACAAAAAAATATGGTATCCCAGCGAAAGTTCATTAAGGGGATCAAAACTTACAAATCCGGGCCAGATACAGGCTGGGAAAAGCGCATCATTTTATGAAGAGGTTAAAGATTTTTTACGTCCCAATTTATTGGTGCTTACCAATTGCGACAGGATTTTACTGGAAGGTGTTGTGTTTCAGAATTCACCTGCATGGTGTCTTCATCCATTAATGAGTTCTAATATAACGATCAGGTCTATCATAGTCAGAAATCCCTGGTTTGCACAAAATGGTGACGGCCTCGATCTTGAATCGTGCAGCAATGTATTGGTAGAAAATAGTTTATTTGATGTAGGCGATGATGCGCTTTGTATAAAATCTGGCCGCGATGCGGAAGGGAGAAAAAGAAATATGCCCACACAGGATGTCATCATTCGTAATTGTATTGTTTACGCTGCACATGGTGGTTTTGTGGTAGGTTCTGAAATGAGTGGAGGTGCCCGGAATATTTGGGTTGATAACTGCACTTTTATTGGAACCGATATCGGTCTTCGTTTTAAAACAACCCGTGGTCGGGGCGGCGTGGTTGAAAACATTTACATCAACAATATCAGCATGCAGGATATTATTGGTGAAGCCATCCTGTTTGATATGTACTATGCAGCCCGTGACCCGATTGCCTTGGCAGGCGAAAAAAGAGAGCCACCAAAAGTGGAAATGCTACCCGTAACAGAAGAAACACCGCAGTTCAGAAATATTTATATCAATAATGTTACAGTGAATGGTGCAGAGAAGGCAATATTTGTAAGAGGGTTACCCGAAATGAGTGTGGATAATATCGTAATGCAGAACATGATCATGCAAACGGATAAAGGTTTGGATATGACAGAAGGCAGCAACATTACTTTGCGAAATGTAAAATTATTAACAAAGGAAACTGACCCGGTAATGAATATCCATAACAGCCGGACCATCGTCATGAATAATATTAGTTTTAATCCGGGTGCTGAACTCTTGTTAAACATCAGTGGAGAAAAAAGTAAAAGCATCCGGTTAAGTGAAACAGACACTAAAAAAGCGAAAAAAAGGATTGAATACAGTTATGGCGCAACGGAAGCTGCTGTAAGTAAACAATAGAATCACCTTTATAATCAATTCGAAGAAGACCTTTTTTTGAAAAGCTAAGCATGAAGAAATTTTTTATCATTATTTTTTTGATCATAACATACAACGGGTATGCCCAACCGCTTTCACAACAGCTTGCCATGACAGCTATCAAAACCTGGCCCGATTCC
>JAKFER010000185.1:0-2159 GCA_036675565.1 Chitinophagaceae bacterium
ATCAGTGCCATCCCATTTTATAATACCGAAGCCAAATCCATTGTCGTCGCCAAAAGCACCACCTGCATAAATATTACCCGCCTTATCTCTTGTGAGCAAAGTTATCGGTTCAAATACTTTTATTGGATTTGAAGGGTCGCCTAACTCACTCCAGGAATGTCCATCCCATTTTGCTATATAATACTTACCGTTCTCGTTGGTGAAATCACCACTTACATACAGGTTACCTGAAAGATCCGTTGTCATAGCAAGGTTAAAATGACTGACAGGCAGGGATGCTGTATCACCGCCTAATTCACTCCAGGTTCTGCCATCCCAATGTGCAATATAACCGTTGCCCACCGGGTTGGTGAAATTACCTGCTGCATATACTTGGCCTCTTGAGTCAACTGCCACATGATATATTCCATTAGAGACCTCTAAATTATCTCCAAAACTTCCGGGTTCACTTGTGGTATGCCCATCCCATTTTATTACATAATTATGGCCGCCATTATTTATGAAGTCGCCTGCTGCATATACATTGCCCGTTTTGTCAAGGCATATTGAGCGGATAGCATCATTTACTGAATAACCTACATTTAATATTTCACTCCAGGTATTGCCATTCCATTGTACAAGATTTGTAGTACCACTTATAAGATTAGTGCCAAAACCTCCTGCATAAATATTCCCTGTAGCATTTACTTCGATAGCATTAAAAGGACCATTTGCTTTTAATGAATTAACCCCGCTACCAACTTCGCTCCAGGTATCGCCATTCCACCTGGCTATATAGTAATCACCTGAACTGTTTTTAAAAGCACCTCCCGCATATACATTTCCGGCATTATCGACTTTTATACAATTGATATAATCATTGGCGTTTAATGGAACGGCAGCGCCTAGTTCGGCCCAATTGTTACCATTCCATTTTGCCACGTAATAGTTACTATTGCTATTTGTAAAATGCCCGGCGGCATAAACATTGCCTGCATTATCAGTAGTCAAAGAATAGATCAACCCGTTTCCATTTAAGGAATTTATTCCTGTACCCGATTCTGACCAGTTGGTTCCATTCCATTTTGCTATATATTGCTTTCCTGCAATGTTGGTGAATCCTCCGGCAACATATAAGTTGTCTGAATTATCAATAGTCATTCCATAGATAGCACCATTAGGATTTAAAGCATTGCTGATGCCGCCAACTTCCGACCAACTTAATCCATCCCATTTTGCTATGGAATAATTTCCTGTACTGTTATTAAATGCACCTGCGGCATATACATTGCCTGTTTTATCTACTGCAATACAAGTGATAATATTGTTTGCCTTTAAAGCGCTTTCACTTCCTAACTCTTTCCAGTTTGATCCATCCCATTTCGCTACTATAACTTCATTCTTTATATTCCTGAATTTTCCGGCTGCGTAGATATTGCCTGCAGTATCTGTTACGACGGAATAAATGGCATCATTAAAAAGATTTGGAGACGGGTTTATTTCCTTCCAGCTTTGGGCCATAGAAGGATTTACGTAAACCAAAAAGAGACAAAAGTATGCTACTGCACGAAGTTTAATTTGCATAGGAAGATTTCTTAGAAGTAATGGCAACTAAGATATTACTTATCTATAAGAATCCAAATAGACATCAAAACTAAAGGCTATCCATTGTGTTCAAATAAAAAAGAATGTTCAATCGCTGTCCTGAAATCTGCGGCTCAGGACCAGCTCTGCCAGATTTTAAATTTTTATAACGGAGCCGACAAACGAACGGCAACAGGGGATGTTCCCTATTTAATTTTCAAGCTGGCAGACTAACTTATTATTTGACCTGATGCACAGGATTTGTTATTTTTATTTCACAGGCTGGAGTCAGCTGTCACTATATTTTGACACTCCGGCATTAAGAAAGTAATCTAAAGTGAAAGTAAAAAATCTTAAACCAGGCGATAAGATTGCAGAATATGTGGAAAGAATCCTGGTAATAGATAATTACCAAATTACTACTCCGTTTTCACTGCCATTATTTGCCAATGGCTCACCAACTTTGGTTTTCAAATCTACAAAAGGAACGATCGGGAATAGTGCTACTACTCATCTTACACTCTTCGGACAAACCATTCTTCCCGAAACATTGACTTTTACTGAAGACTTTACGTTGATCGCCTATTTTTTTAAAC
>JAKFER010000272.1:0-2156 GCA_036675565.1 Chitinophagaceae bacterium
GTAAAAAGGTTTCATTTGTTTGTTTTTAGAGGTTATCCGAAAATGTTATGGCTGGTTTCCTGGTTCAGGATATTTGAAGAAAGGGAAAATTGCCGAAAGTGAGGTTTTACAGGGCGGTAAATGAAATGCATACCTAAGCTACAACAAAAAACCGCTGAAGTCTTCAACACATTTGGCAAAATGTCTAAAGAAATTGATAAAATTCAGGTCACTGGCCAAAGCTTGAATTTTGTAATTTTCAGCAAGCATTTCTTTTATGACCCACAAAAAATTTCGAAAGTTGCAGGCCGATTTGCCGCGGCAGCCGGTAGTCAATCAGCGGCCGTGGTTGATAGCAGGTTTGCTACTGGTGTTTATCATTCTGCTTATTGCTGCTTGCAATTACTATGTTTATAAGAAACGTTCTGTTTTGCCTGAGGGGCAGGATAGGACAGAAACACCAACGACGGCGTAAACGGGGGACGTAGTTAATCAATCACTGTCACCTTTATTCTTTCTTTACTGGTTAATACCTTCTTAATTTTTTCAACCAGTGGTAAGATGGTTTCGTAATTATTGTTCATTACATTCAAAATGATAAAGCAGATTGAATATTTTATAAGGTTTTGCTGATGCTGTAGGTTTTTGTCGGAAGTTATTAAATAATCGAATCCGTCTTTTTCCATAACGGCAAGCAGACTGCCATTTTCCAGCGCATTCCAGCCTTTATCATTTACTGTGTAAATTTCGCAAATATCCTGCAGACGATATTTAAGCTTTATCGGTAGGTTTTCGTCAAGCAGCGCTTTGTTCATCGGTAGGGGAATGGAAATTCAGAAGGTTTTCAAAATGCTCGATTACCTGTATGGCCTGTTCTTTTTTTACGGAAGGAAAATCTTCCAAAAATTCATTGAGCGAATGGCTGGCCTTCAAATAATCAAATAAGTTTTTAACCGGAACCCTTGTATTAGTAAACACCGGTTCTCCGGATTGAATATTTGGTGATATGGTGATGGGATGCAACATTTGCTTTGTAAAGGTAGCAAGTTTTTTTACGTTCACACAGCACCAACTTCGCAAAGCAGGGGTTGCATGGTTTCAAACCGCGCCACCCCTTGTATAATTTTCTACGGCTTCTTTGAAGCCAATGATTAGTCGCAGACTAATCACAACCGTTCAATTTTTTTATTCTTTCAGCTATCCGGTGCTTTCATTATTCCGTTTCTTTTGACTGAACACTCAACACAACGGAGTTAGCTATGCTATTGCAAGAGCTCTTTTATCAACTTATACTCTTTGTTGTCTAGATAAAGTTTAAATGACTTGAGCTCAGATTGAAGAACGGAGGCCTTAAAGATCATGCCCTTTTTTCCAGATACGAACAATGCCGGTATAAAAAAGATGTCGAGCCACGAATCCGTAGAAGCGGTATTATCCAGATTCCCATGCTCCCAAAACTCAATGTTATTGAGGTTTTTTTCAGGGATGGTCACCTCCCGTTTGCGAAATCCAAATGCAGAGTAGCGTCGGATAGAAATTTCTTTTCGGGAGATGGTAAGTCCATTTATTTTTAGTGCGCCGACAATAATGAGGAACCCAAGAGTTAACAGAGCTATTAGATACATTTCGCTAAATAAGAAAAATATAATTCCAATTATAAGTAATACTGAGATTGTCCAGAGAAGGAAAAATCTGGAATTCGTATTACGATGGTAGACAGTCATGATGATGAAGATAGCATTGCCTATAACGCAAAGATTATAGTATTAGCCGACATTTCATAAAAAAATACACATTGATTTCCCAAAATTTACGTTTCGCTTTCTTGTATTGTGACATGCGGCAATACAACTGCTATTGCGGGGAAAGCCTATTTATAAACAGGCTGCCATTCTATAGCTCTCTTTTTCCAGATAACATCTACTTCTCAGGCGAATCCCGGCCAGGATACTCTGACTGACAAAAACATATTATTGGCCGGACTCGCCGCAACGTAAGAACTATCATATCCAACAATGAGTCCCCCTATACACAAATCCACGCAGCGAGACTCACCTGAGAAACAAACAGAGTAGTAAGAGAACTTCTTTTGTTCTCTATGGGCAACTAATGTTGGGATTGAACGGCTTGAACATGCCGGATGGATTGTTTTCGTATAACCAGGCATGCAGGCTCCA
>JAKFER010000062.1:0-2152 GCA_036675565.1 Chitinophagaceae bacterium
AATAACCCATTTAGATTGAAAATCAACTTTGGGCTTTTCGGGTTGATCAGGATGGCCTGTTTGCATTTCATTCCATAAACTATCAAAATCTTTTTGAGATTTAATAATCAAATTTTTTCCTTCCTCAATTTCACTTTGTTGTCCTGCAAGCAATACTGTCCAATTATATGCCGGATCAGTCCTGGTTTCTGATTTACTTTTTTTTGCAGAGTCGCAAGAAGCGATCTGTAATAATCCGGCAATTAAAATAAAAAGATATTGCATAGTTATTTTTTAAACAGGTTTTCTGATTTTGAAATTACATAAATAAAAAAAATTGAAAGCAGCAATAATAGCAGGTTGCTGCTTTCATTTATTTAAAATTTACCTTTTTGCTTTTTTATATGTTTTATTCTTACAGGTTACTGTTCCTCCATTTAGTGGAGCACCTCCCCTGGCATGGATGATACCTGCAACTGCGGGTGTAGCCATTGATGTGCCGGATTTTGTACAATAAGCACCCCCTTTACAGGTTGAATAAACGCTTTTACCAACTGCTACCCAGTCAACCGGGACACTTGAGCTGGTATTAAAATTTGAAAACGATGAACAATCTTCAGAACATTCAATAGAAGCCACGGTATATACATTGCTTCCATTGACGCAACCTGGTCTATTCAAATTTGCATCCGCACCATCATTACCTGCCGCCATAACAATATATGTACCCGAGGAGCCCAGTAACCTGATGGCGTCACGCAAATTCTTATTGGAATTTTCGCAGTTGGAATACCCATATCCACCGATACTCATATTTACTACATCACCTTTCAGATCATATTTTGCAACATAATCAAGACCTGAAATAATATTACTCCATGATCCTTTTCCATTACTGTTCAAAACTTTTACCGGTACCACCTTTGCACCTGCAGAAACACCAACCACACCTATTGAGTTATTTTTTGCCGCAGCAATACCGGCGCAGTGCGTTCCATGTCCATGGTCATCATCAAAAGAAGGATGCAGGAAAATAAATGACTTTCCATATTTAGTGACAACGTTAAGGTCAGGATGATCGATATCGATTCCCGAATCCAAAATCCATATAAAAGTCGATTTAGATGAACCCTCTGCAAACCTCCTGAATTTGTAATATTACACCCTACGTATTGCGCTGGCAAATCAATAGATTCATGATTCAAACTTTCAAATGGTCCGCTATTATTTGAAAAATTATTCCCCTGCAGTTTATTTTCCATAAAACCTATATCCGAAGGATCAGGTTCGGTATTCATTGGGCCGATTTCTATAACATAATCCTGGATAACGGCTTCCACTTCAGGATCATTTTCCAACGCTTGTTTTTCCTGAGCGTTCAACTTTGCAGAAAAGCCGACTATAATCTCGGTAAATTCACTGATGATGGCTGATGAATTAATATTCAGCTTCTCATGTATTGCTTTAACTTTTGCAAGAGCCCTGTCTCTTGCAGGTTTGTTAGCTGCTGCTTTTTGCTCGCGGTTGTTGTTTCTCTTTTCCTGTTTTTTTACTGGTTGGGCAGCGGATTCCTTCAGGACCACAATATATTGATCCGGGATAGGCTCTGGCTGCTGTGCAAAAACAAATGCCGGAACGCATAAGCAAATAATAAACAACTTAAAATTTGTGCTCATATTATTATAGTTTTAGTTTGCTGAAAATTTTTATACTAATTCACATCCACCAATGTTCATCACTTCTTTAACAGGTTTTTTTTATCCTGTTGAAATTTTTGAGCATGAACCAGAACACAAGCATTTCTATCAGGCATTCATAACCAGGATGGTGGCTTCTGTCATTTGTAAAGATTCATTCGTTTAAAACAGGGGCGCAGAAACAGCGTGAATCCGTAAGGCAGGAAAATTCTGATTAACAGGAAGACAAACAAATTTATATAGGAGAAGCAAGGCAAACAATCATCTTTATGGGGGATATTATGTAAAAAAAATTCTTGAGCCACTTGATATATTCCCTTGAAAACACGGTATAGTAATTAATTATTTGGGCATATTTTGTTCAATGAGTGACTGATATTAAGACTTGCCCAGACATATGCCAGGCCTACCAGTTAGACAAAACCCGGAAAAAACACACTTGTTTAAAATATGAGAACACAAATAGCTTTGTGTAG
>JAKFER010000306.1:0-2135 GCA_036675565.1 Chitinophagaceae bacterium
TCATCGGGGGATAGGTCTTAAAGCCTTGTCTCCGGTACTAATGAGCCTCTGCCTTTTGATTGTTTGATGAACAAATATTACTCGATTAAAAGTAATTAGGATTGCGAGGAGCTAAACTAAAGGGTTGTCCGTAGTGTTCAATAAAATAAAAAAATCTCGAACGGTTATGCGGAGACCCGATAGTTAAACGGAGAAGAAAAACAGCTCTAATGTATGGACGCCCAGTCGGGCCGTTAGTTTTTAATAACAAGTTCTGCGTGGCCCGGGGTGCGAAGCAGATCAATTGCCTAAAAAATATAAAACCTATCGCTGTATTTTAAACATAAAGTTCTATATTGGGATCCTGTTTCATCTCCTATCTTTTTATCCTCTGTAGTCAACCAGTTACATTTATTTTAAGTACTTTATCATTGCCTTTTGCAACAGGCAGCGTGTTAAACCAAAATTTTTTTTGTAATAAAATTTAAAACCTTACAGGTAACCAACACATTAAATTAAACATACCCAAATGAAGATTAGATTAATTATGGCCGGATGCTTTAGTATTTTCATCCTGCTGGCTTGTACCAAAACAGATAACGTGGATATCGATCCTGATTCAAATGGTACTGGCAGACTTTCAAATTTTTCTGTGACGGTGCTTGAAAGAACATCTGCTAATGCCGTCATTCAATGGGATTCTTCTGTAAATAAAATTAACCCCGAAACTGTTAAGTATAAAGTGATACTTAACAACGTTCTATTGAAGGATAGTTTAATAAGATTAACCGATACAATACGCAATCTCGAAAAGAATAAGACCTATGCAGGAAAAGTTGTTGCTTATATTAGTACAGGCGATACAATCTTTTCGGAGTTTGCTTTACCAACATACGAAGGTTCAATTTATGCTTACTCAAGAAATGGATTTAGTACATCACGGTTTGGAGGCTTCAATGCGTATCCCATAATAGGTTTACAGACTCAGCCATCCATATGGCGTTTCAATACCGGGACCACACTAACGCCTACACTTTCAAATGACACCTTGTTTTTGGTTACTGATAATAGATTAGTGGCTCGGAGTGCAACTACCGGAAACATTATTTGGGAGGGACCTGCAAACACTAGTTTTTCTTTACCGGTAACGTATAATAATGGAAAGATATATGGTTGTTCAAATTCCGGAGAGTTGGTTTGCATCAACAGCAATAATGGACAGATAATTTGGACTTATAGAAGTACTATTTCATATATTAATTTCAATTCAATTCCTGTACTGAATGATAGTATGGTTTTTGTTTCATCAGCAAACGTCCCTTCCGGTGAAATACATGGAATTAATGCAACATCAGGGAAAAAAATCTGGATTTACCCAATTAATAATTCAGTAGGTAAGCGGCCCCTGGCAATAGATGGTGTATTGGTTATTAGTTCAGGTATGTTAGGACGGGTTTTTGCCCTCGATCAAAAAAAAGGCACCTTAATATGGGGAAAAAACAATATCGGAACAGTTGGTTCGGATCGGTTTAATCCAGTATATATTGATGGCAAGGTACTGGCTCACACAAATGGGGCATTATATGCATTGGAATTACAAACAGGCCGAGAAGTATGGAAATATGATGATAGTGTCGGGGACTTATCCGACTGTGTCACCGGTAACGGGATGATTTATTTTTGCAGGGATACTTCGCAAAATTATACACGAACTGTCTACTGTTTGAACGCCAAGACCGGTAAGTTAGTATGGCGCCGGGGAGGCAAAGTGATGGGCGAGTTCTATTCTCAATTGGTTTTTGCAAAGGATAAGATCTATTGCTTAAGAGAATTTAAATATGACGTGATCAAAGCCAGAATTGTGGCTTTTAACGCCACAAATGGCAACCAGGATTTTACTATCGAGAAATATAATCCTATAAGTCCAGCGATATATGAAGAAGTTATGAATTTTTGTATGAAAAGGGATGGGGTTGTTACCTATCCTTCGACTCATGGGAATTATGAATAAATGAAAATATTTTTATTGTCATTCCCTCGTTATCGGTAGTTTTAGCCCTTGCCGGTGTTCCGCCCTCGCAGGTGTTCACCCAGGAACACGCCGAACGCCGAGGTTGGTGTTTCTCACCAACCGCACTGCTGTAAGGCTCATTCAA
>JAKFER010000085.1:0-2134 GCA_036675565.1 Chitinophagaceae bacterium
TTTTTATTTTAAGTTTAATAATGAAAACAGGGTAGTAATGCTTTCGGATTTTGACTCTTTATCCGCTGTTACAATGAAAGAAAGTAGTTACCGTTTAAAAGCTTTACAGCAACCAAGCCTGCTTTTTGATACCTATTCTTATCTGCATGTATTGGCGGATCCAGACAGAACTGTAAATGGTGGGCCAGTGGGAGCAGGATTATTTTCCGATTTTGAATTTTATTTTGATGCAGCTACTCCTGACACTATTAAATTGGTTGGCCGGTTTAATGGTAGCAAAATGATATTAGTCCGTGCTACTAAGGCCGAAGCGGATGCCTACAATAACGGGCAATTCGCCGCTGCAAGACAAAACCTGAGCAAGATATTAACCTACTTCAAGCGGTTAACGATAGGTACTCAGTTGTACGACGTAAAAATTGATCCTGTTAATCGTCAATTTGTTTTCAGTTGGCTTGATGCGTCGGGAAACCTCCAGACATTTACCACGGGGTATTATTTTAGTGGGGGAAGCGTTGTTTTCACCGATCCCTTTGTTATTGGCTCTCAAATAATTTCAGGGCTTGATAATATAATATGGGATCCAGCTACCGAAACAATTAATTTAACAGTTAATGGCACTGCCGCGACAATAAAAGGTATTGTAGTTCCGCTTAAAGTAGATTTGGGGGCTCCCCAAAGATTTAAACAGTACGCTATCGACCAGGGAGATTATTGGATATCTATAAATGGCTGGCATATTGACGGAGTTGATGACGCATTAAACTTTAGAAGCCTCATCCGGAATTATAATTTTATACTGTATGCACCAAAGGAGGCAGGATTATTTGGCTGGACTGCGGGAGATTTGGGTGTTGTTATACACGATGATGGCAATTCCGCTCTTGGGTCTTCTTATAATTCCACTATCAATAACGGTATTATAAAATTTGTTATACAAGGTTCAAACGGGAGTATTGGTTTTGGTACGGCATTGCCGGCAACCCAAGAGGCTCTTGTTGTAGGCACTACTAATTCCTTCCGTTCATATATGACGGATCCTGGTGGTTATTATCTTGTACAGACAAGTGCAACCACCTATGATATGGTAAGCGCTTCGAATGGCAAATCCTGGATCACATGGGAGTTTTAAGCGAATAGTTTTTTAATTGAAATGTGACCGAGGCTTATAATTATTTTTATATGATCGGGTAAAATACTTTTAGAATTGAGTAGTATATTCTAAAAGTTTGCATAAATTGATTTTCGATACTGCCCGGTTTAAGTTGCGTTAACTCCTTAAATAACAATTAGCATCTACCTTAATTAATAAAAAACCAAAAGCTATGAGACTAAAATTTCTCACAATACCCAGTATTTTATTTTTGGCAATTACAGTAATAATTGCCGGTTGTTCCAAAGATGGTGACACAGGTCCTGCCGGCCCCGCTGGCCCTGCCGGGCCTACCGGTGCTGCTGGTGCTGCTGGCGTACCGGGAGCACAGGGAGCACCAGGTACCGCCAATGTGATTTATTCTGCGTGGATTGATACGGCGGACTTTAGACCTGATACCATTATGACCGGGCCGGTAATTGATACCATTGGTTATTTTGCTAACATCTCTGCTCCAAAGCTGGATCTCGATATGCTAAATAAAGGAGAGATAAAGGTGTATGTAAATTTAGGGAGTGATACTGACCCGGTTGTGTTTCCTCTTCCTTTTAATAATGGAAACGTTTTTATTGATGTTATATTTTTTCTGAATGGTATTCAGATTTATTCGAATGCTGATCTTACCGGACTAGTGCCTTTTAGATATGTACTTATTCCGGGAGGAACTGCAGCCCGAAATGCACCGGGCCAAAAAACAATTAACTGGAACAATTATAAAGAAGTACAGCAATACCTTGGGCTAAAAGATTAGGAGTGAGAGATTCTTTGGGAAATAAAAAGGCCGACCACTTTAATAAGTGGTCGGCATTATTTTTAAGGTGCTGATTTTATACTTAGTCCTCCCACCCTTTTTTAGCGATACCTGCTTCGATCGCGGCCAATGCTTTTTCAGCGCCTAATAATGTTGTCAATTTGTTGCCTTTACCATCATTGCCCTGGGCCATATATGCTCCTTTAGCAGTTTTAGTAATGATCGCATCC
>JAKFER010000210.1:0-2129 GCA_036675565.1 Chitinophagaceae bacterium
AATGCCTTAAAAAAAGCACTGGAAATGCCACGACATGAACGTATTTCACGCTACAAACAACTAATGAAAGGTTTAAAAAATTTTGATATTAATGACTGGCGCAATGCATTTCTTAACGACTTACAGAACAAAACCGCTATGCAGGATTTCAGATTCCTGGGAATGCGTAACGTTAACCCTATTTATCAAAATTTATAGTACTTCGATTTGTAAGGAACTGGCAATAATATCCAGTATTGCCAGTTCAATTTACTATGATGCTTATTTCACATAAGTAAACCGATTTAAAGCCACAATCAATAATAATAGACCAGATAACGCCATAAATACTGTCTTTAGACCAATCAGCTCACCAATCATTCCAATGAAAGCAGGTCCAACCAGAATACCTGTATAAGCCAAAGTCGAAACACAGGACAGTGCAACTGCGCTCGGCATCACCGTCTGACGTCCAGCACGGGAAAACATGATCGGGACGATGTTAGAACAACCTGTCCCAACCAGTGTATAACCCACTAAAACCAGCCACCAATGAGGCGCGATACTGACCAAAGCTAAACCTAAAGTTGCACAAATCGCGCTATAGGTTAAAAGCTTTTTTTCACCAAAATAACGGATCAGATAATGGCCCGTAAAACGTCCTGTGGTCATGGCAATCGCGAAGAAGGTATACGCCAATCCCGCAAAAGCGGTATTAACTCCATATTGTTGCGTTAAATAAATACCACTCCAGTCCATCGCCGCGCCTTCCGTCATGAAAATAATGAAGCAGGCAATACCAATTAATATAATCAAAGGTTGTGGCAGGCGCTGGCGTATCGACTTTTTCACTTTCGAAGATGCTTCAAGACTGGTGTTTTCTACAGCTTTTATGCTGTATGGCACTGAAAGAAAAACAATAATTACCAACAGTAAACTCACAGCAAATGCGCTCATAACAGACGAAATACTTAAAGCAAGCAATGCAGTAATCGTCAGTACCCCAGCTAATCCGCCTAGACTCGCCATACCATGAAAGCCAGACATCAATGATTTTAAGCTATTTTTCTCAACCACTACGGCCTGAATATTGAGTGCAACGCCCAGACTTCCCGCTGCTGTACCAAATAAGAATAAGGTGATCGCCATCATTAACGGCGTGGTCCATAAGCTTAGGCTTGGCAATAAAACGGCAAGCAAGAGTAAAGCGAAACCGATCGGCACACGACAACCAATACGCTGAACAATTTTACCTGTTGCAGGCATAGCTAGCATTGCACCTAAGCCGCTGCATAATAGCAACAAACCAAAATCGGCATGATTAAAATGCAAACGTTGCTGGGCAAAAGGAATCAGCGGCGCCCATGCAGCCGTGGCGAAACCAAGACCGAAAAAGCTAAAACGAGTTGAAAGACGTTGAGCACTTAATTGAATTTCAGGATCAATAAGAGCAGTTCTGGAAAAAAGGATCATTTAATACCATCCACACAAATTAACTCAGAGCGTCCATCTCGGATAAATCGCCATAGAAAAACCCCTGCTAATCTATAGAGAAGTTCTATAAATCCACAGAGGCTTTTATGGCGAAATTATACACAAAACCAAGATAAAAATAGTATTTTTTGAAAAAAATAAAATCTCTACATATCAATAATTTATCTTCTTTTATTCAAATAAAATTAAAGCGTTTATTTTTAACACTTTTTATTCTTAGCTTTTCAATTAAATTAGGCAAAGATATGAATTTACTTAAATTTTGTAGGGATGACTGAATTAAGCAGCTCATTTATAAACCTGAATAATATATTTCACTCGGTATAGCTGTGGATTAGCTTTCTCCACCAAATCAGATCAATTTTATAAATGTTTTAAAAAGTACGATAAACCTTCAGGTGCACGTCCATTTAATCGACTGCTAGTGGTGACGCGAACCAAATTGCTCCAAGTGATTTTGCAACATTGCTTAATAAATTTTTCAATTAATGAGACATCCTCATGACAAGGAATAGGTTCAAAGCCTCCCGCCTGAATATAGGCTTCGGCACTAAAGCTTAAATTCGCCCCATGTATATGTTGATGATCCATCATGTCTTGATAATGCGTCAGATATTTTTGCTGTTGTTGTATTGATAAGTGACTAAGATCATCCA
>JAKFER010000070.1:0-14684 GCA_036675565.1 Chitinophagaceae bacterium
AAAATAACTAAAGCATTTGCTCCGAGCATCAAGGCAACCCCTGCACCAACTGCTGGTGCCATCAGGCTTGTGGCAATTGTGCCAATTTGGACAAGTGCATCGATTCCGAAATTCGCACCGATATTTTTAATCAAAAGTCCAATACCCAGTGTCACGAAAATTCCCTGAGCGATTCCTGTTGAAGCTTTAAATACTCGCGGCATGATATAGTCTTTCATATGTTGCGCCTTCTTTCTTGGAGTTAGTAGTATGAATGAGCTTAAGCCAGTGCTGGAACTTTTTCTTCATAGCCAATGCTTGTCATATAATCACGAAGTACAGCAGTCGACTTCTTAAATTTTGCCTGTTCTTCTTCATTCAGGCGGAGTTCGACGATATCTTTGATTCCTTCTCTTGTGATAATCGCAGGGACACCAGTGCAAAGATTTGTCTCACCGTACTCTCCATCCAACACACATGAGAGGGCTATGATTCTATGGTCATCATTGAAGATTGATTTTGTGATGAAGGCAATCGCATTTCCGATTCCATAGTAAGTTGTTCCTTTGCGTTTCAGAATCTCAAAACCTACTTTTTTTACATCTTCCAAAGAACGGGTTTCCACTTCAATTTTGAGTTCTTTATCATGCTGTTGAACATAAAGCCATGCCAATTCGATGGCCCTTTCTATTCCACCACAATAATCAATATGATTGTCTTTTAGCATGATCATATCGTACAATCCAAAACGATGATTTATTCCACCGCCAATCCTTACCCCTTCTTTTTCAAGCAACCTGAAATTGGGAGTTGTTTTACGCGTATCCAGTACCTGTGTTTTATATCCGGCTAAACGCTGTACATACATATTGGTCAATGTGGCAATACCGCTCATTCGCTGCATGCAATTCAATACAAGTCTTTCACATTTTAAAATGGTATGTACATGCGCATTTACTTCAAATGCGATTTCACCAGGTTTCATTATATGGCCATCCTGCCTTATTACACGAAAGCCCACACCAGGTTCCATAAATCTGAATATTTTTTCAGCTACCGCTACCCCGGCCAAAATTCCTTCATCTTTAATTTTCAAAACAGCTTTACCTTTTGCATTGGCGTCAATGCAAGCAAGCGTTGAATGATCGCCATCTCCAATGTCTTCTGCTAATGCAGATTCAATCAGTTGGTTTAATTGTTCATCAAAATGCATATTCATACCTGCAAATCTATACAATAGAAATATGGCTGGCATAAAAAAAGCCCTGCGATGCAAGGCTTAAAATATAGTTAATGAAAAATTAATCTAATGGTTGAAATCTTATTTCGCCCATTACCTGCTTATCCGCTTTTGGTTTCATAAAAACAGTTGTTCGATAACTGCCTGTTTTAGTATGTAACGTTCCAATACAGAATTGGCGTCCACCCTGGTCACCTTTATGTTTCAGCTCAAAGCTTTTAATAGCATTATTGTTAAAAAAATCTTTTAAAATAATTCCCGCCTGGGCTTTACTATAACTGTCACTTTTATCGGGTAAAGATATTTCAACATTGCCGTCTATATAACGGGATATTCCGGATGCATTACCTGTGCGCAAAGCATTGATAATATCATCTATTCCGCTCTGGGAAGATGAAAAGGAGGTAAAAATGAAACCTGCCGTAATCAGTAAAAAAGTAAAAATTGATTTCATAAAAACTTAGTTTTCTGGGGGATATTAGTCGAAAAGTATGCCATTGTTACCGGATCATTCATCAGACCTACTAAAGTAATAAAAACCAACCTGTTTTTATAGCTTTTCTGGTTTTTGATTAAATGAAAGTAGTTTTACAGGAAGAATAAAAATATATGTTTGTCTAAATTCCTGAAAAACAATTTTTTACTAATATGCCTCAAAAAAAGATAATTCTTGTTATTATGGATGGTTGGGGGCTGGGGAAAGTTGCATCCGCAGATGCCATTTTACAAGCCCGTACACCTTTTGTTGACTCTTTATATAAAAAATTCCCTAACACTACCCTTATGACTTGCGGAGAAGCTGTTGGTTTACCCGACGGGCAAATGGGCAATTCAGAAGTAGGTCATTTAAACCTGGGTGCAGGCCGTATTGTTTACCAGGAATTACAGCGTATCAATGTTGCTATCAGGGAGGGCGAATTGGCTCAAAATGCCGTTTTTAATAATGCACTTGAATATGCCAGGGCAAATAACAAACCCCTTCATTTAATGGGTTTAGTGAGTGATGGTGGGGTTCATTCACATATTGAACACCTGAAAGCCATTACGTCTTTATGTGCAAAAAATAAAATTGAACAGGTTTTTATCCATGCTTTTACAGATGGTCGCGATACAGACCCAAAAAGCGGGGTGCATTATATCACCCAATTACAGGAACATTTAGATGTTACCACAGGTCAGATTGCCAGTATAAGTGGCCGTTATTATGCTATGGACAGGGATAAAAGATGGGAAAGAATTAAACTGGCTTATGATGTTTTGGTAAATGGCGTTGGAGAAAAGTCCACAAATGCAATTGATACTTTAAAAACTTCTTACGCGGATAATATAACAGATGAATTTATAAAACCTGCAAATATCACGGGTTCCAATGGTAAACCATTAGCGCTTATACAGCCTGGTGATGCTGTTATCTGTTTTAATTTCCGAACTGATCGTTGCAGGGAAATTACACAGGTCCTAACACAAATTGATCTGCCAGAACATCATATGCATAAGTTGCCATTGCATTATACCACCATGACTGAATATGATAAAACGTATCAGCATGTTAATGTAATATTTGAAAGTGACAATTTGAATAACACATTAGGTGCGGTGCTTGAAAAATATAATTGTAAGCAAATCAGGATTGCCGAAACAGAAAAATATCCGCATGTTTCATTTTTCTTTAGTGGTGGCAGGGAAAATCCCTTTGAAGGAGAAAAACGAATTATGATCCCATCACCTAAAGTTGCCACTTACGATCTGCAGCCAGAAATGAGTGCCAATGAAGTTACAGAAGCAATTTTACCTGAGATTCAGAAAAAAGAAGCCGATTTTATTTGCCTCAATTTTGCAAATACCGATATGGTAGGACATACTGGGGTTTGGGATGCTGTGATAAAAGCAGCAGAGACAGTAGATGCCTGCGTGAATAAAATTGTAACTTCGGCTTTGCATAACGGTTATACAGTTTTCCTGACTGCAGATCATGGTAATGCGGATTTTATGATCAATGCGGATGGCACACCCAACACTGCGCATTCTTTAAATCCAGTGCCATTTTTCATAATTGATAATGAGTGGAGAGGATCAATAAAACCCGGAAAACTCGGCGATCTTGCTCCTACTATACTTCACATGATGAACATCCCAATCCCTGAAGAAATGAATGGCGAAATACTCATAAATCCTAATCACATTTAAAATACAATTATGCTAAAGAAAATCCTGATTATCTTATTAGTTGTATTAGTAATTATCCAGTTCATCAGGCCTGAGAAAAATTTAGCCAGTGATGTACCACAGGCTAATGCTATTCAAAATAAATATGCAATGCCTGCGGAAATTGATAATATTTTCAAAACTTCATGCAACGATTGCCACAGCAATCATACAAACTATCCATGGTACAGTAATATACAGCCAGTGGCCTGGTGGTTAGATTCGCATATAAACGATGGCAAAAAAGATTTTAACGTTGATGAATTTTTAAGTTATGATCAAAAAAAACAGGATCATAAAATGGAAGAAGTTATAGAAATGATAGAAAATAAGGAAATGCCACTCAATTCATATACATGGATCCATCGGGAAGCGGATATTACCGATGAACAACGAACGGCGCTAATTAACTGGGCTAAAGATGTTCGCAGACAGATTAATTACCAACCCACGACAGCCTCAAATCATTAAACATCACTTTTCGGTTTATCATTGGTGTTATATGGTTTCATACTTGAATTTATTACGGCTTCTTGAATTTATTAATTAGGAATACCCTACCATAAAACTAATTACAGTTTCCCCGAATAGCCTTATGGGACTAATTTAAGGCATTGAATCGCAGAGAAAAATTTGCAGGTTGATGCAGCATTCATTAATGAAAATTGTCTAAATTACAGGCAACCCAAGGAATTATATGACCGAGGAAGCCATTTTAAAAGGTTGTTTGGAAAATGATGCAACAGCACAGCGGGAACTTTACAATAAGTTCAGTCCCAAAATGTTATCTGTATGTTATCGTTTTGCGCATAACCGGGAGGATGCAGAAGATATGCTGCAGGAAGGATTTATAAAGGTTTTCACCCAGATTCATTCTTTTGAAAACCGGGGAGCATTTGAAGGTTGGATCAGGAGGATTATTGTTCATACCTGCATCAACATTTTAAAGAAGAATAAAAAATTTAATGAAAGTGTTGATATCATTCATGCAACTGGTTTACAGGTAAGAGAAGAAACTGTGCCATCTGTTATACAGGCTAAGCAAGTTGTAGAATGTATCAGGATGTTGCCCATAGGTTATCGGACTGTTTTGAATCTGTACGCCATAGAAGGTTATTCTCACCGGGAAATTGCCGGGATGCTTGGAATAGAAGAAAGTACCAGTCGATCGCAGTACACCCGGGCAAAAGCGATGTTGGAGGATATATTGGTGAGAAAGAAGATTTTACAAAACCCAAAACAAAATGTTTCGCTGTTAGGAGGAATGACGCGAAAATATTAATCCGCCCAAAATGTTAACTGATTATGGAGAGAAATAATAATGATGTGAATTTTGAAGATTTCATAAAAAAAACAGCCGATCAGTATCGCATGTACCCTTCCGAGGATGTATGGAATGGGGTACATCGAACGTTGCATCCACGTAAAAAGTGGTATGGTTTCGGCCTGGGATTACTACTCGTAGGCTCTGGTTTATCTGTTATGTTATTAGTAAATACCAAAAAGACCAATCTTAAAGAAATCAGTGAAGCCAAACCTGTACAAACTGAACAACCCATTACTAAAATTAATACAAATGATATTGCTTCGGCTATACCAAAAACCAGCAGTCCTGGTAACTTGTTGACCACAACTCCAGGCCAGGTAAAAACAGTGGATCCTTCTAACAACTTATTTATTTCATTACCTGGAGCAACAGTTAATAATGAAGATTTAGCTATTCAAAATACTTTACCGGTTGCAAGTCTCAATTTATCTGATGAAGCAACTGATCAAAATGAATATTATCACGGTATAAAGAATAAGCAAACAGCGGGGAATTTCAAAACAAGTGAGCCTGCAAATGAAAATCTTTTGCTTACACCTTTAACCATTGAAAGTGTACTTAATACTTATAGCAGGATAAAAAGAAAAAATAAATTACTATTCCAGGTATTCTTTACACCAACTGTTAGCTACCGTAAGCTTACAGAAAACAAGTCGTTTTTACAATCGGCCCCGGCTAATTTACCTCCTAGTTATTCTGCACTTTATAATATAAATAATGTTGTAACACATAAACCTGACATGGGTCTTGAGTTAGGAGTTAATGCAAAATACCCCATTACAAAATCTATTAACGCTAAGGCAGGATTACAGTTTAATA
Source organism: Chitinophagaceae bacterium (assembly GCA_036675565.1). GTDB lineage: Bacteria > Bacteroidota > Bacteroidia > Chitinophagales > Chitinophagaceae > JACCYQ01. Next base: position 5,571 of record JAKFER010000070.1, read on the forward strand.
TGACCCGTTATGAGATTAAAGCTTTTAATAATCCAACAGAAATTGCCACTATTGCATTAAACACCGGACGTCGAATAGAATCTTTAAATACGGTAAGTAATTATAGGAATTTTAATGGAGGCAAAGCTGATTGGTTGAAGAATTTTTACTTCCAGGTTTCTTTACCTGTAGGCGCTGAAATAAATCTTATACAAGATGAAAAAATTGCTTTCGGTATAGGCAGCACAATTCAGCCAACATATGTCTTAGGAGATAGAGCATACCTGATATCGAGTGATTATAAAAATTATTCAGAGGTTCCCTGGTTAATCAGACGTTGGAACGTGAATACAAGTATAGAAACTTATGTAGCCTATTCTACCGGCAAGCTTAACTGGCAGGTAGGTCCGCAAGTCAGGTATCAAATATTATCAAGCTTTGTAGACAAATACCCTGTTAAGGAAAATCTTTTTGATTTTGGTTTAAAAGTGGGTATCGGTTTAAATGAGTAGCCAACACTATCTGCTTTGTTAGGGCCCCGCATATTATTGTGGGGCTTTTTTTTATTAAAATGGAATTCAGCTAATTTTACTTCTTAGAACTAAATTTTGATTTAAAATAAAAACTAATTCAAATCTCTTAAATTTTAGGATCAGACATATCCAAACCCTGACTAATAAAATGAAAAATAATTACATGAAAAAAGGTTACCCGTTTTTTATTTTACTTACCCTGGTATTATGTATAGCCTGTAAAAGCAAAGAAGATGAAAAGGAAAGGTATTTCCCCGTAATTTCCTTTTTAAATAGCCAGGTGGCCAATGTCGATACTTCTGTATATGCCATTAAAAAAATCATTATCCAGGATTCGGTTTCAGATACCAGTTTTGTTCCCCGGGAAGAATTCAGAGAATTAGCAAAAGACTTTTTGGATGCACCGGACCTCACCCAAAAAAAGTACAAAGAAAAATATACAGAATCCGAGTATTATGATGACATACTTAAAAAAGTAATTATTACCTATACACCGGTTGGCAAGGACGAGGAATTACAAAGGCAGGAAATTCATATAACCCCAGGAAATGGTGAAGAAGATAAGATCAGTACTATCATTCTGAATCGTTACAAGGCAAATAAAGACAGTACAGTTCAAAGAAGATTATTATGGCAGGTTAATGAAAGATTCCAGGTGGTAACTACCATTCAAAAAGCCGGTGTGCCAGAATATACAACGACAATGAAAGTAATTTGGAATAACTAATAAAACATTTGTGTGAATGACCTCTGCGGAGTTTCAGCTTATTTCTAAAAGCCTGCCCCATTACCCGGGAATCTACAAATATTTTGACGCTGCTAATGAATTGATTTATGTAGGTAAAGCCAAAAACCTGCGAAAAAGAATTTCATCTTATTTCAACAAAACATTATCCAGTTACAAAACACATGAACTGGTAAACAGAATACGAAAGATTGAATTCACCATTGTAGATTCTGAGCAGGATGCTTTCTTATTAGAAAACTCGCTGATTAAACAATATCAACCCAGGTTTAATATCAATTTAAAAGATGACAAGAGTTACCCTTTCATTGTAATTAAAAATGAGCCCTTTCCCCGTGTGTACCTTACACGGCGGGTTATTGACGATGGTTCAGAATACCTTGGACCTTTTACTTCTATCAGGCAATTGCGGGATTTGCTTGAATTTATCAAACAAACCATTCCTTTAAGAACCTGCTCATTAAACCTCACCCAAAAAAATATTGAAAAGGGAAAATTTAAAGTCTGTCTTGAATATCACCTGGGAAATTGTAAAGGCCCATGCGAAAATCTACAAACAGCAGAAGATTATCATGCAGGATTACAGCAGGTAAAAAATTTATTAAAAGGAAACCTTGCTCCTGTTATTCAACAATTCAAATACCAGATGAAGGAGTATGGTCAGCAATTGGCATTTGAAAAAGCGGCCCAGATGAAGAAAAAAATTGAATACCTGGATAACTATAAAGCCCGGTCGGTGGTGGTGAGCAACAGGTTAAATGATGTTGATGTTTTTTCAATAATTAAACAAGATGATATTGCTTATGTCAATTTCCTGATGGTGACCAATGGAACTATTTCCCAAACAAAAACAATTAAGGTTGAAACACATCTTGATGAAACCGCAGAAGAAATACTTTCATTTACCATTGCACAACTTCGATCTACATTTAAAAGTGAATCGACAGAAATCATAGTTCCATTTGCTATTGATTACCCGGAAGCAGAAACTATGATCACTATTCCAAAAGCCGGTGAAAAAAAGAAATTGTTGGATCTGAGTTTAAAGAACGTAAACTATTTTATTGAGGAACAAAAACAAAAAAGGGACAAAAGCAGTAAACATCTTCAAACACTGGAACAATTAAAAAAGGATTTACAATTAAATGCTTTGCCAGAGCGCATTGAATGCTTTGACAACTCTAACTTCCAGGGAAGCTACCCGGTATCAGCAATGGTAAGTTTTTATAATGGCGAACCTGATAAATCAAATTACCGGCACTTTAACGTAAAAACAGTTGAAGGTATCAATGATTTTGCCTCTATGAAAGAAGCTGTTTACAGGCGTTATAAACGCCTGTTGGACGAAGAAACCCAATTCCCCGAATTGGTGATTATCGACGGTGGAAAAGGACAGCTTAATGCAGCTATGGAAGCATTAAAAGATTTAGATGCATTAGGCATGACCACGGTAATAGGTTTAGCAAAAAATGAAGAAGAAATATTTTTTTCAGGTGATAAAGAATCGTTGAAGCTGCCGTATCAATCAGCCGGGTTACAAATGATCCGTAGAATCCGCGATGAAGTACATCGTTTTGGAATTAGCTTTCACCGCAATAAAAGAAGTAAAGGCACTTTTAAAAATGAAATTGAAGGTATTAAAGGCATCGGGAAATCCACGGCGGAAAGTTTATTAAAGCATTTCAGGTCTGTAAAAAACATACGAGAAAAATCTGTAGAAGAACTGGCTGCTGTTGTTGGATTATCCAAAGCCAGATTGGTTAAAGCTCATTTTGATCAGCAGGATCAGGATAGCATTTCATAAATGGTTATAAAAAAAATGGGGCCCGGATAGAAATCCAGCCCCGTTTTTAAAATCCAATATCCTATGAAAAACCGAGATAAAAGTACAACAAAATTTCACATTTCCTATACCACTTACAGGTATTTTTATTTATTTTTTTTGAGGACAAAAAAACCCCTGTTAAACAGGGGTTTGTAATTTTATTCAATTTCTAAATTAATATGACCAAAGATCTTGTTCGTAATTAAAGATGCGATCTTTAATATTCTCACCTTCAAGTAAAGACAGAATCGGATCTTTCACAATCTGTTTAATATTAGCATTAGAAGGGTTATCTAAAGTAGATTTTGTGATATAACTGCTGAACATGCGGCTCTCAAATAATTCCTCCCATGTCATTCGTCCCATTCCCATGTTCTTAGGATTATAAACTTCATACTTTGCTAAAATTGGTCTCAGATCAGGATAATAAACCCAAAACATCACAGAGCTACCACGTTCCTGGCCATTAGGGAAGTATTGCGTTTTTAAAGGAGCAATACCCAGTATACGAACAAATAATCGGCTTGCTTCGCGGTCAAAAACCCATTCTTCTTTAATACGCAGCTTTAAGACAGTTTCCGGGTCAAAACTTGTTTGAGTAACAACATATTCAACAATCTTATTGGGATCATCAATATCCCTTACTGCAACAGTATCCTGGGGACCACCTGCAGTTATAGCTGCATTTTCCTCACTGCTTAATGGTGTAGTGAAACGGTCATCTGCAAATGCTACAACTTCACCGCTTTTTACAGCTTTCAATAACATGCTGATAAAACGCTGGTCACCATTGTCATCTTCAGCTTTATAGCGGAAAGTCTGATTTAATTTTTCACGCAGATCCAACTCACGCCAAACTTTTTGTGCATAAAGGGCATCATCCCATCTTAAATGCTCATAAGGTAACGGTGTACGGTCTGTGACAAAATCTTTATCGAAGGCCGCATCCGGACGCAATGATTTTTTTACCACGGAATCATTATAACCACCACCTGAACTATCTACCCTGATAGGAATATTGCCATAGGCATTATAGGTAGGTGCAGTGGTATTATTATTTTCCTGTTGTTGCTGTTGTTCGGTATTGGTCTCTGTTCTTCTGCGAGCCCTGCGCTGAGCAGAGGCATCCTCGACAATGAAGCCGAAAAGAACCATCAACATTCCAACTTTAATAATACGGCCTTTCATATTTTCTGTTATTTAATGTTATAAAGTAATGAAGGCAATTTTCTGCTTCTGCCATCAGGACCAGTTGCCCGAATATTCTCAATTGTAATTAAAGCGCCTGGTCTTAAATTGTTGATCAGGGTTCTTGCCTGCGGACTCCAGGTATTACCTGTACAAACAGCTTCAACAATATCACCATCTGGTGTATCTCCAACCACAGTAAATCCTGTTACCCTGTATTGCAATTCGAAAGGAAAATCCTTAACATAAGCACCTACACCAGCCTGTGCTTTAAATGCACCAGCTGCTACATTCTCACCGCTCATATTACCACCTACTGTTGCAACCGGATCAGGAATGGTACGTACCCTGAAATTTTGAGCACCAGCCAGTTTTCCATCAACTGAAACAGAAATTCGGCATTCATCAGTGATTGAATTAACCCTGGCAATATAATTACCTCTTGATCCAGAGATGCTGCCACCACCACCGGAAATAGAAACCTGTAGCTGTTCTGCACCACCACTGGCTGCAATATTTACGGGATTATCAACACCTATATAAAGAACATTCATTTTTGGTAAGGCTATCGAAGCATTTGCCTGTCCAACAGTGTATTCAACGGTTTTTTTAATGGTTTGTTGCTTTCCTTCCTGGTCAGTATAAGTAATACTTACCGGAATAGAGCTGGTACCAATATTATTAACAGTAGTTTTGAAATGTGCTGCACCATCTTCACCAAGAGCGGCGTTTGCACCACCAATAGTTATGACTGGTTTAGCAGCTTTACTAAAAGCTCCCACACCCGCAGTGATCTCCAGTTCCTGCCCCGGCATCAGGTAATTTGAACTTTGACCGATTACTGCTGCATAAGTATCAAATCGTACAGCAACCTGTCCAACTTTATTATGCAAAAAAGAAACTACGCGGTTCTCAGTTGTTCTGATATCATTCTGAAATTTACTCAAAATGGTTAATGCGGCAACCGTAGGTACCATCCTGAAATATGCAGCTTCCCAGGTATTGTTTCCTTTATTCTGGGTTACGGGCATAGCCAGGTTGATGGGCAGGTTATTAGCGAATTCAGTATTAATTTCCGGATCAATTTTTAAAATATTTGCTTTGTATTCAGTCAAATTTTTTAATAATGTTTTTCCAGCACCCTGGTCTACCATTAAACGGGTAGCAACATCAAGATTATCCATCTTATAGCTGCTGTCACCTTCAGCAGGATTGAAATCAGCATTCTTAAGAATCTGGTTTTTTAAACCCTCAATATAATCTGATATCGTTTTGGATTGAGTTACTACCTGTTCTGCTTTAGGATACCACAAACGTGCTTTTTCAGCCGTTGTAGGATCAGTCATTTTTTCCTGAAATGACGCAATAATTGTATTAGTGGAATTATTAACAACCGTGTTGGTTTTTTCCAGGCTGTCGTTTACCGTTTTAAAGGCATTGAGGATCTCTGCTGATACATTTAGTGCCAGCATTGCTGTCAGCACGAGATACATCATATTAATCATCTTCTGCCGCGGTTCTTTAGGTATAGACATGAAGATTAGTGGTTTTGTTTGTTAAAATTTGGATTTACACTCACGGGAATATTGGATTCGACATATTTTAAAACGAACCATTATTTATTTTAAGAACGGCCTTGCATTGCACTTAGCATGTTACCATAAACCTGGTTTAAACGACCAAGGTTATTTGCCAGTAAAGCAATCTGATCTTGTGCTTTTTTAGCATCATCTACTGTACCTTCCATAGCTTGTGAAGCTTGTACCAGGTTACCATAATATTGGTTCATTGCTTTCAGGTGATTATTAGTATCCTGCAATTCCAATTCATAAATAGTATTTAATGAACCCAGGTTTTTAGTTAATACCTGAACCTGCTCATGGAAAAGTTTATTTCCCTCAGCTGCATTGTTCAGGTAACCTATACTTTGGGCTGCTCCAGTGTAAGCATCTTTCATTGTTGCCAATGCCTGTGTTGCTTCACGGGTTTTAGCGGTATAGTCTCCTGTTGCGGCTACTACATCAGTAATGTCGCTCATCTTGTCAACCGTACCACCTAATTTTTTAAAGTTATCACCTAATTTACCTAAGGTTACAGGTGTGATGTCTGCATCTTTCAGCATATCATCTAATTTTTTTAATGCCGGATTGCCGTTGCTTGCTCCACCAGCAAAATTGGTAAGCGGAGTAATTTCAAATTTTCCGGTTCTTTTCTTTTCAACATCTGGATGCTCATTGATACCAGGGAAGAAACGCTCCCAATGGTACTCTTCCTGAGGAGGAACCATCAAAGCCATGATAAGAAATACCATCACCTCGCAAAGTAGTCCAGCAGTGATCATTTCATCTGCAGCGGGCCAGTGACGAATTTTGAATAAAGCTCCTAGAATTACAACAGCTGCAAAAAAGCTGAATAAGAAGTTAAGCCACCATTGGCCTTTGTGGGTTTTAAAGAACAACATACTGGTTCGTTTTTAATTGGTTTTTAATAGTTAGACAGCGATAACAATGAATACATGTTTAAAATATTCATACGAAGTTTATAGATAATCCTGGTTACAATAATTATTTACCACGCTTTGAAGTTGCCGCCGGTAAATCAATTACTGTACGGAACCCGATATAAGATTTTGTTGAATCCTGGTATTCGTAAGTGCGTGTACCGGTTTGCAGGTAATAACCTACATCCTTCCAGCTGCCACCACGAATAACTTTACGTTTCATCCTTGGAGGATCTGACTCTTTAGCATTCCAACGAACGTCTGGGTTCATGTCATGTTGAAAGTTGTATGATCCTTCATAATATATAGAAGAAGTCCATTCTGCAACATTACCGGACATGCAATACAATCCAAAGTCATTGGGCCAGTAAGCATCTGCACGAACAGTGTAAAAGCCACCATCTTCCGGATAATTACCACGTCCTGGTTTAAAGTTAGCCAGCAAACATCCTTTCTTATTTCTTAAGTAATAGTTACCCCAAGGAAACATGGACTGAGATCGGCCACCACGAGCGGCATATTCCCATTGTGCTTCTGTTGGTAAACGGAAATCTGATTCCTGTACCCTGTTTTTTGAAATAAGAAATGAGTTCAGGTAATGCGTTCTCCACTCACTGAAGGCACTTGCCTGTAGCCAGTTAACACCTACTACCGGGTAATTGTCAAATGAAGGATGTGCAAAATATCTTTTGGTCATTGGTTCATTATAGGAATAAGAGAAGTCCCTGATCCAAACCAATGTATCAGGATAGATCCTAACATCTTTCTTAACGATGAACTGGGATCTTGCTTTTCCGGCATTTTCTCTTTTTGCAGCTTCTTTTAAATCGAATACTTCTGAATGGTAAATTAATTTAGCTGCATCCAACTCTTTTTTCCCAAATATCCTGTCTTCAGGAGAAAGGATCAGGTCAGTTTGCCCTAATTGCTCAACTACTTTGGGATCGTTCCATTTCATGGTTTTCATTTTGTCCCAATCAACATATTCCACACCATCGGAACCTGCCTTTACATATCCCATTTTTTTAGCTACAATTGAATCTCGAACCCAGTATGCAAACTGGCGGTATTCAGCATTGGTAATTTCAGTAGCATCCATCCAGAAACCGCTGATAGATACAGAACGGTTACGTGCGCTAAAAGCATAGGCTACATCCTCATCACTCGGACCCATATGAAAGGTTCCTTGTGGGATGTAAACCATTCCCGGAGGTTTTGGAAGTGTATATTTCGTGCTACTGGCGATGCCATGTAACTGGCCATCATTAGGAAGCGAGCCTCCTTTATTCTTTTTACCTAGTAATCCGCATCCTGACATAAGCACTAATGCAGTAATAGCGATAAAATTGTAGTAATGGTTTTTCATTTTCATACTCTTGGGCATTGGGTAAAAATAAGATTTAGGAATTATCCGAATCACAAGGTTAATGTTTTAAATTTTTAAATCAAAGTGACTTTTACCACGTAATATTTCTAAACGGCACCTAAAAGGAAATATTGTTTCAGGCTATAATTAACTTTAACCATTTTTAGGCGACGCCAAATATAGCAATTCCGCAACTGTATAAACGGGACGAAGGCATGAAAAATTTTGACAGAGGTAAAAAATAATTTCACCTTCAGCCTTTTTCCCTTTAAGTAAAGGATATTGACCTGTTTCCTGTTCAGCAGCCATTATTATTTTATGGGGCAAATAAGCTTTCAAAACTGCTTTTAAGGCAGTTTGGTATCCCGGACCAAGTATAGCAATTTCCAAAGGTTGGAAAATCCATTGCTGCAATACGCATGCCCAGGCTCCAAACGAGGTGGGATAGGAAATCACTGCTTTACTAAAACCTTCAATCATGTTTAAACTACGTTGTTTAAGCTCCGGTTGATCGAAATAAAATGATAATTGTAAAAGATTTGCAGCCATGGTGGCATTCCCGGAAGGTGTGGCTCCATCATACATTTCTTTTTTGCGAAGAATGACATCCTGTTGTGCCTTATGAGTATAGTAAAAATAATCGCCATCCTCCTCGCTAAAATGTTGAAGCACATGATCATTTACCTGCTTTGCCTTTTGAAGCCATTGCAAATCTGCCGTTACCTGGTATAATACCAATAAGGCTTCTACCAAATATGCATAATCATCCAGGAAGGCCGGATATTTAGCCTGTTCATTTTTCCAGGTATGAAAAAAAGTTGCCCCTTCTGCATGCAGATTGGACCAAATAAATTCCATATTCTTTATGGCCATTTCTTTATAAGCTTCTTCCCCAGTAGCCTGGAAAGCCTTGCTGCATGCTGAATTCATTAAAGCATTCCAACCCAGGATGATCTTATCATCCAAACCAGGTTTTAC
>JAKFER010000101.1:0-2121 GCA_036675565.1 Chitinophagaceae bacterium
TGGTGAAGGATTTTCTTCCGGTGTTGACCTTGGCTATTATCCAAGACCAAAAACAATTATGGTAGGAGCAAACATTAAGTTTTAAGGTTTAAATATAAAGACATGAAATGAGTCATAAAAATTTTCGAGCAATTTATACCAACCGCGATGAAAATTTTTATGGTGAATTACATGTGGCCAACAAACAATAAAAATTAACACATGAAAAATATAAAAATATCAATACTCGCATTTCTTTTACTTACCGTGGGGGCATGTAAAAAAAGTTTCCTCGATACAGAGGATGTTACAACGGCTACAGAGCAGAACTTTTATAAAACTCCCGAAGATGCTTTCAAAGCATTAGTTGGCTGCTACGACGGATTGCAACGTGTATGGACAGATGGCATCGCATTGCCCGTGGCTGCTGAAGTGATGGCTGATAATACATTTGGCGGTACCGGTAACTCGGATGGCTTTGGCTACCAGATGATGGATGAGTTTGATAAATCTCGTTCCCCATCAGATCAAAACATGTTCAATGCAAACTGGATACTTTATTACAAAGCTCTTTATCGTTGCAATATGTTGCTTGGAAAAATGGACCAGGTAGAATGGAAGGGGCAGGAGACATTGAGAAAAACCTACGAATCGGAAGCGAGATTTTTACGGGCTTATCTTTATTTTGATATGGTAAGACTTTGGGGCAATATTCCTTTGGTTACCGTACCAACAACAGAAAATGTTCCGCAGGCATCACCGGATGATGTATATAAATTGATTGCCGAAGATCTTGAGTTTGCAGCACAAAACTTATCAGCAACAAGCTATTCTTCTCAGGCTCCAGCAACTTTTGGTCGTGTAACTAAATGGGCTGCCGAAGCATTGATCGGAAGAGTATTTCTTTATTACACCGGTTATTACGGCAAAGCAGATCTCGCAGGCATCGTTACCAAAGCTGAAGCTACCAGTTACCTGGAAGATGTAATTAATAATGGCGGTTTTGGTTTGGTTGAAAATTTCGCCAATCTATGGCCCGCTGCTTCTGTTGATGATTATGCAGGAGAAGATAATAAAGAAACTTTGTTTGCTGTCAAATACACTTTTACCAGTGATTATGATGGTAATGCAGATGGCAATCATTGGCTGGTTATGTTTGGACTCAGGGAGCAAACAACGCCCCCCTATGGAAATGGCTGGGGAGGCGGGACAGTAAACCCAAAACTTTGGAACGCTTATACCGCTACTGATAGCAGGCGTGCAGCTTCCATAATTTCTATTGCCGATGAAGGAATAGAATTTACCATGAAAAATAACCAACGCGAATACACGGGTTATTACACTAAAAAATATACGCCTACTTCAGATGAAAACGGAAACAGTGAAGCGGTAAACAACGGGGGTGTAAACTTTATGATCGGCCAGTTCCAGGATTATGTATCTATTCGTTATGCCGATGTATTATTAATGGCGGCTGAACTCGGTGCTGCCAGTGCACAGACGTATTTTGATGATGTACGCAAAAGAGCTTACGGAACTAATTTCAGTGCATTGCCTGTCACACAGGATAATATCATAAAGGAAAGAAGACTTGAATTCGCATTAGAAGGTATCCGTTATTGGGATCTTCTTCGCCAGGGTATTGATAAAGCGGCTGCAGCTATTGCCGAAAACACTACGCTGCAAAATGGCGGTGTTAACACACCCAAAACAATTGCCGCTGCGAAAATCATTGAGACGAAAGGCTTGCAACAAATTCCTTATACGCAAATCACTTTATCAAGCGGTGTATTAAAACAAAACGCCGGATGGTAAGTCCTGGTAATAAACATCAACGTATTAAAGCTGCATAACTGCTATAACAACATTTTAAATTAATCAAGTATGAACTACTTTAAACATTTTACCTGGATCGTACTGCTGGGATTATTCCTGGCTGCCTGTAAAAAACAGGACCATGACCTGGGCCGGATGCTCAATGCATCAGAAATTAAATTTGACGTTATCCAGGATCTCGCAGCAGACGCCGGAGGTAATACAGTTATTTTAATAAATCAAACTCCGGAAACAGTTCCTATGTGGGATTACGGAACCGGGAAATCAACCCGTCAAAAAGATACGGTACGTTTTGCTTTTGCAGGC
>JAKFER010000152.1:0-2117 GCA_036675565.1 Chitinophagaceae bacterium
CGGCTGATCTTTTCAACCCGGGCCGGAGCTCCAACGGTTATTATATCCGGAGCCAGTTCTTCGGCTTTCATATCCAGGTGATAGACTGCGCCACGTTGATTGATGATCAGTTCTGATTCAGCTATATACGACATCTGGAAATGATTTTTTTTGAATTAGTGGTTTGATTTACTTGGTAAAAATATCCTATTTTCGCAGCGGTTCAAAAATTCCATAGGGTACCATGGCCGAGTGGCTAGGCAGAGGTCTGCAAAACCTCCTACAGCAGTTCGAATCTGCTTGGTACCTCTTAACAGCCTCCTTCGGGGGGCTTTTTTATTTTTTGGTGAGAATTTACATTATTGTTCTATCGTAACGCGGCGCCCGGTCAGGGTTGTTAAAGAATCTTTTACTTTAAGTGTATCTGTAGCAGCCACCGGAAGCTGCATATAGATTTTAAAAGAAACCGAATCCGGGGTTTCTAATTTCACATCCCAGAAATAGGAACGCAATTGTTCGTATCGATACAAGGCTCTTTCCTTATTGCTTGTTTCTAAAACAAATTTATACCCCTGTGTTGATGCGGCTGTTGGGACGGCTGCCATTGAATCTATGGCAGGGGATGTTTGCAATGTATCTTCGATGGGAACTATTTGCGCAGGTGCAGTTGTAATGGGTTCTGATTTTTTATTAGAAGTATTTTTATATAACCAATATCCACCCCAAACCGCTAATGCAATGCCACCTATCAACAAAATAAAAGCCAGTGGTTTCTGCCAGTTGTTGCCTTTATTTCTTGTTTTATCATTATAAGGTCCAAATGCTTCTTCAGAATTAATAGTGGTGGCGGCATCAACCGAAGCCGGATCCTTATATTTCTCCGGTTCGTTATATGGAATAAAACGAAGATTGCCTTCATTATTTTTAACCAGGGTGCCAATATCTTCCAGCACGACCGCTTTGCCAATATTTAAATATTGAATGGTTTGCTCAAGAAATGATTGCAGGTCCGAATCAGCCAGGGTTTTCATTTTTCCTGTTTGCGCAGAAATAAATTCTACCAGTGCTTCATCATTTATTTTAGAGGTGTTGCGTTCAAACCTTATTTGTCCCTGGTACCGTGCCCTGCCTTGCCTGCTTTCGTCATCGGTCCCATAACCGGCATCTTTAAAAAAAGATCCTATACCTACAAGATGTAATTCGTTATGCGTGTGAAAATACTGGGAAAGTATCGGGTCAAGTTTCAAAATAGGTGAATTTAGTTTGCAATATAATTATTTTGAACCGCCCCTGCAATAAGGTATAACTCTTCTTATTTTTGCCGTATGCAATTATCCAATGACGAAGAACGATTTATGGAATGGTGGGAGAAAAACCGGGACATCCGAAAAAAAACATCCAAACAACTGATGATAGGCCTCCCGATGGCCACTGTTTTTGTATTTGCCATACTATTTAATTTTTTTGCCGGTTGGTATAAAAGGGCCACCATGATGATGAATACACAGTCATCTTTAATACTGGTATTGATCATTGCAGCTATCGCCATTGTCGTTTTTTATTCCATTTTTTCCATGCGTTATAAATGGGAAATGAATGAACAGCGTTACAAGGAACTGCAGGCAAAAAAGAATGCTACACCAAGCAGCGATTAAGTATTTTGGCAGGTCATTACCCTTCAAATTATCAATAACCAAAAAATAAAAATTTTCCCTTTGCAAGGGATTTTTCTAAACAAAAAATTAAAATATGAAAAGAATTGTTGCGTGTTGTGTTGTTTTATTGCTTTTTGCAAGTAGTTGTTTGAAAGATAAAGGTGAAAATACCTGCACTTTTGATGAATGTGCATTCCTGGCTCCCGCCGCAGAAGTGCAGAGTGTAGAAGAATTTTTAACGGCTAATTCCATTACCGCCACTAAACATTGTAGTGGTATGTATTATACAATTATAGAACCTGGTACTGGTCAGGCGCCTGAAGTTTGTGATGGAGTTGGTGTAAAATATATTGGTAAATTAACTGACGGGCAAACATTTGATGAATCTGCAGACCCTGTTATCTTTAACCTCAGTACACTTATTGGCGGCTGGCAACTGGGTATTCCACTCATTAAAACAGGTGGAAAGATCAGGCTCTTTAT
>JAKFER010000263.1:0-2107 GCA_036675565.1 Chitinophagaceae bacterium
TTATCCCTCAGGGTGGATCGGTAAGGTGCATTATTTCAGAAGAGTATTTTCCTTTCCAAAAGAAGTAGTGAAGGCAAGAGCCTATGTAGCCGGTATTGGTTATTATGAAATGGAAATAAATGGTAAAAGGGTAGGCGACTATGTTCTTGATCCCGCTACAAGCGATTTTAGTAAAAGAGTTTATTATACCACCTATGATATAAAAAGTTTTTTGAATAAGGAGAATGTAATGGTTATTGCAGTGGCGCCGGGCTGGTATGGAATGCCCAAACTGAAAATGCAAATGGAGTTTATTTTCAGTGATGGTACGCAGGAAACAATATCATCAACATCCATCCGTAATGTAACATTAGGTCCCGTGGTTTCTGCAGGGATCCTGGATGGTGAAGCCTATGACGCAAGATTGGAAAAACCTGAATGGAACCTGCCGTCGGATACTATTATTAAAGGACTTCCCAATCAATTTTGGGGAGTAGCACCCGTAGTAGAACCACCCGGTGGTAAAATGGTAGCCCAGCAACTGGAACCTATTAAAGTACTTGAATCGTTTACACCCATTGCAATTTCAGAACCACAAACTGGTGTGTACGTACTCGATGCAGGACAAAATATGGCGGGATGGTTACACATAAAAGTAAAGGGAGAAAGAGGTCAGCAGATAACTATGCGGTTTGCCGAAACTTTATATGATAAAGGAACGGTGAACCAGGAAAACTTAAGAACAGCCGCTGCTACTGATACGTATATAATGAAGGGAAATGGGTATGAAGAATGGGAACCCCGTTTTACGTATCACGGTTTCCGGTATATACAAGTTGAAGGCTTGAAAGCAAAACCAAAGCTGGAAGACTTTGTCGTTAAAAAAGTTCGCTCAGCAGTAGAAGAAGCGGGTGTGTTCACCAGTAGTAATGATTTGCTCAACAGGATCAACCAAATGGTACAACGCACTGAGGCCAGTAACCTGCATAGTATTCCAACCGATTGCCCGCAGCGTGATGAAAGAATGGGTTGGCTCAATGATCTTACCGTAAGAATAGAACAAGCTGTTTACAATTTTAACCTGCATCGTTTTTATGCCAAGTATATCGATGATGTAACCGATACGCAGAATGAAAATGGTGAGATCACTGATACGGCTCCTTATAAAGTAGGTGGCAAGCCAGCCGATCCTGTTTCCGCAAGTTTTTTGCTGTTAGCATTAAAAAGTTATGAATATTACGGCAACACGCAAATCATTACAGATCATTATCCGCAAATGAAAGCCTGGGTAGATTTCCTGGTTAGCCGCAGTAAAGATGGTATTGTTGAATATAGTTATTATGGTGACTGGTCTCCACCCGCCGAGTTTGGTCAGCAGGGATATGGCTATGGTGCTATTTCCGTAAATACACCTGGTAATTTTATGTCTACCGGTTATTTATATTATTGCGCAAAGATGATGTCGAAAATGGCTGATGTATCAGGTAATGCCGCTGATAAAACAAAATATGATGCACTCGCAGCCAAAACGCTGACCGCATTCAATAATAAATTCTGGGATGAAAAAACAGGTGGTTATGCGAGCAATAATCAATCGTGTAATTCATTTGCCTTATTCCTGGGCGCAGCCAGTAAAGAACGCATTCCAAGAGTAGTTGCGAACCTGGTGGAAAATGTAAAGAAGTATAACTATCATCTTACTACCGGTAATCTTTGTACCAAATACCTGCTGGAAGCATTAACCGAATATGGGCATGCAGATGTAGCTTATAAGATCGCAACACAGGAAACATATCCGAGTTGGGGGTACATGCTTTCAAAAGGGGCCACTACGTTGTGGGAACGTTGGGAATATGAAACTGGTGGTTCCATGAACTCGCATAATCACCCCATGATGGGTTCAGTAGGATCGTGGTTATATAAATACCTGTTGGGAATTATTCCTGATATTAATTCTCCCGGTTTTGAAAAATTCACTATCCGGCCCTACATTATCAAAGATCTCCAGTTTGCAAAAGGTGAATATAAATCGGTAAAAGGAACCATAAAATCGGCGTGGAAAAAGCAAAAGGGTTTTGTTGAGTTGAATATAACTATTCCAGCCAACTCGGTGGCCACCGTTTATATT
>JAKFER010000209.1:0-2105 GCA_036675565.1 Chitinophagaceae bacterium
AGAAGGTTTAAACAGTGGAGATGAAAAAGAAACAGTGATGAAACCGATTCCCAATATCCAGGAAGCAACTTTATATGCTGATGTGGTACAGCCCTTATTGCAGGCAAGATGTTATAATTGCCACGGGGCGAATAAACAGAAAGGAAAACTTCGCCTGGATCATCAGGAATTTATTGAAAAAGGCGGAAAAGATGGGAAGGTCATTGAAGCAGGAAGAGCTGATGAAAGTGAAATGATCGAACGGATGCTGCTGCCAATGAGTGATGAAGACCATATGCCACCTAAAGAAAAAAAGCAATTAACACCTGCAGAAATTTCTTTATTGCATTGGTGGATCAGTACGGGTGCTGACTTTAATAAGAAAGTAAAAGACTTGCCACAGACAGAAAAGATAAAACCTGTTTTGCTGGCATTGCAATCCGGTTCTGCAGATGGACAAAATAAAATAACGGATGTGCCCGAAACCCCGGTTGCAAAACCCGATGAAGCAATCATTAAACGTTTAAAAGATGCAGGGGTAGTCATAATCCCTGTAGCGAAAAACAGTAACTATTTATCCATCAGCTTTGTTACTGCCGGCCCCGGTGCTGATAGTTTGGTAAAATTGCTGGAACCTTTAAAAAAGCAATTGGTATGGTTAAAGCTGGATAATGCAGCTATCAGCGATGCCACAATGGATGAAGTGGCAAAGCTTCCGGTACTTACACGCTTATACCTGAGTAACACAAACATTACAGACAAAGGATTGTCGAAACTACAATCGCTGCAGCAACTGCAATCATTGAATCTTGTGGGCACAAAAGTTACTACGCAAGGAGTAATACAGTTGAATAAGTTAAAGGGTCTGAAAAATTTATATCTCTATCATACAGGAGTGAACAACAGCGACTGGGCTTTATTGCAAAAAACATTTCCGGCTGCGCAATTAGATTCAGGAAAATATGCGGTACCAACATTTGTAACAGATACTACAGAAGTCAAACCACCTAAAAATTAAAACATCAATGAACCGCTGTTATTTTTTAATGATAACAATTGCTTTTTTCAGCGGCTACTATTTACAGGCTCAGCCGAAGGCGGAACATAATCTTGTTTTTGATTCATTGGCTAAACGATGGGACGAAGCGATTCCATTAGGAAATGGTTGGCTTGGTGCATTGATCTGGCAAAAAAATGATAAGCTGCGATTGTCATTGGACCGGGTTGATCTTTGGGATGACAGGCCTATGCCCGAAATTGATAAACTGAAATTTAGTTGGGTTGTAGAACAGGTAAAAAAAGGACAGTATGATACGGTACAGAAAGTTGGGGACGAACCTTATGAAAAATATGCGGCGCCTACAAAAATTCCCGGGGCAGCACTGGAATTTGATCTGTCCAAAATTGGAAAAGTAGTTTCCAATGAACTGGATATTAAAACAGGATTGTCTGAGATCAAATTTGACAATGGAGTTGTATTCAGGAATTATATTCATGCAACTAACCAGGTTGGATATTTTGGTTTTGAAAACCTGTTGTCAAAAAATATTATTCCTGAATTGATCATTCCCAATTATAATACAGGAAGATCCGGAACAACTGGTAATAGCGTAGAAGGTATCGGATTGGAAAGATTGGGTTATAAAAAAGGAATTATAACAAAAACACATAATAGTATCCGTTATCATCAACCTACATGGAAGGGGAATTATTATGAAGTGTTAGTGAAATGGTACAACTTGCCCGGCAACAGGTTGATTGGTCAATGGACCATTACAAATAATAAGCAAGCACAATTAGAAGATCCCAATTTTAAATTAAAAGAGCCTACCGGTTGGCCAACTCATAATAAATGGTGGAATGATTACTGGAGCCGTTCATCTGTATCATTGCCAGATAGTCAATTGGAAAGGCAATACTACTTGGAGATGTATAAGTTTGCCTGTGTGGCAAGAAGCAATACGCCGCCCATTTCTTTACAGGCAATATGGACAGCCGATAACGGTAACCTGCCGCCCTGGAAAGGAGATTTTCATCATGATCTGAATACACAATTGAGTTACTGGCCGGGTTATACAAGCAATCACCTTGATCTTACTGCATCTTACACGAATTGGCTGTGGAAA
>JAKFER010000201.1:0-14583 GCA_036675565.1 Chitinophagaceae bacterium
TCTGGTTCTGTTCGCAAACATCCGGCCTGCTGATGGCGCCGGCATGCACAACGCAATCGGGTTTAAAATCTTCAAATACAGAATCCACCTGGAATGGATCCGTAAAATCCATGGGTTGATATGAAAACAATGGATCATTTTGAAACGAAAGCCGGGATTCACCTTTTCCGGTAGCCATCACCGTTATACCCGCATTTATCAACTGGCGACATAAATAATATCCTAAAAATCCATTGGCGCCGGTGATGAGAACCTTCATGTCTGAGTTTAGGGTTTAGAGTTTAGTGTTTAGAGTTTAGAAGTTAAACGGTTGTTGAACTATTGTTGAACAATTGTTTAACAATAGTTCATCTATGGTAAACTGACATTCAACTTATCAACAAATCAACCGATCAACTTTTCAACAATTCAACCAAACTAAAAAGCTTTTTTAGTACTGGGCTGAATCACTTTGTCCTTGTGTTTAAATGGCATGTTGAGATTATACATCACAAAGCTCCAGATATCTGTGGCTTCTTCAATTTGTTTGCTGGTTGGTTTTCCTGCACCATGCCCGGCTTTGCTTTCAATCCTGATCAGGGTTGGGTTTGCACCATTGTTTGCTTCCTGCAGGGCAGCGGCAAATTTAAAGGAATGCGCAGGCACTACACGGTCGTCATGATCTGCTGTAGTTATTAATGTAGCTGGATAGCGAACATTTTTTCGCAGGTTATGCAAAGGTGAATATTTATACAGGTATTCAAAATCTTTCGGGTTATCACTTCTTCCATATTCCGTTGCCCATGCATAACCGATAGTGAATTGATGATAACGCAGCATATCGAGTACACCAACCTGTGGAATGGCCACTTTAAACAGTTCCGGGCGTTGGGTCATAGCCGCACCTACCAACAAACCCCCATTGCTTCCGCCACGAATGGCAATATGTTCCGGGCTGGTATATTTTTCTTTGACCAGGTATTCAGCCGCCGCAATAAAATCGTCAAAAACATTCTGTTTGTTTTCGAGCATGCCGCCTTTATGCCATTCTTCTCCATATTCACTGCCTCCCCTTAAACTGGGTTGCGCATAAATGCCACCTTGTTCCATGAAGAAGGCATTCTGCAAATTAAAACCGGGGGTCATGGGAATATTAAATCCACCATAACTGTAAAGCATAACCGGGTTTTTACCATCCAGTTTTAATCCTTTTTTATAAGATAAGAACATGGGCACTTTGGTGCCGTCTTTACTGGTATAAAAAACCTGGCGGGTTTCGTATTGTGAAGGATCAAATTTTGCTTCACTTTTTCTGAACAAAGTGCTCTTGCCCGTCTTCATATCATAATGAAAAATACTGGCGGGATATGCAAAAGAAGAGTATGTGTAAAAAAGTTCATCTTCCGTTTTTCGGCTTCCAAATCCACCGGCACTGCCGATGCCCGGTAATTTTATTTCCCTGATCAATTTACCTTCATAGTCATACTGGTAAGTGCGGGTAGAGGCATCCTTAAGATAAGAAGCAAACAAATATCCGCCTGCTGTATTCACACCCTGTAATGCCTCTTTTTTTTCGGGGATCATTGTTTTCCAGTTTTCTGTGCCCGGATTTTTTGGATCAATTGCAACCACTTTAAAATTGGGTGCACCATCATTTGTTAACACCAGCAAGAGACCGCCTTTATTATCAATAACGGAAGGTTCTGTTTTAAAACCGGGTATGAGTAACCGAAAATCTTTTTGAGTTGCATCCTGCATGTCTTTATACCAGATCTCGCCGCCACTGGTACCTTCAGAAGTGGAAATAACCAGGAAACGTCCGTCATCAGTCAGCATGGCCCCACCAAAACGTTGCGGATGTTCGGGATCTTCGTAAATCAACTGGTCTTCAGATTGCGGTGTACCTACTTTATGATAGTAAACCTGCTGCGTTGCATTCACGCCTTTTAGTTTGTCCTGCTCTTTGGGTTCCGGGTAACGACTGTAATAAAATCCTTCATCACCGTTCCAACTGAACCCGGTAAATTTTAACCAATCCAACTCATCATCAAGTTTTTCTTTGGTTGCCACATCCATAATAAACCCCGTTTGCCAATCACTTCCGGATTGGGAAATGGAATAGGCCATGTACTTGGCATTTTTTGAAAAACTCATCACATTTAAAGCGGCCGTTCCATCATCTGATAATTTATTGGGATCAAAAAATAATTCAGCTTCATCCTTTAAATTCTTTAACCGGTAATAAACATATTGATTCTGCAGTCCATTATTTTTGGCAAAATAATAATACGCCCCATGTTTGTATGGCGCTGTATATTTTTGAAAATCCCAGAGTTCTTCAAATCGTTTTTTTATTTCGTGACGGTAAGGTATAGCCGAAAGGTATTGCCCGGTTAAGGCATTTTGGGTTTTTACCCAATCCTTGGTTTCGGTACTATTATCATCTTCCAGCCAGCGATAAGGATCAGCCACCATGGTTCCATGATAATCATCCTTTGTGTCCAGTTTCTTAGTTTCTGGATATTTAACCTGTGCTGCTACATAGAATGGGGTAAGGAGTAATAAGTAAATACAAAGCTTTCTCATAAAAATGATTATTTAAAATACTAACGACTGTGTGTATGCCATACACGTTAATTAACAATACCTTATTTTTGTCCGCTTTTAGCAAAATAAGCTATTTTCCTAATTAGTAATTTGGCTCGAAACGATTTTAATTGAAAGGCATTAGATAATTATTAATGGTAAAAAAAGTAACCAAAATTGGTGTGCTTACCTCGGGAGGAGATTCTCCTGGTATGAATGCCGCCATCCGGGCGGTTGTCCGCACAGGCATCTATCATGGTATGGAAATGTATGGCATCATGCGTGGATACCAGGGTTTGATAGAAGATGATATCGTAAAAATGGAGACCCGCTCGGTTGCCAACATCATTCAGCGGGGTGGCACCATCCTCAAAACCGCCAGGTGCAAGGAGTTTTATGAATATGAGGGTCGGAAAAAAGCCTACAAAAATTTAAAGAAAAGAGGCATTAATGGTCTTGTGATCATTGGTGGCGACGGGTCATTCCGTGGTGCCGTAAAATTCAGCCAGGAATTTGACATTCCATGTATTGGCATTGCAGGCACGATTGATAAGGATATTCATGGCACTGATTTCACCATTGGGTTTGATACTGCAGTAAATACCGCCGTGGAAGCTATCGATAAGATCAGGGATACTATGGATGCGCATGACCGTGTTTTCATCATAGAAGTAATGGGCCGCGATGCGGGATATATTGCACTGCACAGTGGTATTGCCACGGGTGCTGAAAATATCCTGATCCCGGAAAGAAAAACGGAAATTAAAGACCTTGTGCAATCCTTACAGGAAAAAGAAAGAAGAAAAAAACTGGTGAACCTGATTGTAGTAGCGGAAGGTGATGATTTTGGAGGTGCCAATGAAGTTCAGAAAATCATACAGGACGAATTACCCAATTCAGAAATCAGGGTTTGTATCCTGGGTCATATTCAACGTGGTGGTTCTCCCTCCTGCCTGGACCGCCTGATTGCCAGCCGCATGGGTTACCAGGCTGTTGAATGTTTAAGAGAAGGACGACACAATGTATTTGTTGGCATCCTGAATAATAAAATGCATTATATACCACTTGAAAACGCGGTTAAATCAAAAAGCAAGATCAGCGACGAATGGATGAAGATCGTAAAGATCCTGGCTTCTTAAAAAAACACAATCCCCGGGAAACTGATTACTTGTTATTGGTTACCCACTCCTGATTTATAAATTAACAAGTTTAAGCGCTTAGATTATGTCAAAAAATGTAGACAAGTATTATCATAAAACAATGAACAAGCTGGCGGGTATTGAACACAGTTCACACCGTACCAAGATTGTTGCAACAGTGGGCCCTGCCTGCGATACCTATGAAAAATTACTGGAGCTGGTCCAGGTAGGTGTAAATGTTTTCAGGTTGAATTTTTCCCATGGATCCCATGAAAACAAAGCAGAGATTATTAAACATATCCGTAAGATCAATAACACGGAACCTTACAATATTGCTATTTTAGGCGATCTGCAAGGACCGAAACTTAGGGTTGGCCAGATTGAAAACGGCATCATGGAAGTAAATGCCGGCGATGTATTAACCTTCACCAATACTAAAGTGATTGGTAATATGGAAAGGGTTTATGTATCCTACCCCAACCTGCATGCAGATGTAAAACCAGGTAACCTGATCATGATAGATGATGGGAAACTGGAAGTAAAAGTATTAGAGGTATTGGCTAACAATGATGTTAAAGTGGAAGTTACCATGGGTGGTTTTTTATCATCCAACAAAGGCGTTAATTTACCCGATACCAAAATCTCACTGCCAGCATTAACCGAAAAAGATTTTGAAGATCTTGAATTCATCATTGACCAGCAATTAGATTGGGTAGCTTTATCATTTGTGCGCAGTGTGAAGGATCTCGAAATTTTACGCAATCGCTTAAATGAAAGAAAAAGCAAAACAAAAATCATTGCCAAAATAGAAAAACCCGAAGCTTTACAAAACATCCGGGATATTATTGTTGAATCGGATGGAATTATGATCGCCCGTGGTGACCTGGGTGTTGAGTTACCCATCGAAAAAGTTCCTTTGATCCAGAAACAGATCATTCGTAAATGTTTGCATCGTGCAAAACCGGTGATCGTTGCTACGCAGATGATGGAAAGTATGATCGACCGGATTAAACCAAACCGCAGTGAAATTACGGACGTAGCTAACGCGGTGCTGGAAGGCGCTGATGCGGTTATGCTCAGTGGCGAAACAGCAACAGGAAATCACCCGGCTTTGGTGGTACAAACCATGCGCAAGATCATTATGGAGGTGGAAAGAACGGATTACAAATATGACTTGTCGGAAGAACTGGTTCCTCAACCACACTCACCTTCTTTTTTAAGTGATGCCATTTGTTACAATGCCTGCAAACTGGCTAAAGATGCTTCGGCTGAAGCATTGGTAGGTATGACGCAAAGTGGTTATACCGGCTTTATGCTCAGTAGCTACCGGCCCAAATCGCCTTTGTATATTTTTACCAAAGAAAGAAGCCTGGTAAACCAGTTAAGTTTAAGCTGGGGAGTAAGAGCATTTCACTATGAAGAAGAAAACAGTTTGGATGATATTATTTTCGACCAGATTCATATTTTGAAGGAAAGAGGATTTTTAAAACCCGGTGATACTGTTGTTAATACAGGAAGTACCCCGATTCATTTACACCTGCCAACCAATGTTTTGAAGATCACTAAGGTTGATTAATCAATCATTAAAAATATAAAAAAATGAGAAGGCATTTAACCTTCTCATTTTTTTTGAACTTTTTAAAGACTGGTAGGCAAGGCTAATTTCAATCTTGCAAAATAATATGCACCATTAAAACCCATTTGTTGTACCCGGCGACTATAAACAAAACGACCTGAACTCATATTGCCACTGTGATGATGAATATCCTGGTAAACATCAAAAACATTATTGGCTCCAATAGTTAGTGAAAGTGTTGGAACAAGCTGGTAAGAAAATGAAACATCTGTAATTGTTTTGGAAGAAAATTCCTGGTCAAGTGTTTCGGCTTTACCAGTAAATGCATTCATAGGAAATGCTCCGGGATTTTCAGGATTTATTGTAGGATCCAGATAAACTACTTCTCCAAAATGTACAAAGCGCACCATGGCGCCAAACTTATTGAGCTTATAATTAAAAGTAAGGCTGATCTTATTTTTTGGATTGGCAACTTCCACCCTGCTTTCATCTTCGCGGTTAAAATAGTTTGCTAATTGTCCACTGTTAACCAAAATGTCGGAAGCATGAATGAGTGGTTTGCCATCGGCTCCATTTTTAACTTCATTATCAATAAAGATCATTGCTAACGTGGTGCGTAATGAATGTGATTCTTTAAACTGTTTATCGTACGACAAAACGGCTTCCAGTCCGCGGGCCCTGGTATCGATCGCATTGGTGAAAAAATTCGCGGTGTTGGCACCAGCAGCCGCTAACTGATCTTTCAGTTGCTGGTTATTTCCACCAGTGAAATTATTGGTAAGTACAATACGATTATCAATATCGATCTGGTAAGCATCAACTGTTATTTCTAATCCTGTAAATGGCCGTGCGGTAAAACCCACCGAATAATTATGGCTTGTTTCTTCTTTTAATTTGGGTATACCTAAAATTTCCGCAGCCTTGCTGTCATTGGTAAAAGTGCCGCTTTCAATAGGTACCTGTTGCCCGCCTTGTGTTACAAATAAAGTATTTGTTTTTGCATAAAACCTTTGTTGCATACTGGGGGCCCTGAAACCACTGCTGGCAGATGCTCTTAAATTAAACATCTCGCTGAATTTGTATCGCGTTGCTACTTTGTAATTCAGGGTTGAACCAAAGTCACTGTAATTTTCAAATCGCAATGCACCCGTTACCAGGAAGTTTGTAGTAAAATCCTGTTCTATATCCAGGTAAACCGCTTTGGCATTCCTGGTTTTAGTATCACCGATGGTATTGACAAATCCGGGGAAAACCTGTGCAGCTGCGGCAGCACCTGATGGTACATCATAATTTTTATAGGATGCCTCTTCACCGGAATTTATACCAAAGCCATCCACACGGAACTCTGCACCAGCAGCGACATTGAGTCCCGCCAATATTTCATATTTTTTTGAGACATCTACATTCACAGTATTCTGCCAGAATTTTAATCCCCCGGCATCAAAAGAAGTTTGCGCATTTCCTGGCTGTGCAAACTGGGTGTAATTGATAGAATTATTGATTGTGAAGTCAAAGCGGTTGAGACCAAATGTGTTACTGACATCCATGTTCCAGTCACCCAATTTTGAACGCACACCAATAGCTGTAGAAAAATCAGTAAGGCCAGATTCAATCAAAGGCAGAAATCCGTTGGGATAAATAGCAAATACATCATTGGCATAAGGACCTGCACCACTGACCACACTGGTTGGATAACGGTAAAATCCTGCACTGGTTCCTACTTTTTTACTGTATCCGCCAAAAACATAAAAATCTGTATTTACAGAAAATGGATAATTAAAATTATAAAATGCTGCTCCACCCTTCATATCGCTGTTGCCTATGCGCATATCAAAATCATTGCGATTCAGTCCCCTGGCATTCATGATCGAATCATCGCGGTTTACGCCACCCACATTGGGAAATATGGCACCGGTATATGTTCCTGTCCTGTTGGTTTGTGATCGGTTGATATATTCACCCGTTAAGTGCAAGGTTCCTGATCCTATATTAAATCCATAACCCAGGGATGCCTGGAAGTTGCCGCCATCTCTTACATTTTCAGTTGGATCAGCAGGATTATTTGCCAATTTATATAACGCATAATTTTTATCATATTCTGTTACATGCCCACCATAACTTACACCAGCTTCCAGCAAACCGGTTTTACTTTTTAATACAATATTGATAACGCCGGCAATGGCATCCGAACCGTATTGTGCGGCGGCACCATCTCTTAATATTTCAATCCTTTCAACTGCAGTAGCGGGAATCGTGCTCATGTCTGTACTCACCTGCCCGCGGTTAATGGTTCCATTTACATTAACCAGCGCAGACTGGTGTCTTCTTTTACCATTTACCAATACCAGTACCTGGTCAGTTCCCAAACCCCTGAGTTGAGCCGGATCTACGTGGTCTGTACCATCTGCAATGGTTTGACGGGCTGATTGAAATGAAGGCGCTATATAATTCATGATCTGGTTCAGATCCACCTGTCCAATTTCATCAATCACCTGTGAAATGGGAATGATATCAACCGGCACCGGTGTTTCAACTCTAGTACGGGAAAGATTTCTTGAACCAATAACAGTAACATTTGAAAGATCGCCCATTTCTACCAGGATGGCATCCCACTTCACTGTTCCTCCCTCCGGAACACTCACATTAAAAGACCTGGTTGCATATCCAACAAATGAAATAGTAACGGTTTGAAAACCTGCTGGTGACTGCAATGAATAATTTCCGTTATCATCTGCCAATACCCCGGCCCTGTTTGATTTTAATTGCACGGATGCGCCTCCCAATGGTTCTCCGTTACTTCCTCTTATGGTTCCGGTAATAGTGCCTGTTTGACTAAATGCGGCCAGGCATAAAAAAAGGCAAACTGTCAACAGCATGCCTGGTTTTTGAAAAGCAGTCAGATTCTTTGCCATGATGATAAGGTTTAGTTGTTGATAATTTCCCCGGAATGATACACTGGTCAGATGCTCTCTTTAAAGTTAATTAAATTAACACACAATAAGAGATGGCTTTTTTGGCCCGATAGCGGTGATCTGGTCGTCATAAAATCCAGGCAATTATTTACATGCTTCAATACCTGCGCATCACGACTGGAGAAAATAATTTTGTTCATAAAAAAACCCGCTGGTCATTCAGCGGGTTTTTATTTTTTTAAATAAACTTGTTTATAATTTACGGATCGTGATATTTCGGTAATACACTTTATCGCCATGATCCTGCAAAGCAATTCTTCCTTTTTTGTAAGTTCCAAATCCTTCAAACTCTTTAAACTTACTGTTTGCGATCATATTTTTCCAGTTATCATCCCACATGGTTGTTTGCACAACATCCGTTCCGTTTAACCTGAAAAGTAAATTTCCATTTTCGGCTTTGATCTCAACATCATTCCATTCGCCTGCTGGTTTTACGGTTTCCGGGTTTGCTGCTATCAGGTCGTACAAATCACCTGCACGATGTTTATTGATCTTTGCATCTGCATGTCTTTCATTATCCAGCACCTGCATTTCCGGACCCGTGTTCCATGTGTTTTTATATTTTGTTGTATCCTCGTGAACATAAAACATAATGCCGCTGTTGGCACCTGAATCGACCTTCCACTGTAGTTTCAAATGAAAATTTTCAAATTCTTCATCCGTAACAATGTCGCCGCCATCCTTTACGGTAGGATCAAATATTAATTCACCATCCTGCAATTTCCATGACTGGCCAATGGTATTTTTTCCATAAGCATGCCAGCCGGTTAACGTGTTACCAGACAACAAGGGTTGCCATTCTTCGGTTGGTTGATCGTTATTCATAACATTTGCAGAATCTGTAGTTGATGTGGTTGTTGTAGTGGAATCATTACATGCGCCCATTAAAAGTATAGCCGCACCCAAAGAAATTGTCCTGATCATTATTAGTTATTTTTTAATAAAAGAATATAGTGAACCAAAGCTTTTGCATCTGCTTCAGATAAATTGGGATGCGGGGTCATTAAATCAGGTCCCCATACACCCGTACCACCTGATATAATTTTACTGGCCAGGCGATCTACAGTAGTATCTGCAGCAGGTGCATACTTATTTGCAATTTCCCGGTAAGATGGTCCTATGATTTTGGTATCCACTTTATGACAGGTTGCACAATCCTGTTTTACTTCAATTGCTAATCCAGCCTGGTAAACCGGATTTGAACTCAAATCAGCACCGCCGGTTTCAGTAGTCGTTTCTGTTGTTGTTCCTGTTGATTCTGTAGTTTCCTTTTCCTCTCCGCTGTTGCAGGCTGTTATCAAAGCAGCTGCTGCAAACATTAAGCAATAGATCTTTTTCATTTTATTTTATTTATTGTGTTTACTCAAATGTACCCGATAGTATTAGAACAGTTTTTTATTTTAATCCCAGAATGGCTTTGTTCATATTTTCAACAGCTTCCAAACCTGCAAAATCATCAAAGGCTTTTTCTGTTACCCGGATGATATGATCCTTAATAAATGCAACACCTTCCCGGGCGCCATCTTCAGGATGTTTGATACAACATTCCCATTCCAGTACAGCCCATCCTTCAAAATTGTATTGTGCAAGTTTACTGAAAATAGATTTAAAATCAACTTGTCCATCTCCCGGTGACCTGTAACGGCCTGCCCTGTTTAACCAGCTCTGATAACCACCAAATGTTCCCTGTTTTCCTGTGGCATTGAACTCCGCATCTTTTACATGAAAAGCTTTTATACGTTCATGGTAATGATCGATATACTGAAGATAGTCCAGGCATTGCAACACAAAATGAGAAGGATCATATAATAAACAGGCCCGTGAATGTTGATTTACTTTATCCAAGAACATTTCATAGGTAACGCCATCAAAAAGGTCCTCACCCGGGTGAATTTCGTAACAAACATCCACACCCTGTTCATCAAAATAATTCAAAATCGGCATCCATCTTTTTGCCAGTTCGGTAAATCCTGCATCCACCAATCCTTCCGGTCTTTGTGGCCATGGATGAAAGGTGTGCCAAAGCAAAGAACCGCTAAATGTAGCATGCGCTTTCAAACCCAAATGTTGTGATGCTTTGGCTGCATATTTTAATTGCTGTACGGCCCATTCCGTTCTGCCTGTTGGATTGTTTTTTAAATTACCGGGTGCAAAGGCATCGAATAATAAATCATAAGCAGGATGCACCGCTACCAATTGTCCCTGTAAATGCGTGGAGAGTTCCGTGATTTCCATGCCTTGTTCCCGAACGATGCCCTGGATTTCTTCCGCATAGGTTTTGCTTTCGGCTGCTTTTTGCAAATCGATTAACCGCGGATCCCAGGTTGGTATTTGAACCCCTTTATAACCCAGGCTGGCCGCCCATTCACAAATGGATTTTAAACTATTGAAAGGCGGCTTATCATCTAAAAATTGTGCAAGAAAAATAGCGGGGCCTTGTATCGTTGTCATGTTAATTACAGTTTAATGAACAATCGCTTACGTGATTGCAGAACTTCATCCAAAAAATAGCATTTTAATTATACCTCGAAAGGTATCCACTTTGTATCACTGTTACCGCTTTTCACCATATTTTCCACAAAAGCCATACCACGCAATCCTTCTTCCACACCCGGGAAATGCCATTCTTTTTTCGGCTGTTCGTTACTGGTAGCCGCTTTAACAGTTAATGCAAAATTGCGGTAGTGATTAGCAAATGCTTCCAGGTAACCTTCCGGGTGGCCGCCAGGCGTCCGGCTGTTATGAGCAGCTACCGGTGACAGGTAGCCGCTTCCGGTTCTGTAGACTTCCATTGGTTTATCAAGCCATTTAACAAGTAAAGAGTTATTGTCTTCCTGTTTCCATTCCAACCCGCCTTTTTCTCCATATACCCTGATCTTGACATTATTTTCTTCACCTGCAGCAACCTGCGTGGCCATCAAAACGCCTGTGGCACCATTATTAAAAGTCAGTAACGCCGCTCCATCATCATCCAGGTGACGGCCATTAACGACAATATTCATCTGCGCACAAATTTTGGTTACCTGCAGGCCAGAAACATATTCAGCCAGGTTAAAGGCATGCGTACCGATATCGCCCATAGCCCCTGATTTTCCACTTTTACCAGGGTCCGTTCGCCAGGAAGCTTGTTTGTTTTCTTCACCTTCTAAAAATGTGCTCAGCCAGCCTTGCGGGTATTCAACATATACTTTTCGGATGTTTCCAAAAACATGATCCAATACCATTTGCCTTGCCTGCTTAACCATCGGGTAACCTGTATATGTATGGGTGAGGCAAAAGATCAAACCGGATTGTTCAACCAGTTTTTTTAAATCCTTTGCCTGCTGCAAAGTAAAGGTCATGGGTTTATCAAGCACTACATGAAAACCATTTTGCAAGGCCATCATTGCAGGATCAAAGTGCAGATGATTGGGCGTTGTGATAGAAACAAAATCCATACGCTGGTCAGCTGGCAGCATTTTTTCGGTTTCTATCATTTGCTGGTAGGACGAATAGACTCTTTCCGGTGGTAGAAATAATTCTTTTCCTGCCGCTTTTGATTTTTCGGACTGGCTGCTGAATGCGCCACAAACCAATTCTATTTCACCATCCATGCGGGCAGCGATGCGATGAACTGCACCAATAAATGCACCGGGTCCACCACCAATCATTCCCATTCTTAATTTTCTGTCCATATATTGTGAGTAATGAAGTGTTGAAATAATTTTCTAAAATAGTACATTTAATTTTCTAAACTCATTTAACCTAATAATTCCCGCTTGTATATGAAATTAACTACCCGCATCCAATTATCCGTCATGATGTTTCTTGAATTCTTTATCTGGGGAGGTTGGTTCGTAACGCTGGGCACATTCCTGGGAGCAAACCTGAGTGCTGATGGCGGACAAATGGCCCGTGTTTTTTCTACCCAATCCTGGGGTGCTATCATTGCACCTTTTATAATTGGACTTATTGCTGACCGTTATATCAATGCGGAAAAAATTTTAGGCGCTTTACACATTATTGGTGCCATATTAATGTACCAGATGTACCAGGCAGAAGATATTTCCATTTTCTACCCTTATGTTTTTATTTACATGGTGCTGTATATGCCCACACTGGCATTGGTGAATTCGGTTTCTTTTAACCAAATGCAGAATCCTGAAAAAGAATTTTCAGGCATTCGTGTATGGGGCACCATTGGATGGATTGTTGCCGGGCTGTTGATCAGTTTATTGTTTCACTGGGATACAGATGAAAATATAAAGGGCGGATTACTAAAGAATACTTTTTTAATGGCAGGCATTGCATCCTTGCTGCTGGGCCTGTTTAGTTTTACATTACCCAAAACACCGCCTAAGAAAAGTAAAGGTGAAAAAGTTTCCATTAAACAAATCATTGGATTAGAAGCACTGCAATTATTAAAAGACAGGAACTTCCTGGTCTTCTTTATTTCTTCTATTCTCATTTGTATTCCGCTGGCCTTTTATTACCAGACCGCACACCCGTTTTTAACCAATATGGGCGTTGATAATCCGACTGCAAAAATGTCTATCGGGCAGATATCGGAAATACTTTTCCTGCTTTTGTTACCCGTCTTCTTTGTACGGTTTGGTTTCAAAATAACCATTCTGGTAGGTATGCTTGCATGGGCTGTTCGGTATATGTTATTTGCCTTTGGTAATGGTGATGAACTTAGCTTTATGCTGATCATTGGTATTGCCCTGCACGGCGTATGTTATGATTTCTTTTTTGTGGCTGGACAGATCTATACCAATTCAAAAGCCGGCGAGAGATACAAAAGTGCTGCACAAGGTTTGATAACATTGGCAACCTATGGTATTGGTATGCTGATTGGATTTGAAGTTGCGGGAATGATCACAGACACATATAAAATTTCTGAAAACCAATTTGATTATAAAATGATCTGGATGATCCCCGCTGGCATTGCGGCGGTTGTGATG
The DNA here is from genome assembly GCA_036675565.1 of Chitinophagaceae bacterium. Classification (GTDB taxonomy): domain Bacteria; phylum Bacteroidota; class Bacteroidia; order Chitinophagales; family Chitinophagaceae; genus JACCYQ01. Next base: position 13,196 of record JAKFER010000201.1, read on the forward strand.
ATTCTTTTTATCATATTCTTTAAAAACAAAGAGAATAAAGTTCAGTATATTGACGAACCTTTAAAGGAGGTAACCACAGAACCCATCAGGTAAAGGGTCTTTTTTTACGGAAAAACCAGGACATAACGTCAACAAACCAACGATAATTTAAAACCAATTATTCACCCTCAATAATTTATTTAATTCATGCCAGAAAATACTTATGATGCAATTGTGATAGGTTCCGGAATCAGTGGCGGTTGGGCTGCAAAAGAACTAACTGAAAAAGGGCTTAAAACGATCATGCTTGAACGCGGAAAAAACGTGGAGCATATTAAAGATTATTCCAGCGCCAATAAAGAACTCTGGGAATTTCCGCACCGGGGTGGCAGAACCCAGCAAATGATTGAAGATTATCCTGTTTTGAAAAGGGATTATCCATTGAATGAAATGAACCTTGAATGGTGGGCCAATGAAAAAAATGCCCCTTATGTGGAAACAAAAAGATTTGATTGGTTCCGTGGCTACCAGGTAGGCGGACGTTCCCTATTATGGGGACGCCAAAGTTATCGCTGGAGTGAATATGATTTTGAAGCAAACGCCAAAGATGGCATCGCTGTTGACTGGCCGATCCGGTACAAAGACATTGAGCCATGGTATAGTTATGCGGAAAGATTTGCCGGTATCAGTGGAAACAGGGATGGATTATCCCAATTGCCGGATGGAGAATTTCAACCAGCCATGGAAATGAATTGTGTTGAAAAAGATGTAGCCGAAAGAATCAATAAACATTATAAGAGTACCCGGATGATCATGGGCCGGGTAGCCAATATCACGCAACCCTTACAAGCCCGTACCAATTGCCAGTACAGGAATAAATGCTGGCTGGGTTGTCCTTTTGGTGGATATTTCAGTACGCAATCATCTACCCTGCCTGCGGCAATGGCTACCGGCAATTTAACGCTGCGTCCATTTTCTATTGTTAAAGAAATCCTGTATGATAAGAATACGAAAAAAGCAACGGGAGTAAGAATCGTTGATGCTGAAAACAACCAGACCTATGATTATTTTGCCAAAATCATTTTTGTCAATGCCTCTGCTATTAATTCAGCATGGATCTTAATGAACTCGGCTACTGATGTTTGGCCGGGTGGTTTAGGCAGCAGCAGTGGTGAATTGGGACACAACCTGATGGACCACCACTTTCGTACCGGTGCACGCGGCACTGCCGAAGGATATGATGATAAATATTATTTCGGTCGAAGACCCAATGGTCCATACATAGTTCGGTACCAGAATTTATTTGGCGATAAAAGAAACTACCTGCGTGGGTTTGGTTACCAGGGTGGTGCCAGTCGTTCGGGATGGTCGCGTGAAATTGCTGAACTGAATATTGGCGGAGAATTTAA
>JAKFER010000118.1:0-2095 GCA_036675565.1 Chitinophagaceae bacterium
CAATAAAGGCAATTGATAAAATCCTTCATTCTCCATTACTTCATGATTAGCCGCACGGTCAAACTGTGCACCACTTCCAAACAAAGTAGCTTCATTCAGTTCCCGGGTAAAATACTGTTCCTTTTGCACCAGTTCTTTCGGGTCGATATCAAAAATGCTCAAACACATTCTGCAACCAATATCAACGCCTACTCCATAAGGTATCACGGCATTCTCTGTTGCCAATACGCCACCGATCGGCAGTCCATATCCATGATGCGCATCAGGCATCAATGCACCCGCTACAGCTACAGGCAATTTAGCAGCTGTATACATTTGATGCATAGCGCCTTCTTCAATATGTTCCTGTCCAAATACATTGAATTGAATACCGGTTTGATTTAATGATATTTCCGCACCTTCTGTTGAAGGTTTTGGTAATAGTTGCTCCGCAATCAGTGCAAGTACTGTATCATCTTTATATTCTATTGGTGATTCCAATACTTTTTGTAAAATTTCCATTACTTCCTCCTTAGTGTGACGCTTGTAATTTTTCTGCATCACATGCATAGCTATGCTTATTACCGGTCCTTCCGGGTAGCCGATAGCTCGTAATTCTTTTCCTTGTATTTTTAGTTTCATAATCTTACGCTGTCTGTAACAGCATCTTGTTTTATTTTACAAATTCGCTTAAAAAATTTGTAACTTGTTGTTCAATTTAATTATATGCAAAAGCCTTTACAACCACCATTTGAAAAGCGAACTGCCCAATATTTTGAGCAGAAGGCCAAACAGGTCAAAGGCAAAGAAAAATTACTCGTTGCCCTTGAAAAAAGCAGGTATATTTCTGATGCACTTAACAATGGTTTATCTTTTAGTGATTTAAAGGAACTGGGTTTTAAGTTTGCAACCGTATAGCTACATATTATTCGGTCCTGATTATTATACATTCACAACTGCTGCCGGAGCTGAATACCATTGCTATTTTTATACTGCTGAAGAAATATTTTCCGACTACCCTTCATTATCAAAGAAAGCATTTGGGTTTAACTTAATTCTTAAAGGCAGCGATATGCTTCCAAAAAGTCTTGACAAACGCATTGCTGCAACAGTTACAACTATACTCAAAGCATTCCTGCATGAAAAAGAAAATGCTGTAGTGTATATCTGCGATAACAGTGACAATCGTGAAAAGGCCCGTTTTCACAAATTTACCCATTGGTTTAAAACGTATAACGATGGCTCCATTGTTCAGCTTAAAGGTGTTATTCGTGCTGGCAATACCAATATCCTTAATGCGCTCCTGATTCATAAGGACAATCCTTTAATCAATGATTTTATCGAAGCCTACGAAATCCTTACTGGTATCTATACCAAACCCGATGATGAAGAACTGAATAATATTCTGAATGATGACGGATGGTAATTTTGAAAACCAGTCCTTTTTTTGCATCACATTCGTAGCTATACTTATCACTGATCCTTCCGGATAGCTCGTAATTCTTTTCCTGTTAATTTCAACTTTGTCATAATTAATTGCTTTTAAAAATCAGGCCGCAATTAATGCAACCTGATTTATTCTATTTCTGCGGCACAAAGATCTGCTTCAACTGTTCTATTAATACACCATTATCGCTTACACTGATATTGCTGATCTTGTCTGCGATCTTCTCCACGTATTCCATCTCTTTCAATTTCCACAACATCGCATTATCTTCCATCAGCTTCGCAGTGTTCAGCAAGCTACGGGTGCTGGCAGTTTCTTCACGGCGCATGATCATGTTGGCCTGCGCTTTTTTCTCGGCGATCAATACCTGGTTCATGATCTCCTTCACATCACCCGGCAGGATGATATCACGGATACCGAACCCATTCACGGCAATACCCAATGCAGCCGCTTTTTCTTTTACTTGTTGCAAAACGAATGGAGCAATGCTCTCTTTTTTATCCAGCAACTCATCAAAGCTGTAACCAGCCACATATTCACGCAGCGCCAGTTGGAAAGCCACGTACAATTGTTTATCGTACTCTTTGTTTTCCAGCACGGCTTTTTCAATATCCGCTACTTTGTACTGCGCCCAGGCATTGATACGCAAAGCCGCTTTGTCTTTGGTCA
>JAKFER010000122.1:0-2085 GCA_036675565.1 Chitinophagaceae bacterium
CCCGGAATAAGCATATGCGCTGCGACAGCAACCATCAAAGTGGTAAACAATACGAGCCCGACTGCCGCCCTTGCTATTGGGCTTATGGAAGTTTTGAAATTGTGCCAGCTTGTATTCCATGCGGCAGCATATAAAATCGGTGGTAAAAAAATAACAAAAACAATTTCAGGGTCAAGCGCTATCACCGGCAATCCCGGGATAAGGCTGATAGCTACACCCGACAATATCAGCACAATCGGGAAAGGGAATTTATACCTGTTGCTGAGTAGTCCCAAAAATGTGATACCAAACAAAAGCAATATAATAAGACTGACATTTTCCATTGCATAAAAATAAGCGTTTAGGAAATAGGTGCATTTGGGGTTAATTCACATTTTGCGGTGCCGGGTCAATCTACATGAAGTATAAAGCAATGCCGCATCCCCGCCTGGGCGGGGCAGAAACAGTTTCGCATTAAGAAATTTCGATGGGGGTGGGTTTTGGGCTATGCGACATCCGATAGCTATCGGATTTGGAATGCACCCTTGAAAAGCATTACGGCAGCACCTTTACAAAAATATTTTTGTAGTAAACTTTACTTTTTGGATCGTGGCCCTGCAGGGCGAATGTGCCACTTGAAAGTTTGCGAAGAGAATTGCCTTCTGTGCGTTCTGCATTATCCGGTTCGGTATAATCAACAACTGTTTTATCATTTATTTTGATCACTATTCTTTTCCCTTCTACTTTAATATATTCTGTGTACCATTCGTTGTCCTTTACATAAACTTCTTTCACATCCTCTATTCCGTACAAGCTGCCAGTTCTCCGCCCGTCGGTATGCGAGTTATTTACCTGCACCTCGTAGCCTTTTTTAGGCCAGCCGCCCTGCTGGTATTCCGTATGAAAATAGATACCGGAATTGGATCCCGGCGTGGTCATTACCTCTGCCTTAAATTCAAAATTTTTAAACTGATGATTATTTACATCTCCATCATAAAACAAATGCGCTACCGGTCCATTCACTACGATCATTCCATCCTCAACACTGAATGTGCCGGCATTGTTGCCAACCTTCCAGTTGTTCAATGTCTTTCCATCGAACAATGATTGCCACCCGGTTTCTTTAATCGCAGGTGTAAATGATGTTGCAGCAAACACGCCGATAGCTATTGAGAGGAATGAAATGAATTTTTTTATTGAATGATCTTTCATCTTATAAGAGTTGATATACTAAGCTAATCACTTTTTGCTGAATTTATTTTCATAGTACCCGGTATTTCTTCTATCAACTTTTCACCATAGCAGGAAGCAGGTGTCTGGTAGCCTGGTTTAAAATTTCCTTCCAATACTTTTTTTGCAATGATCAAACTGCTGAGTGCAGTAAGTGTATAACCGTCAGCACAGGCAAAATGGCCGGAAACGGTTTCATTCTTTGCATTAATGGCCTCACCCCATATAAAACTTTTTGCTTTGCTTCTCCTTTCATCGTCCGGCCCGGCAGGCCTGTTCTTTATTTTTTTGCGGATCATATTTTTAACCACTTCGGTTCTCAACAACCAGTTAAATAATTTTTGCAACTTCAATAATTTATAAGCAGCGGGTTTTATAGCCGTATAGCTTTCTATGTTGGGAATGCCGGTAGTAAAATATGCTGTAGATACATCACCCCAGGGAATGGACATCACGAATAATTTTGTTGATCCGAAATTCACCCACATCCCTTTTTGGCCCAATGGTTTTTTAACTACCTGGCCGTTTTCTCTTGCAGCGCCGCCTTCTCCCAGTTTATTTACTATGGTCATAGCAGTACCATGCGACACAGCACCACCAATGGAAGCGAAAGCTAATTTTAAATGAGTAGCATCCGGCAATTTATTTTTCAAATGCAAAGCCATACAATCTGTTGGCACCACATCAAAACCTACACCCGGTAAAAGCATAATATTTTTTTCCTTCGCTACTGCATCCAAATTTTTTATTTGCTCAAATACACTGATGTCCCCGTTAATATCTAAATAATGAGTGCCGGTTTGCAGGCAGGCATCAATCATTTGCTGCGCCGTATTGGCAAATGGCCCTGCTGCATGCACCACTACTTTTACTTCC
>JAKFER010000081.1:0-14361 GCA_036675565.1 Chitinophagaceae bacterium
CGGGCATTGGCATTAGCCTGGACCGCCAGTGATGAATCATTTATCAAAGACAATCTTGCATTTATAAATCATCTTAAATTAAGAGCTTCTTATGGTGAAAACGGAAACCCAACAGTTGGGGCATATGCAACGTTCCCCACAGTAGGAAGTTCTGAATATTTGTTTGGTACCAATACGGTAAATACCGTTTATGCTAACCGGTTAGCGAATAAAAATCTGAAATGGGAAACAACCACTTCATTCAATATAGGTATTGACTTCTCTATTTTCAGGGATATATTGAATGGTAATATCGATTATTATAATTCCAATACGACCGATCTGTTAATTCGCAGAGCCATACCCGTTATGAACGGTTTTACAACCGTTGATGATAACCTGGGTAAAAACCATAATAAAGGGCTTGAAATCCAATTAAATTCAAACAACATCCGCGGAAATGATTTCCAATGGTCATCCGGATTAAGTTTTTGGAAAAACAGGAATGAGATCGTTACCATTTATGGTCTGGACAAAGATGGTGATGGAAAAGAGGATGATGATATTGCAAACAGTTATTTCATCGGTAAATCTTTGGGTGCCATATATGATTATACTTTTGATGGCATCATTCAAACCGAAGATGTCGATTACATAGCCACTTATGGTGGTGTGCCCGGTGATATTAAATTCGCCGATTTGAATAAGGATGGAAAATTAGATGCCAATGACCGCTCAATTGTTGGATATACAAAACCCAACTATTCATTGTCTCTATCCAATACATTGAATTATAAAAACCTGCAGTTGTACTTTATGTTCAGCACCATACAAGGTGGTGGCGATGACAATTTTTACCTGGCATCCAACCAGTATGGACAAAACCCTAGTACGTTTGTTCCACATGTGGCCAATTGGCTGGATAAGGAATACTGGATGCCAGAACATCAGTCAAACATTACACCGCGTCCAAATTATGCAAACAAGTATAACTATCGTTTTTCACAGGACCATAGCTTTATACGCCTGCAGGATGTTTCCTTATCATACCAGTTAAATCAAAGGCTTTTAAGTCGTACCCCTGTTAAAAGTTTACAGGTTTACCTGGCTGCTAAAAACTTGCTTACCTGGACTGATTGGGAAGGACTTGATCCAGAAACAGCAACCACTTACGCATCTGTAAATGGATTCCCGGTTATGAAAACAGTTACGTTGGGTTTAAATGTTTCATTTTAATCAAAACGTTGCAACTCATTTTTTTGAAAAAATATTAATCATACAGCCATGAAGAAATTTATATACACCGCGGTTTTAGCAATACTGACATTTGCGGGATGTAAAAAAGACGATGAATTTTTAGAAGAAACGCCAGGCGATTTCTTAACAGTGGATAATGCATTTTTAAATTACGCTCAATTTAAAACCGCACTGAACGAATTATACAGGCAAACCAGGTATAATTATACCAACCGGGACAGTGGAGATGATTTTTTCCATTTCGGATCTGGTACAGAAACCATTTTTGTACCTGTCCCTGCAAATGCAGCATATACGGATTGGACGATCATTAACGAGAACAGGGGCATTTTCAATGATGTTTATACCCGGCATTTTCAAATGGTTTATCATGCCAACAATATCTTGGCTCAATCTGAAAATCCTGCAGTAAGTATGACGGTTGAAGAGAAGTTGGTAGTCCAGGCCGAAGCTCGATTTTTCCGGGCTTATGCTTACCGTTACCTGTCCTATCTTTTTGGCGGTGTTCCAATTATTGAAGAACCCATCACTGCTCCAAGATTAGATTTTACCAGGGATCCGAGAGCTGCAGTGTATGCATTTTGTGTAGCAGATTTTCAATTTGCTGCAGAAAACCTGCCAAAGACAACTTCAGAACCCGGCAGACTTGTAAAAGCAGCGGCTGATCATCACCTGGCGGAAATGTATATTGCTTTGGGTGACGAAACCAATGATGCTTCGATGTATACAAAATCAATTGAAGCTGCAACAAGAGTGATTGATGGCACCGATGGGGATTATCAATTAATGACACAGCGTTTTGGATGGAGAAAAGATGTACCAGGTAAAAATGTGTTCTGGGATTTATTTCAGATGAGGAGCCCGGAATCTCAAAGCAATTATAATTATCAAAGTGGTAACAAAGAAGCTATTTGGGTCATGCAGGTTGATAAGTATCTTCCTGGTGGACTAAATTCCACCATGCCACGTACGGACCAGGAACGTGCTTTTTGGCCAAGCTTTTGGGCCTTGGAGAAATTTGGATACTCCGGTCCCGCACGGGATTGGATGGGACGTGGAATTAGCATGGTAAGACCAACTAATTATTTCACTTATTATCTATGGAACAATTCCGGTGCTAATGATATGCGTAACTCTCCTGTAAATATTCAACGGGTGTTTTATGCACCTGATCCCATTATCAACGGCCGGGAAGTGGCGGGTTATGATACTACGTATAAAACAAATGTTACGTTGTTTGATGGAACTAAAATCGTTGTTGAATTGAAACCAGGTGACCCTATCAAACCAGAATGGTTAACCTCACGCCAGGATACAATGGAAAGAGTTTTTCCAAGGGTGATGAAGATGGGTTCTGATTGGCATTATAACGGCGACCCCAGTAATGGATTTGCACAGGAATCTTATGCCATTCGTTTAGCAGAAACTTATCTTGTAAGAGCAGAAGCATATATGAAAGCAGGTGATCAGCTGAATGCGGCGGAAGACATCAATGCAGTAAGAAACCGTGCAGGCGCCATACCGGTAACACCGGGTGAAGTGACCATTGATTACATTTTGGATGAACGTATCCGTGAATTATTCGGAGAAGAATTACATACACTGACCTTAACACGATTAGGCTTACTTTACGACAGGACCAAACGCTTTGGTATGGAAACATCACAACAAACAGTAGCCGAAAAAAATAACCTGATGCCCATACCGCAAAGAGTGATAGATGCCAATTCATTAGCCGATTTTCCACAAAACCCGGGTTATTAAGAATGATTAAAAAAATAATAAAACAATATCTCGTTATTAGCCTTGTTCTGCTTGCGGAACAAGGCTTTTCGCAAAATATAAGCTTGTCGAGCCCTGATAAAAACTTGCATATTTCATTTGCTACAGGAAAGAAAATTGGATCTCTTATTTCCTATAATATAACCAGTTTTAACCAGCCTGTTTTGACCCATGCAAGCATAGCATTTGCAACAGATAAACTGGCAGATATGCATTTTTCTCTTGCGCGGTTAAAAAAAAACACGGTATTTTCTTCCTGGGAAACGGTTTATGGAGAACGGAAAATTATCCCGGATAATTATAACCAGTTATTTTTCTATTTTAAATCCGCGGTTGATACATCGATTCAATTGCAGGTAATTTGTCGTGCATATAATGAAGGCTTTGCCTTTCAATATAAGTTAATTAATAAGGGTGAATCAATTATTTTAAATAGTGAGTCATCAACATTTGAAATGCCTGGAAGTGCAGTAGCCTGGGTAAGTAAATGGGCTCAATCACCCATCGAAGCAAAAAAAATAAATGAAATAGAAGAAGTTGTTGACAGGCCATTGACCATTAAATTAAATGAACACCTGTATATGGCTTTGGGCGAAGCTTCATTGGTTAATTATGCCAGGATGAAATTTGCCCGCAACGGTGATAATTCACTGGTCAGTCGCCTGGATGGCAAGGTTACAAGTACGGATTCCCTTACTTCTCCATGGCGGTATGTGTTGGTTGGAAAAAGCCCGGGAGATCTGCTGCAAAAAAATTATTTATTACTGAACCTGAATGAACCGAATCAAATTGGTAATACTGATTGGATAGAACCCGGAAAAGTTTTTCGTGAAGCCACATTGACAACGGAAGGTTCATTTCGGAGCATTGATTTCGCTTCAAAACACAACATCCGGTATATTATTTTTGATGCGGGCTGGTATGGTAAAGAAGACAGTGATACTTCTGATGCAACAAGGGTTTCTATAGACCCTCCCAGGTATAAGGGGCCGTTAGACCTGCAAAAAGTTATAGCTTATGGCAAACAAAAAAATGTGGGCGTCATTCTGTATGTAAACCGTCGGGCACTTGAAAGACAACTGGATACCTTGCTTCCGCTTTTCCAGTCATGGGGCGTTAAAGGGTTAAAGTTCGGTTTTGTACAAGTAGGTTCACAGCAATGGACAAACTGGTTACACGAGGCCGTTAGAAAGGCTGCTAAATACAAAATGATCGTTGATATACATGATGAATACCGGCCAACAGGATATTCGCGAACCTATCCCAATTTACTAACTGTTGAAGGTGTTAGAGGTGATGAAGAAAGCCCATACACAGAACACAGCATTACAACTTTGTTTACCCGTTCCATTGCAGGCGCTGCAGATAATACGAACTGTTATTTTACCGGCAGGGTTGACAAAATGGGATCGCATGCTGCGCAAATGGCCAAAGCTGTTTGTATATACAGTCCCTTGCAATTTTTATTCTGGTACGATAATCCTGTACCCGATTCTTTAGTAACAGGGAAAGAAGGAGAAATAAAAGAAGTTGAAGAGTTGTCATGGTATGATGCGTTACCAACGGTATGGGATGAAACCCTGGTGCTGGAAAGTGACATGGAAAAATTTGCAACCATTGCCAGGAAGAGTGGGGATAACTGGTTTTTGGGATCGTTAAATGGATTAATCCCAAGGACGGTGCATTTGAAATTTGATTTTTTAGATAAACATAAAAATTATAAAGCTGTTATTTACACGCATGATGAGACAATGAATACAACTACCCATATAAAAATATCAACAATGAAAATTGATCATCAAACTGAATTGCAATTACCAGTTTCAGCAAGAAATGGTTTTGCAATACATATACTCCCTTTATAAGCGGATGATCAATGTTCATACAAATGTGGTACCGGATGAAGATGAAAAATTTTAATGGTTTACGATTTGTTTTCTGCTTGTTTGTTTTTCTGCCAGCAGCCAACCTGGTCAGGGCCCAAAACCTTGCAGGTGTTTCGTTATCGGTTTCTTTGGATCATGCAGACTGGAATTATAAAACGGGTGAAAAGGCTTTGTTCTCTATAAGCATTTACCGGGATGGAAAGCCATTGGAAGATGTATTGGTGCATTATGAAATTGGCCACGAAAAAATGAAACCTTCAGTTATCAATGAAGTTCGGTTAACAAAAAAGAATTGTACCATTAACGGAGGTACACTATTGCAGCCGGGATTTTTAAGATGTGTGGTAACAGCAACAATTGACGGCAAAAAATATCGAGGCTTGGCAACTGCTGCATATGCTGCTGATGATATCAAAGCATATGCAAAAATGCCTGCAGATTTTTCAACTTTCTGGACCCATGCCAGAAATGAGCAACTGAAAATTCCTTTAGACAAAAAATTGGTTCTGCTGCCAGAACGCTCTGATTCTATCATCAACGTATATGAAGTTTCCATTCAGAATAACCGGGGAGGTTCAAGAATCTATGGAATATTATCTGTACCCAAAAAGCCCGGTAAATATCCAGCCATTTTGAAAGTGCCGGGTGCAGGTGTCAGGGCTTATTATGGCGATACTGCACTGGCAAAAAAAGGTATCGTGACTTTTGAAATCGGTATTCATGGGGTAACGGTTACACAGCCCAATCCGTTTTATTATGATCTTGCATTTGGTCCCCTGAATCAATATTATTTCTTTAACCTCGATGACAGGGATAACTATTATTATAAAAGAGTTTACCTGGGTTGCTTGCGGGCAGTTGATCTGCTTGCATCCTTACCTGAAGTGGATACCAGCCGGATAGCAGTATATGGAGGCAGCCAGGGAGGTGCATTATCTATTGTTACCGCTGCCCTGGATAAGCGTGTAAAATATGTTGCTTCCTTTTATCCTGCTTTGAGTGATGTGACTGGTTATTTATATGGACGTGCCGGAGGGTGGCCACATATGTTTAATGAAAAAAATATTTCTTCCGTAGGCTTGGAAGAAAAAATAAATGTTTCAGCTTATTATGATGCAGCCAATTTTGCCCGGTTGATTGAGATTCCTGGTATGTATTGCTGGGGCTATAATGATGAAGTATGTCCGCCAACCAGCATTTACGCTGCATATAATAATATCCGGGCTGAAAAGGAAAAGGTGATAACCAAAGAAGCTGGCCATGGACTTTCAGGTTACCAATCAAAAAAAGTAAATGAATGGCTATTGAAAAAGCTGGGGGTTCAATGAAAATAAATTAATTTAAAAAATTTTCTTTTGGCCGAAAAAGGCAACTAAAACATAACAGGTTTCTTTATTTTTATTGTTATGTTGAAGAAAACGATTGATGGTAAAAGAAAAAAGGATGGCTTCAATGGTCAAAAAGCGATTGTTTTACCACAGAAAATTTTGAAGAGTTGTGATGAAGCCATGTTGGTTCACCATTTGTTTTTAACCGATATTGGATTTTATCCCAAGGCAAAATACCATTACCGGGAAAGATTAACGGGTGTATCTCAACACATTTTGATTTATTGTATTGATGGTAAAGGCTGGCTTCATTTTACAAATAAGGAACTGGAAGTTGAACGTGGCCAGTTTATTATCATCCCGGCAAATATGGCTCATAAATATGGCTCGGAGGAACATGATCCCTGGTCTATTTACTGGATGCATTTTAAGGGATCTTCTTCAGGGCATTTTGCTCAAATATTAAGTAAGCAAAATACACAGTTCGTCAACGATATTAAATTTTCTGATGAGCGGATCCGCCTCTTTGATAATATTTATAAAACGCTTGAGAATGGATATAGTGCCGATAACCTGGGTTATATCAGTATGTGTCTCTGGCATTTTCTTTCGTCGTTTTGTTATCCCGATGTTTTTCAAATACCCTTTCATAAAGATCAGAAAGATGCGATCGATATCTCAGTGGAGTTTATGCAAAAACATTTGCATCAAACACTGACCCTTCAGCAACTTGCAGCTGAAGTGCATATCTCGCCTTCTCATTATTCTGCTTTGTTTAAAAAGAAAACGGGATATCCTCCGCTTGAATATTTTAATCATATCAAAGTTCAGAAAGCCTGCCAGTATTTACAATTTACCAACCTTCAGGTAAAAGAAATAGCATATAAACTTGGTATCAATGATCCTTTTTATTTTTCCCGGTTCTTCAGTAATGTAATGGGTCAATCCCCATTAGACTACCGAAACCGCAAACAATAATTCATTCTAAAGAGGTACAATCTTTTCCGGAACAGGTAAAAATCATTGTATCTTTTCCTGTACCCGTAATATTATCCATTCAATTCAAGCTATCCTCCATTATACAAACAGTTATAAAAAACTAAGTTTGGATAATTAATATTGCCGGATGATCAAGCAAAATTTCAAGGGTAATCAATCATTCATCATAGCCATTTCATTTATCTCTGCCCTGGGCGGATATTTATTTGGATTTGACTTTGCAGTGATTTCCGGTGCCTTGCCTTTTTTAAGAACAGAATTTGGCCTGGATGTTTGGGAAGAAGGATTTTTAACCGGCTCCCTGGGGTTGGGATGTATAGCGGGTTGTTTATTTATTGGCGTATTTACAGACCGGTACGGTCGTAAGCCCGGATTGTTACTCGCTGCTTTGATATTTGCATTATCATCCGCCGGCATGGCATTTTCGCAGGGGTTCGCGTTTTTTGTAACCATGCGTTTTGCCGCTGGTATAGGCGTAGGCATGGCGTCCATGCTGAGCCCGATGTATATTGCAGAAGTTTCTCCTGCGGCTGTGCGTGGCCGTAATGTAGCTATTAACCAATTAACTATTGTGATTGGTATTTTAGTCACCAACCTGGTTAATTATAGCCTTGCAGATGAAGGAGTTGATGCATGGCGCTGGATGTTTGGCCTTGGAATAGTACCCTCTGCTTTATTTTTCCTCGGTGTTTTATGGTTACCTGAAAGCCCTCGGTGGTTAATTAAGGCTGGTAAAACAGCCAGGGCAAAAACCATTCTACAAAAGATAGGTGATGATGAATATGCTGTTCAATCTGTTTCAGAAATTCAATCTTCATTTTCCAATAATGCCAACCCGGTAAAAAATTTATTTCAAAAAAGTATACGGCCAGCTATTGTAATTGGGATTACACTGGCTGTCTTTCAACAATTATGTGGCATCAATGTAGTTTTCAATTATACATCTACCATTTTTGAATCCGTTGGTGCTGATCTTGACCGGCAGTTATTTGAAACTATTTCTATTGGTATAGTGAACCTTTTATTCACCTTAGTGGCTATGTGGCAGGTAGATAAACTGGGTCGCAGGCCATTGATGCTGGCCGGATCACTGGGCCTGTCCATATTATACATTGTACTTGCATTCTTATTGCAAAACGATTTTTCAGCTGCATGGATCTCCGTATTTGTTTTATTGGCCATTGCTGTTTATGCCAGTTCACTGGCCCCGGTTACCTGGGTCCTGATATCAGAAATATTTCCCAACCAGATACGCGGTAAGGCAACCTCGCTTGCCATAGTGTGTTTATGGGCAGCCTACTTTATTCTTGTTTTTACTTTTCCTGTACTGGCAGAAATCCTGGGCACCTATGGACCTTTCTATGTCTATGCCATTATATGTTTACTGGGTTTTTTCTTTATTAAAAAACGGGTGCATGAAACAAAAGGACAAACCCTTGAACAACTTGAACACAGTATAAAAGCACATTAGAATCTTAAGTTAATATGAGTGAATCTTATGTAAAAATATGGGAGGAGGAAGTCATCATTCCAACATATGAAACCGGGGAACCAGAAAAGAACCCGATGTTTTTTGAAAAGCGGGTGTACCAGGGAAGCAGTGGTGCGGTATATCCAAATCCTATTATTGAAAAAATTTACGACGATAAAACAGACAAGAAATACAATGCAGTTTTTCTTGAGAACCACTATATAAAATTGATGGTTCTCCCACAATTGGGTGGCCGTATTCAAATGGCCTATGACAAAATCGGGAATCGTCATTTCATCTATTATAATGAAGTAATAAAACCTGCATTAGTGGGACTTTGTGGTCCATGGATTTCAGGTGGTATTGAATTTAACTGGCCGCAACATCACCGTCCAAGCACTTTTGAGCCGGTTGATTATGCTGTTGAAGAAAATAAGGATGGCAGCAAAACCATTTGGGTAAACGAAATAGAAAAAATGTTTCGTACCAAGGGAATGGCCGGTTTCACCCTGCACCCGGGCAAAGCCTACATTGAAATTAAAGTGAAGTTATTTAACCGGACTTCAATACCTCAAACCTTTTTATGGTGGGCTAATCCGGCTGTTAAAGTCAACGACCATTATCAATCCATTTTTCCACCGGATGTACATGCCGTTTTTGATCATGGCAAACGGGATGTTAGTTCCTTCCCGCTTGCTACAGGAGAATATTATAAAGTTGATTACTCACCGGGTACCGATATCTCACGTTATAAAAATATTCCAGTTCCTACATCTTATATGGCTATTCATTCTGCATATGATTTTATAGGCGGATATGAACATGATAGCCAGGCAGGATTATTACACGTGGCTAATCACCATATATCACCCGGGAAAAAACAATGGACCTGGGGCTATGGTGATTTTGGTCAGGCCTGGGACCGAAACCTAACAGATGAAAATGGACCTTATATAGAATTAATGACCGGGGTTTTTACCGATAATCAACCTGATTTTTCATGGCTGATGCCTTATGAAGAAAAATCTTTTACCCAGTATTTTTTACCCTATCGTGAATTAGGAACGATATCCAATGCAAATCAGGATCTGCTGCTTCATTACAGCTTTCACAAAGATTTTGTTATGGTGAAATTGTTTGCCACTTCCTTACAGGAAAATCTTTCACTAAAAATAAATGCAGGTAATAAAACAATTTTTCTTCAACAAATAAATCTTAGCCCGGAAAATAGTTACAGTCATAAAATAGCTGTTTCATCTGCCCTTAAAGAAGAAGAATTTTTAGTGACTGTGTATAACAGTCATGATGAAGAAATTTTGAGATATCAACCTGAACAAAATGCAAAATCTGAAATCCCTTTACCTGCAACAGAACCTTTACCGCCTGGTGAAATAACCACCAATGAAAGTTTGTATTTAACCGGCCTGCATCTTGAACAATACCGTCATGCTACATTAAATCCTGTTGCTTATTATGAAGAAGCCTTGAAAAGAGATGCAGGTGATGTGCGTAATAATAACGCACTTGGGCTCTGGTATTTGCGCAGGGGAAAGATCAAAGAAAGTGAAACATATTTCCGTAAAGCAATAGAAACCTTAACCCAAAGAAACAGCAATCCTTATCATGGGGAAGCTTTTTATAATCTTGGTGTTTGCCTCCAATGGCAAGGCAGAAATGATGAAGCCTATACCCATTATTATAAAGCAACCTGGAACAGTGCCATGCAACCCAATAGTTTTTTTGCCCTGGCACAGTTAGACTGCAAGGCAAGGAAATATCAATCAGCTTTGCATCATGTACAAAGAGCTATTGATGTGAATGCCGGGAATATCAAAGCAATGGCATTGAAAGCAACCTTATTGCGGAAGCTTAACCTTTTTAATGAAGCATTGCAGGTTTGTGATCAATCGCTTCAACAGGATCATTTTAACCTGGCTGTTTATTTTGAGAAAAGCAAGCTGTTAAGATGGATGCAGGAAGAAGAAATGGCATCTCATGTTTTGCATACTGCATTTTCAATATCGAGAGGTGCGCCAAATAATTTTATTGAATATGCTGTTGATTTTGCTGCAGCCGGATTATATGAAGAAGCCATTGAGTGGCTGACATTTTATTTATCCAACATTCCGGGTGCAACAAATCCGATGTTAAGCTATTGCCTGGGCTGGAACTATGACTTGGCAGGGGATAAAGTCAATGCAAAAAAATATTTTCTCAAAGGAACTAATGCTTCACCAGACTATTGCTTTCCCAGTAAAATCGAGGAGATTTTTATGCTGGAAAAAGCATTAGAATATAATCCTGCAGACAGTAAAGCCAATTATTATCTTGGCTGTTTATGGTATGATAAAAGACAGTATACGGACGCAATGCAATGCTGGGAGCGTTCTGTAAAATTGGATAATTCATTTCCTGCTTCCTACCGAAACCTGGGCATTGCCTATTTCAATAAGAAGAGGGATTCGCAAAAGGCTTTAGACTGTTTTGAAAAAGCTTTCAGTTTAAATCAGAACGATGCACGCATACTCATGGAGCTGGACCAGTTAAATAAAAGATTGAATATGCCCGCTGAAGAAAGATTGGCTTTTCTTGAAAAGCACCTGGAGCAGGTAATGAAGCGGGATGATCTTTACCTGGAAATGATTTCCCTATACAATATTACAGGTAAAACCAAAATCGCATTTGATCTTTTAATGAAACGAAAATTTCATCCCTGGGAAGGTGGCGAGGGTAAAGTTTCTGTCCAATACAAATCCTGTCTTATTCAATTGGCAAGGAATAAGATAAATGCAAAACATTTTGAAGATGCCATCATATATCTTCAGCAGGCACAGGTTTACCCTCCAAACCTGGGAGAGGGAAAATTAGCCGGCACACAGGAAAATGAAATATTTTATTGGTTAGGTATAGCCTATGAAGGTTTAAAAAATGAAGAAATGGCAATCAACTGTTTTGAGAAAGGCACAATGGGATCTTACAAACCTTCGGTGGCAATATTCTATAATGATCCTCAACCGGAAGCTATTTTTTACCAGGGACTGGCCTGGGAAAAATTAAATAATCCCGAAAAAGCAGCCGGTATTTTTAATGGGTTGATTGAATATGGTAAAAACCATTTTAATGATGAAATAGCCCTGGATTATTTTGCTGTTTCATTGCCAGACTTATTGATTTTTGATGATGATCTTAATAAACGCAATAAGCTGCATTGCACTTATATGATGGCGTTAGGTAGTCTTGGACAGAAAGATATTATCAAATCACGTTCATTTTTTGATGAAGTCCTGATGCTTGATGGAGTACATGCCGGGGCCAGGTATCACCAAAAACTAATCCCGCATGTTGATTTGCAAAGTGCAGGGTAATATGAATGGCGTCTTTAATTATTCAACGATTTGTTTAAAAAATTCAGTTTGCAAAAAACACCTGGTTTTCTTTTTCTCTTACTCATAGTTATTGTTGCTTCTTTTGGTGGCTTACTATTCGGATTTGATATGGCAGTTATATCCGGTGTAATCCCATTTGTTGAAAAACAGTTCCATTTATCTGCCGCAGAGGTTGGTTTTTTTGTTTCTTCCGCCCTGGCAGGATGCGTGGCTGGTGTTGCATTGGCGGGCTCTTTAAGCGACAGCATTGGAAGAAAAATACCCCTGGTCATTGCCGCGATATTATTTTTATTATCGGCTATCGGGTGTTCTTTATTGAGCAATTTATCGTGGCTGATCATAGCAAGGATAACAGGTGGCATAGGCGTAGGCATTGCCTCCATTGTGGTTCCATTATATATTTCTGAAATAGCACCTGCTAAAATCCGCGGACGGCTGGTCACCTGTTTTCAGTTGGCGATTACCGTAGGTATATTGGCAGCATATCTTACCAATGCTTATTTATTAAATTATGCAAACAGCCATCAAAGCCTGCAGGCTGGAAATCTATTTAATTTATTATTTGTAAACGAAGTTTGGCGTGGTATGTTCAGTATTGAAATCATACCTGCTTTTATTTTTTTTACAGGATTGCTATTTATACCAGAGAGTCCCCGTTGGTTAATCATGAAAGGCAGGGATAAAGAAGCTGCATTGATTCTTAGTAAAATAAATTATGGAAATGAAGTGGTTGGCACAACTTCATTAACACCTTTACACAGCGAAAAGGGAAGCTATAGGGATTTGTTTTCTAAACGTTTTCGTAAAGCATTATTCCTTGGTATTTTATTACCACTATTTTCACAACTGAGTGGCATCAATGCCATTATTTACTACGGTCCTTCAATTTTAACGGGTGCCGGTGTGGATGTTTCCGATTCTTTTTTAAGCCAGGTTATATTGGGTGCTGCTAATTTGTTATTTACACTCGTAGCTATCTGGAAAGTTGATGAACTGGGAAGGCGACCATTATACATAGTTGGTACATTGGGTGCTGCCGTAAGTTTGTTTGTAACGGGGTTGCTTTTTTATATGGGCTATACAACCAGTCTTTTGTTATTGGTATGCGTGCTGGTTTTCCTGGCTTGTTTTGCATTTTCAATAGGACCATTAAAATTTGTGGTTGCATCAGAGATCTTTCCGGCAAGTATTCGTGGCAGGGGAATGGCTGTAAGTGTCATGGTGATGTGGGTTGCGGATATGATCATGGGCCAGGTTACACCTATGCTTCTCCGTGAGTTTGGTACAGCCTTTACTTTTTTTATATTTTCAATATTTTGCCTGGTCGCATTTATAACAGTATACAAATTACTGCCTGAAACAAAAGGAAAATCTTTGGAAGAAATCGAATTATCATGGAGATAATTTGTTAGCCCCTGGTTGAAATACAAAACAAAATACTTTGCTATAAATAAATTAAAAAGCTATGGATTTTAATGGAAAAACAGTTGTGATAACAGGTGCGGCAAAAGGGATGGGGGCCGCATGTGCACAGAAATTTTTTAAAGAAGGTGCTAACCTTGTTTTATTGGATACTGTATATGAAGAAACCGGGAACCAGGATACCGGGAAGCTTTATATCAAATGTGATGTTTCAGTAGAAAAGGAGGTTGAAAAAGCCATGGAGAAGGCACAGCTGGCATTTGGGCGAATTGATATTTTAATAAATAATGCCGGCATACAACGTTATGGAACGGTTACCGAAACAACATCAGATGAATGGGATCATGTAATGACTGTGAATTTGAAGAGTCAATTTTTGTGCTCAAAATATGCCATTCCACATATGCTTAAAATGAATGCAGGTGTTATCATAAACATGGCCAGCGTGCAGGCATTCTTAAGCCAAAATAATGTTGCGGCATATTCCACAGCAAAAACCGCTATACTGGGTTTAACAAGATGTATTGCTATTGATTACGCACCGGAAATCAGGTGTGTTGCGGTCTGCCCTGGTACCATTGATACACCCATGTTAAGAGATGCGATCAATCTTTCTCCAGACCCTGAAGTCGTAATGCAGGAATGTATTGATATGCATCTTACAGGCAGAATTGGAACACCAGAAGAAGTGGCGGAATTGGTTTTATTTTTAAGCAGTGAAAAAGCTTCATTCATTACCGGCCAGGCTTTTCGGGTTGATGGGGGTATGGGTATCTCCATTGCCGGCAGTAAAAGAGATAGTTGATTGGTTGATTTGTTGATTTGAAAAATACAAATGGAATTGGGAATTA
>JAKFER010000304.1:0-2061 GCA_036675565.1 Chitinophagaceae bacterium
CAGTTTGCAAAAGGTGAATATAAATCGGTAAAAGGAACCATAAAATCGGCGTGGAAAAAGCAAAAGGGTTTTGTTGAGTTGAATATAACTATTCCAGCCAACTCGGTGGCCACCGTTTATATTCCGACAAAGCAGTTAAAATCAATTACAGAAAAGAACGTAAAAGTTGCTGGTAATAAACAGTTCAATTTCCTGCGCATGGAAGCTGATGCGGCTGTATTTGAAATTGGTTCGGGCGAATATTCATTCCGATCTAAATGGTAATTGTATGAAGGCACTGATTTTATTGCCACTGATCTGTGGCATGACTACTATTGTACAAGCTCAGCAAAAAGAAAACAATCTTTTGCATACCGGTTCCCTGGAAGTGGTTGGTGTAGATCAATTTGGTAGAACGATCAATGCCATCAGCGGATATAAAGAAAAAAAACAGGTCGGTATTTTTTACTGGCCCTGGATCGGTCATCCCTATGCAACTGGTATATATGATGCTACAAAAATTGCAGCAATGCCCAATGGCTTGAAATTATTGTATGATTTTAAATCGTTGGATAAAAATATAAGTCCAAGCGGACAGGCCCATTTTTGGGGAGAGCCGCTATGGGGTTATTACAATTCGGGAGATGAATGGGTGATCCGGAGGCAAATGAAAATGCTGACAACCGCTGGTATTGATTTTATTGTGTTCGATCTGACGAACCGGGTTACGTATAAAACAGTTTACGAAAAAGTGCTTCGCATCATTGAAGAATTTCAGCAACAAGGATGGAAGGCACCTAAAGTTGTTTTTTATACGCATTCAAAATCAATTGAGACTACCCAGGTTCTGTACAACGATCTGTATAAGCCTGGTCTTTATCCCAACGCATGGTATAAAGTGAATGGCAAACCCATGATCATTGCCTATACTGAGCCGCAGGATGATATTGCAGAAGCTATTTCAAGAAGCGATAGCAGTTACAAGCCTGTACCTTTTTCACAAGAGATAAAAAACTTTTTCTATTTTAAAAAGCCACAATGGCCGGGTGATCCAACTTTTCAAGATGGCTTTCCCTGGATAGAGTGGAAGTATCCACAACCATTGCATGGAAATACCATGAGTGTATCGGTTGCCAGTCATCCGAAAGTGCCGATGTCAAGATCAATTACATCGGGTTGGATCAATTGGGGAAGAGGTTGGGATCCTGGCAAGCAACAGAATATTGAAGCAGATGTTGATAAGGGAACTTTTTTTCAAAAACAATGGGATCATGCAATACAGGTAGACCCGGATACTGTTTTCATAGGAGGATGGAATGAATGGATAGCCTACAAACAACCTTACGGCGATGAATATATGTTATGTGATGCAGCCAGTAAAGAATATTCCCGTGATATAGAACCAATGAAAGGTGGGTTTGAAGACGCTTTTTATCTCCAGATGATGAGGAACATCCGCAGGTATAAAGGATTGCCAGCAACAGCTGCTGCTGCCGGTATAAGATCTGTCAATATAAAAAGCAGCCCGTCACAGTGGGATGGTGTACAAAGCAGTTATAAGAATATAGAAGCGATTGCGTATGCACGTAACAGCACTGGTGCAACAGAAAAACTAATTTACCAGCGTCCCGCACCTGTAAATAATCTGCAGGAAGTAAAGGTTACACATGATGCAGCGTACATTTATTTTTATATAAGGGCTGAAAAAGAATTTACGCAAACTGGTCCGGCTGCCAAAGGAATCACTATTTATATTGGACGTGGTGAGCCTGCACTGAAAGGATGGAAAGGATATGAATACATGATAGAACAAAAGCCAAATGCAAAAAGCTTTTCCGTAAATAAACTGGATAAAGCGTATAAGATTACCGGTATAGGAAAAGCTGATTTCACAATTAATAAAGATGTGTTGCAACTAAAAGTATCGCGTAAGCAATTGGCAGCGGGTAACGATACAAAGAATATTTATTTTAAAGTAACTGATGGAATAGAGCATCCGGAAGATATAATGGATACCTATTTATCAGGAAGCGCCATGCCTATGGGCAGGCTGAGTTTCGTGTACTTGCTTAAATAATTAAA
>JAKFER010000300.1:0-63027 GCA_036675565.1 Chitinophagaceae bacterium
ACGCCAGCTACCTATGCCTGTAAATAAAAGTATAGCGGCTCCAATCAAACATGCCAGCGTTGATGTTTCTCCAATGGAGCCGGGAATAAAACCAATAAATGATTCCCAAATGCCCGGAATATTTTCTTTAAGATCTGCAGCCGCATTTCCTAATGGTGTAGCACCGCTGAAACCATCAACAACCTGTTGTCCTTCTTTGACACTGGTGTTGATCCAAACTTCGTTACCAGACATTTTTGTTGGATAGGCAAAGAAGAGAAATGCCCTTGCTGTTAATGCGGGGTTCAGGATATTCATACCTGTACCGCCAAAAACTTCTTTACCAATAATGACTGCAAAAATGGTTGAAACACTGACCATCCATAAAGGCACATCGACCGGCATAACGAGTGGTATCAGCATTCCGGTAACCAAAAATCCTTCATTGATTTGATGCTTCCGGATAATAGCAAAAATAAATTCAACCGTGAGACCGGTTACATAAGATACAATGACAATGGGCAATACCTTGATGGCACCAAATCCAACTTGCTGTAAAAAGGTTGCATCAGGTATCCCTATGGAAAGGTAATGCTGGTACCCGGTATTCCAAATTCCAAACAACAAGCATGGAACCAGCGAGATGACAACCAGTATCATGGTGCGTTTGAGATCAATAGCATCACGAATATGTGCACCCTGGGATGGAGCCGTGTGTTCCGGTACAAACAAAAAAGTTTCGAAAGCATTAAAGGCTGGATAGAATTTTTCCAGCTTACCACCTTTTTCAAAGTTGGGTTTTACTTTGTCTAATATTTTCCTGATTGGCTTCACTGAATACAATTAATGTGATTAATGTCAGATGAATGCCTGTTGTTAGTTTAGTATGCCTTGCCGCGAAAAAAAATAACCATGCTGGTAAAAGAAGACCTTGTTTTTAAAATTAACGAATTAATAGAATAAAAGATACAGAATAAAAAAGACGCTATTTAATTAAAAGATGAAGTGATTGCGACGCAACCGGGATGCCATGTAATACCAAAGCTGGTATCATAATGAAACAACTTTTATGGAACAGGGCTTTATACCAGTTATGGTTAACTGAATTCTTTTCGAACCAGTTCAAGACCGTGGCGTATAATACTTTGCGAAGGAATTTTTGAAGTGCAGATAAATTCACACAGTGCAAAATCTTCTTCAACCACTTCATAAATACCCAGGTTTTCCATGAGCTCAATATCCTCTATCATAATGGCTTTTAAAAGTTGTACTGGATAAATATCCATGGGAAAAACTTTTTCATATTCACCGGTTACAACGAAAGGACGTTCCTCGCCATGCAAATTGGTATCGATAAAAAACTTTTTGGTTGGTGTGATCCAGGAGAAAAATGTTCTGGAAGCACTGAACTTTTTTAATCCAGGTGCAAGCCAACCCATAAATTCCGGTCGATTGCCTTCTGGAATGACAGTGATTTGCGCATCATAAAAATTCATATAACCTGTTTGTTCAATTTGCCGGCCACTTAAAACATTGCCGCTGATGATGCGGTTTTCACCCTCTTTCAATCCGCCATCCTCAATGATGTTTGAAACCGCACTGCCCACAATTATTTTATAATATTTGGGTGATTTAATTTGCGATCCGGTGAGTGCAACAATACGGGTTGCATCCAATTTTCCATGATTGAATAAACGGCCAATGATCAGTACATCCTGCGGATTAATATACCATACAACCTCGCCTTTGTTAACGGGATTTAAATGATGAATGTGTACACCCGCATTACCTGCGGGATGCGGTCCTGAAAAATAATTTATCTCAACTCCCTGGGCATTTGTAAAAACAGTTGCCTGTTCTTTTGCACCATTCAGATTCAGGTAAATTTTACCATCAGTAAGTTTTTGAAGTACATCTATACCAGTTTGAAAATCATGATCCTGCCCCTGCATGATAAAATCATAATCAGGTGCCAGCGGACTTGTATCGAATGCAGAAATGAAAATTGCTTTTGGTACCTGTTTTGGATTGGCAATAATACCATAAGGTCTTTGACGGATAAATGGCCATACACCACTGTTCAACAGGGTTTTCATTACAAGATCCCTGCTTTGATTTTCAATAGTTGGTTTTTCAAATGCTGTGTAAACAATTTCTTTATCAGCCAGTATTTTAATTTCAAGGATCATTCTTTTATCACCACGTAACACTTCGATAATCTCTCCACTCACCGGTGAACAAAATTTTATGTCTTCATTGTTCTTATCATAAAAGAGTGGGGTGCCGGCTTTAACTTCATCCCCTGGACTAACGAGTAGCTTTGGCGTAACTCCAATAAAATCAGGTGGTTTGATGGCAAATGTTTCTGGTAATGCGAAATCAGCCAATTTTTTTTCTGCTTCTCCCTGCAGATTGATATTCAACCCTTTTTTAATTTTTATATGTTTTGGCATACTTCAAAATTGTTGAATACCTCTAAAATAGAAATATATATTATTAATAAACTTAAGGATTTTTAAAACCTGCCGGCATAAAACATCAAGGAAAATATTTATTGAATAGAGAATTGAATACAATTTAAATGCTCTTATTTTTTTTAGAAGGCATAAACCAGGTATTAAAATCATTTTTAAAAATCGTATATTTAAATACATACCCGGTACCAGAAAATTACTTCTTCACCTCAAATTTATCAGTTATGGGAACCGTAAGTAATATCTTAAAATCAAAGGGTTACACCATCTTTTCCATTCCACCAGACATTACCGTTTATGAAGCACTTGAAATTATGGTAGATAAAAATGTAAGTGCTTTGCCAGTTATTGACAATGGTAAGTTGATCGGGATTTTTAGTGAAAGGGATTATGCCCGGAAGGTAATTTTAAAAGGAAAATCATCTAAAGAAACGACCATTGGAGAAATTATGACGGATGACGCCATCACGGTTAAACCTGGACATACAATTGAAGAATGTATGCAACTGATGACCAGCAAGTATACCCGTCATTTACCCGTTATAGAAAATGATGAATTAATTGGTATTATTTCTATTGGAGATGTTGTAAAATTTATGATAGAAGAGCAGCAGTTTATTATAGAGAATATGGAACATTACATAAAAAGCACCTGAACGCTTGAATAAGCATTACCTGCACATTTCTTGTTCCATAATCTAATCTACCTTGTTTTAAAGATTTTGCTGCCGGTGTGTTTTTTGCATATCAATTACCAGGATTTCATTTTAAATATTAAATCATCGCTTATGTCATCGCTTAATTTACAGGCTCCATGGGAAGAGGTTAAGGAAAAGTTGAAAGAGGCCGATGTGGATCTCACTGACCAGGACCTTGAATATACTCCCGGCAAAGAAGATGAATTACTAACACGGCTCCAGGAAAAATTAGGTAAAAGCAAGGAAGCTATCCGCTCCTGGATTGAAAGCGTTTCGTATACTTCCGGAATGGCAGGTTAGTACTTTTTGATAATCATAATTTCGATCAGCTAAATAAAGTGAAGATTACGCTTTGATTTTTTTAGTTTTTTCTTCAAACAGCTTTTCAAAAACGGGGCTTTCTGTTTTTTTCCATTTATCCCAAAATGTAAAATATAACCCGAAGTTGTATTTGAATTGTTTATGATGCAGTGAATGATGCGTTGCCCCAATCAACCATTTACCAAAGAAATTTTTGTGAAACCTGGCCGGATAGATTTCAATATCGAGATGGTTGATCACGCTGCTAAATGTCATGATCGTTAATTGCAGGACCAGCACATACAAATGCATTGGAAAAATTAATAGTAAAAGGGGAAGAAAAATAGCCTGCAATATTCCTTCTAAAGGATGAAAAGAAAAAGCTGTCCAGGGCGATGTGATATTACTATCGTGATGAACCTTGTGAACAATGCGGAATATTTTTGGATGATGCATCCATCGATGCAACCAGTAATAATATGTTTCGTGCAGGATCATGGCGATAACCAGGCTCAATGGAATCCACCAAAGTGGATAGTCACCCCAATCCATATAAACTTTTGTAAATCCTTTTTGCCATAATACAACTGTTACAGCCCCGGGTAAAGCAAAAATGAAAGCAGTCAGCATACTCCATTTTACTTCCGATTTAAACTGGCCCTGTTTATAGGAACGTTCATTAATTTTTCGCTGTTGCCAGTGTTTCGGAAACCAAATGTAAAAAACCATGTAAAATAACCCGGCAATGAAAAGGTAACGGCCAATAACAACCGCAAAAACAATTGCAGTGGCAATTAAAAACCAAAAGGGGTTACTAAAGTCAGGTAATTCATTCATTGTAATCTATTCATCAAAGTTCTGGATCAGTATCAGTTTTTATTTGGTATTAGCAATAGCGATCAGTTTGTTTACATCATGCACAATGATCTTCCTGCCTTTGGTTTCAAGGATGCCGGATTCTTTAAATTCTGTGAGTAAGCGCACTACATTTTCCCTGGCTGTTCCAACCAGGTTGGCCAGGTCATCTCTGCCCATATTAATTTCTACCGGCATGCCCGTTTGAAAATTCACTTTATATTTTTCTCTTAGTACAATCAATTGTAAGGCCAGTCTTTCTCTAACGGATTTTTGAGCAAACATAGTCAGGCTGTTGGCTAAAACGGCAAACTCATGACTCAGGGTTTTAAGTAAAATCCTGTTTAATTCCTTTGATTGGTGCAATGTGTTTAGAAAGTCTTCTTTTGGGATAAAAGTAATCATGCTTTCTTCCAATGCTGCGGCAGAATCGGGGTATCGATCTTCAGCAAGAATAGCGTGGTAACCTAATAATTCTCCCTTGTTTGCCACATAAATAATATGTTCTTTCCCTTTTTCGTCAACCTTATATTTTTTTACTTTTCCCTCTTTGATATAAAAAATGCCAGTGGGATATCCACCATCCCTGAACAGCAGTTCGCCTTTCTTATAACCTTGCTCCGTTTTATTTGCAGTTAGCGTTTCAACATCCTCCAGGGGGAGGTTGGTTAAAATAGATTCAGTTTTAAAATCCCATTTATCGATAGGAAAAATTCCGCGGATACTCATTAGGCAGCAAATTTACCCATTAAAAAGTGATAAAATTTACTTTTTGAAGTGATAAGACTTACTACTATGGATTAGCATAAGCGATAGTTTTGTGTTTAATTAATAGTGGAGAAGTTATAATGAAGAGGAGTGCATCGGGAATAGGTATATTTAATTCTGTTACATTAAAACTGGCTATGTCATTACTGGGTAACAAACAGCATATAGATAAATGGTTCAATTCGGATGTTCAGTTCAACCAGATTTACCCGGCTTCCATCCAATTATTAGCAAGCAAACACTGGACACCATTATCAGTAGCCAGGAAAGCTGCTAATTTTTTAGCGGCAGAAAAAAATGTTCGTATCCTCGATATAGGCAGCGGGGTTGGCAAGTTTTGTTTGGCAGCAGCATATCATAAACCAGATGCTTTTTATTTTGGAGTAGAGCAAAGAAAGAGCTTGATTAATTATGCAGAAGCAGCCAGGGGAATTTTAGAATTGGACCAGGTTTCATTTATACATGGAAATTTTACACAATTAAACTTTAATGATTACGACCATTTTTACTTTTACAATGCTTTCTATGAAAACCTGGTAGGGACTTTTAAAATTGATGACAGCATAGAATATTCAGCCCAGCTGTTTCATTATTATAACAGTTATTTGTTCCGGTTATTGGAAAAAAAACCTGCAGGAACCAGGCTGGCAACATTTCACAGCATGGAAGATGAAGTGCCTTCCTGTTATTACGAGGTGGGTTCGGAAATGGATAACCTTTTAAAGTTTTGGATAAAAGCTTAATTAATCTACTATGGATTTATCATTAACGGATTATCGCTCAAAACTTATCGCAAAGATTATGCTTTCAAATTCCCAGGCTGAAGTAAAGAGATATATAGATGCAGCAGTAAAAAGTCTTGAACAGCATAAACTTCATGGACATATTATTTTACGATTTATTGACAAGATGATTGCCGAACTGGAACTGTTTAATCCTATGGATCAGGATGCGCAACAATGGAGTAACATTCATATGGCAAGAATAGTATTAAAACAAGTTAAAAGAAGCCAGGAGCCTGCTTTAAAGGACTAATCAGTGTATACGCCAAAATTATTCAGTACACTAAAAAATTACAACCGCCAGCAATTTACCAAAGACTTGTTGGCTGGATTAATTGTTGGAATAGTAGCACTACCGCTCGCAATAGCATTTGCTATCGCTTCCGGCGTTTCACCGGAAAAAGGATTGTATACTGCTGTTATCGCTGGCTTTATTATATCTGCAATAGGTGGAAGTCGTGTTCAGATCGGCGGACCTACAGGTGCCTTTATAGTAATAGTTTATGGCATTGTGCAGCTGCATGGAATCAATGGTTTGATCATTGCCACTTTTATGGCAGGCATCATACTTATTATCATGGGCCTGGCCAGGTTAGGTTCCGTCATTAAATTTATCCCTCATCCACTGATCATTGGTTTTACAAGCGGAATTGCACTGATAATTTTTTCTTCGCAGGTAAAAGATTTCCTGGGTTTAAAGATGGGACCCATTCCAGCGGATTTTTTTCATAAATGGAGAAGCTTTGCAGAAAATTTTCACAGCATTAATTTATATGCAGCAGCAATTGCTGCAATAACAGTCCTTGTCATTATTTTATGGCCAAAGGTTACGCATAAAATTCCAGGTTCATTGGTGGCAATTTTAATTACAACTGTAGGAATGCAATTATTAAATCTGCCTGTAGAAACCATTGGCAGTGTATTTGGAAGCATACCATCGTCACTTCCAGTTCCTTCATTCCCTGATGTGGATTTTGACACTATTAAAAATTTAATTCAGCCTGCATTTACTATTGCCATTTTAGGGGGTATTGAATCTTTGTTATCAGCAGTAGTTGCAGATGGGATGATAGGGGGTAATCATAAATCAAATGTAGAACTGGTAGCACAGGGTACGGCTAATATTTTTTCTTCAATTTTTGGCGGCATCCCAGCTACCGGTGCCATTGCCAGGACAGCTACCAATGTAAAGAATGGCGGACGTACCCCTGTGGCAGGTATGGTGCATGCATTAACATTGTTGCTTATCATATTGTTGTTGGGTAAATGGGCGGCATTGATCCCCATGGCCACACTTGCAGGAATCCTGGTAGTTGTTGCATATAATATGAGTGAATGGAAAAGTTTTCGTTCCGTATTAAAAGGACCTAAAAGTGATATGGCTGTTTTGCTTACTACATTTATTCTAACGGTATTGGTTGATCTTACTGTAGCTCTTGAAATAGGGATGGTGTTGGCTGCCTTTTTGTTTATGCGGAATATGATCAAATTTAGTGAGGTGAGCATGCTTGAGAAAAGTTTATACCCTCACAACGATACAGTCGATAAGGACTCCATCGATCATTTTATTATACCCGAACATGCTCAGGTATTTGAAATTGCCGGACCTCTTTTTTTTGGTGCTGCTTATAAGTTTAAAGATGCTATGCGATTTATAGAGAAACCACCAAAAGTGTTGATCATTCGCATGCGGCAGGTGCCAATTATTGATGCAACCGGGATAAAAACCATTGAAGAAGTTTATAAAGAATCAAAGGGAAGAGGAACTAAAATGATATTGAGTGAAGTAAAAAGTGTACAGGTGTTGAAAGAATTAAAAGATGCACGATTGATGTTTGCTATCGGTAAAGCAAACATTACTGAAACATTTTCAGCAGCATTAGAAAGAAGTAAAAAGATTTTGAATGATGTGCAACCCGTTGTTCAGTATCAAAAAACAGTTCAGGAATAAAAAACTGAAACTGCATTATGCAGTATGCAATTTGTATTCTTTAAAAACCCCGGTATCTTCTACTTGTTGTTCTTTTAACTTATCCAACAGTTCTGTTGCGTACTTGTTTTTTACAAAATACTCCAGGATGTAAGCATACTGGCAGTTCTCGTAATAGGCTTCGTAAATATTCAGTTTACTGTGTTCCGTTAATTGTTTAAAAAGGCCCAGGTCTGTACGCGGATCCGTTATAAATGCAAATATTTTTTTTTCATCTGATTGCGCATCATGCTGTTTTTCTTCCTGTAAAACGGAATAGCCACCAACCTGTTTTAATTTGATTTCAACTTCCGGTGTGCGGGAAGATCGCCTGTTTTTTGTGAAAAGAAACTGGAGTTCTCCAGCAGTGCAGCGATGTTGAGCTATATACCTGAAACCACCATTTTTTTCTGATTGCTGCATCGTCACATCCTGGTCGCTGTTAACGGACCGGGTGTATTGTTCCCATTGCGCTAAAAAAGGTTCCCTGCCAAGTATGGTATCGAAACAAACAAAATGCACCACTTTTTCTTTTCTCATCCCGGTAAGGTATGCTTTAAAACCCGGTTTGCCGCATTTAGGTGCTCTTTTGTCAATCCATTGTGATTTCAAAAAAAAAAAGGTGACGTTAATAAAAACGCCACCATTGATTCAACTTAATCATCTTCCTGTTCATTTTCATCGACAGTATTCAGATTATCCTGCTGCAGAATCACAGTCGCTTCATTGCTTATCTCCGAATGACGAATCATTCCGCCATAATAGCCAGTGCGAGCCATTGATGCAAAACTTAAAACTGATAAAATGAAAACCGAAAAGAAGGCTGTTTTCGTAAATTTTCGTTTTTGCCAATTACTTATCATAGCCAGCAAAGCTGCTATCCCTGTAATGATCATTAACCAGATAGCTAATGCCGCAGCATCTTCATGCAGTTCGATTATTGAATCGGATATACCGGCTAATTTTTCTACGGATTCTTCTGCTGGTTCTCCCGTTAAATAAACTGGTATTGCGATGATTGCCATCAACACTAAAATGAATGAGGCTATTGCTTTATAATTGTTTTGATTTTTTATGATGCCCCAAACAAGGAGGCCGCTGCCAATTAACGTTCCTACAATGGGAAAGTGATTGAGCAGCAAATGAATATGAGTTGCGTTCATTGCTGTAAATTTTAAAAGTGTATAGAATATTTAAAGATCAATCAACAATTACGGGGAGGTTGCCAGATTGCAGCCAGGAATTGAGAAGACACAAAAGCATCATTGTGTGTGAAATAGAAAGGAGGAGCAGGCAGGTATGGATTTAAAAAATCATTTACCTGTAAAGGTGAAATGATTGAAACAAATGAAGTTGAACTAAAATATTCTATTGATTTAAAAGGAAGCTTTTTATCCTCTTCAGCATCTTTATCCGTTTCGTCTTCTACCTGGTAATGCAATACTAAAAAAGAAATCAAATCAACGTTTTTATTCAATTGGCGGTGCTCATTAAAATGTTCTGCTAATACAGGTAGTTTCAATAGTTCACTGGTAACACTACCTGCAAGAATATAGATTGCAAGCAACATTAAAGCTGCTATTTTTTTATACTTTATCACCACAACAAGGTAAGTTGAAATACAAATCTATTTAATGATTATTATCAGTTAGCAGGGCGGTTGTAAAAGAATTAACAACCTGTTGCATTTCAGCAGCTTTTTATTACTGAATGTTTTAACTGCGTAAAGAACATATATAACAAAACCGAAGTCTTATAAGTATTTTAAACTTACATGTCGGGAGTAGTTTATCCTTAGTATCTTCTATTTCGGGATCATTTATACGCGGATAATATTCTTAACTAATTAATCATTTATTTGAATTTAATTCCTGACGAAAAGTAGTAGGATGAATGATGTATATCAGCCCTTTGGCTGTAATAAAATTGCGGAAGTATGGGAGCTTTATAGAAAGATTTTGTATGAAAAAGTATATATTATTTAGCCTGGTATTGGCAGGTATGATTTCAGCCTTTTCTGCCTGCAGTAAAGATGATAATGACAATAACATCCCTGTTCCTTCATTGATGGGCAAATGGAACGTTGAAAACATATTGATCTTGTCCTACGAAAATGGGGTATTGCAGAATACGAATACAACACCTGGAAATGGAGCAACCTTTGATTTTCAAACGAATAACAACCTGGTGATTACTATGCCTGGATTTCCTGTAGAAAATTATACTTATGCCATTCAACCAGGCAATAAAGTTGTATTTGATGGGGAAACATTTGAAATAAGAAATTTAACCAGCACTTCGGTCACATTGTTTATCCGGGAAGATTATGCGCCAGGCGAATATGATGAGTTATATATTAATCTTAAAAGACCATAAGAAGTGGTTTGAATTATTTTATTTAAAAAAAAGTTGCTCGTAGGGAGCAACTTTCAGGATGGAAGCTTTGTTATCATGCAATCGTTATCTGGCGTGGTGGTTTTTTCTTTGCTTCTTCTTTTTTGGGGATCATTAAATGAAGCAATCCATCCTCATATCTTGCCTGTATGTTTTCTATATCCACCACTTCCTTAGGTAAGTTAAAGGATCTTTGGAATGATTGATAACTAAACTCGCGACGGGAATATTTTTCATTTTCATTATCTTCTCTTTCATCACTTTTTTCGCTGCTGATCGTTAACAATGTTCCATCCAGTTCCACTTTGAAATCAGATTTTGTCATACCGGGTGCTGCTACCTGTACCTCATAATTCTCCGGTGTTTCCTTAATATTTACAGCCGGAATTGTGGTATTGGTATCGGAGTAATTATTTTGTCCCCAATTAAATGTGTCCCGGTTAAAAAAATCATCAAAAAGCATTGGAAGTTGATTCAATATACTTCCATTTCTTCTTACAAGTGTCATGGTAACCTCCAGTTTTATGGGTTAAAAAATCAATTTTCAACCGATAATTTACAAGTTATATACCATTGCATTTATTAGAACTCCGGATATGAAAAAATGTCCTGGAATGAAAAAAATTTGTCAGGGTAAAGGACAAATTTTCAAATGGGTTTTGATTTATTTTTTTATTAGGTTTTATAAATTATGGAAAATATCAATATTTAGATTTAAATTGAATTTCTTCTTCCTGTTGAAATCATAATAGCCCTCTTTAAACTTTTTCCAGAACCCCTTAATTGCTTGAAAGATTCGCCTAAAGAAACTGTTATCTATTTTTCAAACAACTAAAACTTTTTTATGAGAAAATTAATTTACCTGCCTGTAATGGCAATTGGATTGTTCCTGTGTGCAATTTCAAACGCACAAAATATTTTCCTTAAAATAAATGGTATTGATGGTGATGCGGTACAATCTGGATTTGAGAAACAGGTTAAAGCCTTGTCTTTTTCTCAATCTGCTAATGGATGCCCGGTTGATGTTTACAGCAAAACTGGCTGTAAGGTTGTTTCCTCCGGTTTCCAGTTTTCTTTGATTCATTCAATTGCTTTAAGGGATTTGAAAAAAAAGCTTTATGAAGGATCAAAAATTTCTGAAATAGAAATTTCATTTGTTACACGCGGCGAAACTCCATCTATTTATTATCGTATAGTATTGAAGGATGTTTTGATAACAACCATATCTGAATCTGGAGCAGATGAACCTCCTTATATTTTTATTGAATTTGGTCCGGGCTCGGCAGAGTGGTTTTACTATATGCAAACAAATACAGGGACTTGGTCGCCCGCAGGAAGTTTCGGATGGAACTTTGCTAAAGCATCTCCATTATAATGCTAAAAATTGCTGAATCAATATTTGCAAAAAAATTATCATGCATTTTTTATTTTTCTGAACAATTCAGCGTGATCCTTAAATATTTATTTATGAAAAATATTCTCCTATTTTTATTGTTTAGTCTTTTTTATCAGCTTGATATATTCTCGCAAAAACTTCCTCCCGGCCATACGATCTATAAGCCCATGGTGGTTCCAAAAGTTCTGGAACCTATGCAACCAGAAAAAATGGAAACTAAAACTATTACTTTACAACATATGGTTCAAAAGGAAATGCCCAAGGCATTTAATATTTCTCAGCAAATCAATATGCTAAAGGCTCAATGCCCTGTAAGACAGGAAAGGAAATCGAGTTTAACATTGAACGGAGAAAGATTTAATGAAGATATAGTAAACCTGGATTGGCAAAGAAAAAATGGGTTTGATGACAGGTTTTACCAGTTGCAGCGTTCCATTAACGACACAAATAATTTTAAAACTGTCAGTACGGTATGGGCGAATGAACAGTTTCGTGTCAGGGAAAAGTATGAACAGGATGATGAAAATGAACATACTGGTTTATCCTATTACAGGTTAATTTTGTCGGACAATCAAAACCAGATTATATATTCAAATATTGTAGCAGTAAAGGGTCTTACGAAAGAAAAGGTAAGAGTATATCCAAATCCTGCAAAATTTAGCACCCTTGTATATCTGGATACTGAGATTGATGGCCTATCAACAATACAGGTTTTGGATGTAAATGGAAGATTGCTGAAGCAGGAACAATTTACAATGTTTAGAGGCGGAAATACCCGAACGATCAATACTGAAAAACTTATTCAAGGCGCATATATCATAAAAATTATCAAAGCGGATAAAAGCGCAGTAACAGGAAGATTTAATAAAATAAATTAACTCAGGTAAAAATTAAAAAAGGGAAGGGTAGCATTTACTTATCAACTATAACATTCACGATGGTGCCCTTCCCTTTTTCACTTTGAATTGACAATTGACCATTCATGAAGTTTGCTCTTTCACGCATACTTTTTAATCCCGCGGTTTGTTGATGTGGGTGGATTTCAAATCCTTTTCCGTCATCGGAAATAGTGAGTGAAAATGTATCATTGTTCTCTTCAAGTCTTACCAGAACATTTTTTGCTTCTGCATGATACATCACATTCGTTAAAGCTTCCTGGCAAACCCTGAAGAAATCCAGTTTCACTTCATGTGACAATAACAATTCATCAACTGCACCTTCAAAAACGCAGGGTATGCCATTTAAAATGGTAAATTCCTTGCAATGCCATTTCAGTGTTTCTGAAAGGCCAATATCTTCTATCATGTTGGGGCTAATGGAGAATGAAATTCTTCGGATTGTATTAATTAAAAGTGTAGTAATACCCAATGCATGATCAAGTCGTTTGTTTGAAACCTCTGACAATTCACTTTCATTAATTTTTATCCCTTCAATATCCATTTTTACAACAGTAGCCAATTGGGCCAGTTCTTCATGTAATTCTACGGCCAGGTATTTTCTGTCCTCTTCAATGCTGGTTTTAAAATGAGTTGCTAATCCCTTAAATTTTTTATACTTTTCTTCTATTGCAATTTCAGCGAGTTTATTTTGAGTGATATCTTTTGCTATGGCAAAAACAAGTTCTTTATCCGGGAAGTAAATGGAATTCCAGGTTAACCATATGTAATTACCATCTTTGGTAATATATCGGTTTTGAAAATTTATTAACGCTTCACCATTTATCATTCTTGCCCTGGTACGGGCGGTTGCTTCCCTGTCATCGGGAAATATAAAAGTTGAAATAGGTCGAGAGAATAATTCCTCTTTAGTATAACCCAATTTTTTACAAACAGCATCATTGATTTTTCTAAAATAGCCATCCTTACTTGCAATGCAAACCAATGCTGGTGTCTTTTCAAAAAAAGTGAGCATTTCCAGTTCCGGACTTTGTTGAGGGGCCATATCGGTTGAAAGTACATAAAAATATTATTTACAAGAATGATAATCACTTAATCCGATAAAAAAAATGTTCGCGTTAAACACACGAACATTTTTTAAAAATTAAGGTTGAACGTTATTTTCTTCGCTTTCCAATTATTTCTTTCCCACCTTGAAAAAGCGTTACCTCGGTAATTTCGTTTTGTTCGTTACGGGAAAATTTGAATTGACCGTCAACTTCTTTCAGAAAAAACAGGTCTTCTTTTTCAGGATGTAAAATGCGAGATTCCTGTCCCTGCGGTGTGCCAATCAATGCACCATTCACCAATGAAATGGTGATAGCAAATTGCGGGGCTATTTCATACACGCCTGTATATTGTTCCAACGTTTTCTCCGGTACTGTAATAGCAGTCTTTACAATGGGTAATTCATAGGGTTGATCATATAACAAGGAAATGATACTATGAGTGATTTTACCCAGGTGCGGACTGGTTACATTATTCAATAATATAACAACGGTGTTTTCTCCTGGTACCCAAACCAGGTTACTCACAAATCCATGTATGCTTCCACTATGGCCGATTATTTTTTTACCAGCTATTGAATCAATTTCAAATCCATAACCATAATTATTTTTGAAAGGTGTGCTGGCTTTTTCTAAAGTTGATTTTGAAATGATGGCATGGGTTTGCATGCCTTGCTGAAATTTATACAGATCTGCTGTTGTTGTGTAAATAGAACCTGAAGCAAATGAAATAGTCGAATCAATGGATGGAGCTGGCGTATTCATTTCATCAACCAATTGGGAATAGCCTGTAGCCTTTTGTTGATTATTTAATTTTGTATAATCAAATCCGCTGCTCTGCATTTTCAATGGATTGAAAATATATTTTCTGACAGCTTGTTCATATGGCAGTCCTGTAACATCTTCAATGATATAACCCAAAAGGAGGTAACCAGAATTTGAATATCTCCATTTGGTTCCTGGTGTAAAATGCAAAGGTTTGTTTTTGAAAAGCGAAATCATTTGCTGGCGGGAATGCGGTAACGTGATTTTTGATGACATAAATTCCCTGTCATTTGTATAACTGTAAATGCCTGATGTATGGGTTAATAAGTGTTCAATTGTAATGCTATCACCATTCGGGAACCCCGGAAAATATTTACTGAGTTTATCATCAACATTTATTTTATTCTCCTCCTGCAATTTTAAAATAACAGCTGCGGTAAATTGTTTGGTGATGGAACCAATCTGGAAAATGGTATTAGTCTTGTTTGGAATGTTTTCTTCTACGTTGCTGAAGCCATAGCCCTTATCCAACAAGGTTTTTCCATCTTTTATTATTAATACGGACCCATTAAATCTTGACTGATTGTTATAAGCTCTCAGTAATTCATCAAGTTTTTCAGCTTTGTCCTGGCCAAATGATGTGAAGAATAAAACTGTGGTGGAAAATAGAAATAGAATTTGCTTCATTGTTTTTGTTTTAAAAAATAGATAATTGGCTAAGACCACATGATTAATGATGAGGTTACTACCCGAATGCTTTGAAATGACAGGCGGCTGGAAAATGAGATGAGTGGGTAAAACTCAAATAAACTCATACTACCAAACATGCTGGGATTATAAAGATTTTGTTAAAGGAAGAATTTTACCCAACCCTTTTTCTCTTAGCGGGGGTATTGCTTTAAAGAAACAAAAACTTCAATCAACAACTTTTTAAAACTATTAGGAAATTATTTTTAACTATTAAATTTGGTATTATGCGATCCTTAATTTACACCGCAATCTTTTTAGCTTTCAGTTCCTGTACAGCCGTAAAGCTTTCCGTTCCCGAACAATTCAGCCAGCAGGCTACCAGGCTTCCCGTTAAGGGCTTACAGGGTTGGATGATCAACCAGCAACTCAGTTTTGGTGAATTTCAAACTTCAAAAATTAAAAGAGGATGGGATTTTGGCAGCTCTCTTCAATACACTAAATTCCGGATCAGCCCGGAAGAAATGTTACTCCGGGTAATTGAAATTGAAACAGATAAAAAAAGTCTTTCCCAGAAGAATAAATTTCAATACACTATCCGGGACGGGCAATTGGAAGCGGATGTGTATGCCACCGAAAAATTTACGGAAAAACAATTGGTATATAAATCCAACAATCCATATATCGGTACGGCCTCTAAAACGAACAAATACGAATACGCATTTACAGCAGCCATATTACCGGTTTCTAAAGAAAACAATGAGCCCTGGTCATTGGTGTTGATCAACAAATTTGATATTGCGCAGAACCATGGAACAGGCATTTTTGAAGAGCCCTATGTGGAAGAAGAGGGATACGCCACCAATGGGCAGGAAATGATAACAATCAGGCCATTGCGGGTTGATAAGCTGGAACAGAAAAATGGAAAAGAAACCAAAGTTTTTGGAGGCAAGATCTTAAGTGGGTATGAATTAAAATGGGATGATGGCGTTGTTGCTATTATCGATATTCTTGATAACAATATTTGGATGGCTAATAACCTGGATGCGCAGGATAAACTGGTTATTTCTTCTATTTCTTCGGCCATATTATTAAAGCGGATGCAGGATGTTGAAAAGGATAAGGACAATTTAGAAAACTAATATGTTAACTGCAGAACTGGATACCAATCAATTGTTACAAGGCTGCATGTCTGGCGACAGGCGGTCTCAAAAACAATTGTACCAGCAGTTTTACGGTTTTGCCATGACCATTGCCATGCGTTATTCAAGGGATGAAATGGATGCGGCCGATATCATGAGCCATGCATTTGTTAAGATCTTTCGCAGTATAAAAAGTTATGACAGCAACAAAGGAGCGTTACATGCCTGGATCAAAAGGATATTAATTAATGAAGGACTGGATCATATAAAATCACGCAATCGCTTTAGTGAAAATGTTGAAATTGAAACGGTTGCCGAACCGGAGATCAGGAATGAAGTTTTGGAACAAATGGGTGCAGATGAAATCATGAAACTGGTTCAAAAACTTCCTCCTGCCACGCATGCAGTCTTTGTGCTTTATGCTGTTGATGGCTATACGCACCGGGAAATAGCAGAAAGATTATCTATCAGCGAAGGAACTTCCAAATGGCACCTGAGCGAAGCCCGGAAAACGTTGCAAAAACAAATCATGCACCTCGAAACCTGATGAACAAACAAATGACATATGAAATAACGATCAAAAAGAAACTGGAAAACATTCCTGTTCCTGACCTGTCAGAAATGATATGGGCACGAATTGAGAATGAACTGGATGCGGACGAGGGTAATGGTGTTGATCATAATCCTCCCGCACCATCATCACCGGCAGGTGGCATTATGTTGGGTGGTACAGCTTTGCTATTTTTAATCGCCTTATTATTTTACTTTATTAATAATGAACAAAAAGAAATTCCGCAGATAGAAAAAGTGCAAACAACATTACCTGTTGAAAACAATCAATCAAAATTACCAGCTGCTAACGGGAATGTACAGCCGGTTATTAATCCTCCCAAACAAATGCAGGAGAGTGTTACAAATATGCAACCGCCGGCAAACGTTCCGGCTACATCCCAAACAATCATAAATGATTCAATGCCTGAACCGGTTGTTGTGCGTGGGAATACAATTCCATTAACCTTACCAAATACAATGGACTCCCTGCCACCAAAGAAAACCCGTGGTGTAACAGGCATCACCAATGATGATTATAAAATAGTTCCTAAGAAAGACAGTAGTCGCGGAGATTAGTAAACTAAAAACGGTTTTAACATCCCAATTATTTTACCAAATTCCCAATTACAAATTCCTAATTCCTGTTTTAATACCGGGTTGATGGACAACCAACTTTTTTGCTTTTGCCGCTGCCTATTGGAATCCCCGCAATCTCTTTGTATTTATCAAAGTAAAAACGCATCGTGTACGTGAGGGAAATAAACATATAGCCATCATTATTGCCTGGGTTTCCACGGCTTGTACCGGCAGCAGGATAGGGGCCGGCACCAACTTCATCACCACGCCATGCAAAATCAACAGCTGTTTGACCACGTGCATTGAGTAATGCAGTTTGATCTGTATAATTTGTACTTACGTCATCTAAGTAATCGGTAAATATTTTTCTGTAACCTAATTCAAGCCCGATTCGCATATCTTCATTGAGTGCATATTGGGCACCCACACCAATGGGTACTGCAAACTGGGTTAATTTGTATTCTTCTACATCAGCCAAAAATCCCTGGCCTTCTGTACTTAATGGTTTCAAAAAGGTTTTATCTTCTCCTTCCACTTCTGTATATGGTTTAAAATGATAAAATCCTAAGCCGGCAAATACATAGGGTGACCACCATCTTTCATTTAAACTGAAAATACTGTATTGGGCACTGAGTTCAAATTCCCACAGGTTAGATTTAAAATTCAAATTGCGTTGTTTCATTGCATCAGTGCCTTTTTTATCATCAGCACGCAATCTTCCAAAACTCAAATAACTCCTGGCTGTGATTCGCTCGGTCAGATCATAGCGGGCACCGATAGAACCCATCAAACCGGGTTGTGAAACGGAGAACGAATTTTTTTTAAGATCACCCTGGTAGTTGGCCATTCCGAAACGGGCGGCAAAATGAAAATTTTGTGAAGATGCTGATGCTGCCATCAGGCATAAAATACTAAGTATAATAATGTTTCTCATAAAATGTCTAAAGGATCTGTTTGGAAACTAACGTTATGTGAACTTTTTTATTTCATGGATCAACAGCCGGCAGGGTCTCTTCCACCCATAAATTAAATAGCTGAATTGGATGCCTCTGACATAAACATCATGTTGCTTTTAAGATGAAAAATATATAAGCAGTTAAATAATTTCTGTAATAGAAAATAAGAGCAGAATGCCTGTTAATGCAATTAATAGAAGTGTTGTAATGCTTTTATTATGAATGAAATAGGCTATAAATGCTAACTATAAGGCATAAACGTATCAAAACCTGATCTATACCCATAAAATGATAACCTGAAACAGGTCAGTAATTAACAAAAGTCAGTTTTTAAGGGTGTGCATGTCATATTTAAGGGAATGATGCAGGTGTAGTTTTGCTCTGTGAATAACAACAATGCACATCAACAATTAAAATTTTTATAGTATGACAACTTTACGACGCCTGAGCGTTTTCTCCGCCTTACTGGTTTTCATGATGACAGCAATGTCATTTTCATTAAATGAAAAATTGGCAACTACAACCTTCCGCTTACAAAATCTGAATTTGGCCGTGGATGGTACATCAACATTGCACGACTGGACAATTAAGTCAGCAAAAGGTCAATGCGAAGTAAACTTTGAATTAGCTAGTGATAAACTCACAGGCGTGTCTGGTTTGAACTTCTCTATCCCAGCTGAATCTTTGAAAAGCGGTAACAATATGATGGATAACAACACCTATAAAGCACTAAAAACAAAAGAACATAAAAATATCAGTTATGTGCTGACATCAGGTAGTGTTTCCCAGGTAAATGCAACAACTTTCCAGATTAAAACAAAAGGAAAACTGACTATTGCAGGTACTGCCAAAGAAACTGACATCGTTGCAAACGCTGTTTATAATGCAGCAGATAAAAGCTATTCTATCAGCGGAAACAAAAAAATCAAAATGTCACAGTGGGGTGTAAAGCCGCCAACCGTTATGATGGGAACCATTAAGACTGGCGATGATATCACCATCTCCTTCTCAGCCAAAGTAGTAAATAAATAGTAACAGCATATTTAATAGAAACCAACTTACAAAACATACAATTTAAAATTATCAATCATGAAACGCAATCTTTTGTACACCGCCACACTAACACTGCTTGTAGCTTGTGTACTGCCAAACATCTCTCAAGCCCAGGAAGTTCAGGAAGTGCAGGAAGCAACAACTGTTCAGGTTCAGGATACTGAGAGAGAATTTTACTTAAGGCCTTCTTATTGGAGAGCACACGATAAAAAAGGTTTGAATGTTTTTGAAACAACTAAAAAAGCCGATCCTATTCCTTTTGAAGGATTAAGAATGCGCATAGGCGCCGGTTTTAGCCAGCAATATCAAAACCTGGATCATCAAAATAAAAGCAATATTCCACTGTATGAAATGGGCCCTGGTTTCAACCTGGCAATGGCCAACCTGATCACTGATGTTCAATTAGCTGATGGTATCCGTTTGGAACTGACAACTTACCTTTCTACCCGTCACCATAATGAAGCCTGGGTAAAAGGTGGATACATCCAGTTTGACAAACTACCCTTTAAATCTGCGTTCTTTGACAAATTGATGGAATATGCAACCATCAAAATCGGTCACATGGAAGTAAACTATGGCGACCAGCACTTCCGCAGGTCAGATGCCGGTAAAACCATTCACAATCCATTTGTTGAAAACTATATTGTGGATGCATTTAATACCGAAATTGGTGGTGAAATTTACCTGCAGAAAGATGGTTTATTTGGTATGGTAGGTGTTACCAACGGTACAATCAACGCTTCTATCGGAAGGCAAAAAGTTGATGCAGAAGGCAATTCTAAAAAATTCCCAGCCTTTTATGTAAAAGGTGGTATCGATAAAGAAATGGGTGAAGCAAGAATCAGGTTAACAGGTTCAGCTTACATCAACAATAGGTCTCAGCGCAACGTATTGTATTCAGGCGACCGCGCCGGTTCCTGGTACTGGGGTGCAATGGATGCCAAAGGTGCAGACTTGAAAGCTAACTTTACAACAGGTCGTTTTAACCCTAATTTTTCCCGGAACATCCAGGCTGTTATGTTGAATGGTTTTGCCAAATTCGGTGGCCTTGAGTTCTTTGGTACTTATGAAACTGCAAAAGGTAATTCTGGTGCAGTAGCTGATCCTACAAAAGGACTCCCTGCTGATGTTGAAGACCGCAAAATGAACCAAACTGCCATTGAAGGTATCTATCGCATTGGTAAAAACGAGAAAGTGTACATTGCCGGTCGTTACAATACAGTTAAAGCTGATATGCTGGGTTATACTGATCCTATTAAGATCAACCGCACAAGTTTTGCAGCTGGTTGGTTCCTTACCAATAACATTCTGCTTAAAGGCGAATATGTAATTCAGAACTACAAAGACTTTGATGCAACAGATATCCGTTATGGTGGTAAATTCGACGGTTACGTGATTCAAGCAGTTGTAGGCTTCTAATACTTTTCTTTCTCATGTGATGTGTAAATTAAAATGGGCCGGTTTAAACTGGCCCATTTTTCATTCAAATATTCTCGTATCAATTACGTCAATTATTAATTATATTAATTCCTTAAGAAAACCACATCTTAAACCCATCATCCCCAGATGAATGGGTTTAATTATTTTAACCTCCTGTGGCTTTGCATGTATTTTTCATTAATAATCTGGCTCATTGGTTTTTCATAAACCTTGCTTTCAACCCAGGATAGAATATCCAGGTAAGCAAAGGCCCTGGTTTCGAAACGAATCTTTTGTAATTGTTTTATTCTCTCTAAAAAAACCTGCAGTCTTTCTTTTCGCTTTTGGCGGGGAATATTTGTAGAGCTCCTTAAAAATTTAAACAACTCTTCATCCATTTTAGTAAGTGTTTCCATCTTTTTCATAAACCGGTTTACCGATTTAATCAGCGATTCAATGATATCAAAATTATCCAACTCGTAATGCGACATTAAATGCAATAGCCTTGCATAACATTGTATATCGTACCTCAGGTCAACATTATTATGGATGATGCGGTTCAGGTAATCAATACAAGTATCGTAATCACCGGAGCCAAAATATAAAGTTGCAATTTTATAATTAAACACAAGTACCCGGTGATTGTCCAGGTAAAGTTCATACTCTTTTAATTTTTCCTCTATATAAGGGATCAGCTTCAAACCTTCTTTAAAAGTGCCATGCATAAAATGCTGGTTGATCATGGCCGTATGCAGGTAAATAAAAGTTTGTACTTTAAAATTCTCATAATACATCGCCGTATGACTGCCTGCATATTGTTCAAACTGTTTTAATACCAGGTCAAATTGCCGGTAATTGCGCAATACAAAATGAGCATTCAATGAATTGTGCATTCCTTTAATGTAATGGCCCGGTTCCACATTGATCATTTGTTCATTCTCATTAAATAACTGCATCCATTTTTGAGCGTACCGGTAATACATTAAAAAATCCTGGCGAATGAAATTGTACCAGCAAATACTCTGGTATAAATAAAGTCTTTCATAAAAGCCGGTAAACTCACGGGCACCAGGAGGCAGGTTTTCATCAAAATATTGTTGCACCCTTTTTTCATCATCTACATTGCGAGCATGGCCATTTTTTACATACCAGCTATACATTTGTAGCGCAAGATTTGAAAGCTTAGTAATCCGGCTGCGCCTTTCATTGATTTCGTTGGCTTCAGCAGTTAACAGGTCATTGCGATCTTTCATGCTCCGCGTTATGTGAAGCGTTTCAATTTTTTTTTCCAGCGAAACAACCTGGATTAAAAAACTGTCCTGGTTATAGGCAGTTGCTATTTCTTTGGCTTTATCCAAAAGTTTAAGACTTTGGATGTATAAGCCTTTATTGTAGAGAATACGGGCATAGTCCAGTTGCTCGTGCAATTGCAGGTCAATACTTTCCGTGATTTTGATCAACCGCAAACTGGCCAGGATTTCTTTATAGAGGTGGGTTTTTAAATTGGCCAGCTGGGTTTTAGTAGATGATAGTTTTTTCAATAACACCTTTTCATCATATTCACTCTGTCGATCAAGTGCATCAAATAATTGAATGATTTTCAGGTCCTGGTTTGAAGAATTTCGTTTGATGTAGAGCTTAAAATTCCTTTTTTCCGCCTTATGCATGGAATGAATGAGCTGAAAAAGTGCATCGGAAAAACGGTTGGACATGATAATAATATTTTGCTGAAATACTTGCCTGCATTGGGTTTGACCTAAGTAAACCGGGGTTTAACATAATGAAATCCCGTTGAATTTAATTAGACCATGAAAAAATGCCGGATTACTTTTATGCAAGCAAGGAACATCATACAGCAGCAATCGTTAGTGCAAGAAATCGTTAGAGGCTGGCTCAAATGTAAGTTGCGAAAAGGAACAAACAAAGATTTTTTACATTTTTCATATGGCAAGCAATCGTTAGAGGCCGTCCCGTTTCCACGGGAGGGCCTAATTTTTTTTAGGAGAACGAAGACCTCATTCAATTCGGCACGCTCAACTTCTAAACATTAAACCCTAAA
The DNA here is from genome assembly GCA_036675565.1 of Chitinophagaceae bacterium. GTDB lineage: Bacteria > Bacteroidota > Bacteroidia > Chitinophagales > Chitinophagaceae > JACCYQ01. The sequence continues at coordinate 22,767 of JAKFER010000300.1, forward strand.
CGATAAAAAAAAACCACTGATAGTTCAGTGGCTTTTGACGGCTTTACCGTCGCAGATATTTTGATGGGGTAACCCGGTTAGGCGATACTAACCGAAGGTTTCCATGAATGATCTGTAGACATGAATACCTCCTTTTCTTTGGTGAAAAGTGAAGATAATAAGGAAATGGGAAGAATTCACCTGCAGGGTTTCAAAAAATTCCTTTTTAACGGTTATTTTTTGGTGGGAAACCGCCTTACATAACCATTGATCTCTATAATTTTTCCATCTTTTATTTTCACATCGTCCATTACATTAATAGAATCCAGTTTTCCACCTTTTTCTTTATAAATTTCAGTATACCATAATGAAACCCATTCGTCATCCGTATTGGTTGACTTGACCGTTTCCCAATCATGCATATTGATACTATATGATTCGTAGTTGTTCCTGTTATTTGTAAGAATGGTTTTTGCGCTGTCCCGGCTGACTTTCGCATGGTAATTATCAAAATACAATTCAACGGTATCGCCAAAATTGGTAACCAATGCATCAATATTATTTGTTTCGAATGCTTTTAAACTATTCAAAACCATTTGGATTTGTTCCGGATCACCCATAACATAATTCGATTTGTTCGTTCGGGTGTATGCATAATCCAGGTCTGCAGCATTGGTTGTAACGGAATCCTCCACTGGTTTTACAGCGCCTAACTCGTCGCTGGTGCCGGTTTCATTACATGACAATAAACCCAGTAACAGGGCAGGTAAAATGATTTTTTTCATAATTTTTAATTATTTAAAATGAATAAAGCAGTTTTTGCCAGGGAGGTATAAGAAGTCTTACAGAAAGTGCGGTATTAAAATACTTTATTCAATTTAAGAAAACTAAACAAGCTGGTAATTTATTTATTCATTGAATATAGAAACATTGGGAGATGCGGGAAGACTTATTTTTTCAGAATCCTGTGTAACCGGCAGAATGATAATAAAAGTAGCCCCGGCATTTTCACGGCCCCGGGCAAATATGACGCCTTTATGATTCTCAACCACTTTACGGCAAAGCGCCAATCCGATACCGGATCCATGAATGTTTTGTTGATTACCCAGGCGCTTAAACAAACCAAAAATATGTTCCGAAAAACTTTCATCGAAACCCTGGCCATTATCAGAAAATTCCATTTTTATATATTCCCTGCCGGTTTGCAAAGTTTTATACTTCCTAACTTCTTCTGCTGAAAGGTTTGAGGATTTTATTTTAAAAACCAGCGGCTGATCGGCCTTTGAAAACTTGAGTGCATTGTTTAATAAATTATAAAACAGCTGGTTCATTTGTAATGGAATTGCATTTATTACGGGCAAATCATCAGCAATGATCCTGGCATTTTTTTGTTCAATAAGTATTTCCTGGTCGTCAATAACATTTTGTAAAGTTTTATTGAGATCGGTTTTTTGAAATACAGATTCCCGGTTCAGTCCTGAGAAACTCAGTACATCCCTGATCAGCAACGACATTCTTTCCGCAGAATTTAAAATGCGATTAATATCCTGGTGCCCTTTTTCATCTAATTTATCTTTTACCGTTTCGTGTAGTCTGCTAACATACATCCTGATCTTTCTCAATGGTTCCTGCAGATCATGACTGGCTGCATATGCATATTGCTCCAGTTCGGCATTTGAATGTTCAAGCTTGCGGATATTTTCTTTTAATTCTTCTTCATATTTTTTGATAACCGATATATCATGAAAAGTGGCTGTTATCCCATCTTCCATTTTTGCCAGCATGATGTAAAACCATTTAAATCTGAATCCTGTTTTTAATTGTATCTCAAAATTGTCTTTATTATTTTCTTCAACAACCGAAGTAAATTTTTGCAACAAACCTTTTTGTTGCATGGCTGGCGGAAACTCATTCAATTTTTTACCAATAATATCAGCCGTTTTCAGATTTAATAATTTTTCTATGGCTTTATTGGCATATTCAATTTCAAAATTCACAATTTGCCCGTTTTCCCTGATAGCCTTAAAAGTCATGACACCATTGGGAGTTGTATTCAGAATAGATGCTAAAAACCCTTCCAGCCATTGACGTTTACGGTTAATAAATACAATTGTAATAAAGGTGATGATGATGATGAGTAAAGCAATCACACTAAATAAAAGCGTAAAGACATTGGTTAATTCTGCAGATTTTTCCAGGTCTGCGGTTCGTATTTCCAATAAATGCCTTTCATGATTAATACCTGCATTGATATGTTCCTGGATAACTACTATTTTTTGCAGATCGGTATGCATGTTACGGTCCACCAGTTCTACAATATTATATTTCATTAATAAGGGAAGTATCTGGGAAACCTGCTTTGCTATCGTATCAATTCTTATTTTTTGTGCAGGGTCAATAGAAACAATAAACTGGAGGTTTGCGATTTCACTTTTTAAGCTGTCAGCTTCTGCTTTATAAAAATGATAGAATTGCCGGGTACTGTCTTGTGAATAACTTTCAGAATAAATTTGGGCGCTTTTAAAATGATTGGAAAGTTTTTCTAAACGGGCCATAACCAGCCGGCCATGACTGACCCACCTGGTATATTCCCTCATCTTATTAAAGCTTTGCCTGTTAATAATTATAACCGCAACAATCAAAATAAAAGACACCAAAAAGGCAAATAATGCTTTTTTATTCATATGTAACTAAGCAGGTTAACCCCTACAATCCAAAACTTTACCAAAAATGAAATTAGAAGGGTAAATTTATGATTATCAAACGGAAGATTCCCGTTTATACGATGTGTCCTTATGTAAAGTACTTAACAAGCCAAAAAAAGCCATCCCAAAAGGGATGGCCTAATCAAAAAATTAATGTGTAGGTGCCGAAGCAGTATGTTTATTTTTTTGAGTATGAATTCCTTCTCCAAATTCTTCTATCATTTTTTTGTTGAAGGCTTCCAGGTCATTGGGGCTTCGGCTGGTAACCAGCCCCTGGTCAACAATTACTTCCTTATCCTCCCATTTTACTCCCGCATTTATCAGGTCCGTTTTAATCGATGGATAGGATGTCATTTTTCTGTCTTTGAGCATTCCTGTTTCAATCAATAACTGGGGTCCATGACAAATGGCTGCCAAAGGTTTCCCTGCCTGTAGAAAATGTTTCGCAAAAGAAACGCAACTTTCATTTTTCCGCATCTGGTCAGGATTAAGAACACCACCCGGTATTAATAAGGCATCATAATCTTCTGGCTTTGCCTTTTCAATCGTAACATCAACAGGTACCTCAATAGACCAATGATCCTTATCCCAGGCCTTTACTTTATCCTTTTGCGGTGAAATGATATGCACAGTTGCGCCTGCATCCTTCAATGCTTTTACAGGACTGGTTAATTCAACCTCTTCAAAACCATTTTCTGTAATAACAGCAATTTTTTTTCCTTCTAGTTTCATAATTATTAAGTTTTATAGTCAAATAATGTGTTGATATAATCAAGGCTAAAAAATTACACCACGGGTTCACCATTCATTCAACTTTTTTATCCATTCATCGCATTGAATATCTAGAGCCCCTCCGAACTGTCATAATTTTGTCAGACTAAACCCTCAAAACCTTATTATGAGAAATATATTGATGCTGCTTTTAATACTCCTGCTTTGCAATGCAGGGTATTCCCAACAACTTTCAGGGGTTGTAAAAGACGAGGCAGGAAATTTTATTGCAAATGCTACCGTGAAATTGCATAAAGCACAAGATTCTTCACTTGTAAAAATCAATGCAACCAATAACCTGGGCAAATATGAGTTTGTCGCCATTAACGATGGAAACTATTATCTCCATATTTCTCATGTGGGATTTGGCGAGCAATTTTCTAAACCCATTGAAGTAAAGGAAGGAAGCAATGGACAAATGGATTTTGTTTTACAGAATAATAAAGCCAGTCTTTCGGAGGTAGTTGTAAATTCAAAAAAACCTATGGTGGAAGTGCTGGCAGATAAAACCGTATTGAACGTGGAAGGAAGTGTAAATGCCGTTGGCCAGGATGCATTAGATCTGTTGCGTAAATCTCCCGGTGTTGTTGTTGATAAAGATGATAATTTAAGTTTGAGTGGAAAAAATGGTGTGCAGGTTTATATTGATGGAAGACCAACGCCATTATCCGGCCAGGACCTGGCAGCATATTTAAAATCATTACAATCTTCTTCCATCGAAGCTATCGAGATCATTACAAATCCTTCAGCAAAATATGATGCCGCAGGTAATGCCGGCATTATCAATATTCGTTTAAAAAAGAACAAATCATTTGGTACTAATGGTTCTGTAAATGCAGGATATAACATTGGCGTATACCCTAAATATAACGGCGGTTTGTCTTTAAATCATCGCAATAAAAGCGTTAACCTTTTTGGTACCTATAATTATAACCAAAGCAAACGGGAAAATTATTTACACATCGACCGTCAGCAAATGGATACGCTTTTTCTTTCCCGGTCTAACATGAACAGCACCAATAAAGGGCATAATTATAAAGCAGGTTTGGATTATTTCATCAGCAAAAAACATACGATCGGCTTGCTGGTAAATGGAAATATTTTTGAAGGCGATTTCTTTAACGACACAAGAACTCCAATTTATCATATTCCAACAAATAAACTTGACCGCACATTGGAAGCGCATAACAGCAATATGATGGAAAGAAACAGTTCCAATATCAACCTGAATTATCGTTTTGCTGATACTTCCCAAAGAGAACTGAATATGGATGCGGACTATGGCCGTTATCGCCTGCGCAATAACCAATGGCAACCCAATGATTATTATGACAAGGATGGTAATTTCCTGCTCAGCAGAAACTATAATTTTATAGCACCAACAGATATCAACATTTATACTTTCAAAGCAGATTATGAACAACCTTTTCAAAAAGGAAAATTAGGCTTTGGAGGGAAAACATCTTTCGTAAATACCGATAACGATTTTAATCGCTACGACATCATAAATGGCGGCAGCCGTTTGTATGACAGCAGCCGCAGTAATCAATTTGTATATAAGGAAAACATTAATGCCTTGTATGTAAATTATAACAGGCAATTTAAAGGAATAATGGTGCAGTTTGGCGTAAGAATGGAGAACACGCAAATGGAAGGTAACTCCGATGGTTATGCGTGGTTGAATCAGAAATATGTTCCATCCAATGAAAAGTTTACCAGGGATTATACAGACTTCTTTCCCAGTGGTGCCATTACATTTAATAAAAATCCAATGAACCAGTGGGGGCTACGCTACAGCAGGCGGATTGATCGTCCCGCATACCAGGATCTGAATCCTTTTGAATTTAAATTAGACGAGTATTCTTTTCAAAAAGGAAACATCAATTTACGTCCGCAGTATACCAACAGCTTTGCCCTTACCCATACCTATAAATTTAAACTAACCAGCACTTTAAATTACAGTCATGTAAAAGATGTATTCACGCAACTGATCGATACAACAGAAGTATCTAAAAGTTTCATGACCAAAAAGAACCTGGCGACACAGGATGTATTTAGCCTCAATGTGAGTTATCCATTCCAGTATAAAAATTATTCAGCATTTAGTAATATGAGTGCAAATTATTCACATTACAAAGCTGATTTCGGAACCGGACGAATCATTGACCTGGATGCATTTGCATTTAATATTTTCCAGCAACACAGTTTAAAATTTGCAAAAGATTATACGGCTGAATTAAGTGGATGGTATAATTCACCAAGTATTTGGCAGGGTACTTTTAAAATGAAAGCAATGTGGAGTGTAGATGCGGGCATTGCCAAAAACATTATGAAAGGGAAAGGAAACATTAAATTGGGTGTAAGTGATATTTTCAATGTGCTTGAATTTAGTGGCGAAAGCAATTTTGCCGGGCAAACAATTAATGTCAGTGGCGGATGGGAGAGCAGGCAGTTCAAAGCAAATTTCACTTATCGTTTTGGAAGCAACCAGGTAAAAGCAGCACGCCAGCGTAAAACAGGTTTGGAAGACGAAAGCCAGCGTGTTGGTGGCGGCCAGGGTAATACGATTGGTCAATAAAGATTTTTTACAACGGGTGTATATTTAAAAGCGGTGTTTTTATAACGCCGCTTTTGTTTTTTTGCAATAAGGAAAAATCTGATTACTCCACCAGTTTCAATTCATCCCATTGCGTGGTATATCGAAAAGATCGATGTTCTTGTTTCATTTGCCAGGGTTGTTTTAATCCTGCAGCGCCGAATCTTACAGCATCTTTATGAATGCCCCAGTTAATGTTATCCATAACCTCCATCAGTTTTACGGAAGGTTTATTTTTTTGAGTGAATAAATTTCCCTGAATTTCTTTATCCGGCACCAATTGGCTCAGAATAATTCCTGCCTTTAAATATCGCGAACCCGCGTTAAATAATTTGTTCGCTAACGGTAAAGCATAGTTGATTAACTGGTGCGTTGCGGATGTGGCTTCTGGCAATACAAATTTCAAAGCATCCGTGCTGGGATTATAAGTATATACATCCGTATGATCATTTTTTACCAGGAAAACCTCCATTACTTTAGCTGCACCGGATTGACGCCGGAGTTTTTCTGCAGCCCTGCTGGCATAACTCGCTACCGCTTCCCTGATCTCAATGATGTTTGTAACGGGACGTCCAAACATGCGTGTACAGGCAATCATTTTCTTCTTTATCAAGGGGTCCTTTAATTCAATACAGGGCTCGCCATTTAATTCCCTCCATAAACGTACACCAACAACTCCGCCAAGATTTTTTCCTGCCCAGGCTTCATTCATATTTTTTAATGCCAAAGCGGTCTGCAGGTTAAACTGCGACTCCAGCTTTTCAGCATATCTTCTTCCTATTCCCCAGATTTCTTTTACAGATGTTTGGGCCAAAGCTTCGTCAATCGTTTGAAGGTTGTCCAACACAAAAACGCCCTTGTATTTTTTAGGATCTTTTTTTGCCAGGCGGTTAGCCACTTTAGAAAGAACTTTGGTTGGAGCAATACCTACCGAAACCGGTATGCCGGTCCAATGTTCCACGGTTTCTTTAATCTGCCTGGCTGTTTTTGTTAACTGATGGGGTGAATATCCATCCAGGTGAAGAAAACTTTCATCTATCGAATACACTTCAACGTTAGTTTCCCCAACAATTTGCTTTAAAGTTTCCATTACACGCCGGCTGATGTCTCCATACAAATTGTAATTGGATGAAAAAACAGCAACGTCATGCTTTTCGATAACTTCTTTCGCCATGTAGTAAGGACCCGCCATAGGAATACCAAGTTGACGGGCTTCATCACTTCTGGAAATAATACAGCCATCATTATTACTTAACACCACCACCGGGTGTTTATGCAGCTTTGGCTGGAAAAGCCTTTCACAACTGCAGTAGAAGCTGTTACAATCCACAATGGCAACCATACACAAATTTGTTTTATCCCACCCGGTGAATCACCCAAGTAACTACACCCCAAATAAAAAATTCGCATCCATTTAAATCCACATCAATTGCAGCCAGTTTATCCGTGTCCGGTACCAGCCGGATCTTATTGAAATTTTTTTCTAATCGGCGCACCATCATTTCTCCATTGAGGCAGGCTACTACCACTTTCCCGCTGAATGCCTGTAAAGACCGGTCGATCACCAGGATATCACCTGCATGAATACCCGCTCCAATCATGGCCTCGCTGTTCATCCGCATAAAAAAAGTAGCTGCTTTATTTTGAATTAATTGCTCATTGAGGTCAATGCCTTTATCCATGTAATCATCGGCCGCTGCGCCAAAGCCTGTGGCATTAGCAGAGTGCACATCCCATTGGGTAAATCCCTTATTTCCCCTGAAGTCTGAAGACCAGCTTTGCGTTTCCATAAAATTAATTGTTGAATACTAAAATATTTAGTAAATTTATGCTAAATAAATGGGCAATAATATTTTTTTAAGTTCAATTTTTAAGCTATGAATACAGAATTATCCATGCCTGGTTACAGGCCTTATGAATACCTGTTGGTATTATCACCCCACGAAGAACTGCGCCAAAAGATCAGTGGAGTCAAGAAAAGTTTTTTTGAAAACTATGGTGTTCAGTCTGCATTAATGGGTCGTCCGCAAATTACGCTGGCCCGGTTCACCCAACTGGAAATGATGGAAGAAAGACTGATGAATAAACTTCGATTAATCAGTATGGGTTTACCACCAATAAAAATTGAACTGAATGGATTTGGTAATTATCCTACTCATTCCATATTTATCAATGTGGTTAATAAGAACCAGGTTAAAAATATAATTAACGGGTTTAAGGAAGCGCGGCGATTGATGAAAGGTGGCGGAGAAAATCCACATTTTATCGATGATCCCTGCATACCGGTTGCCATCCGTATTCAGAAAGAAGTGTTCAAAGAAGCATTGAAAGAATATGCATCCAAACATTTTACCGGTCGTTTTATTGCAGACCATATTTTAGTTTTAAAAAGAAGAAAGGGCGAATTAAAATACCAGGTATTGGAAAGAATGGCGCTGCAGTATTTGCCGGTGCATACTTTACAGGGTGCATTATTTTAAATTAAAATAAAGATGAAAGTTCGTTGTAAGTGTATGGTTCAATTGTTTCAGGATGATTAGATGGTTCTGTGCGGGAGGTGATCCTTTTACTGATCGTATGATTTTCCATTAATGTTTCAGGGTAAGGCGTTAAGAATTTATTGATTTCTTCCTGGGGAAGATCTTCTTGAAGCCATTTTTCATAACTGTCCGGAGGGATTATAACTGGCATTCGCTTTTTCAGGTTGTGGATCTTTTCCAGCATAGGGTTGGCTGTAGTCGTCAGTATGGAAAAAGTGTTAATCATTTCACCGGTTTCTTTATCAACCCAACGCGAATAAATACCAGCAAAACAAAAAGCAGAATGATCTTTCATATAAATGTAATGAGGGTATTTTTTCTTTTTGATATCCATCCATTCAAAGAATCCATCTGCAATCACCAGGCAGCGATTATTTCCAATAGATCCGCGGAAAGAAGGTTTTTCAAAAACGGATTCACATCGGGCATTCAACGTTTGCGTACGGAATTTTTCAGCTTCTTCCCGTGTCTTTAACCAATGTGGAAGTAATCCCCATTGAAAAAGTTGAATGGTTTTGGGAGATTGTTGTGTAATCACGGGCATCATGGGGAAATCAAATCCATTGGCATGAAATACAGGGAAAAAATCATCTTCCCATTCGGCATGTAACTGCAGGGCAATTTCTGTTCTTTCTTTTGTTAAGGAGTAATGAAAACACATCTATAAAATTAAACAAAAACCAGGTGTTATTCCCAGGATTCAAATATATCATCTCCAATTATAATTAATGAAATCAAAATCCATAAATGATGAAGAGCAACCCGGGTATTTAAAAGGCCGGGGTGCCCAGATTAATACAGGCAACCGCTTTTTAAAACAGGAAAGGCAAGCTATGCATGTGGAAGCTATTGACGACTGGACGATTGCAAATGAAGCTACCCAGTACCTGGAGGACCATGCAAAAAGCATTGTAAATAAAGTAAGCAGTCCCGATGTTGGGATGTGGTACAGCATGAATCCATACCAGGGATGCGAACATGGTTGCATTTATTGCTTTGCACGTAATGCGCATGAGTATTGGGGTTACAGTGCCGGGCTTGATTTTGAAAGAAAGATCATTGTTAAAAAAAATGCACCCCAGTTGCTGCGAAAATTTTTAATGAATCCAAAATGGGAATGTTTGCCCATCGGCTTAAGTGGTAATACAGATTGTTATCAACCCGCAGAACAAAAATTCAGGTTAACAAGATCGCTGCTCGAAGTATGTAACGAATTCAATCAGCCGGTTGGTTTGATCACAAAAAATGCAGGTATGCTTCGCGACAAAGACCTCTTGATGGAGATGGCAAAAAAGAACCTGGTTTCTGTTATTGTTTCCATTACCACTTTGGATGAAAACCTGCGAAGAGTAATGGAACCCAGGACCACTACTTCCATGCAACGGATGCGCCTGATCAGGGAAATGAGTGATTCCGGGATACGCATGGGCGTTATGCTGGGTCCTATGATCCCGGGTTTAAATGATCATGATATGCATAACATTCTTAAAATGGCCAGTGAAGCTGGCGCCACATTTTCTGCTTACACTTTTATCCGCCTGAATGGCGCAATAAAATTGTTGTTTCATGACTGGTTGTATAAAAACTTTCCCGACCGTGCAGATAAAGTATGGCACCTGATAGAAGAAAGTCATAATGGAAAAGTAAATGACAGCCGCTGGGGTTTACGTATGCGTGGAGAAGGTCCAATGGCTGATCTTATTGCACAACAATATAGAAAGTATACTCAGAAGTATAATTTAAATGATGAAAGAATGGATCTCGATTGCTCAAAGTTTCAAAGACCCGGGCAGCAGGGGAAATTGTTTTAATTACTGAAAACAATTTGGCAATTTGAAAACGGTTTTGAAAATGTACTATAATGTAAATCATTATTGTACTATCTAACCTCGCCAGAGTCTTTCAATCTTAAAACTTTTGACTTTTAACTTTTTAATTTTGAATTTTGCATAGTGAGCAGGTTGAAAATCACAGGAAAAGAATTAAGAAAGATCGGCTACCCCGAAGGACCGGTAATCAGTGTTGCCATAAATGTAATGGAAAAGCATTTCAAACATCTTCCACATACGGAAGCAATTGAAATCCTGAATTCCATATTGCAAAGTCCCAATCAGTATGCGGATGATGCAGTAATTGGGAATATTGCCAAAGCATTGGTGCCTAAAACAGATCCGGCTTCCGGGGAGATCATTAACATCAATGAAAAAGGAATTCTTTTTAATGTCTTTGGTGGCGAACATATTGAAGATGGCGCCTTGCACCAAATGAATACAGCAGCCCGTTTGCCGGTTTCTGTGGCCGGGGCATTAATGCCTGATGCACATTCCGGTTATGGATTACCGATAGGAGGTGTGCTGGCGACAAGAAATGTTGTTATACCATACGGAGTTGGCGTGGATATCGGTTGCAGAATGTGCCTGAGTATTTATGATATCGATCCGCAGGAATTAATACAAAAAGAAAATTATTTAACCCGGGAATTGAATGAAGCAACGCTTTTTGGAAGTGGAGAAGGCTTTGCGAAACCGAGTGAACATGAGGTGCTTGATCACCCGGCCTTTGATGCAATGCCGTTACTAAAAGGTTTGCAGGACAGGGCCGTTAAGCAATTAGGTTCTTCCGGTTCGGGAAATCATTTCGTTGAATTTGGTATAATTCAAATTGAGCATAAAGATGATGTTTTAGGTGTGGAAGCAGGATCTTATCTGGGGCTGCTTTCTCATTCCGGGTCCCGGGGTTTAGGGGCTAATATCGCCAACCATTACACGAAAATCGCCAAGCTGAAAAGAAAATTGCCGGGCGATGCGGCCAATCTTGCCTGGCTCGATTTGAATGAGGAAGAAGGTGCGGAATATTGGCTGGCCATGAACCTTGCGGGTGAATACGCTTCTGCATGTCATCATATCATTCATGAAAAGATTGCCTTGCAGCTTGGCCGGCAGCCTATCAGGATGGTTGAAAATCACCACAATTTTGCATGGAAAGAAATGTATGAAGGGGAAGAAGTGATTGTGCATCGCAAAGGAGCCACTCCTGCTGGCAAAGATGTTTTGGGTATCATTCCCGGAAGCATGACTGCCGATGGATTTATCGTGAAAGGTAAAGGCCTGGATGCTTCTTTACATTCTGCATCGCACGGGGCCGGGAGAAAAATGAGTCGCACGGCCGCAATCAACTCTATCACACAAAAAGCCTTACAGGATGAATTATTAAAGTATGGTGTAAAATTATTAGGTGGTGGTTTAGATGAAGCGCCTTTTGCATATAAAAATATTGAAGAAGTGATGAGAAGTCAGCGCTCACTCGTTGACGTGATAGGGAGGTTCACTCCAAAAATAGTGAAGATGGATAGCGGCAAACATAAAATCTTTGGCAAAAAGAATCGCAAAAATTCTTCCAGGTAAACTAAATTATTTTAATTTTTATAATCTGAATTTTTAGCTAATTCACTTCTGACGAATAAGTATTCTTACTTATTTCTTTGTATGCATATTTTTAAATTTAAATAATGCTTTCTGCAATTTTATTTTTAGTGGAAATTTTTTATTAATTGGTAATTTGTTAAAACTAATTTAATATGCAGGTCCGATTGTCCGCATAAATTTGCCATGCATCTTAATAAAATGCGTATGTCATCTGAAAACTTATTGAAGCTAAAAGGAGGGGATCACGCGATATTCAATACCATTTATGAAGATTGGAATAGGAAGGTTTTCTATTACTTTTTACAAAAAACAAATGATCAAAATGCCGCGCAGGAACTGACCCAGCAAACTTTTATAAAATTCTGGAAATACAGGTCACTGCTTTCTATTGAACTGACCATTGATCAACAATTATTTCAAAAGGCCAGGCTCATCTTCATCGACTGGCTTCGAAAAGAAGCTACTTATCGAAAATATTTTTCGCAGGATATGGAAAATGCACAGGATGCAAATTTACATACCGAAACAAATACAGACTTCAGGCATCACATTGAAAACTCGCTTAAAAGTCTTTCGCCTAAAAGAAGAAAAGTTTTTGAATTGAAACATATCCATGGATATTCCTATAAAGAGATCGCTGAATTTATGGGAATAACTGTGAAAACCGTGGATAACCACTTGCTTAAAGCCACAAGCCAGTTAAAAAAAGTTCTTAATCTTTGAGGGTAATTATTCTCTCAAACATTTAGCCAGGCTGCTTTTTTAAATTTTATTTTTTGATCAGTAGGGAATTAGATGCCATCCAAACGTACTTCATTATCTAAGAAGTATGGACAAAGCCGATTTACTTAAAAAGTTTTTAAATAATGCCTGCAATGAGCAAGAGGCCAAATTGGCTATGCAATATCTTGAAGAGGAACCGGGATTGATGGATGAATTACTAAATAAGTCGGAATGGGATGAAATTGATTTATCGGTTCCATTGCACCCTGAATTAGAGAATGAAATAAAAAGAAATGTATACAGGAAAACACGCAAACCTGTTTATACAATATTACGGCCCGTTCTTGCATATGCGGCATTGCTGGCTGCTGCATTCTTTGGATTAATGTATTTTAATCAGAAAGAAAAAGTACAAGTTGATAATACCATTTCTGCGTCGGATATAAAAATTTCTTCAACAAATAAAATAGTAAACAATACAACTGGTATTAAAGTTTTTACTCTCGCAGATAATTCCTCAGTTCAATTGTATCCAGGTTCTTCCATCATATATGAAAAAGCATTTACCGCTAACCGCAAAATTCATTTAAGCGGGAAGGCGATATTTAATGTTACAAAAAATATCGAGAGTCCTTTTGTTGTTCATTCCGGCGAAATAAGTACAACGGCTCTGGGCACTCAATTTTTAGTTGATAACAGTAACGATATTACAAGGGTTAATGTAAAACTCTTTGAAGGCAGGGTGGTAGTACAACCTATTGAGGGAGGTGTGCAATTTCAACAAACTTTCCTGGAAGCCGGGCAGCAATGTTTTGTCGATATCAGCACCAGCCTGGTGAAAGTGGAATCTATATTCACAAAACAACATCTTGCCTGGAATAAAAAATCATCAATTAAAACAAATAATGTCATTTCTGTAAACAAAGGGAATGATGTTCTTGAATTTACTAAAATGCCTATGCCACAGGTTTTAAACAACCTGCAGGAAGTGTTTGGCCGGAAAATTTATTTTAATAAGAATGATATTGATGAAAACCTGTTTACAGGTTCATTTACCGTAAAGGATTCGTTGATGAATATCTTGAGCATGATTGCTTTAATGAATGATCTTCACATCGAGTTGAATAATGATTCTATCAACGTTTCTAAACTAAATAGAAATATTCACCAGGAAAACAAAGATGCTAGTTATGAGCAACACAATGTTGTTGACAAAGCTACTTTACAACAAAAGATAGCATTGCCTGAGATGACGAACGTTCCGTTTTTTGAATTGAATACAGTTGAATTACAAAAGAATGAGATCATAGTGGGGGAAAACGGCATTGGCTTTACTGGCATTTCATTGCCGGGTCTATTTGAAGAACTTCAAAAACAAACTAAAAGGAAAATTTATTTTAATGAAGAAGAGTTGAAGCATATCAATTTTACCGGTTCAATACCATATAAAAGTTCCATAGGCAGTACGCTGTCTGCAATTTGTCTTAGCAACGGCTTAAAACTAACGGTAAAGAACAGGTCATATTATATCAGCAAGGTTGAATAGAAAAAGAAACACAATCAACTGAAATATTTATCAATAACAGCCTTTAATTCCGATAGACTTTAATAATAGTTATCGGGATTTTGAGGAACAAAACTAAAAATTGCACGAATGAGAATTATCAGATCTTTAAGCACGGCGTTGCTTTTATTATTTTCAATCGCAGTTTTTGCGCAAACCAGTACAACGGTTACAGGAACAGTGCTTGATGAAAGTTCTTCCCCGCTGCCAGGGGTTACGGTTATTGCAATGAATGCATCCGACACTACGCAAACTGAAATGACTTCAACCAATGCCCAGGGTGTATTCAGGTTTACGAATTTGACGGGAAACAAGGTTTATCATTTTCGTTTCTCGCATATTGGATTCGACAATCATTCAATTAACAATTTTGCATTAAAGCAAGGGGAGAATAATTCTTTGCTTGTTAGAATGCAAACGTCAGAAACTGCTTCTCTTCAGGGAGTAGTAGTTGTTGGATATGGTACACAGCAAAAAGTAAATTTAACGGGAGCAGTTAACCAGGTAAATGGTGACGATTTCAGGGACAGGCCGGTGACCAATATTTCTTCTATGCTGCAGGGGGCCATTCCAAATTTAAATATTCGCGTAGGTGGTGGTATGCCCGGTCAAATGGGTAGCCTGAATGTAAGAGGTGTTACATCAATCAGTGGAAACAATGCATTAACAGGAAGTCCGCTGGTATTGATAGATGGTATTCCAGGCACATTGGATCGGTTAGCACCTGAAGAAGTACAAAGCATTACTGTTTTAAAAGATGCCGCTTCTGCTGCAATCTATGGAGCACGTGGAGCATTCGGTGTGGTGTTGGTCACCACAAAAAGCGGTGCAGCCGGTAAAGTAACAATCCGTTATAATAATTCATTTGGATACGCCACACCAACGGTTAGTACAAATTTTATGACGAAAGGATATGACTGGATGAAATTACATGACCGTGCATTGGCACATGTGGGTGGATATTCCGGTTACACCGATACGGATTATGCAGAATTACTGGCACGCAGAGATGATGAAACAGAAGATCCCAGCAGGCCTTGGGTAACCATTCAAAACAGGAATGGAAGAGACCAATACGTTTATTATGGTAATTATGATTGGTGGGACATCATGTTTACAAAATGGCAGGGTATTACAAATCATAATTTGAATATCAGCGGTGGAAATGATAAGGTGACTTACATGATCAATGGAAACATGAAAAACATGGATGGCATCATGAGGATTCAACCGGATAAATATAAATCACATACTATTCGTTCAAAAGTATCTGCAAAGCTTACACCCTGGTTAAAAGTTTCAAACAATATTAATTTCTATAATTCTACTTATGATTATTATGGAAGACAAGGTGGTGGCAACGCAAATTTTGTTCACATCAATGTGCATGGTTCACCAGCTTATGCACCGATCAATCCCGATGGCACAGCCTCATACAGAACGGGTTTAAATAATTATGATATTGGTGATGGCATATTTGCCATGTTGATAGATGGTAAAACAAAAGGTGCTGAAAGGAAATATGAGTTAACGACCATTTCTGAAGTAGTGGTATCACCCATAAAAAACCTGAATATTACCGGTAATTATAGTTACAGTATGTATACCGATCCAAGTTATTACCGACAGGTTGCGGCAAAATACTCCTTAACACCCGGTGTAATTGAAACTACACCAAAATACAGTGTTGACCAGTTAACAGAGGACCAGCAATTTAACCAGGTACATGTGATTAATGTTTACGCAGACTATTCTAAAAGTTTTAACCGGGTGCACAATTTTAAGATCATGGCCGGTTTTAACCAGGAACATCACAAGGCAAAAAAGATTACAGCAACACGCCAGGATCTTTCATCCGAAGTGTTGAACGATCTTAACCTCGGAACCGGTGAACAGACTGTTTTCGGAGGTTCCAGCGCATATGCATTGCAGGGATATTTTTACAGGTTAAATTATAACTACAAAGGCAAATACCTGTTTGAAACAAATGGTCGGTATGACGGCTCTTCGCGTTTCCCTGCAGAACAGCGATTTGGATTTTTCCCCTCTGCATCAGTTGGATGGCGTATCAGCGAAGAAGAATTTTTCAGTCCCATAAAACATATCGTCAGCGATTTAAAAATCCGTGGATCAGTGGGTCAGTTGGGTAACCAGGCCGTAAGCAGCCCGTATCCATATATTTCTACTATGAACCCGGGAACGATGGCATATATCCTGGATGGTGAAAGAGCAAGATATTATGCGTCTCCTTCTCCTGTTTCGGGAGACTTAACATGGGAACGGGTAACTTCTTATAACGTGGGTATAGACGCGGCATTCTTAAGAAACAGGTTAACCGTTACCTACGATCAGTATGTAAGAAATACGGAAGGCATGTTAAGTAATGGAATAAAAATTCCAAATGTTTTCGGTGCTTCGCAACCGTTAGTTAATACGGCTGATTTGCGTACCAAAGGATTTGAAGTTTCGCTTGGATGGAGAGATATGGTAATGGTAGGTGGTAAACCTTTAAAATATAATGCAGGCTTCAACCTGAGTGATAACAGATCATATATTACCAAAATCAATAACCCCACAAAATTGACATATACTTTATATGAGGGAAAAGAAATTGGTGAGATATGGGGATATATTACTGATGGATATTTTAGAACAGATGCTGAAGCCAAAACCTACCCGGTAAACCAGGCATGGCTGAACAGGGGTAGAATTGATAACAATATTCCGATCCGTGCAGGTGATCTGCGCTGGGTAGATTTGAATGGTGATAATGTAATTAATGCAGGTGCAAATACTTTAGATGATCCGGGTGATCAGCGTGTAATTGGAAACAGTACACCACGGTATCATTATTCTTTTAATGCAGGTGTAAACTGGAGAAACTTTGACCTGAATGTATACTTCCAGGGTTTAGGAAAAATGGATTGGTATCCGGGAAATAATGCAGACCGTTTCTGGGGGCCTTATTCCCGTCCATATTTCTCTTTCATTCCTGAAGATTTTGAAAGCCTGATTTGGTCGCCTGAAAATCCAAATGCATACTTCCCAACTTTGATGGCTTATGTTGCATTGAATGCAAATAATGAATTGCGGGCCACCAATAATAAATACCTGCAGGACCTTGCTTACCTGCGGTTGAAAAATCTAACCCTGGGTTATATGTTGCCAGAGTCGCTCACAAAAAGATTTAAGATCAATGGATTCAGAATGTTTGTGAGTGGAGAGAATATGTTTACCTGGACAAAACTTAATACAAAATATATCGATCCTGAACAAGCAATGGCAGATGGAAATGGAAGGGTATATCCATTTAGTAAAACGTATTCTTTTGGTTTCGATATAACATTCTAACAATCAGAATTAATAATCTTAGTATGAAATGAGCCATAAGCTATCGCATACCAACTGGGATGAATATTTGGCGAATTCCATATGGCTAAAAAAAAATAAAAATAAACAGATGAAAAGTAGAAAATATATTTATTTCGTTTTGATATTATCTGTGATTGCTGCATCGTGTCAGAAAAACGTACTCGATCAATATCCCACAGCATCCATTTCCCCCAATACATTCTTTCAAACAGAAGGTGATTTAAAAGCATACACCAACCTGTTTTATTCTCATTTACCAGATGCAGGTTTTATTTATGGTGAAGATGCTGATAACGTTGTAAAATCATCCGTAGAAAGAGAAATCGCCGGTACGCGACTGGTTCCTACAACCGATGGCAGATGGTCCTGGTCACAGTTAAGAAATATCAACTTCTTTTTAACCAGTGAAAACGTTCAAAATTTTCCTAACGCCAGCATCAGGAATAAATATATTGGTTTAGCTAAATTTTTCAGGGCGCTTTTTTATTTTGAAAAAGTAAAATCTTACGGTGATGTTCCCTGGTATAATGTAGTTATCGAAACAAATGATGAAGCCAATTTGATGAAGGCCCGTGACCCGCGAACATTGATCATGGATTCTGTGTTAGCTGATATTGATTTTGCTATAGAGCATTTGGATGCAACAAAAAGCGTTGAGCGAGTTACAAAATGGACCGCACTGGCATTAAAATCCCGTATTGCATTGTACGAAGGAACCTGGAGAAAATATCATACAGAGTTCAATATTGATGGCGCTGAAAAATTCCTGGCTGAAAGTGTTGAAGCTTCTGAAGCATTAATGAATGCCGGTGTTTATTCTGTTTACAATAAAACAACTGGTCCTACCGGAAAACCTTACCAGGATCTTTTTGCAACCCTCACCCTGGACCCAGTTGCAGATGAAGTGATTCTTGGCCGCAGGTATTCTAATGATCTAAGTCTGCGTCATGGATTGCAATTTTACATGACTGCAAGAACACAAGGGAAACCCGGTTTTGAAAAACGCCTGGTGAATAGTTATTTAATGGCAGATGGAACAAGATTCACTGATATTCCTGGTTTTGAAACAATGGAATTTTATGATGAAGTGCAAAACAGGGATCCGCGGCTTTCTCAAACTATCCGCACTCCGGGTTATAAAAGAGTAGGTGCTTCTGTTACTTCTTCTGTTGATTTTGAAGCTACGATGACTGGCTACCAGCCAATAAAATGGATGAATAATCCAAGTATGGATGGCAATGGTCAATCGTTTAATGATATGGTCATTTTCAGGTATGGAGAAGTGTTATTAAATTATGCAGAAGCGAAAGCAGAATTAGGAACACTCACACAGGCTGATATTGATAAATCAATCAAATTATTAAGAGATCGTGTTGGTATGCCCAACCTGGATATGGCGGCAGCCAATGCGAATCCTGATCCTTATCAGGCCAATCTTTATCCAAATGTAACGGGGCCAAATAAAGGAGTGATTTTAGAAATACGCAGAGAACGTCGCATTGAACTGGTGATGGAATCAAATCTTAGATGGGAAGATTTAATGCGTTGGAAAGAAGGTCACTTATTGGCCGATCCATTTAAAGGCACTTATTTCCCCGGCGCTGGTTTTTATGATCTGGACAGAAATGGTGTAAATGAAATAGAAATTTACGAAGGCTCACGGCCACCCGCAACCGGACCTTACCAGTTTCCTGCAAGCGATTTATCGGAAGGAACAAAAGGTAATATTCTTACAAACCGCAACATCATTAAAACATTTAATGAAAACAAAGATTACCTGTGGCCACTGCCGATAGAAGACCTGACACTAAATCCTAATCTTACACAAAATCCTGGATGGCAATAATTGATAAAATGGAAAGAATAATTATAACTAGAAAAAAAAATTTCAGAATAGGAATGAAAATATTTGGTTTTTTATTTGTCGGGTTGATAATGTTGGCTTGTAATAAAGAGCCATACCTGCCGGGTACCCCTCCAATCACAGTTGAAATAGGAAATGGTGATGATACCTATGGAAGTGATAATGATAATATGGCCTTAATGGGTTCTTTAAAAACAATGACATACAATATTCATATTCTCAACCCGCCATCCAAACCTGGCGAAACGGATATTAATGCAACTGCCAAAGTAATTATTGATGCAAACCCGGACGTCGTGTTCTTGCAGGAGGTTGATAAGAATACAGGTCGTAATAATTTTGACGGCGACCAGGCAAAAGAATTGGCAAAGCTGGTTAAAATGAATTTTGTTTTTTATTCAGCTGCATCAGTTGGAAGAGGATTATACGGTGTAGCCATATTGAGTAAATATCCATTGAAGAATATTAAAAAATACATGTTAACAAAGGAAAGTGCTTCTACCGAGCAGCGTGTTTTGGGTACAGCACTGGTGGACTTGCCGGGAAAAGATTCATTGATGCTGGCCGTAACACATTTGCAACATAACAGCGCAACAAACAGGTTGCAGCAGGTTAAAGATATTGTGAATACCCTCGGAACTTTTAAAGAAAGGATCATTATTGGTGGTGATTTTAATGAATTGGAAAGTGCAACTGAATTCTTTAATGTTTTTGATGGCAGTTTTACCCGCACTTGTAAAGGTGTTAATTGTCCTCCTACTTTCTCAGCGCAATTGCCAAAATCTGTTATAGATTATTTAGCATATAAACCATCCAGTGCATTTACTGTAAAAAATCACCAGGTTATCGGTGAATATTATGCATCGGATCATTTACCTGTTATGGCAGAATTAAATTTAATCAGATAAATAATTTCTAAAAATGAAATCAAAGTACTTCTACTTTCTAAGCACACTTTCTATAATATTCATGTTTGCAGTTGCAGGTTGTAAAAAAGAATGGAAAGATGCCATTGGAAGCGGGCCTGAAATTATTATTTCAGATGCGTTTAAAAGCATTTCAGGAATTAATGTTGGTGATGAAGTAACCATTCCTGTTAGTGTAAAATCTGAAAGCGGTGTTAAACGCCTGGCTTATTATATTATCAAGACTACAGCCAATGGAACGGAAGCCGGAACCGCTGTAAATATCGACAGGGATGATTTTCCAAAAGAATTACAACATGATATTGTTTTTACTATAACAGATAACATGAGTGAACTGGTGATCGTTTCTTTTAACAAAGAGAATTTCAGCAGTGAAGTACATATTTCAATGTCCGAAATCAGGCAACTGCCGGTACTTACATTTAAAGACGGAATTAAATTTCAACAAACTGTTTTTGAAAATAAGAAAATGAAAATTGAAGGCCAGGTTACTTCACAGTTTGACCTGGAATCAATTACCTACCAAACACTGATCAACGGTACTTACTCAGGAGAAACACCCATTTCTTTTACAAACAAAAATAATACTCCGTTTGAAGCAAATGTTACTGTGGTTGATGGTCTGTCTGCCATTATTATAAAAGCAGTAAATATTTATGATGGAATGGCGGTTGATACATTCAAAATTGGTTCTGTAGCAGCAGATGCCGTGAGTATAGCTTTAGAAGGTGGAATGACGGATGTTGCCGTTGTTTATGCAGATAGTTTAAATACGATTTCTGGAAATGCAAGTTCCGGATCAGACATGAAAAGTTTAACCTATGCTATCAGCACAAATGGTGTTTATGGACCCGAGCAGGCCATCGGTTTAGGAACACCATTAGATCAGTTTGCATTTAATTTTTCATTTACCGGTACCAGCGGGATGGATGCAATCAGGATCAGCGGTGAAAACGAAGGAGGTAAAACCCAGGTGATTGAATATCCAATTGAGAAAGTTTATACTAAATTATTGCATTTTTCAAATATTGTTTTAACAACGGAAATTGGGCCCGGGAAAAATAACTGGTTTTCGGCGTACCAGGCACCACATATTTTTGATATAACCAATGCTGCACAAAATCAACTGATGTTAGACTTTGCGTTCATTAAATATACGGCAACTGCAAACCGGATTGTTCCGGCGGCTGTATTTAATGCCAGTACTGCATACAGGAATGCCACTGCACCTTATATGGTTGGATTTTCAAAAGCAACTTATACCATGGTTACGGCTAACAGGCCGCATATAAACGACCAGGTCTTTAGTGAATTAGGTTGGGATGGAGAATTAACCGATTTCCTGCAATCCAGTATTATTGCACCAACAAGCCAGGGTGGTGAAAATTATAATGTGGTAGTCGCTAACCGAAGAGTGAGTGGTGATATGGTTCCCGGTGCAGGGTTTGTAATTGGATGGGGTTCATGGAATTTTGCAGACAGTAAAGTAAATAACCAGGCATTTGGGTTAGTGATCGTAAAAGCATACACAGAAGAAAACGGTTTTGCATCTGTTACGCTGGATATTAAAGTGCCCGCAGAGGATAATCGTACAAAATTTAATCCTGTTTCATTATTCGATTATCCATAACAGTTATTAAATGATTTAGATTGAGACCTCCTTCTAAATTAAACACCCTTCTGAATTTATTTCAAAAGGGTGTTTTTTTATCGCTGTAAATCCCAATCTTTAATCAGGTATATTGTATTTCTTAATCAATGCGAGTAAAACGCCATTCGTCCACCCAAATCCATCCTGGTTTGGATATTCTCCGCCACCGGCTTTTACAGAGAGATCAACAACATTGTATTTTTCCATTAATTTTCCCGTTTCATTATACACTTTCTTATTCAGGGTAACCCAGCGTTCTGCAATGGATTTCGCCGTTGCAGATTCCCCATAATTTTCAAGTCCAACAATGGTGATCCATTGTAAGGGCGCCCACCCATTCGGTGCATCCCATTGCTCACCGGTATTTTTTAATGATGTAACAACTCCACCGGGTTTAATAAAATTTTTCTCCAGAGTCATTTTAGCCTTTGCAATTTTTGATTGCTCGGCCACACTGTAAAAGAATGGCGACATACCGGCCAGTGTTAATTCAGGTGATATTTGTTGCGTAGAAAGATCAAAATCAACATACCATCCTTTTTCTGCAGACCATAAATATTTATTGATAGCAGTGCGGCGGCGTTCAGCCAGTTGATTATAATAACGTTGCTGTATTAGGTTGCCACTTACTTTATTGGCAAAAGCCAGCGTTCTTTCTAAATGATACAAAAGACTGTTCAGGTCAACTGGTACAATCTGGGTTGTTTGGATGGTATGTAAGTTTTTCCCATTTACAAACCAGCGGCTGCTGAAATCCCAGCCACTTTCTGCAGATGAACGCAGGTTGCGGTATACAGTTTCTTTAGGTTGATTTGATTTTTCTGCTATTTGAATATCTTCAATGTAGGATTCCTGTCTGGGGGTGGCGGCCTGGTCATAATACCGGTTCAACAAACTTCCATCAGGCATTTTGATGACATGCTGTGTAGGGTCGGTACGGTCCATCCAGTAATCATATTCTTTTAGCAACAGGGGCAGGTAGGTGGCATAAATATGATCACCTTTAATATCAGCCAGCAATTCTATCATAGAAGAAAGGAATGGAGGCTGGCTCCTGCTTAAATAATAACTGCGATTCCCGTTAGGGATGTGTCCATAAGTGGAAAGTAAGTAAGCAAAATTATTGATCATGCTGGTGATCATTTCCGTTTTACCACTTTCTTTTAATCCCAGCATGGTAAAATAAGAATCCCAGTAATATATTTCACGAAAGCGGCCACCTGGAACAATATATTTATCGGGTAGGGGTAACAGTGAGCTTCCCTCGATTTCCTTATCTGGCTCCCGGGTCAAAATGGGCCAAAGATTTTCAATATGTTTAGTAATATCTTTTTCTTTTGAAATAGTGGGAGCCATATGTTCTTTAGGAATAATAAAATTTTCCTCTACAAACAACTGCAGGCTGAACCTGATTGCTGGATTAGCTTTTATCTCAAGATATCTTTTTACAATTTCCCTGGGATCTTTTTTGGGTATGGCATCTGCAAAGGTTTTGCTGTCCTTAAAAATGCGGCTCGATTGCACATCATGAAACAGCTCACCATAAATCTTGTCTGGAGGTAAAACATCTTGTGCAAAAAGAAAAGGAACGATAAAGAATGAAATAAGTAACAGGAATGAACGTATCATAAGCAAAAATTAAAAAGGTAGGATGAAGGATACCGAATTAAAGTTGCCTATACAATATAATAAAAAAAGAACCAGGCGGGTAGCCTTAGCATTCCATGTTAATTTATAAACTACTATTTCATGGCAATCATACTGATTTCAACATTCACAAATTTGGGTAATGCAGATACTTCCACCGTTTCACGGGCAGGATAATCGCCGTTAAAAAAAGAACCATACACTTCATTTACCTCTGCAAATTGTTTCATATCCGTCAAAAAAATGGTCGTTTTTATTACCCGGTTAAATTGCATACCTGCCTCATGAAGAATAGCCAGCAGGTTTTTCATTACCTGCGTAGTTTCCTCTTTAATGTCTCCATTAACTAATTCACCTGTTTTAGGGTTAATACAGATCTGCCCGGAAATGAAAAGTAAATTACCAGCCAGCACTGATTGGTTATAAGGTCCTATAGGCGCAGGTGCATCGGGTGTGTTGATAATGATTTTGTCCAAGATATACGTGTTAGAAATGAAAATGATGAAACGAATTTATGCTAATGCGTTTTCTTTGCAAAAAATGGATGCATGCATATTGTAATGTTGGGGTCTGAATCGCTTACAAAAGATTGGACAATAGAAACCAGTTTGCACAAACTGACAAGGGTGTACGACCCGTTGGAATTTACACAAATAAATGCTGATGTTTATATCGATCTGTTATTCGAATTTGACGCCAATCGCGTAGCATTGCTGAAAACATTAATGGCTCCTGTTATGATCAACGATGTTTCTTTCCCGCTCAAAGAGATTGGTGAACCTTTTATCCGTTTCAATGGCTGGTCAACTTTCCTGGATAAACCTGTGATAGAAGCAAGTTGTATGGATGATTTAAAAGATACGGCAACCAGTATTTTTAAAACACTGGATAAAAAAGTGGAATGGGTGCCCGATACACCCGGTTTTATTACGCCACGAATTATTACCATGATTATCAATGAAGCTTATTATGCCTTAGGTGATGGAGTTAGTACGAAAACGGATATTGATATCGCCATGAAATTGGGTACGGGTTATCCATATGGCCCATTTGAATGGAGTTCTTTGATCGGCTTGAAAAATATCAACGAACTGTTGCAACAGCTAATGAAATTGGATAAAAAATATTCGCCGGCCCCGGCACTGACAAAAGAATTAAATGTATGACGCTGATCCTGCACATTGAAACTGCTGTTGAAACGGCATCCATTTGCCTGGCAAAGGATGGCCAGGTATTGGCGCTTACCTCAAATACTGAACAAAGAGATCATGCTGCCTGGATACACAACGCTATTCAAGCGATGATGGATGAAGCAGGCTTTTCTATGAAAGAACTTTCAGCCATTGCTGTTTCTGCTGGCCCGGGTTCATATACTGGTTTACGGGTAGGTATGGCATCTGCAAAAGGACTTTCATTTGCTTTGCAAATACCCATGATCAGCCTGAACACCTTAGAAATTATGGCCAATGCGGCAATAACAAATTGGTCAATTAAAGGTGATATCAATGAATATCTTTTTGTTCCTATGATCGATGCACGCCGCATGGAAGTGTTTACTGCTATTTATGACCCTCAACTAAAAAACATTTTGCCCCCGCAGGCCATGGTGTTGGACCCGGATTCTTTTAATGGTTGGTTAAAAGATCAGCCTTTGCTCTTTTTTGGGAATGGTCATGAAAAATGTAGAAATATCATTACGCATTATAATGCACAGTTTAAAGATATACCCTTCAGCGCCAGGGACATGGTAACCCTTGCCTATGATGAATTTCAGGAGGGAAAGTTTGCAGACCTGGCCTATTCTGAACCTTTTTATACCAAAGGCTTTTACACGCCTGCAAAAAAAATATAATATTAACATAAAAGGGAATCACTTTTGCATATGATAAATCATTCTAAAAAAAGATGATATGAATGATGCGGTATTAACTATAAATACGCCTTCAAATAACGGCAGTATTTTAAAACTGGACCTGGTAAATCTAAAAAAAGCTTCGCTTGTATTAAGGTCTGTCAATCATAAACTAAGACAGCAAATCTTGAAGCTGATAGATGAACATGGAAAAATGACCGTGACGGAAATCTATGTAAAACTCCGTTTAGAACAATCCGTTGCCTCTCAGCACCTGGCTATTTTACGTAAGGCCGGGTTTGTTAAAACAGACAGGGACGGCAAATTCATATATTACTCGGTCAATACAAACAGGTTGGAAGAACTGGATAAATTTGTGCGGGACCTGATTTCCTAAGGTTTAATGATAAACATTATTGGAAGCATCCAAAATGCTTCCTTTTTTTTGTGCTTACCTTTGTGTGAAATAAATTCCACATGTTTATTAAACAATTTTATACTGGATGTTTGAGTGAGGCAGCCTATTTAATTGAAGATGGTGGAGAGGTCGCCATTATAGATCCATTAAGGGATATTGACGCATATCTTCAATTGGCTAAGGAGAGAAATGCTACAATTAAGTATATTTTTGAGACCCACTTTCATGCTGATTTTATTAGTGGTCATATTGACCTGGCCAAAGCAACGGGTGCCCCTATTATTTATGGGCCGGGGACAGAGGCCGGATTTGATATTTCAGTTGCAAAGGACGAACAGGTTTTTCAACTAGGGAACCTTTCTATTGAAGTATTACATACACCCGGGCATACGTTGGAATCTTCTTGCTACCTGTTAAAAGATGAAAATGGTAAACCACATGCAGTGTTTACGGGTGATACGCTTTTTGTTGGCGATGTTGGCCGCCCCGATCTTTCCCAAAAAAATGGCAAAAACACAATGGAAGATATGGCGGGTATGCTATACGATTCTTTACAAAAGAAGATCATTCCTTTACCGGGTGATGTGATTGTTTATCCGGCACATGGGCCGGGCAGTGCATGTGGTAAAAATTTAGGTCCCGAAACTTATAGTACGATCGCTACAGAAAAAGAAACCAATTACGCATTAAAAGTTCTGAGCAAAGAAGATTTTGTAACGGCAGTAACAGCAGGTTTGTCACTGCCACCAAAATATTTCCCTATTAATGCACAAATCAATAAACAAGGATACGAAACGATGAATGCTATTTTAGAACAAAGCTTAACACCGCTGCCACCAGCGGAATTTAAAAAATTAATGAACGATGATGTAGTGATTTTGGATACAAGACCCGCTACAGAATTTTCAACCGGTTTTGTACCGGGTTCCATATTTATTGGGTTAGAAGGAAGATTTGCAGAGTGGGCTGGCAGCTTGCTATCTTTTAACCAACCTATTTTATTGGTTACATCACCAGGCATGGAACAGGAAACCATTATCAGGTTAGCAAGAGTTGGTATCGATAAAGTAAAAGGATACCTGGAGGGTGGAATAGAAGCCTGGAAAAAAGAGGGAAATGAAATTGATTTGGTAATAGATGTAGAGCCGGATGAATTATTAATGGATATGAAGTTTGATGAAAACCTGGTCATCCTTGATGTGCGCCGCGAAACAGAATTTGCAGATGGCCATTTAGAAAATGCGATTAATATTCCATTGAATGAACTTTCTGATCCAGCTAAGATGGCACTGATGGAAGAAACACAAAATATATATATTCATTGTGCTGCGGGTTATCGAAGTATGATTGCAACATCACTCATAAAAAGACAGGGAATACATAACTTAAGAAATGTAGTGGGTGGCTGGAGCCAGATAAAAGAACTGGAAAAAGTGGAGATCATTAAAGAGAAAAGTATTTTAAATTAAAACAATAAATTTTTTATTTTTTTTAATTGCCCTCAAAGGGCAATTTTTTTTTTGCAACTGTTTTTCATTTGTTGACTTTCCGGTTTACTCAGCATAATTACCATTCGTCATTCAATCAGGCATTCCAGATAAATTATGTTTTCCTATGCAGGCATCGATGATACATTTATCTACGAAAGTTCTGGTATTTTATGAATGAGCTGTAACATAATTACAATTTCATTCGTCAAAAGGAACTGAATGAAACCAACTATAATGAAGAAAATTGGATTTACGATTGCGACAGTATGTTTTTTGACTGTACTATTTGCCCAACCTCCTGCACCTGAAACCCGCCACTTACCTGCTAAGCGAACTACTCTACTGGTAAAAATAGATGGGTTGTTAAATGAAGATGCATGGAAAGATGCATCAGAAATTTCAGGTTTTACCGAGTTTCGTCCCAAAGTAGGTGCTAAAGAAAACGAAGAATCAAAAACCATTGCCTGGATAATGTACACCGATGATGGATTTTATTTTGGTGGCCATTGTTATGAGCGTACCAGGGATAGCATTACAGCAGAATTAAAAGGCCGTGATGGATTTGGTAATAATGATTTTGTTGGATTAATCATCGATACATATAAAGACCACCTGAATGGGTTTGAATATTTTGTTACACCACTTGGTGAACAATGGGATGCAAAAGTTTCCCCGGGCAATAGTGATAATGGTGGTGAAGATTTTACCTGGAATGCTGTTTGGGAAAGTGCAACGGTTATTCATGATAATGGTTGGAGCTTTGAAATGTTCATACCTTATTCTGCTATTCGTTTTGCAAAAAATGATGTGCAGGATTGGGGTTTAAATATTACACGTCGCCGGCAGAAAACCGGTCAGCAGTATATGTGGAACGCCATCAATCCAAATATAAACGGATTCTTAACACAGGAAGGATATTGGACCGGTATCACCGATATCAAACCACCACTGCGTTTGCAGTTTTCCCCTTATTTTTCTGTTTATGCCAACCATTATCCATTAAATCAGCCTGGCGAAAAAAATTTAAAAGGACAAGTTAATGGCGGCCTGGATCTGAAGTACGGAATCAACCAGGCATTCACGTTAGATGCTACCTTGATCCCTGATTTTGGCCAGGTGCAGAGTGATAACCAGGTATTGAACCTGACACCTTTTGAGGTGCAGTTTAATGAGAACCGGGCATTCTTTACAGAAGGCACCGAACTTTTTGGCAAAGGCAATCTTTTTTATTCACGTCGTATCGGTGGCCAGCCTTTGAGATTGTATGATGTGTATAATCAATTAGGCGCAGATGAAAAAGTTCTTAAAAATCCAACAGAATCTAAACTGATCAATGCATCAAAAATTTCCGGTCGTACAGAAAATGGTTTGGGTATTGGTATTTTAAATGCCATTACAAAAGCCCAGTATGCCACTATTGAAAACACAAATACCAAAACAGAAAGGCATATTGAAACCGATCCGTTAACCAATTACAATATCCTGGTATTGGATCAAACCTTAAAACACAATTCAAGTGTATCGTTTATAAACACCAATGTATGGCGCAGTGGTCATGACTACGATGCGAATGTAAGTGCGGTGCTTTTCGATTTTAATGATAAAAAAAACACCTACAACATCGGTGGTAAAGCAGCCGTATCACATCTTACTGGTTTTCCGCAAGCAGATAATAGTATTACCGGATACAGCCATAACGTTTACATGGGTAAGACCAGTGGAAAATTCAATTTCAGAATTTACCAGGACCTGACCGATAAGAAGTACAATCATCGCGACCTGGGATATTTTACCAATAATAATTTTATAGACCATGGTGGTTTTTTTGGTCTTAACCTGCTTGAACCAAAGGGTTGGTATAATCGCATATCCATGAACGTAAATGGCAGTGTAAGCAAATTATTCAAACCTTTTGAAGGTATTGATCAAACTTTTCAACGGGCATCAATTAATTATAACCTGAACGTACAGGCCAAAACGCTTTGGTGGCACGGTGCGTATATAGGTTATGATTTTAAGGCTAATGATTTTTATGAGCCACGTAGTGAGGGAAAATTTTTTCGCAGAGGTTCCAGTTTAGCTGTAGGCACCTGGGTTGAAAGTAATTTTGCAAAAAAATATTTCTTTTTTACAGAGATTTTTGCCAGGAGTTCATTTAATTTCTATGACCAGCTTGGTATTGATTTCACTTTTGGACAAACTTACCGTTTTAACAGCCGGTTTTCCGTAAGTCATCGCTTGAATCTTCGTCCGCGGTATAACAACATCGGTTATGCATCTACGTCAGGTACTGAAACTATTTTTTCTAAACGTAAAATAAACACTACCGAAAGCACACTGGATCTGAAATATAATTTCAACAACAAAATGGGCATAACCTTCCGCAGCAGGCATTACATGAGTGCGGTGGAGAACAGGAAATTTTTTACCCTGTTGCAGGATGGAAACTTAGCGGATAATACCACTTTTAACCAACAGGTTGACCGGAATGTAAACTTCTTTAATATCGATATGGTTTATACCTGGCAGTTTGCTCCCGGTAGTTTTATCAATGTGGTTTGGAAAAATGCAGTTGTTAATTCAGGCAGTGCGGTAGAGACAAATTATTTTAAAAACCTGGGTGAAACATTGGATGCAGATCAGAATAACAACCTTTCATTCAAGATCATTTATTTTCTGGATTACCTGAAACTGAAGAAGGTCAAAAGTAAAGGGTAAGATTGAGGATAAGGCTAAGGCAAAGGTTAAGAATGAGGTTGAGATTAATGATAATAATAAAATTGTGTCTAAGCAACAAAATCTTTAAGTATACAACGAATAAACTCTAAACCCTAAACTCTAAACTTATCTCACTGCTCCGTATTCTTCCTTCCAATCCCATTTCCAGCGCCGGTGACTCCAAAGCCATACGGAGGGATGTTCGCGGATTACTTCTTCAAGGTAACGGACATAGGTACCTGTAATTTCACCAACCTTTGTTTCCTTGGGCTCTTCATATGCCAGTTTGAAATGTACCCGGTAATAACCTCTTTTTTCTTTCAAAAAATGACAGAATACCACGGGAATATTTCCGCGCCGGGCGCCACTTTCAGGTGCTTTAACAAAGGGGGCCGGCTTTCCCAGGAAATGAAACCACATGGCATTGCGTGGGTCACCTGGATTCTGGTCAGCCACTAACGCTAAAGCATAAACTGTATTCCGGTGCGGCAAGATAGCATTGCGCATATCCGTAGCAGGTAGTAAAACCGCGCCTGTTTTAGACCTGAAATCTTTAAAGATGCGGTCAAAATGCTTATTGGCAATAGGCATATAAACGGTCAACAAGGTATGCGGAATATTTAATGGGATACCCAGGTTGGCATATTCCCAGTTAAAATTATGACTGCTATGGATCTGGCATTTTTTCCCCTTCTCATACAGGTAATTAAAAACGGAAAAGTCACCGTAAAAATGTTCCCGCACAAATTTTTCATCGGCACTGATCAACTTTACTGTTTCTAAAAAGGAATCGCAAAAATTGTGGTAAAATGCTTTAGCTATCCGCGTTCTTTCTTCTCCTGATTTTTCCGGGAACGCTTGTGCAAGATTGTTGCTAACCACCTTACGGCGATAACCTAAAATGTAATAAATAAAAAGATAAGCAAGATCAGAAATGGCATATAATACACCCATAGGTAACAGGGAAGCAGTATATAAAAGACCATAAATAATTCGATACATTCAGTCTGTTTTAATATTTCATCTTTTTGTCTTCCATATGGGAAACTGATCCTGGTTAAAGGTAATGGATAACCGAAAAGGAGTTTTTTTGTCTGTTGTTACAATACAATATTCTGCACCAATTCACTTTTTCCCGGGTAGTCTGTATTGAAATGCAGCCCCCTGCTTTCTTTCCGCAACGTGGCGCCTTTCACCACCAGGTATCCAACGGTAATTAAATTTCTTAACTCAAGCAGTTGGGGGGACAGGGTAGAGGATTGGTAAAGTTGTTGCGTTTCTTCGAACAATAAATCAAGTCTTCTCATGGCTCTTTGTAAACGAACATCGTTGCGAACAATACCTACATAATCACTCATCACCATCTGCACTTCTTTTAAACTTTGTGTAATCAGGATCATCTCCTTGGGTTCCGAAGTTCCCTGTGCATTCCAGTCCGGTATCAATTCATTTAAGGAAATATTGTTGATTACATTGGTAGCATCAAGAAAACAACGATGGGCAAATACAAGTGCTTCCAGTAAAGAATTGCTCGCCAGCCTGTTTGCACCATGTAAACCGGTACTGGCACATTCGCCACAGGCATATAAATGCTGAATCGAAGTGCGGCCCCATTCATCTGTTTTTATACCGCCGCAACTATAATGCGCTGCTGGTGCAACAGGGATCATTTGCTTGGCGATGTCAATACCAATAGATAAACATTTTGCATAAATATTCGGGAAATGTTCCACAAATTTCTCCTGG
The DNA here is from genome assembly GCA_036675565.1 of Chitinophagaceae bacterium. GTDB lineage: Bacteria > Bacteroidota > Bacteroidia > Chitinophagales > Chitinophagaceae > JACCYQ01. The sequence continues at coordinate 54,754 of JAKFER010000300.1, forward strand.
TCAAAATGACGGCAATCTAAAAAAACATGTTCCGTACCAGTGCGTTTCATTTCACTGTCAATAGCGCGGGCCACAATATCCCGCGGTGCCAGGTCTTTTCTTTCATCATAACGTTCCATAAATGCTTCGCCATGAATATTACGTAAAATACCACCGTCACCACGCACAGCTTCAGTAATTAAAAATGCCTGTCCACGATTACCGGGTTCAAACAAAGCCGTGGGATGAAACTGGATGAATTCCATATTTTCAACTTTTCCTTTTGCCCGGTAAAACATGGCAACACCATCACCGGTTGCAATGGCCGGATTGGTAGTAGTGCGATAGACCTGCCCATTTCCACCTGTAGCCAACAAGGTTATTTTTGCCCTGATTTTTTCAATCTGGTTGCTTCGCAGGTTTAAAACATAAACACCAAAACATTCTATATTGGTTGTTGATTTTGTAACCAGGTAACCCAGGTGGTGCTGCGTAATGATATCAACCACAAAACAGTGATTGAGTAATTCTATATTAGGTGCATCTTCAATCGCTTTTAATAGCGCTCTTTCAATTTCTTTTCCGGTTACATCTTTATGATGCATGATGCGGTTTTCAGAATGTCCGCCTTCTTTCCCTCTTTTATAATCACCTTCAGCATCCTTATCAAAATCTGCACCCCACGCAATAATTTCATTGACCCTTGCAGGACCTTCCGTAACAACGATCTCTACAACCTGCTCATTGCAAAGTCCATCACCGGAGATCAGGGTATCTTCAATATGTTTGTCAAAACTGTCGTTCTCTAAATCATTAACAACCGCAATGCCGCCCTGGGCATACTTTGTATTGGTTTCATCCGCAGTGGTTTTGGTAATGATGGTCACCTTTTTATCGGGACATTTTTCAGCAACTTTTAAAGCGTATGTTATACCGGCTATACCCGAACCAATGACCAGGAAATCTGTTTGCATGTAACTGTATTGATAAATAATATTATTGAAACAGGAGCAAAATTAGGCAGAATGAAGTTTAGTGTTGAGGGTTTAGTGTTTAGTCGAAAAAGCAGCCCAATTCCTAATATCCTAATTCCTAATTCCAAAAACCAGAAAATAATCATGCTTGAACAATTTCTGCTTCAACCCAGGCATCATTTTCTTTGAGTAAGTTTATCAGTTCTTCCACCGCAATTTCACTCGGAACATTCCGTTTCACAATTTCTTTGCCTTTATATAAAGTGATTTTCCCGGGTCCACTGCCTACATATCCGAAATCAGCATCGGCCATTTCACCAGGCCCGTTAACGATACATCCCATGATGGCAATTTTCAAACCTTTTAAATGATTGGTAACCGAACGTATTTTGGCGGTGGTTTCCTGAAGGTCAAATAATGTTCTTCCACAACTGGGGCAGGAAATATATTCTGTTTTGGATATCCTGGTCCGGGTGGCCTGTAAAATACTAAAGGCGGTGCTGTTGATAAATTGTTCGGGTGAAAGATTTGCCTGGTAATTGCGGCCGCCCGAATTCATTTGTGCATAACTGTTAGCCAGTAAGGCGTAAGATGCTGAAGACATCCCTAATGATATTCCATCACCCATTCCTTCCAGCAAAAGTGCACCCGATTCTGCTGCATAATGTATTAAATGTTCATCAGCCGTTTGCCAATGACTGTCAACCATGATAATGACAGGGTTTTTAATATTCCGGTCCATTAATTCAATGAACATTCGTCTGATTGATTGCATGGCATTGTGATTTGTACTGCTTAAACACAATACCACTGCCGGATCATTGGCCAACTCATCCAGCCCTGTATAATCATTGATGTCCGTAGCATCATTAAAACAATCAACCATGACAAAATTTAACTGGCTGCTTTTTACCTCCGCTTCCAGGTAACCCGTATCCTGGTAAATAGGAAAATATTTTTCTTTGGCAACTTCATCTGTTCCCTGCATGATCTGCTGCCACAATGCGGGATAAACGATCACTTTTAATGTGCCTGGCAATGCAAAATCGAGTGGATGGTTGCCGGTAAAAATAAAATCGGCGGCAGCATCACTGATGTTCCATTTATCAGTAGACTCAAAATAGGTATACCCGATATGCTGTAAATGCGCCGGGGTGATCTTTTCAATTTTACTAAAATCCGCGATCACCACCGGAACCTGTTGCATACCCATGATATCTACCCCAAAACTCTCTCTTCTTTTATACTCAAAAGGGGAATAGGGTAAATGGTTACCATTTAATACCGGTACCCGTTGTTCATTATTTGTTTCTGTTAAAACTGGTTTAACGTAACGCTTCACCAAATCCCTGCACACGGGAATTTCAAATTCCGGATCTTCGGTTAGGGATACCCGTATGGTATCGCCAATACCATCCTCCAGTAATGTGCCAATACCTGCAGCACTCTTAACCCTTCCATCTTCGCCGTCACCGGCTTCTGTAACGCCAAGGTGTAATGGATAACATTCACCAAATTCATCAAACAGGGTTTTGATCAGAAGCCTGTACGCCTGTACCATTACCTGCGGGTTGCTGCTTTTCATACTTAACAAAACCTGGTGATAATCCTGCTCCCTCGCAATGCGCAAAAATTCCATGGCACTTTCAACCATACCCATGGGCGTATCACCATAACGGCTCATGATGCGATCGCTTAATGATCCATGATTGGTGCCGATCCGCATAGCCGTTCCATATTCTTTACAGATTTTTATTAAAGGAGTAAATCTTGTTCGTATACGATCAACTTCTTCCTGGTATTCAAAATCAGAATATTCCAGCACTTCAAACTTTTTCTTATCAATATAATTTCCCGGGTTCACCCGCACTTTTTCAACGATCCTTGCAGCGATCTCTGCGGCATTGGGCGTAAAATGAATATCCGCAACCAAGGGTGTTGTATATCCGCGGTCACGCAATGCATTTTTTATTTGTAACAGGTTTTCTGCTTCTTTTTTTGAAGGTGCCGTAATGCGAATCAGTTCAGCACCAGCTTCTATGCAACGAATGCTTTGTTCAACCGTGGCTGCCGTATCCATCGTATCCGTGGTGGTCATGGTTTGTATCCGGATTGGATGAATACCACCCAATAGCAGGTCACCGATCTTTACTTCACGGGTAATTAATCTTTTATAGCTTGTTATAGATTCAGTATAGAATTGCATGATTTGTTTTTGATGAACCCGGTGGTCCAGGTTGCAAAACTAACGAAGAAATTTTTGAGGCATTGTTAACTTAGCCTCACCTGATATTCCTGCAGATTTACGTGTTAATGTTTACCAGTCTTTGGGTAAACTGCTGCCGCCTCTTTCTTTTTGCTTTTGTAACCTTTCCTGTGCTGATTTTTCCTTTTGTTCCAGCAATTTTAGCTGTCTTTCAGCCTCTTTCTGGCTCATTTTGGATTGCGGTTTTTGTTTCTGTTTTTTGTTCTGCTGATTTTGGGAAGATTTCTGCTTCTTTAATTCCTGCAATGCTTTTTGAAGATTGTCCCTGGCTTCCTGGTCTGCAGGATTTATTCTTAATGCATTTTTATAGGAATCAATACTTTCCTGCAACTTTTTTTGCCGGGTATGAATAACACCCTGGTTATAAAATGCGGATGACCTGATGGCGCCATCATCAAGTTCAACCAGGCGGGAATAAATATTTTGCGCATCGGTCAGTTTATCCTGTTGTACCAGGGTAGCAGCCAGGTTGTACTGCGCTTTCGCATTATTACCATCCACCTCTAAGGCTTTCCTGTATTCATTTTCTGCTTCAGCATATTGCTGTTGCTGGAAATATTCATTTCCTTTTACAATATGCGTTTCCACCTGCTGGGCCGATGCCACAAGTACTAACAGGGATGCACATATGTAAAAAAAATATTTCATCAATGGTTTTTATTTAAATCATGTCATAATTTAAGCCAATACTTTTTTAGTTTCCGGGATAAAAAATTCAATGATCATGAACAGTAACATAAGTCCGGCAAACCAGCCATAATAATATTGGTAATTCATTAATGATGTATCGCCGAATGTTTTTCCTTCAATGCCGGATAATTGTTCCATAATACTGTTTACTGCAAGTTCACTGCTTTCGAGCCGCGTATAGCTTCCATTTGTTTGTTGCGCAATTTGTTGCAAAGGCGCTTCATTCAACTTCGATATAACAATATTTCCGGAAGCATCTTTTTTTACTTCACCGGTTTGCGGATCTATAATTTCTGAACCCTGAGGTGAACCAATTCCAATGGTATGTACCAAAACACCCGCTTCTGTCAATGCTTCGATACTTTCATCTATGCCCGGGGAATGATCTTCACCATCAGATATCAGTACAATCGTTTTAAAGCGTTCCTCCTGGCTGTTGAAAGCCCGGCTACCCATATCCAGCGCCTGTGTAAGCACCGTTCCCTGTGTAGGTATCAGGTCAGGGCTTGCGGCATTTACAAACAATTTAGCCGCAGCATGATCGGTTGTTAATGGCATTTGCAGGTATGCACGGCCGGCAAAAAAGATCAGCCCGATACGGTCTTCGGGCATGCGGTCAATTAATTTATTAATGGTTTGTTTGGCTCTTTCCAGCCTGCTGGGAGCCAGGTCAGTGGCCAGCATACTTTTACTTACATCCAGCGCAATGATCACATCTATCCCTTTACGCAATACAGTTGTGTCCGGAACCGGTTTACGTAAACTGGCAATAGCCACAACGCCTGCAGAAAATGCCAGGAAAAGCAATACAGACTTCAACAGGAAACGGGTTGAAGAAAAGTCCCGGGTTAATTGTTTTACCAGGGCTGGTTCGCCAATTCGTTTTGTAACCGTTTTTTTCCAATGCAACAGCCTGGCAAACATCAAAACAAGAAAAATGACGAAAACCAGGGCAAGGAGGTATTCAATATGTTCAAATCGGTATTTCAGTTCTGTTGAATTGGATGATGATTAAACAAATACTATGCTAAACAATTTATTTGATGCCTTTAAAAAATTCGTATTGGGTTAATATATCCTTAAGCATCTTTATCCGGATGCCTGGCATGTCGATCGATTTATTGGGTGATTCAATATTCAACACAAAAAAATAAGGGTGACGGTTTTCTTCTATCCATCCAATGATCCAGCCTAACTGGTTGCCGTTTTCTGTTGTTCCCCAGCCGGTTTTATAGCTTAATTTATAATTGGCATTGTTTTCAAACAGCATGGCATTTTTCACTATTTCCTGGTTCACCCGGTGAAAAGGAAGCTGGTTGAAATATAATTTTTTTACCAGGCCCAATTGTTCATCTGGTGTTAGTTTAACAGAATTATCCAGCCAGAAGGTATCCAGGTTATCCTGGATTTTAAATTGGCCGCTTTCTTTTTTCCCATAACCCAGGGAGTCAAGCCAGGTTTGCATCGTGTCTTTTCCAATTCGCCTGGCCAGTTCCATATACCAGGGCGGGCAGGAAATTCGGAAAGCATCATACATGTTCATATCCCGGTTACATTCACTGCGCCCACGATCAATACCATCCCAGGTAATGATCATGCTGTCGTTAACGATCTTCCCCGTTTGTAATCCTATTAATGAGTTGATGATTTTAAAAGTAGAGGCCGGCAAATAACTGCTGTCCCTGAAACGACTGAGGTTATACACTTTAAATTCATTGGTACCATTATCCAGCATGGCAAAAGTTCCTTCAACCTGGTGTTCATCAAAATATTTTTTCAGGCTGTCATCGGTTGTTACATTGTTCATGGAACAGGCTGTGAAAAACAGTGCGGGTATCAGTAATACAAGGGCAGACTTCATTCAAAAAAATTTTTGCAAAGTTAAGCCTGATCTGCAGCAAAAAGTAGTTTCATTAAAAAAGGTCCCCGAAAGGACCTGGTAAACAACATGAAACAATGACTTAAACGTAAATGCCGTTTTTTGTTTTATAATGCTTTACACCATTACAATCTTTTTTCATGGAGGCGCAGGAGCTCAAAATAAACATCAGAACCAAACCTGATAACAGGTACAGATAAAACTTTTTCATTCATTTTCATTTTTTGGGTAAACAAATACGGCTGATTCAAAGGAAGGATCTGTACGGATTCTTCAAAGGAGGAAGTACTAAAGTAATAGGCAAAAATTGCATTTCATAATTTTTGGAAGTATTTTTATGAGCCCACCAGCGATAATCCAGTAGAGTTCATTGTACAATCCATTGAGAATAACTATTCATCATAAATTAAAACAACTGTATGAAACTGATTTTAATGATGCTGGCAATAAGCGTTGTCCTTTTTGCATGCAAGAACAAAACTGAAACAACTACCTTAAAGAGTGAAGATGGAAAAACCGAAGTCTCCATGAATACTTCGGCAATGGAAGCATCAGCCAACGAAATGCAAAAAAAGCTGGAGGAATTAAAAAAGCTGGAACCATTAACCACTGACCAGGTAAAATCATTTTTCCCGGATCATTTGATGGGTATAAAAAGAACTTCTTTCAATGCAAACAGTGCAATGGGCTTTTCCATGGGTGAAGCCGAATATGTAGAAAACGACAGCACAAAATTAAAACTGGCTGTTTACGATGTAGCAGGAGAAGCTGGTTCAGGTATTTACGGGCTCCAGTTTTGGGGTGCCATGAACATGCAAAGTGAAAGTGATGATGGCTACACCAAAACCATAGAATTTAATGGAAAAAAAGCGGTAGAGAAATATGATGCGAATGATCGTTCTTATGAATTAATGTACATGGCGCATGATCGCTTAATGGTAAACGTTACAGGTGTCAATACAACATTGGATATGGTAAAACAAGCAGCGAACCGGTTGCATTTTGATATAAAATAAAATATTACTACTAAAAAAAACAGGCATTTTACGGTGCCTGTTTTTTTATGGGTGATGGTGAAAGAAATGATTATTTCAACACATTTAATTCCTTACCGATAAGTGTAAAAGCTTCAATGGCTTTATCCAAATGATGTTGTTCGTGTGCGGCACTGATCTGAACGCGGATACGGGCCTGTCCTTTAGGAACCACGGGGAAGAAGAAGCCGATTACATATATACCTTCATTCAGTAAACGGGCAGCAAAATCCTGTGCCAAAACCGCATCATAAAGCATAATAGGAACAATTGGGTGCTCGCCTGGTTTGATATCGAAACCTGCATCTGTCATTTGCTTTCGGAAATACTTCGTATTATTTTCCAGCTTATCCCTTAAATCTGTTGTTTTACTCAGCAGGTCCAATACTGCGATGGAAGCGCCGGTAATTGCAGGTGCTAATGTATTACTGAATAAATAGGGGCGACTTTTTTGCCTGAGCATATCAATAACCGCTTTTTTACCACTGGTAAATCCACCGCTGGCGCCTCCCAGGGCTTTGCCTAATGTACCCGTGATGATGTCGATACGGCCCATGACGCCACGATATTCATGCGTGCCACGCCCGGTTTTTCCTAAAAATCCACTGCTATGACATTCATCGATCATCACTGCAGCATTATACTGATCGGCCAGCTCGCAAATTTTATCCAATTGGGCTATGGTGCCATCCATACTGAAAGATCCATCAGTTACAATGATCCGGCTACGGGCACCGGAGGCTGCTTTTAACTGCACTTCCAGGTCGGCCATATCATTGTGGGCATAACGAAAACGCTGTGCTTTACACAAGCGAACCCCGTCAATGATGGACGCATGGTTCAATGCATCGGAGATAATGGCATCTTCTTCATTGTAAAGGGGTTCAAACACACCGCCATTGGCATCAAAAGCGGCTGCATACAAAATAGTGTCTTCAGTACCCAGGAATTCTGATAGTTTTCTTTCCAGTTCTTTATGGATATCCTGTGTGCCACAGATAAAACGAACACTGCTCATGCCATAACCATGTGTTTCAAGAGTTTTATGTGCAGCTTCGATCACATCGGGGTGAGATGAAAGACCCAGGTAATTATTGGCACAAAAATTCAAAACCGTTTTCCCGTTTACGGTTATTTCCGCTCCCTGCGGACTGGTAATGATTCTTTCTTCTTTATACAGTCCTGCTGCTTTGATTTCTTCTACTTCTTTTGCTATCCGCGTAGCCAGTTTCTCATCCATTTGCTTTCATTTTATTGGCAAATATATACAGCCCGTTCACAAATTCCGGTATTCTGTACATGTAGATTTTGAAGCCTGCATTTAAAAAAATTAATTTTACCTGTAACATTTTTTAACGGTTTGCGTCAAAGAGATGAAATAAGCAGTCATGAAACCCAAAACACTTATCCTCGTCGTTTTCTTCCTTTCGCTGATCACTGTTTCAGTAATGG
>JAKFER010000286.1:0-14269 GCA_036675565.1 Chitinophagaceae bacterium
GGTGTAATAAAATACAAATGGTTTTTTAATAGATCGTTATAATACTGATTGGATCTTTCAAAAAGCTTATTGATCCCTGATGACTGGCCAGCAAATAATTGAACGGCTTCATTCAAACTTTTACTGCTACCTATAATATAAATATTGATAGCAGATTTATCTTTAATGGAAAAATCAGCCTGAACATTAACCTGGTTAAGTGAATCAATGGACCATATCTTTTGTCTTAAGGGTACACTGCTGTATGTTACCAATGTATTTAATGCACCGTTTTGTCCACTAATAACATGACCATTGATAGCAGGGTTAAATGCATATCGAATATTCCCTGTTGCCTTATGAGAGTAAGGCCACATATACCGGAGATTAGATGAATATTTTAATGTTAATAACGCTACATCATTACCTTCTACTTCGAGGTGTGCTACGCCATTAGGCTCGTCGAATGAAACAGTATAAATTTCTTTGATGACTGTATTCTTAATGTGATATATCCTGGTTAAACATTCAGGTGTTATTTCAACTTGTGAAGGATGCTTTTTAAGCCATGTAATTGAATCTGCCCCATTCATTTTTACACCTAATTCCAAATCCCGTAATGCCATATAAGGGTGCATCCATATTTCATCCACCCCACCATTCATTGCACCCATCCACAAAATACGCCTGCCAACAAGATCATAAAAATCTTTAGTGGCAATATCTTTTTTTATGGTAAGCGTTGGTTTTGGCAATTTCCAGGTAGTCGCAATTACCGGTTTGATTACAGGCAAGGAAAATATGGAATCTTTGATAGTTTGCGGCGTATAATCCCAGTAACCCATGTCCTGGTTTTTTAAATAACCTGCGGTATAGCGAAATACATTTTTTGTAAAATGGTGTAAATGGTCACTATTATAATTGTCTGCATCATAATATAAAAATGCACCGGCGGCTATAATGCTTCCTTTACCATAATTATATTCCAACAACAATTTATTTTGCTCTGAAAAAGTGATGTATGTCCATTGTATACCCGCAACTTTCCCTGACTCTGGAACTGCACTTTCAAAAAAGCCATGTTTACGTACTAAATGATTTTTTTTTTGCTTTGTACTATAGACACCACCATTCAGTCCATTAAATAATGGGTGCGATTTAAAAGCATGGAAGCCTGCAGGCCTTCCGAAACCCTGGTCAATCAATGTATCCTGCCTGAGTTGAAATGGTGTTTTTTCAATTTCCCATTGATTGAGTAAGGGAACCGATTCCATTGATAAAAAAAGATTGCCCCCTGAATGAACATATTTTTTGATTGCCCTCCCAGCGAAGGTTTCATCCTTATCAAAAGGCATGGTATCTGTGCGGTGATACCATATATGCGTAAAATTTTTTAAAGATCGTTTATTCCTGATCTTTTTTATTTCGATCAGTGAGTAAGTCCAGTCTTTTTCAGATTTCATCAAATTTTCAATAGCAGATAATTCCCCTTTAGATATATGATCTTTTATGATAGCTATATGAAAAGATGGACCAGATTGCCCCGATACAGTTAATATTAAAATAGCACAAACTAAGGTTAGTAGTCCTTTACAGATCATACTGATGATGATTTAATTTACAATTAGCATTGGTGTTCACATATCTTTCACGCACCTGAAACCAACTGTGGCATTTCGTTCAAATCCCTGGCTGACTCTAAGTAAATGTTGACGATAATGCAATTCCCTTGGACCGCCCTGCACATACCACCAACTGCTGGAAGGTTTGAAATAAGAACCTCCTTTCATGATTATGTAACGATAACTTCCGTTCATATACAGATCATTGGTAAGTTGCCATACGCTTCCTACCAAATCTTGCAACCCATATGGATTAGCACCTTGCGGATATTTTCCAACAGCATATAATTTGCCATTACCCAAATTACATAAACTTGAATCTATGCCTTCCAGGTTTGATACTGTTAATGTTGCTGTAACAAACTGCTCTTTTCTTTTAACTGGGTTAATTTGTTTCCATGGCCATTCATTAAGGGCAGGTGTTTGTGCTGCATATTGCCATTCTACTTCTGTTGGCAATCTTTTGCCGGCCCATTTAGCATAAGCTTTTGCATCTTCATAACTGATATACACAACCGGGAAATTTTCTTTGCCCGCAGGTATCTTTCCTTTTATCCAGTGTTTCAGGTAATTTGCCGTATCTGATGGCTTGTATCCAGAAGCCTGTAAAAATTGCTGAAATTGCCTGTTGGTTACAGGATATTTATCCATGTAAAAATCCTGCATGTTAAAGGTACTGTCCTGATCCTGCTTTGGATAAGGAATGAATGAATCACCATGTGTAGTTTTGAAATAAAATTTACCTGCAGGAATTCTTACCATTCCGGAAGGAAGCGTGTAGGATTTTTTTGTTGGTTGAACAACAGAAATTCGTCTTGCCTCACCAACACCCACTGATATAATATTCTCATCCAAAAGTATTCCATCATCCATTAATTGGATAATAAAATCACCTTCATAACGGTCAAATTTTTCATGTAATGCAATTTTATGGTTCCCTGGCTTTAGAACAAGTGGCTTTTTATCATATTCCGGAAGGCCTGCCCAAATACGAATCTCATTCCCTTTTACCGGTGTTTTAACAGTTAAGATATCACCATAGCGAGATGCATCAATGAGAATGGGTAGTTTGGCTAAGGCAGTTACTTCACCTTCGTTATTTGTCCCCAGAAACTTTTTATGGAATGCATTGGTTTCAGCTTCTATCCACCAATCATTATTAATTTTTTTAGGAGATAGCAACCGATGATGCCAGAGATCGACAAAGTGAAATCCTTCTTCAGGGATTACTTTAAAAAGGTAATCCTTGTAACCTTCGGGGCGCACACTATAAACAGTATAAACCGTTTTATTCGGTAATGCCCACTCGTTTACCCAAATATTATCAGCTGAAGTTTCAATCAGGGGTTTGAATCCCTGTGAAACAAAGTTGTAAGTATTCTCCCGTAAAATTCTGGTAGTACGCCCCAGGTATTTGTATTGTTCTTCTGCTCTATCCGGCTGGCCAGGAGCCATGATATTTATTTCGGTTCCATATCCGTTAAAAAATGAAGTTGCAAATTCTCTTTGAATGGGCTCCTTAAATAATTCCGCTACCCTGTATATGGAAAATTCCGGTTTGATGAGTTTATTCAAATTCAACATAGGCGCATAATAAAGTGCATTATGTACCCGGCCTGAAACAATTCCCTGCATATCTTTTGGAACGGCCATACCTTCAGAATACATAATCACCCCAGGTCTAACCTTATCTGCAGCGTCCTGAAATTCTGAACTGGATTCACCTTTTGTATCCAATACCATACCATCGGCAGATGTTGCTTCAATCAATTTTGAAATACCAACGTAATGATTTTCATTGCGTGTACTTTCATCCCATGGATTATAACACATAAACAATTTGGTTCCATTACGCCTGGATTGCTCCGCTAATGATTTAATCTTTGCAGTGCCCCCTGGCAGATCATTAAAAAGATCAAATTGATTTCGCTGGTCCAAACCTAGTGTAGGCCATGTGGGCCAGATGGCGATAAAATCATCGCCGCCATATAATTTATTACCCCTCTTTATAAAATCAGAGAGATGGAATTGCTTATCGGTATAATCATAATAAAATTTATCCCAGTTCATAAGGATATGACTTACGTATGAATGCCGCACCCACTGCAAATCTTTTCTGTCATATAAAGTATTGTCGAATTTTTCTACATCATGCAACATGCGTTTTTGAAACATCTGATTCAAACCAGCATGCCAGTCGCCTTTCACTGCTTCTGCATAAAACAAATATTCAACTGATCCGCCTGGAAATAATTTAGTTTCAAAACGGCTACGGGTTCCTTTCACCAGATTATCCCTGTTTCTCCTGACTAATGAAGCCACCTGCCATTGATCAGAAATACTAAATGTGCTGAACCCCAGTTCCCATGCATTATCCGGAACTATTACATTAACAGGTTGCTTATTGGGAACGAAAAGATGAGTTCTTGAAAGTCCATGTTTACCTTTCCCGGTTATATAAACCCGATCTTTCCCTTCTCCAAACGGGACAACATTTTCTAATTGAATAGTATCATTACTGATATTCCGGAATACGACCTTAGCAGTAATACCATCAGTTGTAAAATTAATATTGAATAGATTTACTTGAAGTTTGTTTCGGAAGTTGGAAGAATGGTTGGTATCATAAAATTCTCCATCCGCAACAAAACTAACCAATGGAAAAGTTGATTCATTGGGAATGTCATATTTAACTGTTCCAACAATAAATTGTTTTACAGCCAAGGAATCTTTGGATAAATTCAGCCCTGTAATATTTTGAGCCAATATTCCCAAATACAAACACATCATTAAAATAGTTAGAATTAATCCTTTATTCATGTCAAGTAATTGATTTTTGAATGATTGTTCTTTTATTCTTTTATAAGAAATACTAAGTAACCTCACTTAAAAAATAATCAGCAAAATGTAAAAAGCAAACAATTAGTAATTGTTTACAACCTAACAAAATGGTCGTTTAAAATTATAGGAACAAAGGCTTAAATCACAATAATTAATTGCGTTCTAGCCAACAACGTTACCGGTAACGTTACCATCATACTTATGATTGTTAATAATAGGAGAAACAAGTATTTATCAACCAACTCAAAATCAACAGAAAAATGCCAAAGAATTTTATTACTTTAATTTGCTACTGAATCAATAAGAAATTCATTTTTTCTTTATGATTTTAATATAAAAAACCGCCCAACTTATCAGCAGGCGGCTTGCAATATAAGGTCAATAAAATATTAAATACCCTCGCTGATTTTCCGTTTCAGGCTTTTTTTTATTTCATCAGTGCAATGATCAATAAATTGATCGGCTATGATTTCAAGATGTCTTACATCCAGTGGCTTGGTAATAAATGCTGCATTGTGTTGTAAGGCAAATTCTTTATCTGCGTGAAAGGATGAAGTAGTAAAAAGTACCACGGGAATATTCTGGAATCGTTGAATCTGGCGAATCTTTTTTAAAGCCTCTTTACCATTTAAACGTGGCATATTGATATCCAGGATAATCAAACATGGAGCAGGTTCATGATCAGAAAGATTCTCTAAATAGGAAATGGCTTCCTTGCCATCTGTGGCAGTAACCATTTTGACATTATCCGCATATCGGTTAAATGCTTCTGTTACCAGCATCAGGTCATCCGGATCATCGTCCGCATATAAAACAATATGTTTTGAGAGATCAGTTTGTGACATGCAGGTAAGGGATGTTATGTTGCAAATGTATGGTAATCTCTACCATATATTCAAGAATGTGGATAGATATCTTTAGCAATTTATCAGTTCTTCAATTTTCAATTGTTGTAAATAAGGATCCAACAGTTCAGTGTCCTGAAAGCAACGTATTATTCTAACTTCCCGCCTGTATCTTGTATAAATTATTTCAGCATAAAAACTGTTATAAAAATACAAAACCCTTGATTGGTTAAATGTTCGGAGTTTACCAAGAAAAATTCCGTCCTTATAAATATTATCTAATTGTTCTTGCCTGGATAGTTCATTAAAATCAATCATTCCTCTCATACCATTCAACTTTTTCGTACTGCCAATAGATATTATAATAAACCGTTTTAATAAAGTGCTAAACTGTAACGAAGATAAATACAATGAATTATAAATACAGCCTGGAGAAAAAGTTATTAAATAGTAAATTTTATATATCTGAATTATTAACAATGGATCAATGTGCCCGTTTCTTTGCTCAGGTTGCGAAGGCTCCATTCCAAATCAGCGGGAATGCTTCCTATAACAGCTACGAGTATGCGCTCAAGTTCTTTTAAGTTATTTGGTTTTGTGATAAAACAAACTGCACCGGCTTCCATGGTTTCTTCAATATCATTTATTTGAGAAGAAGTTGTATAAATGATGACTGGGATCTTATTTAATTGCTCGTCGTTTTTAATTTTTTTCAAACATTCTTTGCCATCCATCCTGGGCATATTAAGATCAAGAAAAATAAGATCTGGTAAATAGTTTGTAGTTGCCGCTAATTTTTCCAATGCCTCTCTCCCATCTTCTGCATATATTAATTCGATAGAAGGTTCAATATTTGCAATGACTTCTCCAAATAATTGCACATCATCCATTTCATCATCAACAACCAATATTTTTTTTATTGTATTCATTATGAGTAGTGGACAGTTATTGATCAAAAATATAAAAAATTAATATTACCTGAAATTGTTCGTTTCATTTAAACTTTTTATCATTTTCTAAGTATTTTTACTGATGCCTATTACTGAACCGACGGTGGCGGCAGCCTTGAAAAAGATCACTGCAGCAGCCCACCTTTCTACAGAAAAATCATTGATACCTGCATTCACCCGGATGCAAACAAATGCAGACTATTACAAGGTTTTAAAAACTTTTTACGGATTTTTTGCACCACTTCAGCAACTCACCTCTACACATTTATCATCCAACGACCTGGCGGATATACATGAAAGAAGAACTGCTGATAAAATATTATCAGATATTAAATCTATTGGTTATGCAACCGATGACCTTGTCATCTGTGAGGAGATGCCAGATATAAAAAATAAAGCGCAGGCTTTTGGTGCTTTATATGTTGCAGAAGGCAGTACCCTTGGCGGTGTAATTATCTGCAACATGCTGTTGAAAAACAATCAACTTTCCTTAACGGAAAACAACCTTCGTTTTTTCAATGCCTATGGCAAAGACAACCCTGCAAAATGGGAAACATTTATTTCAACTTTAAACCTTCAACCAGACCTGGACCCCATTGCCCAAACGGCCAATGAAACTTTTAATTTATTTAAAAACTGGATTGAACAATCAATTAATTAATGCACATTACCCAGAAAAATGATGCGGAATTTTGCGGAAAGGTTCCTCTTCATCAAACCAACCTGGTACAACCACATGGATTCTTATTGATTATTGACCGGGATTCTCAACAAATATTACAGGCAAGCGAAAATGTAAAAGCCTTACTTGGTATACCTGCTAAAGAAGCAGTCCAGACTTTATTGGATCAACATTTACCGCAAAAACAATTAGATCAAATAAAAAAATCCTTTGAGAATGGCGTAGAAAGCCGTTTACCATTTTTATTAGATTTTATTAATGGACCCCACCTGGCTACGGTAAAAGCGCAGGCAAATTACCTGGTCATGGAAGTGGAGCGGGAAGAAATGGCAGGCAATAAACAAAAGAGTTTTTTATCCGTGTACCAGGATATAAAATATGTAATGGCTACCATTGAACAGGGTACCGATATCAGGGAATTATGCCAGCAAGTTATTACTGACTTAAAAAGACTATCATGTTTTGATAAGATTATGATTTACCAGTTTGATGAACACTGGAATGGTGATGTGATAGCAGAAGTTTTGGAACAAGGAATGGAAAGTTATCTTGGGCTAAAATTCCCGGCTTCGGATGTGCCAGCACAAGCCAGGGAATTGTATAAAAAAATACCTTACAGGTTTATTCCAAATGTAAATTATGAACCAGTAAAACTTTACCCGGTATTAAATCCCAAAACCCGCATGTTTACTGATTTATCCGATAGCAATTTAAGAAGCGTGGCGGAAGTGCATTTAGAATATTTGCGGAATATGAAAGTAGCAGCGTCTATGTCAACCCGTATTATAAAAGATAACCAGCTTTGGGGATTAATAGCTTGTCATCACCGGGAGCCTAAATATCTTTCTTACGAAATGTGCTCCGTTTTCGAATTGCTTTCTCATACGCTCTCCGCAAAAATTGCTTCCATTCAAAACAAAGCTGTATTTGACAGCCGTTCCCAGATGTACAGGATTCATACAGAAATTATTGAACATATTTTCAGGAATAATTCATTGGCTAACCTCTCCTCCAACCTATTAAATTTATTAAAAGCTGATGGTGTTGCTGTTTGCATAAATGGTTTGATTGAGTGCAGGGGACAAACACCAGGGGCTGATGATATACATGAATTATTAAACTGGCTGCAGGCATTAAATAACAAAAAGATTTTCACACAAACTTCCATTTCTTCTGTTTTTGAACCCGCAGATGCTTATGCTGAAATAGCAAGCGGGATCATGGCTTTGCCACTTCAACCGGAAAAGCAAAACTATATCCTGGCTTTCAGAACAGAAGCCGTAAAAAAAATATTATGGGGAGGTAAGCCTCATGAAGCCATTCAATTTGAAGCCGATGGAAAAAGCTATCATCCCCGTGCTTCCTTTGCCGCCTGGCAGGAAACCGTTAAAAACACTTCGCTGCCATGGACCAGTGAGGAAATAGAAGTGGCAGAAAATTTCCGCATTTCGGTGATCGACTTCATTCTTAACAAAATGGAAAGCTGAAATTTTTTCCCAATTATATATCTGGCAAATATTTGGCATACCAATTACATGATTATTTACAATTGAATAAACCATGGCAAAATCGGAACATTTTATAATAGCTATTGGCGCTTCTGCAGGCGGATTAGAAGCAATCCATGAATTTTTTGACAACATGCCATCCAATGGCAACCTGAGTTTTATTATTATCCAGCATTTGTCGCCCGATTATAAAAGTTTGTTGGTTGAATTGGTAAGCAAGCACACCAACATGAAAGTTTACGAAGCCGAGCACAATGCATTGGTAAAAGGAAACTGCGTGTATGTAATTCCTAATAATAAATTGCTTACAATCAAATCGGGCCGGTTGCAGCTGGAAGATAAAATCCAGGAAAAGGCACCCAACACGGCAGTCGATATTTTGTTACGATCACTGGCAAAAGACCAGGGTAGTAAAGCTATAGCTCTTATATTATCTGGTACAGGTACCGATGGTTCTAAAGGTATTGTTGAAATAAATAAAGCAGGTGGTTTTGTCATGGTGCAGGATCCGCTCACCGCCAAATTTGATGGCATGCCCAATAGTGCGATTGCCACAGGTGTAGCCGATTTTATTTTATCACCAGAATTAATGCCCGAAGAAATTTTTAATTACATCAATGAAAAACCGGAAAGGGTAAGTGTAAATGGCAAGCCGGATGAGGCTTCCCTGGCAGAGGTCCTGAAACTTGTAGAAAAACATTGCCAGCAGGATTTCAGTAATTATAAAACGCCAACCATTCTCCGGCGTATTGCCAGGCGAATGGGTTTGATGGGTTATGAGAATTTTAAGGAATACCTGCAGTTACTCAGGAATTCACCCGACGAATGTCAATTTTTAGGAAAAGAATTTTTGATTGGTGTCACCAAATTTTTCCGGGATGATGCTGCTTTCGATATACTCCGTGAAAAAGTCCTGCTCCCGATGATCCATGAAAAAAAATCGGGTGATGTATTAAAAGTTTGGGTAACGGCTTGCAGCACCGGCGAAGAAGCTTATAGTATAGGCATCCTGATCGACCAGTTATTACAAAAGCAGGATCTTAACCTGGAAGTTAAAATATTTGCCACCGATATTGATAGCGAAGCTATTGAATTTGCATCCCGCGCCACTTATGAAAAAAACAGTTTAAAAGAGCTGGATCCGGCATTGCTGCAAAATTATTTTGTTGAAGAAAATGGGAAATTCACTGTGCTGCCGAGACTGCGCAAACAGATTGTTTTTGCCCGTCATAATATTTTAAAAGATCCTCCATTTATAAAAAATGATATCGTCAGCTGCCGCAACATGCTTATTTATATGAACAGCATACTGCAGCAGAAAATTATTTCGATTTTACAATTTTCGCTGAATATGGGTGGCTGCCTTTTCCTGGGGCCAAGCGAATCACCACAAAATATCAATGACGGTTTTACCGAAATCAACAGTAAATGGAAATTATTCAGAAAGATTTTTCACGAAAGTACTTATAACCCGGAAAGATTACCCTCATCGCTGGCATTTAAAACAACGAGGGAAATAAATCCAACCCCGCATCAGGAAAGTGGTTTAAGCAAAGATCTTTCAGACGATTTTAAAAGTTTATTGATCAACAAATATGGTTTTGCTGCTTTGTATATTGATAAACATTTTGAGATCAAAGAAGCGGTGGGCAATTTTAATAAATACCTGTCGCTGCCGGAAAAAATTACATCGTTAAATATTTTACGCATGGTGGATAAGGAATTATCTATCCGATTAAATGCCACCATTCGCCGCGCAGTAAAAGAAAATGAAGAAATAAGTTTGTCTGGTGTAAAATCCCCCGGCAATCCCGATAAATCTATCAACATCATTGTAAAGCCAGCCAAACGAAACAATATGCTGATGGTATTATTAAGTGAAAGCAATGAGACCATTTTTGCAAAATCATTATCTGATCATACAGCATTCAATGAAGTAATTTCATCAACTTATGTGCATGACCTGGAAGAAGAATTGAAAGAAACCCGGGTTAATTTACAAATGGCTGTTGAAAGTTTAGAAACTTCTAATGAAGAATTGCAATCAAGCAATGAAGAATTACTTTCTGCCAATGAAGAATTGCAAAGCAGTAATGAAGAATTGCAATCCCTGAACGAAGAATTGCATACGCTGAATACGGAACACCAGTTGCGTATAAAGGAATTAATTGAATTGAATGATGACCTGAATAATTATTTCCGCAGTACAGAAATAGCACAGGTTTTTGTGGATGCAGATTATCGAATCCGCAAATTTAATCCTGCTGCCGTTAAAATGGTCAACCTGATAGAAGGCGATATCGGGCGACCCATCATTCATATCAGTACAAACATCAAAGCAAGTAAAAATTTTTCGGCGGATATTGAGCGGGTTGTTCAAACACAGGTGCCACTGGAAAAAGAAGTGGAACTGGTGAATGGTCGTATTTACCTGATGAAAATATTACCATTTGTACGGCAGGATCAAAAAGTTGATGGAGCTGTCATCACTTTTGTAGATGTATCAGGATTAAAAGAATTGAACACCATTATCCGAAGTGTTTTCGATGCTACATTAAGCGCCATGATGGCCTTTAAAGCCGTTCGGAATAACAGGGGACAGGTGCATGATTTTGAATGGATCGCCGCAAATTATGCAGCCGATGAAATGCTTGGTAAAACCAATGAAGAATATATTGGCAAAATGCTGACGCAGGAATTTCCACAACTACTCAAAAAAGGTTTTTTAGAAAAGTTCAATGCGGTAATTGAAACCGGTAAGCCTTTTCATATTGAAACAGAACTTACCATCCAGCATAAACAAAACTGGTACAACATTATTGCCACGCCTATGATGGATGGTATCGTTATCAGTCTTACGGATATCACGGATAAAAAGCAAGCCGAAGAAAAGATCAGGCAGAACTACCAGGAACTGGTAAAGTCAAAAGAAAATTATCGAATCTTAAACCTGCAGCTGGAACAAAAAGTAAAAGATCGCACATTTGAATTGTCCCAGAGCGAGGAAAGATTCAGGCTTATTTCCAGTGCCATCAGCGATGCTATCTGGGATCGCGACCTGGTGAATGACCAGATCTGGTGGAGCGATAGTTTTTATAATTGGTTTGGATATGCAAAATCTGGTGATACACATTCTGTTTCATTTTGGTTAGATAAAATTCACCCGGACGACAGGTTACATGTTGAAGATCAAATACAGGATGCCATCAATGAAGGAAGTGATTGGTCCATCAGGTACCGCATGCAAAAAAGTAATGGTGAGTATGTTTCTATCGAAGATACCGGCACTGTTTTAAAGAATGATGACGACATACCATACCGTCTATTAGGCGCCATACAGGATCGCACAGCCGAAGAAATTGCGAAGCAAAACCAGGAACTGATTGCCAGCAACACCGAGTTGGAAGAACTGGTGCAGCAACGAACCGCCGATGTGGAAGCACAAAAAACAATTTTGCAAAACCTGTTTATGCAAGCGCCTGCACTTATCTGTACACTCAAAGGACCTGAACATGTATATGAATTAGTGAATCCACTTTACCAGCAATTATTTGGCAAACGCAAACTGGTTGGCAAACCCATCCGGGAAGCATTGCCTGAATTAATTGACCAGGGAATTATTGAATTGCTGGATGATGTATACCAGACGGGTGAAACTTATATTGGTTATGATGTAAAAGTTTTGCTGGCCCGCGACCAGGACCAGCCCGTTGAAGAAATGTACATCACATTTGTGTACCAGGCCACCCGCAACCAACATGGTGCTATTGATGGCATCCTGGTATTTGCTTACGAAGTAACAGACCAGGTAGTTGCACGCAAATCCATTCAAAAAGCAAATGATGAATTAAAGAAGCTAAACCAGGAATTTGAATTTGTAACCGATTTTATTCCGCAAATGGTTTGGATAGCACAACCCACAGGGGAGGTAACTTTTTTTAATAAAGGTTGGTATGAGTATACCGGGCTTAATCCAAAAGATACGCTGGGTGATAAATGGAGTATTGTTTTGCACCCTGAAGATCGTCAGCGTGCATTAGATACATGGAAGCATGCAACGGAATTTGGTGAACTATATGAAATTGAATATCGCATTCAAAGTCATGATGGAGATTACCGCTGGTTTCTTGGCAGAGGTTTACCATTGAAGGATGATAAAAACACAATCGTAAAATGGTTTGGTACCTGCACAGATATTCATGATCAAAAAATGATGAGTGAAATCCTGGAACAAAAAGTAAGTGAGCGGACCATGGAATTGCAGCGAACCAATGCAGAACTGGAAGTTACAAACAGCGAATTGATGCAGTTTGCATCCATAGCATCTCACGACTTAAAAGAACCTTTAAGAAAGATCATTTTATTCAGCAACCTGGTTAAAGACCGGCACCTGGAAAGTTTACCTGCCGCTGCATTGGATTATGTCAATAAAATTATAGCTTCTTCAACCCGCATGGGTACGCTGGTAAACGATTTGTTATCGTTCACCAAGCTTTCGGTGGGCAGTAAATTTGAAGAGATGGATCTAAATACGGTGGTTGCCGAAGTACTTAGTGATTTAGAGTTGACGATCAAAGAAAAGAAAGCGCAGATAGAAGTTGGTTCTTTACCAAAGGCAGAAATTATTCCAGGGCAAATGAGGCAAGTGTTTCAGAACATTATCAGCAATGCCCTTAAGTTCAGTAAAAAAGATGTGCAACCTCATATCACCATCCAGGCAACGAGGGTTAGTGAATTATCTTTTGTTGACAGCTTTGATGAGCATGGCCAGTATTGCCGCATCCTGATCAAGGATAATGGAATTGGTTTTGATAATGAATATGCGGAAAAAATTTTTACCATCTTTCAACGTTTGCATACACGGAAAAAATATGAAGGTACCGGAATCGGATTAGCCATTGCACGGAAGATCATCGGCAAGCATAATGGTATTATCCGCGCCTATGGTTCGGATGGTGACGGGGCAAGTTTCGTCATTGTTATTCCACTGGAACAAGTAGAGGATCATGTAGAGGAAACCAGGATTGAAAAATTGAAAAACTAATTGTCCTTCACTTAATAATAATAACGAGGATGGTAAAATGATTTTAACCTTCCCCGTTATTAAACCTAAATATTTACTACCTGTTTACAAATGTTTCAAAATTTATTCTTCTTTCATACGGTTTACAGCATGCATACACCAGATTAATTCCTCTATAAATTTTGAGGCTATTTTTTCAGTTTTCTCTTTATCCTTTGGCTCACCATTTTCATTATATTGATCCTGAACTTTGGCAACAAGAAACATGGCAGGAACCAACAACACGCCAATCTTCCATAAACTGAATGACAAGGAAGTATTCACCTGTGCACCACCAAAGGGACCTGCAGATACAGTTGCAATAGCAACAGGCTTACGTTTCCATTCTGCATATAATAAATCAATCGCATTTTTTAAACTTGCGGGATAGCCGCCATTGTATTCCGGTGTTACAATCAGGATTCCATCTGCATGTTGAACCTTACTGGCGAATTCAAGCATTTCAGCAGAGGGTTCTTTAATATTTCGCAACCTTTCTTCAAAAATGGGAAACTGGTAATCATTTAAATCCAGTATTTCAACAGGAACATTTTGTTTTTCCCTGATAAATTTTTCAAAGAATAAAGCCACCCGGTGACTATTGCGTCCTGTTCTTACACTGGAAGATATGATCAGTATATCCATGCTTATGATTTTTATTTTACTGAATATTTTACTGCGATAGATATCCGCCATCTACGGCATAATAATGCCCTGTAACAAAAGAAGCCTTATCAGAACTTAACCACAAAACCAGTTCAGCAACTTCCTCAGGCTGGC
>JAKFER010000287.1:0-14266 GCA_036675565.1 Chitinophagaceae bacterium
ACATCCACCACCGATCAAACTATCTGCACGGCACAATTACCATATGCATGGAACGGACAAAGCATTACGCAAGGGGGGACATACACAGCAACATTGACCGCAGCATCCGGTTGTGATTCTGTTGCAACATTAAACCTGGTAGTCAATCAAAACGTCACGTCGTCTACGGATCAGACTATCTGCACTGCACAATTGCCATACACCTGGAATGGACAAAGTATTACACAGGCCGGAACGTACACAGCAACACTTACAGCAGCATCGGGTTGTGATTCTGTTGCAACATTAAACCTGGTAGTTAATCAAAGTATTCCTGGAACCCGTTACCAGTCCGTAACTGCAACAGCAAATGTTCCATTACAACTAAATGCACGGAACATAGGTACAATCTATCTATGGAATCCTTCAGCGGGATTAAATGCAAATAATATTGCTAACCCTGTTTTCAATTTTGATATACAAACTGATTATACAATTCAAATAACAGATGACCAGGGTTGTGTAACGGTTGATTCCATTCTTGTAAAAATCAATACTGAAATTCCTGTTTTTGACCAATCAGGTCTTTTTGTTCCAAAAGCATGGTCCCCAAATAATGATGGTTACAACGATAAACTATATCCACTTGGATTAAATATTAAAGAACTGAAATTCTTTAGGGTCTTTAACCGGTGGGGGCAATTAATGTATGAAACAAATATTATTGGCCAGGGATGGGATGGTACAGTTAAAGGAAATCCACAAATGAGTGATATATATTATTGGACGGCAGAAGCTATTGGGCTAGACAATAAACTTTATAAACGAAGCGGAAGTTCTGTTTTATTGAGGTAGTAGGAAAATAATCTAAAGCACATTAATAATCCACAACTTAAACACCATGAACCAGTATGCGATTTTTTTTAAAACCTTTTACCTATTTTCGAAATAACCATGACGCTATTTCAAAACGCTGTATTAAAAAAGTATCTCAACGATCTGCACAAAGAAGACCTGCACCCGGCATGGTTGCGGTTCAGTGCACATTTTCATAACCCCACCTTACAAACGGATATCCATAACAGTAAAGAAGAAGAATGCCAGGAAAGGATGCAGCATTTTGAACAGGAAAAAGCAAAGGCGAAAGCCATTCAGCAAACCATTGATGAAACAGATAAAGAAATAGACCGGATGGTTTATGAGTTGTATGAATTGACAGAGGAGGAAATAAAGATTGTGGAGGGAAGTTAATTACAAAAATATAAATCAATACCCATTTCATTTGCAGAAACCTTAGTCGTTGGAATATCCTCCCGAGCTCTTTTTGATTTAGAAGAAGAAAATAATTTATTTCAAGCGCAAGGTGTTTTTGAATACCGTAAGCATCAAAAAGAACGGGAAGGAATTCTATTGAAACCCGGAACTGGATTTCATGTGGTTAAGGCTTTACTTAACTTAAATACGCTTTCAAAGGATCGGCTGGTTGAAGTTATAGTTATGTCCAAGAATAGTCCTGAAACAGGAATTAGGGTATTAAATTCAATTCAACATTATCAATTAGATATTACACGATCAGCTTTTACCGGAGGTGAGAATCTGCATGATTATATGGAAGCTTTTGATGTTGATTTATTTCTCTCAAAAGATGAAGAGGAGGTACAGAGAATTGTTGATTCAGGCGTAGCTTCTGCAGCATTGATTTATGAGCCACCTGATAGTTTTGATGCGGAAACATCAACAGTCCGTATTGCATTTGATGCAGATGCTGTACTATTTTCCGATGAATCTGAACACATTTATAAAACGCAGGGAATTGTTGCTTTTCATGAAAATGAAAAGGCAAATGAGTTTAAAGCCCTAAAGGAAGGGCCACATGGTAAGCTTCTTAAAATGCTTTCAACAATACAACGGAAAATGCATATGGGTGTAGAGTTGTCACCTCTGAGGATTGCCATTGTAACAGCAAGAAATAGTCCATCTCATATGCGGGTTATTAATACGTTAAGGGAATGGGATGTATATATAGATGAAGCCTTTTTTCTTGGAGGTATTTCAAAGGGCAAAGTATTGAAAGCCTTTAAAGCACATATTTTTTTTGATGACCAGGATGCTCATTTACAACCTGCAATGAAATACGTCCCCAGTGCAAGGGTACCTTATAAGACATCATCACCACTCTTTATAAAAAAGGAAAAATTGAAAGTAATAAGTACGTTAAGTGATAAGATTGAAATTATAAAACTAGTCTAATATTAGTTTATTAAAAGATAAAATGGAAGTATCTCTACTTATAAAATTTGGCTCAAAGAAGCATTTGGAAGAAATGAGGGACAGTGGTGTAATTTATTGCAATACAATCTCATATTTTGCAAATACTGAAGATAGATTACGAAGAGACCCTATGGAAGCAGTATCGGAGTTAGGTTATTATGAAAATGCTAATCTTCAGATTAAACCTATTAATGATCCATCTGCAACTTTTCAAAACCTGAAAACCACGAAACTACACTTTAAGAAAAAATTTGAAAAACCTTTAGGAAATCTTTACTGCATGTCATTCATCAATGTGAAATTAAATGATGGATTTACCGATATTAAATTAAATGCAAACTTCAATGATTTTGAATATTGTTTGATGATATTGAGACAGGATATTTTTAAAGTAAAATTAGAAAATGCCCTATCAAAATTGCCTTTCAAAACCTGTATGCGTACTGTTGAATACTTAAATTTACAAGAATACACAGGTACCAAAAATTTATTTCAAAAAAACTTGGAACATAGTTGGCAAGAAGAAATTAGGCTAGCAATATATACTGACAAATATAAAATTCATGATCCTTATATTTTCTCTATTGGGAGCATAAAAGATATATCAGAAATAATTGATTGTTCAAATGCAAATTGGAGAATTAAAGTAAGTTGAAGGTGCAGGATGTGACTGGATTTGAAAATATTTTCTGGATACAAATGTCTCTTAAATTATATTACTTTTTGAATTATCTACTAAATTATTTCTTATCCAGCATTCTTTCAAGCAGAACTATTTTTTCTCTTTCACTTTTCAATAATGCTTCATACAATTCTACCATTTTATCTAACGGATTAAATGTGCATTTGAAATTTACATTATTGGCTGAATGATCATGAAAAGTATTTGAAATAACATTAATTGCAGCATCCTCATCAAAATTTTTTATTGCTTCTGCCGAAACACCTAATGCTTTAGACACTTCTTCCAGGCGGTCATCATCCACATGTTCGCTTTGTTCTAGTTTGCTGATAGCCTGCTGGCTTATACCCATTACACTTGCCAGTGTTTCCTGTTTCATACCCTTTAACTCCCTGATGCGGCTTATTTTACGGCCTAAATGCATGGTTTCGGTTGTCATATAAATCTAGTTTATTTTAAAATTGAAATTTACGCCAGCCGT
The DNA here is from genome assembly GCA_036675565.1 of Chitinophagaceae bacterium. Classification (GTDB taxonomy): domain Bacteria; phylum Bacteroidota; class Bacteroidia; order Chitinophagales; family Chitinophagaceae; genus JACCYQ01. The sequence continues at coordinate 3,414 of JAKFER010000287.1, forward strand.
TTGTATTTAACAAGCAAACTTATTCTACAAGCCTGGCAGCATGGTAAATTATTGCATCAAAATAAATGCAGGTTAGTAAAATACAAATGTAATTTACAATCAGAGTAAACGTGGCTTTCCATGTATAATACCCAATAACTCTTTTATAGCACTGCAAATATGAATCAGCAAACATTCAAAATCCCGCATTGATTTAATTTGAATTGCGCCGGTAAATCCGGCTGGTAATATAGGTGACTATACAACACCCCTAAAAGGGTTGAATTGTCATTGAACCCTTCCAGGTTTCAGTATATTTTTATTTGCAGAAAAGCTGATGTTATGCGCACCTGAAGATAGTATGTCTAGTCATCTGATAAGTGCTCATCGGGCAATTTTTTTTCTTTCATGTTCTTAAGCCGGACCAAGCATTTATCAAGTGATTCTAAATCATGCAAGTTTGCTAATTGAATGTTTTTTAATTTCACTTTGAGATCTCTCATATGCCGGTCTTTGATCTCAAAATTTTTATTTTTCATCAGATCTGTCAGGTACAGTAAATCTCTAATCTGCGCCTTTGTAAGTCGATTAGTCCTTGATTCTAGCAACGTATCAAGAATGGTAATGAGCACTATAGAGGCAGAAAGAATGATAAATAGAAGTGTTATGTAAGCCATTGTGCTTATATTAATGTTTTAAAGTTTCATACATTCTCACTGCAAGTCGGAACTCACGAACGCAATCATTCAACTTAATTACATATCTGATGTTTACTGCAATCAAAATTAGTGTGAGAAAGATAAGCAGTGTGTCTTCATTCCTATAGTTTTTTAATTCCAAGCCTTTTTCAAAGGTATTTTTAATAACTATCCCGATATTCAAAACAATTATGGAACTAATACCTTTTATCAAAGAGGAGATATTCTTATGCTTGAAGTCGTGATAATCCTTTAAGAAACTTACTCGGTCACTTGTAGATTTGCTTAGGAAGTAAATTTCGTAGAAAGTCAATGAATTGGTTGTGACAAACTGCTGAATTATTCTAAAGAGGCTTGGCCGTCCAATAATCTGCCTTGAAAAAGAAGGTGCAATAAAAATGAATAGACAATTAATATATATTGCTAGAGCTAAAATAACCACTAATACATTATTCATTTCATACAATTGAGCAAGTTAGTTTTGCACACAATATGTGTATTACGCTAATATACGCTACTCAATTTTGGTTCACAATATATTTAACTTGTTCTTTTTTTACCCTTAAGAAAAAAATTGCGTATAGCTGAAAATTTTGCGTAAATACAACTTTAAATCACTAAACTTTAAACCCTCAACTCTCATCCCACTCCGATCACTTTCCCGCTTCCTCCAAACTTCACCGGTTCAACCTCACCATCCATATTCATTTGTCCCATTTCAATACCAATTCCAGCTACCAGGCTAATGTGTTCGTTCATCAGAGCTGTATCATTCAGTGTAATTTCCAGTAAAGCTCCCGGGTAGGTTTCATTTGCGGGCCACCAGGCGCCGCTAATTGTTTTTGATTCAGCATGTACTACTCCTGCAGCAGCCTCATATATTTTGTGTAAAGGATTAAAGACCACATCACTGACCATGCCCAATGTGAAACAAAATCTGAATAAGGGAAACCGGTTATTCAACCGCAAATGGATGCCCGGTTCAAGCCTGGGAACTTGCACCTTCGCATGTCCGTTATCCCGGTCTATGCCGGTCATCATCGGGTAGCGGACCATGCTATCAAATAAAATGTTTTTATTGAGGGAAAAGCCTACCAGTCTATGGCGGTGCTGAGACAATAGAACAGATCTTTGACCGCAGGGTTGGGTGGTATCGAGTTTCTGTATGGTTTTAGCCAACCCGTTTAAGGGTCCGGAAATATTATAATCGGCCAGGTGCTGCAATCCATGCAATGCTTTACGTATGCTGGTACTCGTTATTACACAACCGCTCCATTCTTTGTTTTGGAGGCGCATTAAAGAATTTTCAGGCATGCGTTGCACCTGCTTTTTACTGGGACCGCCTTTGGTGCGTAAAATAATGGCATCAGAACCTTTCATAGTATAAGCGGATAAGCCTCCCAGGCTGCCGGTGAATTGTAAGGGTGCGGATAGTTTGGACATTTGTTTGAGATTTAGCGTTGAGGATAAGGTTTAGGCTTAGATTGTTTAGAGTTTAGCGTTTAGAGCTTAGTGATTAGGTTTAAGGGTTTAAATATTTAAGGGCATTCCATTTAGTAGGTTGCTTAAAAAATTAAAGCACCTAAACAAGATAAAAAAAGACTTGCATAAATGAAATAGTAGATATACGATAGAGATAAGCCGGATCTTATAAGTACTGGGATATTACTGGGATATCTCTGGTTTATCACTGCGTTATAAGTGGATGAATCCGGAAGATGAATTATATTTTAAAAGTTAAAAGTCTTTTGTTTGCAGATCTGACATGAGGGTATTTCCTAGAAAGTTCAATTTTTTTTGAACACATCATTGCAAAAAGAAGAAATTCAAATCCTTTCTTTTTTCCCCGATGCAATACTGCGGTAAATAGCTTCAATCACTTTCATGTCGAGTAAGCCCATTTCACCGGGAACGCGGGTTGGTTTTTTTTGAAGAATGCATTGTGCAAAATCATCCATTTGTAATGCTTGCTGGTTTACATTAGGATCAAAATTCATTGGACCATTGCTGGTTTCACCAGCCATTCCTCCATAACGATATGCCCGGGTCAGTTTAAACCAGCCTTTTTCAGCCGTTGCATACAGGTGATTCAGGTTTTTGTTATAGCTGGAAATACCTTTAGCAACGGCACCCCCGGGAAAGCTTAATTCAAAATAAATGGTTTCATCCACTTCATTGAATATATCTGGCCTTGTGGTTTCCTGGGTAGACATGGCAAAAACCGGCTCTTCACCCGTGGTATAGCGAGCACCCTGGATGGCGTAAACACCCATGTCCATGAGTCCGCCGCCACCAGCCATATCTTTTTTTAACCGCCACGAACTTTTATCATTGCCCCAGGTAAACCCGTTTGCACAATCTATTTCTTGCACATTTCCAAAAACTTTTTGTTGTCCAAGCCGCATCATCTCCATGTTATAGGGTTCAAAATGTAAACGGTAACCAATAGATAATAATCGATCAGCTTTTTTGCATGCGACGATCATTTCTTCGCACTCTCTAACGTTCATGGCCATAGGCTTTTCACAGATCACATGTTTGCCGGCTTGCGCTGCCCGTATAGTGAATTCCTTATGCATAGATATGGGTAGTACCACATACACGATATCTATGTCCGGGTTTTGGGCAATGGAATCAAAATTTTCGTAGTTATAAATATTTTTTTCCGGTATGTTATACCGGGATGCCCATTGTTTTTCTTTGGCCGGTGTGCCGGTTACAATGCCTGCGAGGTAGCAATGTTTTGTTTCCAGCAGGGCAGGACCTAACTGCCCGTTGGAATATCCCCCAAGGCCCACCAGAGCTATACCTAGTTTGTTTTTTTGTTTTGGTATTGACATACAGGAAAGATTTAATCCACATGCTGCAAGAATACCTGCATTTTTCACAAACCGCCGTCGCGTCCAGGTTTTGTTGAAAGTCAAGATTTAAAATTTAAAAATCAATTAAATTCAAAATTTAAAGTCTTTGGATCCTGTTCTTATAAATTCGAATTGTCCAATTTTTTCATCTTTCATTTTGCATTTTAAATATCTACATTGCTTCATTGTCGAATTGTCAAATTGTGTATTGTTTCATTGTAATTGTCGCTTATACAACTGGATGGTGTTTTCAAATCCCCAATAAATAGCATCACAGATCAAGGCATGACCAATACTTACTTCATCCAGCCACGGAATATTTTTTTTGAAGAATGCCAGGTTATAAAAATCAAGATCGTGTCCTGCATTCAATCCCAATCCAAGTTGCTTTGCTTTTTCTGCTGCAGTTATATAAGGTTCGATCGCCAGTGTTTTATTTCCTTCAGCAAATAACCTGGCATAAGCTTCCGTATACAGTTCAATACGATCTGTTCCCGTAGCTGCAGCGCCTTCAATCATGTTTAAATCGGGATCGGTGAAAATAGAAACACGGATGCCGGCATTTTTAAAAACGCTGATGATATGAATTAGGTAATCTTTGTTAGCAATGGTATCCCATCCATGATCAGAAGTTAATTGTCCTTCTGCATCGGGAACCAATGTAACCTGGTCAGGTTTCACATCCAACACAAGATCCACGAATTTCTGTTCCTTTGGGTTGCCTTCAATATTAAATTCAGTGGTGATGATCTTTTTGATGTTATAGACATCTTCGTACCGGATATGTCTTTCATCGGGGCGGGGGTGAACGGTAACACCATCGCCACCAAACAATTCCACATCGGCCGCTGCCTTAACAACATCGGGGTTATTGCCACCCCGTGAATTGCGAAGGGTTCCAAATTTATTAATGTTAACAGAGAGGCGGGTAAAATGCGACATGTTTCAAAATTACAAACTGTTGAAGGCAAATTGTTTAACAATAATGATTTTAAATTTTTGACTTTTGAATAAATAATTAATATATCTTTGCCACGCAAATTTGAGCATTACAGCAACAGGTATTAGAACGATTTTTTTCTGCTAAGCATTTCTGCTAATAGTTAGTCTTCCTTTCCAGTGCGTTATCTCAGATGATTTTTTATTCATTATTTAATTCGATTCGATGAACATTTATGTATCAAATTTAAGTTTCTCCGTTCAGGATGAAGACTTGAAAGGCTTTTTTGAAGAGTACGGCGAAGTAACTTCAGCTAAAGTAATTATGGACAAATTCACTAACCGCAGCCGTGGTTTTGGATTTGTTGAAATGAGTGATGACGCAGCAGCCCAGAAAGCGATCCAGGAACTGGATGGCGGAATGGTTGAAGGCCGCGCTATCAAAGTGAATGAAGCCAAACCACGTGAAGAAAGAGCACCTAAGAAGTCTTTTTCAAGCAATCGTTGGTAGTCGGTTTTATACAACTGATTTTAAGGAGCGTGTTTTCACGCTCTTTTTTTATGTTATGTCCTTCCTATTAATCCTCATCATTTCTGAAAAAGATAAATGATGTAAACAGGCATTGACCGTTTGGGCAATTCTTTTTGCTTTTGTTGAATCGGTTTTAGCCGTTTCAATCCATTTATTGAAATATTGTTGATGGGAAGGTTGTAATGATTGAAAGAAGGTTGATGCCCCAGGTTCATCTTCCAGGCAACTTATTAATTCTTCAGCGATTGTAAACGGCGATTTGTCCCTTTCCAGTTGCACATGGAGTTCCGCGCCTTTTTGCTTTTTTAACGCTTTACGCATGCCTGCATTTAAAGCAATAATAAAACTTCCATCACCCATGGGAAACACTGCGAGCTGCTTTACCGGAACATGATCCAGTTTGCCTTTGACCCTGAAAGATTTTTTATTACCAGGAAATAATTTTGCGGCCTGTTCCGCAGGTAGTTGAATGTAGGTCCAACCGGTTTTTTCACCCATTTGCCCAAACCGTAAAATGTTGGTCTTGAAACTGAGCATTTTTTATGCTAAGTTCAAACAATGCTTTTTATAAAAAAACAATCACTATAATTTATCAATAAAAATGAATTAGGCAAAGCTTGAAACGGCGATGTAAAAACTGGTACTGATAAACGTTAGGATCAATAAGATCATCGTTATCGTAGCACCTAAATGAAATTCTTCTCCCTCTTCTTTCTTTGTAAATGTATTTTTTAACCAGGTTTGCATATTATTAGTTTTATCCCATAATAGGGGAAAAACATGCCAAAAAAACTTTAGCGTGAACTTGTCCGTTTGCAGCTGAATTGACGGGTTTAATGTGGAAGAGCTTACACAAATTGAAGAAAAATAAATTTTCTATCCAGCTAACCGGGATCGTAAAAAACTTTCAATTTGCCCACATGAGATAAAAAGGGGCTTATTCTCCACGATAATGTTCATCATATCACCTGTAGTTTTATAAGAACCTGCTATAGTTCCCATGATTTTGATATGAAAAGAACCTGAAAGCTCATCTCCGGTTATAGTACCGCCATTTTTTTCAATAGCTTCTTTCACTTTAAAAAAAAGTTCAGCCGCGGATGCAGCCACAGGTATTGAAATTTCGCAAGCCATATTTTATTGTTTAAAGATTATTCCTGTTCCCTGTGTACCGTTTCCATCGAAAAGGCGGGTTTGCATACACTCCAATATTCACACCCTTCATTAAAAGGATTCGAATACCGAACCCGTGAACCTGCTTTTATCAAAATACTTTCACCCGCATTAACGATCAATTTTTTGCCATCTACTTCTACTTGCTTCTGGCCCCTGCTAACCAAAGTATATTCATCGAAAGCGGGGTTTTGAAAAGGCTCACTCCAACCGGGTGGCGCCACCATATGTGCAATACTAATATCCTTGTTACCAGTACTGGCCAGTCCTGTATGTTCTGCTATTGATTTGCCCCCGGGTACCGGTATTAATACAGGATCCTGCTGAAGAAAATATGGCATAACTATTATTTTTGATAGCGGTACAAAGGTATTAATTATGGTTATTGGTTTCATTTCCTTATTCAAATTATAAACTGTATGTATAACCGAAATGAGATGTCCAAAATAAGACAGGAATTCTGGACAAATTTTGGCAGGTATATGTTGCCGGTACAACCAGCAGGAGATGAGAAGATAAATTGGATAAATTACAAAACAGGGGTAAAAGGAATTTCATTTAAAATGAGTGCAGAAAGAACTGCTGCAGGATTAAGCATTCAGTTTACCGGCGATAGACTGAGCAGGGAAAAACATTATGAACGAATGCGTCAATTGAAGCAGGTGTTTGAATCTGAAGTGGAAGGTGAGTGGATTTGGTTAAAAGAGAAAGCGGATGAAAATGGAGGGAACATAACCGTCATTGAAACTACATTAACAGGCGTTAATGTGTATGATAAAAATGACTGGCCAGCAATTATTTCCTTTTTAAAAACGATGATTACAGAACTTGATACATTCTGGACTTCGGTAAAAGATTTTTTTGAAATGGATAATTAATGCTAATCTCTCAGGAATTTTCTTTTGTACGATGACAAATCACTTCAATGGAAAAACTGAAAGCAAGGGCAAAAGCTACTGCTTCCCATAATGACTGATTTACGGCGGCAATGATGGTCATAAATAGACAAAACAAACTGGCCATAATGGTCAGTGCGTTTTTTTCAGAGAAATATTTTTTCATGTATATATTTTTTATTGATTATTGGCCACATGTAATTCATCTCAAAAAATTTTCATCTTCCCGAGAGCTGATGGAACTAGGAATTGCTGGAAAAATTTTGTGATTCATTTCATATGTTGATGGATATTAATCGGTTTCCAGATAACCAAATTTAATAGTATGCAGCCATTATAAAACTGCCGTCAATAGGGTTAAACAAAATTTTAGCGAAAATTTTAGAAAGCTAAGTGTTCTACCTTAGCGGATTTGAATCATTTTCTTAATGATGAGCAGAAATTGTTATTCACCCGGTTCATAAAAACTCAGACGATTTTGAAGCGTTATGATTTCATTTTGCAGATCTTCCACTTTTTGCAATAAGTGTTGAATAGCTTCTATGCCTTCCATATTAATTTCTAATTCATAATGCAGGTGCATGCATTTTTCCAGTAAAGGCAGTTTGGCTATAGGGATAAATTCATGTTCTTCTAAAACAATGATCTCCATGATGCCTCTTTCATTCAATAAATGAACAAATGAATGGTCTACCTGGTTTTGAAGACAAAATTGTTCAATGGAAATAAATTGATCCTCTGTCATGTTGAGTTGTTTTATGATTTCAGTTTGGCTAATTCACGAAACAATTCTTTTTCTTTTTCCGTTAAATGTGTTGGAAGTTTTACCTGGTAGGTTATAAAAAGGTCGCCAAATACGCCTTCTTTTTTATAAACCGGGAATCCTTTCCCTTTTAACCTGGTTATGGTATTATTTTGGGTTTCAGGTGGCACTTTTAATTTAATCTTTCCACTCATGGTTTCAATGGTTACTTCCCCACCCAAAAGGGCCGTATAGAGGTCCAGTTCCACTGTTTTATGCAGGTTATCTCCATCACGTTTAAAAGAGGTGTTATTGCTAATATGAAAAGTAATGTACAGGTCTCCGTTTGGCCCGCCATTTACACCCTGGCCACCATAACCTTTCAATTTTATTTTCTGACCGTTTTCTAATCCCGCAGGTATGGTTATGCGAATTTTTTTATCACCGATGGTGATGGTTTGTTTATGGGTTGTATATACATCTGAAAGGGATAATTGAAGTTCTGCCTGGTAGTCTTCACCCCTGAAACGAGCCTTACTGCGACCGCCGGCTGAACCACCAAACATAGAGGCAAAGAAATCGGAGAAACTGTCTTCTCCAAATCCTTCAGAATAAGTATATCCGCCACCTGGCGATGAACGCTGGTATTGTTTCTGTTTTTCAAATTGTTCGGCATGCATCCAATCCTTCCCGTACTGGTCATATTTTTTTCTTTTTTCAGGATCGCTCAATACTTCATTGGCTTCATTGATCTGCTGAAATTTTTTATGTGCCTCTTTATCATTAGGATTCAGATCGGGATGCAGTTTGCGGGCAAGCTTCCGGTAGGCTTTCTTGATCTCATCCTCACTTGATTTTTTATCAACACCCAAAATTTTATAGTAATCAATAAATTCCATGCAAAATCTATTTATTGGAGTTTAATCCGAATGGTATAAAATTACTGTCTTATACGCATAAATAGACGGCTGTTTTTTTATTGATGCTGAGGATAGAAATTACCAGACTGGAAATGTAAGCATGTCAAAAACAAATTGTTCTTTATATTTTATCGACCTGAAAGGGGTCATATGTTTATAGCGTATTTGCATTCAAAAGGGACTCTTGATCACGATGGGGGCGCATGAATGGAATGACTGTCTTTTAATAAGCATTCTATCTTTTCCTGGATCGATAATGCAAGCAGGAAATGATAACAGCTAATTAAAACCGTAAACTGTATAAAAAACTATAAAAGGGGGCAGGTAATTTAAGGATGTTTAAAAAGGATCATGATTACCAACGTGGAGATGACTAATATCCAATCCTTTACCAGGTGTTTGTCAATAGAAAAACGGTTCATAAGGGTAGTTTTATAGGGTTGATGAAAAACGAAGAAGAAATTAAAAAATTGTATGTAATAGAAAATTAGCAGTTTTTAAGAACTTCGGATTATGGTTAAAACGGTTCATTTAATTATCAGAGGCAGGGTGCAGGGTGTATTTTACCGGGCATCAGCGAAAGAAGTTGCGTTAAAATCCCGGTTAACCGGGTGGGTAAGAAATACAAAATCTGGCGATGTTGAAATTGTAGCAACAGGAGAGGATGAGGATCTGAACCGGTTTATTAAATGGTGTGAAACAGGTCCATCCAAAGCAAGGGTGGAAGAAGTAACGGTAACGGATAAATCCTTTTCTCCTTTTGATTCATTTGAAATATGGCGGTGAATAAAATAAAAAACCCCGCCATTTGCGGGGTTAAATATTTTTAATTCAGTTGTTTAATAATTCCACAACCAATCCGCGATCCAGCATTTCCTGTAGGTTGCGTTTTGTAATCATCCACACCTCCATGTACGATGATAGCCCTGTTTAGTATGTTTGTGGTTGAATCACCACCAATCGTCCAGCGATTAGTTGTTAATTCCATAGTTCCTTTTCCGGATGCATCCAGTTCAACATTGCCAATATCTCCGGAATGATAATTTCCTTCACCCCATTTACCATGATTTTCATTGGTGGGATTCCAGTGACCATGAGCGTTATTGCCCATATCACCACAATCTCCATGTTCATGAATATGAACTGCAACGGTTGAATTGGCTTTTTGGGCAACGGTCAGATCAAGCATCATTTTAACCTGGCCATTATCTTCGGTTTGAAAACGTACCTGGCCTGTTAATGTGGTGTCTGTCTTAGTACCACTTAATACAGCCTCTGCACTTTGCATATTTGTTGTGTCGCTGGCAGTCATATCCATACTGTCATTATCAACATCAGTAGAATCCGATTCATTATTACAGGCAACAAGACTGATTGTTGCCATGAAAAAAAGAAATGGTGTGAAATGTTTAAAAGAAAAAAATCTTTTCATACAAATTGATTTTAGTTTGAGTAAATTTTTATGCAAAAAGCTTACCATCGTAATTTTTTGGAGCAGCAAATATAAATAGCTCTTCAAAAAAGTGATGGACAAATGAAGTCATCAAAGATAACAGGTCCAATGATTGGCAACACAATATTTTCTGCATTCCATTAAAAATGTGTAATTTATATTGAATTTCAACCCCCGTATTTCTTCATACCCTATAAAATATTTAAGTTCTTACCCTTTTTTAAAATGGATGGTATGAACACAAATTATCCTTCACAAAGAGCTAAAGGCAAACCCGGTAAAAATATTTTTATCAGTTACCGGGAAAGAGACAGCGCTGGAGAAGCTGGCCGTCTGGTTGATTCATTGAAAGAACATTTTGTTGACGACCAGATTTTCATGGACATTGATAAAATTGAACCCGGTGTAGATTTTACGGATGCCATTTCCCACTCACTTGAATGTTGCGATGTAATGTTAGCCATTATCGGTCCGAGATGGATGGGAGATAACAAGGAAATGTCCCGTATCAAAAAGGATGATGATTGGGTAAGATTGGAAATAGCGACTGCTCTTTCACGTAATATAAGGGTAGTACCTGTATTGGTTGATGGAGCCGATCTACCCACCTCAGAAGAATTGCCTGAAGATTTGCTGGTCTTCACGCCCGCTTTGTCAGCC